>JBEITT010000172.1:0-5815 GCA_040374745.1 Planctomycetaceae bacterium | reverse complement strand
ATTGGCCCGGCAGATCATCGCAGGCAGGCAGAACCGCACAATTATCGTGATTCTTGCACCTGTGGTCCAGTTGCCCGTTGAACTGGAAAAGCTCTTTGTCGTCTTACCCCACCCGTTACCTAACCCACAGGAGCTACTCGAAATTGCCCGAGGTGTGGCGACGGAATCCGGAGAATTACCAGACGGGCACGATCTGCAAAAATTGCTGGACGCTTCATCGGGCCTGACACGTATGGAAGCCGAAAACGCTTTTAGCCTGTCGTTGGTTCGATCCGGCAAGATCCAGCCTGAGACTGTCTGGGAGATGAAGTCGCAGATGCTCAAAAAAAGCGGTTTAATATCGCTTTACCGTGGTCAGGATGATTTCAACAGCCTTGGTGGCTTAACGTCGCTGAAAGCCTTTTGCAAACAGGCACTGGCAGTTCAGTCAGAACCAGACTCAACCCGGTTGGCCCGTGGCGTGTTGTTACTATCACCACCGGGCTGTGGTAAATCGCAGTTCTGCAAGGCTCTCGGTAAAGAAGTGGGCCGACCGGTGTTGCATATGGATGTGGGTAGCCTGATGGGTTCACTGGTCGGTCAATCAGAAGAGCGGACAAGGCAGGCTCTGCGACTGGCTGAGGCTATGGCACCTTGTATTCTGATGATCGACGAAGTGGAGAAAGCCTTTTCAGGGCTGGGCAGTCAGGGCGATTCGGGCGTTGCTTCCCGCATGTTCGGAACGTTCCTGAGCTGGCTTAATGATCACACTTCCGATGTCTTTGTTGTTTGTACGGCTAATGATGTGTCGCGATTACCCACTGAGTTTAGCCGGAGCGAACGGTTTGACGGGGTCTTCTTTTTGGATCTTCCTGACAGATCTGAAAAAGATGCCATCTGGTCAATTTACCGCACGCTTTACCAGATTGACCCAACAGAACCTCAACCCACCGATAACCACTGGACCGGTGCTGAAATCAAATCCTGCTGTCGGCTTGCCAGACTTTTGAGTCTGTCGCTTGTACAGGCGTCTGAGAATGTCGTACCCGTTGCGGTAACTTCAGCTGAGTCGATTGAGAAACTCCGGAGCTGGGCCCATGGTCGGTGCCTCTCTGCCAATCAGCCGGGCGTGTACCAGTCCAAAGGCCATTCCAGATCCAGCACGTCACGATGCAATGTTAGTCGTGAACCGTCAGTGAATTGATTCTGTTTGAATTCCAACTTCTTTGAAACCACAACTGGTCAGGTGATGGTCCGCAAGGGCCTCGCCTGATTTGCCTTTCTATCAGGAGCATCATGAGATGACGACAATGACCAGTTCTTCAAATAATAACCCTTCGACCACTTCGCCCAGCGAACAACTACGCCAGACCATGACCGCAGCACGCCTGAGCTTCAACTGGCTGGGCGTGCACAAGTCGTTAAACACGAGTCAAAAAGATCAGGCAGCCAATACCTTTGGAGCCGAAACCCGGTTCGTATCGGCCGGTAAAAAACTGCTTGATACAGGCCACCCTGCTTTCAAGGCTGTCACTGCCATCCGTAGCCGGGCTGTCACTTACTGGAAAGAAAACTCGCTACCGTATCCTGAACCGGTCATTCGGCTGATCCGTCAGGATCATGTGGAAGATTTTGACCAGCAGATGCACGGCTTTGCCCGTGAACTTGAAGGGGCCGTCAGAGATCTTGAGGGTTGTTATGACGAGTTAAGGCAAGCGGCACAGGATCGGCTTGGGTTGCTGTTTAACCCAGCGGATTACCCTGATTCGCTCAGTGGCCTGTTTGCCATTCAGCATGATTACCCATCTGTGGAGCCACCGGCATATTTACGGCAGTTGAGTCCTGAGCTTTACCGTCAGGAATGTCAGCGGGTTCAGGCCCGGTTTGATGAGGCGGTTGGGCTTGCTGAACAGGCTTTTATGGAAGAATTATCGAGGCTCATTGACCATCTGACGGAACGACTGACTAGTGAAGAGGACGGCAAACCCCGGATCTTTCGGGATACGGTGGTTACCAACCTGACTGACTTTTTTGAGCGGTTCCGGAGGCTGAATATCAGGAGCAACGACCAGCTTGACGAACTGGTGCAGAATGCTCGAAGTGTGATTCAGGGTGTTGAACCGCAGCAGCTCCGCAACCAGCATTGGCTGCGTCAGCATACCTCAAGCCAGATGTCGGTGATTCAGGCCCGTCTGGATCAGCTGATGGTGGACCGGCCACGTCGAAATATCCTGCGTCGTCAACCAACCTGAGGGTTACAGCGATGCAAATTGTAATTACGAGCGATGGCAGCATGAAATGCATTTACAACGATGTGCTGGAATTGCACACGCTTGGCCAACTGCAGATCAGGCGTGGCAGCCATGTTGAACCTACACCGGAAGGTGATTGGATGGTCGATTTATCGCCCGTCAATGGTCCGCAACTGGGCCCTTTCCGCAAACGGCAGGAAGCACTGGATGCCGAAATTCAGTGGCTTGAAACACACTGGCTGATTCCAGCCAGGTGAAATAAACCATTAACCACATTGCCAGTTGGGCCGCTCCATCACGGGGCGGCTTTTTTCATTGATAGACACCATGAGGAGCAAGAACATGAATCAACGAACTATCAACCGACTTGTGGCAAAGGCCACCGGCGAAAACATGCGGGAAGTCCGTCGCATGGGCTTTTCGATCGCAGATCCTTACCGTGTGCAATATGACCCAGATTCACGAGCCACTCGAGGCCGAATGATTGACTGGGATGACCTTCAAAATGACCAGGTGGGAGCTATCAACCTGCAAAGGCCATGGAAACGATTGGCCTGAACGGCAAAATCAAAAGTCAGGTAACACAATCTTCAGACATCCATTTTTGAGAGGAACATGACAATGGGTATGAAAATCAGTGTCGGGTTACAGAAGAAGGTAGGCCAGCCGAATTATGGGTCGCTGGGTGCCTCCTGCCATGTTGAGTTTGAAATCGACATGGCCCTGATTGAGAACAATCTGGAGGGCTTTCATCATAAGGTCAACGGAGCCTATCAAGCCTGCCGTCAGGCGGTGGAGGATCAGCTACGCAATCAACAAGAAATCAAAAGTAACGGTTCCGGCCAATCACATGACAATCGAAAACCGGGTCCTGCAACCTTGGTTCGTACAGACCCCAATCGTAATGGCAGTGTGACGCCCAACCAACTCAAGGCGATTTATGCCATCTCAAAGCGGCTGAGGCTGAACCCACAGCAACTGGTCAACGAACGGTTTGACCGTTATGTGCCAGAAGAGTTGACGATCCGCGAGGCCAGCCAGGTTCTGGATGACCTGAAGTTGCAGCTAGCAGCACCCACCCAGTCCATCGCCTGATTCCACAGTGCCTTGACCCTGGTCAGATCAACCAAGCCTACGATTCGATTACGATCGTGGGCTTGGTTTTGAAGTTGGACAAATCATCAGTACTTACAGAGCCTGAATACGATCTTCGCAATCAAATGTTCACATTATTGAAGGGCAAAGTCGCCATTTCGGTCCAGCTTCATCGAAAACCCCGAAATTACCGATCTCTCATTACAAATTCATCGTAGACCTGATTAATTTTGACCCGGAAATCGTCGGCATCAACTTTCAGACAAACTTTGAGACCTTTTCTCCAATGCACGAGCCAGAAATTCATCCATCACATTTTGTGACTCCAGCAGGATGACTTCTTTGATAAAGTCTGAAATGTTTTGTCCCTTCTCAGCCGCCGCATGTCGTAACAGGCGATGCTCATCTTCGTTCAAATATGCCTTCACCAAGATTTTTTTGTGATCTGATTGGGTTTCCTGGTCATTCATTCTCGTCCTGGCCATTTTCAACTCCTTAAAAGTGAATGCTCACCGAAGGGCATGAATTCGATATCGTCGTTTTGATTAGATTTGACTGAAGTATCTAACGTTGCTATTGTGACTAAAGATCGTAATAGAATCAAGGCTGATCCTTTGATTTCTGTCGTCAGTGCCATCAGGATCGAACGCTAGATAAGAAAGATCTTGATCGTATATACCATGGAGCATGAACTTGTTGTTCTTCGTAGGAACAAATTCCATGGTAAAAAAGCACCTTATGTATCTTTAGTCTGTTTGAGGTAGATCGCCATGTTTAGAAGTTCTGAGTCTTCCAGCAATGACTTGCCTGAACTGATTACTGCAAATGAATTCTGTTCCTTGCTTAAGATCAGTAAACGGCATTTTCAGCGTCTTCTCAGTACAGGTAAGATCATCCCACCCATTCGGCTTGGCAGATCAACTCGCTGGGATAAGCAGGAAGTCAATAAGTGGATTAAGAATCAAAATCGAATTCAAGATCAAGCGTGAACCGAATTTAAGCGTGAAATATTTAGGAGGATTTGATCATGGCTTCGGTGTTTAAAAGAAATTTGGGAAACGGCAGGAAGGCCAAAGTCTGGACCATACAGTACATTGATTCATCTGGTAAACAGAGACAATGTAAAGGATTTTCCGACAAACAGGAAAGTGAGCGTCTTGCCTTCAAGCTGGAGGAGCAGGCAAGAATGGAAAAAACTGGTCTGATTGAACCTGATTCTCAGAATCGCAAGGAGATGGCCCGGAAGGCCATCGACATTCATCTTGAAGAATTCCTGCGGACTATTGAATGTAAGGGCAGAACTGTCAAACACATTCAACTGATGAGGACAAGGTTGAAAACGATTTTTGTCGTTGGTGGACTGGAAAAGATCGACCAGATCCATCACGAGAACGTAGAAGAAGCCATTCTCGAGATTCAAGGTCAGAAAGATCTTGGGCTGAGAACTGTAAATCATTACATCCAATCGATGAAGGAATTTGTTGGCTGGCTTGTCCCCAAACGCCTGGCAACCAATCCGCTTTTAGATTTGGAGATCAGAAATGCCGCAACTGATGTTCGAAAGAAACGTCGGGCCTTAACCAGTGAAGAGATTTCAAGATTAGTGGACGCGGCACGTCAAAGTCAGTCATCCGTTCAGGGTTTTGATGGAGAACAGCGAGCCAGGCTTTACCTGTTAAGCTACATGACTGGTTTACGCAAAAACGAGATTGCCAGTCTGAAACCAAGTCATTTCAACCTGGCTGGGAAAACCGCAACTGTGACCATCGAAGCCAAGGATTCGAAGCACAGAAAGAAGGATGTACTTCCGTTGCATCCGATACTGGCCGTTCTATTATCAGAATGGCTCAAGGATTACCCTGAAGATATGCCGATTTTTCCCAAACTTGGGAATCGTAAGGCTTATGTGATGATTCGCAAAGATCTGGAATCCGCGGGAATCCCGTATCGAACCAAAGATGGGGATGCCGATTTCCACGCGGCTGGTCGTCATACGTTTATCACGGAATTGATGCGGAACGGAACCCCTATCGTTGTGGCAAGGGAACTTGCCAGACATTCCGACATCAACACAACGATGCGTTATACGCATATCAGGTTGGATGATCAGGCCAAGGGAATCGAGAATCTCCCAGTCGATCCATCCTGGACGAAAAATCAGGACTTGGGATCAGAAAATTTGCAGCAAATACGCAGTGATCCGCAGTGTATTAGCAGTGATTCGAGCGGCTTTCCTGGACATTCCGAGTCTTCAAATGTACCTGAAAGTCACCAACTTACACAAACAAGCGAATTCGCAACATGTTCAGAGACATCACCTTGTGTCACCTTGATTCAACGCAAGTGCCCCTCGGTAACCGAGGGGCACAAAGTGGAGGCGGCGGGAATTGCACCCGCGTCCCGAGACCCATCCGTCAGGGCGTCTACGTGTGTGTCCAGTTATTTGGTTTTCGTCGGGAAGCCCCCAACTGGCAGGGTGCCTCTCCGCT
>JBEITT010000123.1:0-13695 GCA_040374745.1 Planctomycetaceae bacterium | reverse complement strand
TGAAGCGGATTCAGCAGATATACGAAGATTATGTCAATAGTCTGAGCGATTCCGAGAGGCAGTCGCCGGAATTGCTGACCCGGTTGAACGACCCCGACTTCATGGTGAATGTGGCTCGACAGATGTATGAGAAAAGCCGGGAACAAGCGCGCAGGGTCGGTCTTTCAGCCATGGTGCTGAATCAGCTCTCAGCCCCTGACACAGGTCCGATCACCATGGCCCACCTGGCGGTAAAATCGCAGGCCAAAGGCCATCATCTGAAGAAAAGCCAAAACCAGGATCATCCAAAACTGGCCCGGGATCTGCCGAAGCGGCTATTTCACCGCGACCATGCCCGCCCCCGCCCCCCTGACTGATGAAAAACCACGGTAAACTTGATTTAAAATCCTCTCACCCGGCTGCAACAATCGCCGGGCGGAGGTATTTGCATTTCATTTCAAGAAGACCAGTTTATTTATTCGACCTGGCTTGATTATCAAACATAGATCAGCTATTTTAAAGTATCATCATTTATCTCATTCAGGCTGGAAATAAATGCAATCGCCGAAACTTCATCTATGTGTCATTGATGCCCAGAACGATTTCTGTTCATCGGGTGCGGGTAATTTGCCACATCGTGGTGCACTTTATGTAGAAAACGCCGAGCAGGAAGCCAACTGCGTTGCAGCCATGATCAGGCGGCTTGGCTCACGCATCTCGTCCATCCATGCCTCGCTCGATTCGCATCAATATAACGATTGTTCGCATCATGTGCGCTGGCGCACGGCTGATGGCAGGGTTCCTGACCCATTTACAATCGTCTGGCATAATGATATTGTTTCCGGCAAATATCATCTCTCAACTTCAATTGCCGAATGGAATGGTGTTGAAATCCCAGCCGGCCAGTGGGCTCTGGATTATACGGCCGAGCTTGAAAAATCAGGCCGTATGCCGCTTTGCCTCTGGCCGGTTCATTGCCAGATTGGCAGTTGGGGACACAATCTCTATGAACCGGTTGCAATTGCATTTAATGACTGGTGTGCCGAAACCGGCAAACTGATCGATTTTCAAATCAAGGGCCAGTGTGCGTGGACAGAAAATTATTCTGCCATAAGGGCTGATGTTGTTGATCCGGGCTGCCCTGAAACTGGCCTGAATATTAAATTTCTTCAAAGTTTACAGCAGGCCGATGAAATTGCGTGGGTTGGCTGGGCCGGGTCGCATTGCCTGCGTTTTACGGCTCTCGACGCCATCAATCATTTCGGTCCCGGGGCAAATGCAATTGCCAGAAAATCAGTTTTTTTTGAAGATGCCTCGGCAGCCGTCCCTGATATTCCCGGCTCAATCGTGAAATTCAGCGACCTCCGGCGGCAGTTTCTTGACGAAGTCGTTGCCCGGGGTGCACTGCTCACCACCACCCTGAAATACAATCCCCGCCATCAATAAACAACAACAAAAAATGCCAGTCATTCAATCCATTCTTGATAACGACCTTTATAAATTCACCATGCAGAAGGCTGTTCTGGCCTATCGGCGGCACGTTCCCGTTGAATATAAATTTGTGAATCGCCGGCCTGAAGGTAAATTCAATAATGACTTTGCCAAGGCTTTTGCCGCCGAAATCAGGGCCATGCAATCGCTTGGCCTCAGCGATGATCAGCGGGAATGGCTTCGTGACAATCTGTCATGGCTGGGCGATGAATATCTTCAATTTCTCGGTGATTATCGTTTCGATCCGGCAGAAGTTATCTGGTCTGTTGATTCAGGCGAATTGAAACTTACAATTGCAGGAGACTGGGAACGCACTATCCTTTGGGAAGTACCGCTGATGGCCCTGATCTCTGAACTTTTCTTCAGGTATTGCGATACGGCATGGGCTTTTGATGAAACCGATCAGCGAGAACGCCTGCTGGAGAAGGGTAAGATACTGCAGGACTGCCAGTTTAGTGATTTTGGAACCCGTCGTCGCCGCAGTTTTGAAACGCATGATCTTGTTGTCAGAATCTTGAAGCACCTGCCTGGCTTTCAGGGCACAAGCAATGTGCATCTGGCCCACCAGTACCAGACAAATGCCATAGGCACGATGGCTCATGAATGGATCATGGGTATTTCGGCTCTGGAAGGGCTGCGCCATGCCAATCGCCATGCCCTGCGAATCTGGCACGGGGTTTATCGCGGCAAACTGGCCATAGCCCTGACAGATACATTTGGCACAGGGGCTTTTTTTAACGATTTCGACGCTTCACTCGCACCTCTTTTCGACGGTGTGCGGCACGATTCCGGCGACCCTGACTCATTTGCTGAAAATGTCATCAAAGCCTATGAAGAGCTTGGAATTAATCCTGCCTCCAGGCGAATTATCTTCAGCGACGGTCTGACACCTGAAAAAGCTGCTGAGCTTCAGTCCAGGTTTGCCAGCCGCATTGGAATCAGCTTCGGCATTGGCACAAATCTGACAAATGACTTTCCCGGATCACCTGCCCTGAATATGGTTGTCAAATTGATCAGGTGCGATGGTGTGCCTGTTGTGAAGCTGAGTGATGTTCCTTCAAAAGCTATCGGCGACCGTGATGCCCTGCGTGTGGCCCACTGGACATTTTTCGGCAAAGGCCTTGATTCTTTATAACATTTCGCAAACCTTTGCAGGTTAGCCATAAATATCATTCCAGAATCTTATTTCGCTGTCTTCAGCTGCCGGCAATATTTCACGATTGCTTCCAGATCACGACCTCTGATGGTTGACTCAAAGGCCGGCATCACGCCATTCGGGCCGCCCTTGCTGATGATCCGCCGGATGGCCTCTTCATCATCGCCATATTTCCACGCTTCTTCCTTCAGATTTCTGGGTTTGATGGGTGTCGAATATGATCGCGGCCCATCCCCGCGGCCCTGAAGACCATGACAGGCCAGGCACTGACTCATGTAAATTTCATATCCCCTTGCCAGCACCGGGTCGGCCTTCACTTCCGGCGGTGGTGGCGGTGGCGGAATTCTCAGCGAATAATAGATCATGCCCGACAGCACCAGCATGCAGGCCATCACAAAGAAAATGTAACGGCCCGCACCTACATCGGTCGTTGTGAATTCAGGCTGATTCGCTGGCTCTTGCTGATCCATGTTGTGGAGCTTCCCGGCGGCATAGATTTATTGGACAAACCCTTTAAATATGCTATGTTCATTGGGTCGGATCTGTCAAACCCCATTCAACCCTCATCGCATTCACTAAGCATAATGGCATGATTGTAAAGTTATCCATATTTGTTATATTGTCTAAACTGCCGTGGCCTGATCGGCGATAAACAGTGGCTTTTCAGAAAGAAAAAGAGAGCACAACAAATGATGTGGCTTGAATCAATCCGACGAAGGCCGGAACTGTCGAAATCATTCCGGAATATTTCTGCAGAAGTCAGGCGTCTTGAAGATCGCTGCCAGTTATCCGCATATGTTGAACCGCTGCAGATTGAGAGTGTCAATGGGCTGCTTGATATTGAAATGGTGGCCCATCGCTCGTCTCACATCATAGAAATTGCTCAACCTGGCGATGCTTTTTCACCAGGTGTGCCGACTTATGTTGATGGATTCATGACCTATGCATGGACAATCGTCAATGGTCGTGCATCCGATGGGAGTCTTTCTGGTGATGGGGCACTGGCTCCGACACTGCAAGTGAACCCGGGTGATACGCTGCGTATTCGTCTGAAAAATGAGCTGGGCGACCAGCCGACAAATTTCCACACGCATGGTCTGGTGATCAGCCCTTCAGGCGATTCAGATAACGTCATTATTTCCATTCCGCCAGGCATGTCGAACACTTACGAATATCAGATACCGGCAAATGAAGAGCCTGGCGTGGCCTGGTATCACCCGCACAGACATGAATTTGTGTTGGATCAGGTTTATCGCGGCCTGGCCGGTTTTCTGGTCATCGGCAGTGCGAGAAATAATATTGATCAGGTCGAGAATCTGCCGCTGCGCATGATGATGATCCGCTCAACTTCCTATTCAGTTGACGCAGCCACTGGCCGGACAAGCCTGACAACGCTGCAGGATGTTCATAGCGGTAATTTTCAGATGACGGTAAATAATCGTTACATGCCTGAATTACAGATGCAAAACCCCTTTGAATTATGGGTGGGGCTGCAGCTTGATGTGCGCGACCTGATTCGTACATTTCAACCAGTTTCAAATAACCCGGCTGAATGGGATTTTGATCATCCTTTTACACATGAGCCATATGCTTCATCTCCATCAAACACAAATATGGCCACTTTTTATGTCGCGCAGGATGGTTCTGCATTCCCGAAAACAGTCGAAAAGAGCCGCATTGCGCTGGCCTCTGGCAAGAGGGTCAGCGAAGTCATATCCGCACCGGCTGCCGGTCAGGAAGAGCTGGTGGTGGCCAGCGCCATTCAGCCAACAGATATTCAAAATCCATTCACACAGCCATTGATGAAGATTCGTGGATTTGGCTCGGGTGGTGTGCCGGCGATATGGGAAAACATGACACTTACCAGCTCGACCATGCAGTATGAAGATCTCTCAAAGGTCTCTGTTGATGTAACTCGTACGGTTGTCTTTGAAACGATCGTGGTTGATGGCAAACCGCAGTTCACGATAAATGGCCATGTTTTCCCGAATGGGCCGGTTTTTCAGGCCAGGGCCGGTGAAGTCGAGCAGTGGGAAATTCTAAATAAAGACCCTGTTCCGCACCCGATTCACATTCACATGATGCATTTTCAAAGCCAGGAAGGGCCTGGCTGGGCCAAGCCACCACACACCTATGACCAGGATGTCTGGTATGCCGACCCCTTTGCAACCAGTGTTTTACGCATCAGGTTTCAACCAACACTGGGTCAGTCGGTATTTCATTGCCACATTTTATATCACGAAGATAATGGCATGATGTCTCTGATTAATGTCATACCAGCAAAGCCCCTCCTGGTATCAGCTGATGCTGATCGGGGCGGCATGGCCCGGTTCTTTCCGCTTGGGCCGGCCGACAGCGTTTCACTCAATACAGACCCGGTTGCATCCGTGGCCCCATTTGGCACATCCTACAACAAAGGTATGGTGGCCGCCATGGGTGATGTGAATTTTGACGGCACGCCCGACGCCCTTTTTGCCGCAGCCCTTGGTGGAAGGGTGGTTGTGCTTGATGGTGCTTCGAACTTTGAAAAAAACATTTATGATTTCAAACCATTCGGAAACAACTACAAACGCCGGCTGGCACTTGCCACAGGCGATGTTAATGGCGATAATCGCAGCGATATTATGGTTTCTGAAGGGCCGGGAGGTCGCTCAAGAGTCAGGGTGTTCAGTGGTGCGACTCTCAAACTACTGTCAGAGTTTACGCCCTTTGGCCCGCGATTCAGTGGCGGTGTCAATCTGGCTGCCGCTGATGTTGATGGCTCGGGCCGGGTCAGTATCATTACCGCTGCAGCTGTGGGCCTGAGCCCCGAAGTGAAGATGTGGGGCTGGAATCTGTTTACGCCGAACAACCAGCCTGCCAGGCCTCATACCTTTCTGGGCCAGCCTGAACTCATGTCGAGCTTCATGGCTGGTGCCATGAACGACAGACGCGGTCTGACAATTGCCACAACTTATTATGCCGGCAATATGGGTGGATTCGCCCGCATCATCACTGCACCGGCTCGCCGTGCATCTGAAGTCAGTGTCTGGCAGATGCCTTCGTCACTGCACACTTCCATGAATGCCCCGCATGCAGTTCATGGCCACACTGAAAATACCAAGGCTGTAAAACTTGCAATGATCAGGCCCTTTGCACAGCGGCAATTCCGATCAGGCTTTACACTCGGCTCGGTCAACACCACAACCGGCAGCCTTATCGCCGTGGCAGGCCGTAACTGCCGCCAGCCTGTTGTCAGAACTTTCAATGCTCCGTCAGGAGCCAATCCGGTGCCCACGGGTGCCTTTATCGCAAGGCTGCGCGGGCCAGTGGCCATTGCCGGAAGCTGATCACATCCGGCAATACAAATCAGGAAAGGTTATTCAGGAATCTTGCCAAGCTCTTCGCCTATCAGATCCATAAGCGGACGTATGGTTTCGGCTGAGAAGTCAAACCTGGCCCCTGCTGCGGCAAAAAGCTCTGGCAGCGTGCGGCTGCCACCCAGGGAAAGAGCATGTTTATAAGCTGCCACGGCCCTGGAAGGGTCATGCCGAAAGCTCTTCCACACCTGCAGGGCACCCAGCTGGGCAATGCCATATTCAATGTAATAGAAAGGGTAAAGGAAGATATGCAGCTGCCGGTGCCACACATGGTCGCGAATCTCTTCCAGACCCGACCAGTCCACATCGCCGCCGAAGCGGGCAGTCATTGCCTGCCAGTCGGTCCTTCGCTGGTTGCGGCATGGGTCGGCATGGCGGTAGATTGCGTGCTGAAAGGCATCTACCTGAGCGATCCAGGGCAGAATCAGCACAATACCTTCCAACAGTTGCCGATAGCTGCGATCAGCATCAGCCGGGCTGTAAAACGAATCAAGCTGGCGTGCCCCCAGCAGTTCCATGCTCATCGATGCCACTTCGCAGAATTCCATGGGGCTTTCTCGATAGGCGGCCGGCTCGACCGAGCGACAGGCAAGGGCATGAAAAGCATGGCCTGCTTCGTGCAGCAGCGTGCGAAGGTCGCCATCAAGCCCCACGGCATTCATAAAGATAAAAGGCAGCCTGTCTTCTTCAAATGTCGTCTGATACCCGCCGGGCGCCTTGCCCTTGCGGTTAGTCAGGTCAAGCAGGCCTGTCTGACGCATGTAGTCAAACTGGCCAGCCAGGTCTTTGTCAACCTGGCCAAGTATATCTCCCACACCGGAAATCAATTTCGACTCTTCCGTAAATGGCCGCAGTGGCGGCCTCGAAAGCGGATCCACCGCCAGATCCCACGGCCGCAGTTGTTCAAGCCCCATCTGCTTTCTGCGTCGGGCCTGAATCTCACGGGCCAGAGGCACCACGCAATCGGCCACTGCATTCTGAAAGGCTTCGGCCTCGGGCACACCATAATCAAACCGCTCGCGGGTGCGGTAAGAATAGTCGGTGAACGACGCAAAGCCGGCCTCGCGACCAATCTCAACCCGCAGTCGGTGCAGACTGTCGAAAAGGTCGTCAAACCGGGATTTCTCCTGCAATCGCCGAAGAGCCACCACCAGCCACGCTTCCACACGCGCTGCACGGTCCGTCTCTTCCTGCAGTGGGGCCATCTGGGCTGGTGTTCGCTCCTGACCTCGCCAGGAAACAGTCAATGATCCGACAAGTTTCTGATATTGCTGAGTCAGTTCACTTACCTGCGTTTCGCGGGGAATATTGGCCTCGCGATAAAGTGACCGCCGATTCTCCAACGCCCTGTCCATCAGCTGAAAACCGCCATCCGGCAGGCTTTTGCGGAAGGCTGAATCCAGATATTTATTTCGAAGAGTCTGGGCAATCGGCTTCAGGTTTGGTTCAATCTCCCGCACGAAGGCAAGATAGGCAGATTCACAGGCGGGGTCGTCGGTCTTCAGTGTCATGGCCACATAACGCTTGTTACCCACCTGCCCCACGGCTGCATCAAGCTCGTCTTTGGCGTGCATCCACGCCTGCAGGTCATCGGCCGAATCAATGGGCCATTCTTGCAGCTTTTTATACCAGGGTTCGATGTCGGCCCATGTTTCAAGGCTGGCTGAGGCTTCAAGCCACTTGCGGGGAAATTTGGTCGGTTGATAGGTAGTGGTCATGATCCATCGTGCTCGCGTGTCGGAACCGGGGCGTCAGTCTTCTGCTCTTAATATAATAAGATGGCCTTGCATATGGCAATTGCCGGCAGTTGCAGTTCAGTATGGAGCAAAGCCGATCTGTTGACAAAATGAGCTCTACCAACAATGCATGAACACTGCCGGTTGTGTCGGAGATGCTTCGAATGCAGGAGCTGCCGGAAAAAAATTAACCAGATTTTTGGAAAAGGCGGTTGACCGGGCACTGGTTTCATGGATATTAATGTTATTATGGGTGGCTGCAATATGCTTGAGACACTGGTTTTTCATTGTCGGACAAAGGTTCCGGTCATTCTTGCAATTTTCTTTGTTGTTTGCTCGCAATCTGCATTTGCTGGTATTGGAATTGAATCTGAATCGCATGCACAGGTTTGCGGCTGCGGCATGAAATGTAAACGCGATAGATGCTGCTGCGAACGAAGAAGCAACGACCTGAAGAAATCAAATCCGGATGCATTGCCCGACGCTGATGAAAATAATGCGGCAAATCAACTTTGCCAGTGGTCATCGCCCTGTGATGAATCGCCGGCATCGCCCCAAAGCCCGCAGAATCGGCCGTTTTCTTCAAAGCCTGACTTCATAAGCAGTTTCAAATTCATTATCACCCTTCTAACGTCTGAATTGGTTGAATTAACAGATGTTCACTGCATGAATATCAATTTCGGTGGCATCGAAAGGCCGCCCCGTCTTTAATTAGTTCTCATTCTCGCCTGTGCAAGTTTAATCAGGTCGATTCGGCTTCATATTGGAATTTTCAATATGATCTGAAATCTCAATAAATGCCTGTCATTAAATTGGTCAACGCGAGATGGATTTAAATTCATCGTTTATCAGGATGTTTGATCCGCCACTCGCCTCTAATCGCCTTAGTGCGTTCAAGGGAGGTGATCAGACAGGCTATGAAAATATTGTCAGAAATATTCAACGGATATACATATGAATCTTGCTCGAAAAGCATTTACACTTATCGAACTGCTGGTGGTCATTGCAATCATCGCTGTTCTCATATCGCTGCTGCTGCCTGCTGTTCAATCAGCCCGCGAGGCGGCCAGGCGTGCCCAGTGCACCAATAATCTGAAGCAACTGGGCATTTCGCTGCACAATTATCATTCCACCAATAACAGCTTTCCGGTCGGGTTCCTGTATCCTCAGTCGGGCCAGGCGGCACCAGGCATTCCGGTGCTTCACTATCGCTGGTCGGTTCTGGCACAGCTTTCGCCCTATCTTGAGCAATCTAATGTCTATAATGCGCTGAACATGAACTGGCCCATTTCGGCTGGCCCAACAGCCATTTACGGCGCAAATCCGTGGGCCCCCTTTGGGGCCAATACAACTGTCATGGCGGCAAAAGTCAGTTTTTTCCTTTGTCCAAGTGATGGCCAGGCACCGCCATCCACCTTGCCGGGCGGTGTCACTTCCGGGCCTTCCAACTATCAGTTCTGCACGGGCGATGGTTCACCGGGCAGTGTGGTTCCGGGCGATGCCGGCGCCACAGTTCCGGCCAGCGGTGCATTTGTGCTGGGCGGGGCACAGTCTGTTTCAACAATCACTGATGGATCGAGCAACACGGTGGCAGGCTCTGAGCAATTGATAGGCCCGGCATCCGGCGGTGCATCAACCGTGACGGGCGGCACCAGCAGGCCACAGGATATTCGTCGGGGGGCAGCAATATCAACTTCGCCGCTGACAGATGCCGGATGTGCCAGCCCCACAGGCTGGCGGCTTGATAAAGGCTATGCCTGGTGGGACGGCGATTACAGGACATCGCTTTATAACCACTATCTTACGCCAAATTCCCGCAGTTTTGACTGCTGGCAGTCAAGCCCGCCACATAACCCGGCCATCAAGACGGCCCGAAGCAATCACCCTGGCGGCGTGAATACGCTGTTTTGCGACGGGCACGTACAGTTTATCAAAGATTCAATCAGCCTGACGAGCTGGCGAGCCCTGAGCACGCGCCATGGCGGCGAAGTGATTTCGGCCGACTCTTACTGATGAAAGAGAATGGCATGTGGCCCGGAGTCAGACTGATGTTTAAGGTTTATTCACTTTGTGGAATGCAGGCCAATGACAGTGCCTTCAGTGTCTCTGACAAGTGCAATAAAACCATGAGGGCCAATAGACATTTTCTCGCGGACGATGGAACCGCCGGCGTTGGCGGCTCTGGCGGCCTGCACGGCACAGTCGTCGCAGACAAAGTAAACCATGATCGAGTTACCGCCCGAGGGGACGCCCTGCATGAAGGCCAGGGCACCGTTACAGCCGTAGGAGTTTATGTCGCCGGGAAAGGCCCAGAGTTCAGGCTCGCCATCAGAGAGTTTCTGCAGGCGTGTTTCGAAGACAATCTCGTAAAACGACCTGGCCCGTTCCATGTTCTGCACATAGATTTCAAACCAGCTGATGGCATTGCCCTGCATAGTATTTGGCTTTCAGAGAGGTATGTGGATCAGGCCTTGGAAATAGACCTGTTGGTTGACTTATGTCGTAGGTGCGTGTGCTGCGAGTGGCTGCGCATTTCACTGATTCGGGCTATTTCACGAGAGAAACGGGGCGAATCGAAAAGCAGTTTGCGGAATTGGTCGGGGTCAATCACCAGGCATTGGGAATCTTCGCTGGCGGTGGCAGTATATTCGCTGATCATGCCGCCATTGGCAATTGATTCGCCGAAGATGTCGCCCGGGTTGACTTCAAAACAGACTGAATCGTTGCCTGACTCGTCTTTCTGCGAGATTGTTACCCTTCCCCTGGCAAGCACAAAAAGGCCTGGCAGGCGTGCGCCCGAGTCGGCAATGGCTTCGCCCCGGGCGAAATCACGCCATGTGGTATTACGCTTGACAGAAGCAAGATGGTCGTCGTTCAGGCAGCGAAACAGGGGTAATGAGTCGATTGTCGATTCAATGGGTGGGCGCGACTTTTCTTCAATATCCTTGGGTTCATAGCCAATTTCGGTGGCAGTGGGGAATGGGATGGTGATACCTTCCCTTCTGGCGGCATACCAGACACGTGTCATGAAGCTGTCGCGAATGGGTCCGAGTCTGGAAAAGTCTTCCACGAAGAAGACGACCTTGTATTCAACGGCAAAATCAGCATAGTTGGCTACCCTGACCGCCGGGGGCGGGTCGGCCATAATGCCGGGTGTGGATTCAAGCAGATCGAGCAGTATCAGGCGAACCTTGTTGGGCGGATCGTCGTAGGAAAAGCCCAGTGTGATGACTTCAGAGTGCAGGCGGGTCGGTCGACTGTAGTTGGCAAACGAGTCTTTGGCAAGAGTGGAGTTGGGCACAACCACCAGATTCCTGACAAAAGTACGCAAGTGCACTGCCCGCCAGTTAATTTCGATGACCTGACCAATGTTGTCGCCGATCTTGATCCAGTCGCCCACGGCAATCGGGCGTTCAATCAGCAGCATCAAACCGGCAAATACATTGCCCAGCGGCTCGGCGATGGCCAGACCGATAACGATGGAGCCGATGCCAAGGGCGGCAGCCACCTGGCCCAGATCAACACCCCAGACAAGTGCCAGAACGATGGCGACACCTATAAGCACCAGAAAAAGCCGCACAATATCAACCAGCAGCCGGGGCGTGCGTGCCTGCCACGAATCTTCGGCAACATTGGAAAAGAGAATGGCATTAATGAACGACAGCCCGACAACAATGCCTGCAATATCGGCCAGGGTGGCGATAATCTTGGGCAAGTCAGCGGTCAGTTCATAGCCGGCAATTTTGATGATGGCCAGCCATGTGGCAAACAGCGGAATAAAAAGCGTTCGAATCCAGCGAAAGACGGCCCTGAACGGTGAATGGCGACGCAACAGCTTCTGTTCAAGCTCGAGCAGAGCCACTGACAGCAGTGGGACAATGGCGATCAGCCCGAGTGTCCAGTAGAGCCTGGGCATTTCAGAATCGGAGATAAGCATGATGCTGAACCTCTTATGAAAAGGGCTTCAATCAGCCTTTCCGGCCTGTAAGCGACTTGGTTTCGGGTGTGCCAGCGACAGCCGCCTGCCCGGTGATCAGATAGACTTCGGGCTTGCCCTCAGCGGTTTCGCTGATGAGGCTACAGGTATAAAGGCCGGCGACACGATCATAAACTTCGCGGGAAATGTGAATGACGCCTGTCGAATCAGACAGTACAAGCCAGCGGGCGTAATCAACCGTTCGGCCCCAGAGGTCGTATATGAACTTGCTGCGGCCGATAATCCCGCCAGTGACCGGACCCCGGTGAATGCCGATATTTACCACTAGTTGCGAACCGTTGTCGCGATTGAATGCGGCGACAATCTGCTCGGCATTCAGGGCGAAGGCGACAGCCCTCTGCGAATGATCAAATCGCTGAATGCTCAGCCCACAGACGGCCAGATAGCTTGCACCGATAGATTTCAGCTTCTCGACACCCTGCCGTTCGGCCGCTTCGTCGAACGAGACAATCAGCCGGTTCAGAAGATTCAGGGCCCGGGTTGGCTCAAGCGATTCTGAAAAAGTGTCGAAGCCTCGCACCTCGGCATAAATGATGGTCACATCAGCATGGGTGTCGCTTTGCTGTTCGCCGGGGGCCGACCTAAGTCTGGCCGCAACGGCCGGCGGCAGCATGCTTTCCAGCAGACGCTCGTTCTCTCCGATTTTCTCGTCGAGTTTCTGCTTTCGCATTTCCAGCTCGGCGGCCATCTTGTTAAACGTTTCGCCAAGGTCTTCAAATTCGTCGTTGGTGTCTATTTTCACGCGGGTTTCAAGTTTCCCGCCTGCCAGTTCGGAAGAAGCGCGGATCAGCTTGCGAACCGGCTTGGACAGCAGATGGCCCATGAGTGTGGCCAGCATTGATGCAAGCAGGCCAATGGCGACAAGTGTCGTGAGAAGGTCGTGCGTAAACTGGCGAATCGGCTCAAATGTCTCTTCGGTCGGAATTTTGGCAAGAATGCCCCAACGCAATCCTTTTACATCGAGTGGACCATAACTGGCCAGCACTTCCTGGCCGAGATAGTCAACCAGAATATCAGTTCCATGCTGGCCTCCCAGAACTCGCCTGAAAGCATCTGACTTGAGCCGGACCGTTAATATTGTTGTGTCAAGCCGATCTGTCTTGGCAATTTCTTCCCGCGCAATGCCGGCACGGTTCAGCATTTTAATATAATTTTTCCGATCTTCGGTGAAATAGCGGCTCTCGTTTCGCATGTAGCCATCTTCAGCCGCCAGCACTATTTCGCCTGTTTTGCCCACGCCCTGATTTGCCCAGTTATTATTGCCTGAAATAATATTGTTGAGCTTTTCAATCGGGAACTGTACGACCAGGATGCCGATCATCGTATTCCCGTCAAATATCGGGCTCAGGGCAAATGAAGTCGGCAGCCCATACGACGGCCGGTAAGGCTCATAATCAACAATCAGCACAGAATCCTTATCCCGTTCCCGCTGCAGTTGTCTGATACGTTCGGCAAGTGCCGTTCGGGAAAGTGGCCCGCTGTCGAAATCTGTGCCAAGGTCAATCTGCTTGCCTGCCGAATAAATGACCTGACTGGTTTCGGCGTCAAGAAGCATGACATCTTCCAGACCGAAGAGAATGCGAAAATTATTGATCACTTCATGATATTTCTGGTGAACTCGCGAATAATCGCTGCCGTCCCGGGCCATCAGGAGCTTGTGTTTCTCAATCAGTTTATTTGGGTTATCGACGATATAATGTAATTGCAGATATTTCGCCAGATCGTTATCAGGCAGTACAGATTTCAGCACTGGCTGCGCATCAACATGCTTGATCAGTTCCGGCAGAAATTGCTTCTCATAAAATTCAACGAGCCTGGCATTATCTTCCGCCGAGATTTTTTTTTCCTTCAATTTCTCGACTGCCGAGCGGAAGTCACGGGTCGCTTCAATGATCATCAGGTCTTCGCTGAACGACTGCACCTGGCTGTGCAGATTATTAATAAAGCGTTCAACCTGAGTGGTTTTGGAAATCCTGA
>JBEITT010000127.1:0-12877 GCA_040374745.1 Planctomycetaceae bacterium | reverse complement strand
GGCCAGAATTCTGTTATGGCACAACTTGATGAACTGGCTGCCATGGTGCCGCCCGAGAAAAAAACGTCCCAGAGTCAGAACAATCAATCACCCAAACCACAATAATCATTGAATTTTACAAAGACCAGACGCCTGAGGTGCTATTATGGAAAGTATTTTCTGGGGTGCAGTGCTGCGTATCTGTCAGGCCACCGTCACGGCCTCGCCCTTTGTTCTCACTGGCCTTTTCGTGGCTGGCATACTCAGGCGATTGCTGGGTCACGATAAAACCCGCAGGCTTTATGGCGGCGGTTCCTCGCGGTCTCTATTTGTGGCATGGCTCATCGGCATGCTATTGCCTGTCTGTTCGCTTGGCGTTGTTCCTGTCATTCGTCAAATGAAAAAGTCGGCCATCTCCGGCGGCACCATACTTGCGTTTGCCCTTTCAGCACCTTTGTTTAACCCGCTCTCTCTGCTCTATGGCCTGACATTATCAAAACCCGCCACCATTTTTATTTTCTCGATTCTCTCGCTGATCGTCATCACCGTTGCCGGGCTTGTGTGGGACAGGCTTTGTGGCGGCCAGCCCGAAACCACTGCTGACGAGCCTGAAATCCCGGCCGGTGCTTCACGCATAGTGGCTGTGCTTGTGCATTGCGCCCGCGAAATGGGTGGAGGCTCACTGGGCTACATGCTGGCAGGCCTTTTGGGTGTTGGCCTGCTTTCCACTATGCTGCCCATCGGCAGCCTGCAAAGTGATATGGGCCATGATAATATCTATGCTCCGCTCATCATGACGGCCGTGGCCCTGCCCGCCTATGCCTCGCCCATGACGGCCATGGGGCAGCTGGGCTCAATGTTCCAACATGGTAATTCTATCGGTGCAGCGTTTATTCTCCTGACATTCGGGGCCGGCATGAACCTCGGCCTGATCTGGTGGATGAGCCGCAGCTATGGCCTGAAATCAACCGGTGTCTGGGTATCGCTGCTGCTCGCTGTGGTGCTGATTCTCTCCTATGCCATCGAAAGACCGCTTTACCCCAAAGACGCCGAACCAGCCAACCATACACATGCCTTCGACATTTACTGCCAGCCCTTTGACCGCGGTGCCGGCGATTTGCCGGCAAGCGTCTGGCGCAAGCTGAAGCAGGACACGCAGCCTTACGAGCGTGTCTCTCTGCAGATTGTTGGTCTGCTGTTTCTCGCAGGAGCCGCACTGAATATCTTTGATCGCAACCAGCGACTGGAAGCCTGGCTGGGCCGCCCGAACGCCATGGGAGCAAAAAGTCGGCTGAATTTTAATGTGCCAGGGCCCGTTCTTGGACTGGTGGCCCTGCTTTGCATTGTGGCCATAAGCATTGTCGGCTGTTTTGCCTACTACCCGGACGAAAAAGAGTGTCTGGAGGAGCTGAAGATCGCCCGGGTTGAAGCCTTCAGTGGTGCCTTATCCGGAAACCATAATCAGGTTGCCCGCTGGATACCAATCTGTGAAGATTGGCTCAGACGCCTGCAGGTGGGCGTTTATCTTCGAAATGGCTCACTCAGCGATTACCACAGAGCCCGCGCCCGAGTCTTTCAGCATTATCTTGAACTTGTTGAACACGAAGTCGAAGAAGGCGACAAAGAACACATTCGCAAGCTCTTGGCCAAGGCCAATAAAAGTGCTGTTCACCTTCACACAGCTTTTATCGACGAAAAACAACCCAACAACTGAAAAAGGTTGCCACTTTCGACTGAAACCAGCGAATCAGGACCACTGAAAATGCAATTCAAAAAATAAATTCTGCCAACTGCAATCGGTCTGAATCATGCAGAATGTCAGATCCTTTACCCACTTCAGCCTGATATTTAAGGGACTTCGTTTCAATCAGGAACATCTCATGCATTCGTATTTTGTCAAAACTCGCCAATAACGTATATTAATCTGGCCTGCTTGATTGCGCTAACCAGCTCTGCAAGCCGACGGGCAATCACGACTCTCGAATCTAAAGCAGGAGCGACGGCTTTGCAATGGACTTTGCCTGAAGGGTACCGGGGACTCATCTTTGATTGCGACGGCACACTCATCGATTCCATGCCCCTGCATTATCAGGCCTTTCTTGCCGTCCTGCCAAGGCACAATCTGCACCTGCCTGAAACACTCTTTTACCAGTGGGCGGGTGCCCCGGTTGACGAAGTCATCCGCCGCCTGGCTGCTGAAAAAGGCCTGACGGTCGATGCCAGGGCCATCGCCAACGAACGCGACGCCTATTTCCACAGCCTTCCACCAAGTGCCCTGCGGCCCGTGAAAGCTGTTGTTGAAATCGCCCGCCACTTCCATCGCCGCCTGCCCATGGCCGTGGCAACCGGTAGCACCCTTGAATCGGCAGAAATCTCGCTGCGAGCCATCGGTGTCTACGACCTCTTTGACGCCGTGATCAGCTCGCAGCATGTCGGCCGGCCCAAGCCCGCCCCCGATGTCTTTCTCAAGGCAGCAGAACGCATCAACATCGACCCCGGCGAGTGCGTTGCCTTTGAAGACGCCGATGCAGGTCTTCAGGCCGCCCGGGCCGCCGGAATGTTCACCGTTGATATTCGACCATGGCTGGAACGTTAATTACATTCTGTTACAGCAAGGCAAAAGAAGTCAGTCAGCATCTCTAATAATTGCATTAATGGTCAGTTACCTTGGGCTAGTTAATTTTATAGAATTTAAACAGATGATATTACACTTGCAAATTCAGCCACCCTGAAACATTTGTGACCGTTATCGGACAAAATAAAAACACTGATAAACATTCGCAACTTAACATAAAATTCAAAACGAAGCTGATACTTTTACTCTCTGGCACGAATAATAAATCAGGTCTTATTCCGTTGTATTTCAATGGCACCCCGTGCAGCCCCCGCAGCGGCAAACAAGGCAACAAGCAGATGACTGGTCAGCCTGGAAGCCTGTGTTATGGAGATGGGTAAAGTCGTCTGGCTGAGCGGAAAAACAACCATTCCTGCTATCTGAAAAATCAGCATGGCCACACCGGCACCGAGGAGTCCACCCTGCAGAGAAGAGCTTACAAATCTGGCTCGTCTGCCCCCGCCACCACCACTCAGGCCAAGGCCAAAAGCAAGGCCCGCCGCAGCACCTGTCACCATGGCAACACATCCATGAATGGCCATGGCAAGCAACAACATGTCCTTATCAGGATTATAATATCTCAAAAAAACTGGCATCAGCCCCCAGGCTGCCAACCCGGGCGCCAAGCCACCAATAACCATGCCCGCCAGGCCAGTTCTCATTCCCGACAATGCTCTGCCCGCAAGCATGGCGCCTGCCAGGCTCAGCGTCAATCCAAGTGCAGCCCCCTGCATGGCAATTGTCAAAGCCGCTTCGGTTGCCACACCATTACGTCTCGCCCGCTCAGCAGCCTCAGTCTCTTCAATCGTCGGAAAGCCGCCGGTGGCAATCAATGGCGGAATAAATCGACGGTAAATTGATTCGCCACCCACCCACGATGCGATCGCAGCAATTAAACCGGCCAACAATGCCAGACTCAGGCATCGCCGGGCCGAGAAAGCAACACCAACTTTCAGTGAATCTGGAGACTCACCCGCCACAGGGTCGCTGCAGGTTGCGGCCCCGGCTTCACCGCAGCCGGTTTCACTTAATGACATCAATCCGCTACTCCTGATTTATTCCAGTTCGACAAGAATCAGACAAGTTTGCCATACCGGCCGAAGAGACCTATCAGCATGCTCAGGACAAGATCAAAAGACCAGAAAAGCAATTTCATGATTCTTGATTTCATTTTTTGCCTTCAGTGTCTCGAAAGCCCTTTGAATCATGGTTGAAAACAAGGGGCGTCTGCAGCCATTCTGCAAGTTAAACGCCCCCGCTGATTCTAAAAGACCGCAGTTCCGGGAACTGCCGGCATATGCTGGCTGTTCGATCAATAAGAATCGCTGGAAAGCACTTCTCCACCACCCTTGGTGCCCAGCGACCACCAGATCGGCATGGAAATTGAACTCTTGATAAACCGCACGCTGCCATCAGCCAGTGCAACATTCACCCCGCCAGGGTGATTGCTGGTGGCATTATAGTAGCCGCTGTGCAGCACGCCGCAGCCCGGGCAATCAAGTCGGCATGAGTTCCATGGATAATCCGTGGAGTTCGGCGGAATGAGTGTCTGGAATAGCGATTCACCCAGATTGCTCAGGCCCCAGCGATAACCACGCTGACCACGATTCACTTCAGTGCGAAAATAGCCGTTGCAGGCCTGCCAGTCGCGCTGCATTGCCGCCAGATTGTCAGGGCCATTGCGCAGGGTATAGGCAGCACTCGGGCTGGCCCCTGCCGGGGCTGCTCCATCACGCCATCGCTGCTGCGTCGCGGCACCTGCCGTGCTTGAAACAAGGGCCTCGGCATAGGCTATGGTGTTTGATGTACCATCGCTGATACTCTCAATCCCGTGCGTGCGGGAAAGCGAAAATATCCCGGTCGATTCAGCATGATTTCGAAATCCGACCGTTGTCCCAACTGAGCCAAAGTAATTGTTTGTATTCTGCTGTCCTACCATACCGTCAGATGGGCACTCAAACGCATTGACCCGCGATTGCCAGGCGGTGAGGTTTACGATGTTTCCCCGCCCCTGCCATAGATTCCAGTTGAAGTTGATAGACGTATAGAGCGGACCCTGCTCCAGATACGGCAACATCAGTGCAAGGGCCCCGAAAGTGCCCCAGTTTGTTGAAACGCCTACATCAGAAAATGCTGTGGTCACCGCCATGGGAAAAGACCCATTCGATGAATGATAATTGTGCATCGCCAGCCCGATCTGTTTCAGGTTGTTCACGCACTGGGCCCGGCGGGCCGCTTCCCGGGCCGACTGCACCGCCGGTAAAAGCAGTGAAATCAGAACTGCGATAATTGCAATCACCACCAGTAATTCGATCAACGTAAACCCGCGACGTCTCGTCTGCATCATCGTTTCCTCTCAGTTGGCAGAATGCATCGAAATAACTCAGTATCAATCACTGGCCAATGCTTCCGCATCTCTATTTTTTGGCTGATTCCTTGGCCGTCTCGGATTTGGTTTCTTTCTTTGTCTCTTTCTTCGATTCCTTGTCAAAATAACCCCGCATTGAATCAGTCAGGGCTTTCTCCTGCTTCTCGTCAACCTTGATCGACGTGCCCTGATCTCCACCACCGCAGCCTGACCCCGAAAAAACCGCTATTGTTGTCACTGTCATGACAATCACCGGCAAAAGCCGGTATCGAGCAATCGTGAACACGGTCAACCTCCACCAATCAAACCAGGAAATCTCATTTGACAGAAACCGCAGCCATTTCCAAAGGCATGGAAAGCACTTTCTCACCTGAACATTTGTTCAGACAAAACCCATTCGAATCGACAGGTTCCGTGTCGAAAATCGCTTTAGATTCTGTCAGACTTTTGGCATGGTTACAGGCTGATTCTTAGGTTGACTGTACAGACTCCACCTGTCAATGGTGCAGAAAAGTTTTTTTCCCTGGGCAGATCTGGACCCACAAATTGATCCTGAACCGGTTCTCCTTATGGTTCACTCTCTTGTCAGCTTTGCACCAATTGCTCGGCTGGGCAACATGAAACACCTGGTAAAATCAAGCTGTTTAGTATCTTAGAACTGAAAAAGGTGTTTCTGTATAGATCAGACAGTGCCGATGAAAATCTTTAATACATCGAAATCAAAAACAGGGCATCGTGTTACTCATTTTGCTTCCTTATTAAAATTCCAGCAGAAATCACGCATTGAATTTATCACCATCTCAGAACACTCAATCTTGGCTTCAGTTTCATCAATGCCAAAAGATAAGCATTTGCTTTAATATCAAGTGAAAAACCAGATGATAGACCACCTGGTCAGCCTGATTTCATAACTCTCTCTGAGGCACTGACAATCTGTTTCACTCTCTGATTTCGCCATTAATCTGCCTACCTCCAAACTGGCCAAAAATGCCCTGCCCCCAGCTAACCTGGGCTGGTTTTTTCATTTTTGCCACTCGTTCGGCCAATTCTCTGCTCAACGCCACATTACCAATTTCTTCGCCGTCCTGAATAATTCTCATTCGATCCCGGCTCAGATAAAAATCCAGTTTCGTCGGACCATCTGTCCATCGCACGTTGCTGCTTAAATGACCAGGCATAGACAAACGATAAACCGCACCATACGATTTCCACTGCCCTGACGCCAGAAAAGGATATTTGCCTGCGTCCCACACGCAGGGGTCTTTCGCCGAACTTGAAACAAAAAGGTCAGCCCCGAGTGGAATCAGGCTCGTTACCCGCTGACCCCATCGGTTTGGCACCTCGGCCCCCCGGCTTTCTTTATCGTAAGGATGAATGATCTGATCAGAAATCGCAGGATGATCAAACATTCGCCTGTCAAGAAACCACTTCCGGCTCTCTCGCTCATATCGCCACAACTCACCCCATGGCCAAAGCCCAACAAACAATTCCCCTCCATATATTGCCGTTGTCTGAGCTTCACGTGCCGAGCCTGATACGCCTGGCGGCACTGGTGGCCAATTTTCAATTTCGGTGATACTGCTCCCGTCATATGAGAAAATCCGGCCTGTGGGATACTGCCCCATCAGAAGCCTGTCATAATACTCAAGCGTAGAATAAATCTGATAACTTACACTTGTATCAGGTTGTCTCAACGTCTTCCATCGTCCATTTTCAAGCACATAAAACCCACCAATATTTGAACATGTTAAATTCTGGCGACCGAGTTGCCCCCAGGCAAATGTCGTTTCGCCGACAACCGGTAATCTTAAAACTACTGCTTTGGCAAGGTCGGGTTTACCTTCACCCGGCTGCCACTGACAAGCGTAAAGTTTACTGAACCCATCACGGTCTTCTTTATAAGGTCTGTAGCCACCTTCACCGCGATTGACATGATAAAAACAAAGATAGCCATTGGCGTAGAAGAATCGCTGATAACTACCCGATTCCGGACGATCAAGAACCACCGTGCCGTCAACACTCACCATGCCATCAGCAAAGCTGAGCAAACGATGGCCCACCCGTATGGTCTCGCCCTGCAATTTCAGGTCAGCCTCCCATCGATTCTCGCCCGGCTTCCAGCGGTTCACGCCGCCTTCCATTGAGAACAACTGACCATCCCGGCTTTGCAGATAAGTTCCACAAAGTGGTGTTGGCCTTGGTAATTGTTGCATTTCAAGAGTTCGTCTTGAGTCGCGCGGCCGCACGAAAAAGTCAACGCTGTGCCGATCAGCACGCATATAGGTGTTATAACCATTTTGGAAACCAGCCCCGATCACCAACCCTGTTTCTTCGCTGGTCAATTCGAAGAGTGACCCAAAGGACTGACCCATGTCACGCCCCCTGTCAAGCGTCACTGATATTTGTATCTGGGCACGGCAATACTGATTTACTGAAAAATTCAGAAATATCAAAAGGTATAAGCCAGCACGATTCATGCTTCATTCCCCAACCTTCTGATGAAAGGCAGATACACGACAACATAAAAATCATAAACTTCAACCGACAAAAAAACAAAATATCAGTTCACACTGAACTTGGGTGGAAAAGTGGCTTCACTCAGTTTCTGATGAATGTTGGGCGTGGTCATCATCCGCAATATCTCAAGAAGATAATTAACACGAAAATTAACATCTGTCATAGACAGGATCATCTGCTTGATTGATGGCGGCAGAGTGATAGCCTGGCTGATAAGGTCGCTGATCATGGCGGGGTCGCGCGAGGTTTTAAGAATTCGCCTGATTTCAGTATCGCCGGGGTGGTTTGGTTCAGCTTCGTTGAGAATATCGGCAAATCGACCAACCATCTCCTGAAAGGACTCGGGCGTCACGGCATCAATATTATTTTCGAGCAGCAATTCGGCTTCAGCTTCCCGATAAAGTTTGCCGGGATTATTCAATTCTGAAATAATTCGAATACGCTTGATGCCGGCCAGAAGAAGATTATATCGGCCATCATCAAGGCGTTCGTGCTGAATGATTCGCCCAATACAGCCTATGCTTTCAAGAAGAGGGCCACGGGGCGTAGGGATTTGATCAGAGGTGGGTTGAATAAGCGTAATCAGACGATCACTGGCAAGTGCATCACTGGTCATCTGGCGATAGCGTGGTTCGAAGATGTGTAACGGCACGACCGCATGAGGGAACATGATCATCCCCTTCAGCGGAAAGAGCCGCGTAACTCCTCGGAATTCGTCCAGATTGAACTCGGGCATGGATGCTCTAAGTGAAAAGCGATCGAGTTTTTTGGGTAATACCGGTACATTCCGGCAATACCCTCCACTGAGATAAATTTATGTTATGACGGAGGAAGGTGTTGACAAGGGGAGTTGCAGAAAAAATATCGCTGACTTATCTTCGGTTCGATCGTATGGAGATTGGTGTGGCTCAATTGGTTTTATTGAGTCACATTCGGTAATTTATCATCTGATGCTTTACCCGGGCCTAGAAATCAGGCGAAAACAATGTCAGATAAGAAAACCACAAAAGCCTTTCGACTCACTCAAAAGCATGCCGATGATGCCTGTTCCGGCTTGGCAAGGCTTTATCCTGATGCCCGCTGTGCGCTTGATTTTCGCAACCTTTTTGAATTAACCGTCGCCACGATTCTTTCCGCCCAGTGCACTGATAAACGCGTGAATATGGTCACACCAAAGCTGTTTGATACGTATCCCACGGCAGATTCACTGGCTGGGGCAGAGCCGGCCGAGCTGGAGAAGCTGATCCATTCCACGGGTTTTTATAAGGCCAAAGCCAAAAACCTGATCGCCATGGCCAAAGGGTTAGTTGAGCGGCACGGTGGCCAGGTGCCCGAGGATATGGCCGAGCTCACGAAACTGGCAGGCGTGGGGCGAAAAACGGCCAATGTGGTGCTGGGTGTTGGTTGCGGCAAAGCCGAAGGAATTGTGGTTGACACGCATGTAACGCGACTTTCGCGGCGGCTGGGGCTGACAAAACAGCAGGGGGCCGTGCCCATTGAACGCGAACTGCTGAAACTGGTGCCACTGGCTCAGCGTGTGCTGATTTCTTTGCAAATGATTGATCACGGCCGGGCCGTGTGTAAAGCGGGTCGGCCGGCATGCAGCAGGTGCGGCCTGGAAAAGGTATGCCCAAAAATTGGCGTGGAAGCGGCCGGTGGAAAAACGAAAAAAGCTGTTGCCGCAAAACCTGCGAAAGCGAAAAAAGCGACAGGAGAAAAAACAGCATCATTGCCAAAAAGCGGGAAAAAGCGAAAATAGGTTGAAAGACATAATTGACGCCCGTGGCAATTCAGTAGCGATAAGCTAGTAAATCAGGCGAATTCAAGACAATGCATATTTCCGACATTCTCAGTCAGCAGCGGCCCTGCTTCAGTTTTGAATTTTTTCCGCCCAAGACTGAAGCGGCGGCTGAAGAGCTTTTCGCGACGATTGCCCGCCTGCAGGAACTTCACCCCGCCTATGTTTCTGTAACCTACGGTGCCGGCGGCTCGACCCGCGAACGCACGCACGACCTGATTGTGCGAATTCAAAAGGAAACAAACCTGACGGCGGTCAGCCATCTTACAAGCGTCTGTCATACCCTGGATGAACTGGAAGCGATTGTTGACAGATACATGGCTTCAGGCATTGAGAATATTCTGGCCCTGCGGGGCGATACGCCGAAGAATGTAGCAGGATATAACCGTGCCAACGATGCATTTCAATATGCCGAGCAACTAGTGCATTTTCTGAAGGAGCGGTCAACCCGCGGCGGTGGTCGGGGTTTTGGCATTGGCGTGGCCGGCTTCCCGGAAGGACACCCCGAAATGCCCAACCGTATCAAAGAGATGGATTATTTCAAACGTAAAATTGATGCCGGTGCTGATTATATCTGCACCCAGCTCTTTTTTGACAACCGTGACTTTTATGACTTCCGCGAGCGGTGCGAACTGGCGGGGATTAATGTACCAATTATTGCCGGCATCATGCCGATTCTGACACGCTCAGGCCTGGCACGCATGGCCGATCTGGCTCTGGGGTCACGATTTCCGGCAAGGCTGCTGAAAGCTCTTTCACGGGCTGAGGACGACGCAGCCACGGCCCGCGTGGGCACACACTGGGCAACGGAGCAGTGCCGCGACCTGATTGATAATCAGGTGCGTGGCATTCATTTTTATACGCTGAACAAGTCGGACGCGACCCGCCAGATCTTTGAAAATCTGGGAGTATCAAGCACGCGGTCACTGCAAACAGTCTGACGCCTTAATCATCAGCCGGAAGGAGGTGTATCAATTGAAAATCATGCTGGCGATGCACCTTCGAAAAAAACGACAGATGAATTGAAAGCCCTGAGGGAACGAATCAGGGCATGGGCCATGGATCTGGGTTTTGATGCCGCCGGCTTTGCTCCGGCCGTGGTGCCACCGGGTTATGGGCATTATCAGGGCTGGCTGGCCGCCGGGCGAGAGGCAGGCATGGCCTATATGCGGCGGCAGGAAGCGGCAAGACGGCACCCGGAATCAATTCTGGATCCTATTGCGACGGTGATCGTCGTCATGCTGAACTATCGGCCTGAGGGAGATTTAGCCCGGCAGGGTCCGCCTGAAAAAGGGCATGGGCGGGTGGCGGCCTATGCCCGTGGTGTTGATTATCATGGTGTTTTCTGGCACAGGCTGGAACGGTTACTGGAGAAGATCAGAACCGAGCGGCCGGATGTGCGGGGTCGTGCAGTCAGCGACAGTGCCCCGTTGATGGAACGCGACTATGCCCGCCTGGCAGGTCTGGGGTGGGTGGGCAAAAACACTTGCCTGATCAGCCGGAAAGTGGGCAGCATGACCCTGCTGGGCAGCTTGCTGGTTGACCTGCAACTGCCTCCTGATGAACCCTTTACGGCCAACCACTGCGGCACCTGCACCCGGTGCCTTGAGGCATGCCCGACCGATGCTTTTGCGGGGCCCTATCAGCTTGATGCCAGCCGGTGTATCAGCTATTGGACGATCGAACATAAAGGCCTTTGGCAGGACGAAACGCCCGACAGCATGCATGGATGGGTTTTTGGATGTGATATTTGCCAGGAAGTTTGCCCTTGGAATCGCAAGACAAAATCAGGAACGGATTTGGAGATAGGTAGCCGGGTTCAGTGGGCGGAAGTGGATTTGCTGGAATGGCTGCGGATGGAGCCTCAGGAATTTCGGCAGATGATTAAGGGTACAGCCCTGGAGCGAACCAAGAGGTCAGGCCTGTTGCGAAATGCCATGGCGATTTTGCTTGAGCAGGGTGACGAAGCAGCAATATCAGAAATACGTCGACTGGCTGAAACCGACCCTGAGGAAAAAGTGCGAGACTTGGCATGGGCCATGTTAGGAACCGATAGGCAGGGTTAAATTCGGTGTTGGACTGATCATTTGAAGATAAAATATTAGAACTGGAACGAATCCGTAGTAAGTGAGATAAAGGTCTGGTAATTTGAAATAGTTTTTCTTTTAGGGTCATCAGGGCCAGAGAGTGGCCTTATGAGAGAGAGGGTCGGGATGATGTTGTGGCTCAGCGTGATGACAATCGTGGCAGGCATGGCTGGAGAGGGTCTGGGGCCGGGTGACCATGGCCGTTCAATTAAGGTGGGTGAGTTGAAACGATCTTACCAGGTGCATGTGCCGCCCGGTTACAGACACGATCAGTTGACGCCACTCGTCATTGCATTTCATGGTGGTGGTGCCAATGCTGATAACATGAAAATTTTCAGCGGTCTGAATCAAAAAGCGGACAAGGAAAATTTTATCGTTGTTTATCCTCAGGGTACGGGCAGACTGGCGAGGATGTTGACATTTAATGGCGGGAATTGCTGCGGATATGCGATGACAAACACCATAGACGATGTCGATTTCACAGGAAAACTACTCGATGATCTTGAAACGGTCTTAAATCTCGATAAAAAACGTGTTTTTGCCACTGGAATGTCCAATGGTGCGATAATGGCATACAGAATTGCAGCTGAGCTATCTGATCGGATTGCTGCAATTGCACCAGTCAGCGGCCCTCTGGGCACAGACACGGTAAATCCGAAACGGCCGGTGCCGGTGATTCATTTTCATGGCACGGCCGACGAAAATGCACCTTTTGGTGGTGGCAGAGGCAAGGGGCCATCAGGCACCAACTTTTTTTCGGTCGAATATACGATTCAGTCATGGGTAAAAGCCAATGGTTGCAAAAACAAACCCGATTTGACAGAAATCGAGGACAAGGCAGGCGATGGAACATCAGTTACCATCAAAACTTTTTCACAGGGGAAGAACGACTCTGAGGTTGTGCTGGTGGAAATAAAGGGCGGTGGTCATACCTGGCCGGGCCAGGAGGCAAGACTTAAATCTCTGGGTAAATCAACAAGAAACATATCAGCCAATGACATGATGTGGGATTTTTTTAAAAAACATCCCATGAAATAAAATCTACCAAGTGACGAAACAAAGACCCTCATCAAAAAACCTGGTAAAAACTTTACGCCTCAGAAGTTTAATGAAAACTCTGTGATTGTAAAGTATTACGAAATTTATATTGAGATAAAAGGCACCAACTGAATTTCAATTGGTGCCCATTGCATTATCAACTGCAGTATTTGAATTTGCCGGTTGATCACATCATAAAGGTGTAAATCAGTCGACAGATCTCAGGTAAAGTTATTCAGGCCGCTTTCTTGCAACAGTCGTGGGTGCACTTGCCTGATTTGCAGCAGTCAGCCGTGCATGCTTTGTTGTCGCAGCACTTACCGTCTTTGCAGCAGGCAGCAGCCGTACTCTTCTTGCAGCAGTCGTGGGTGCACTTGCCTGATTTGCAGCAGTCAGCCGTGCATGCTTTGTTGTCGCAGCACTTGCCGTCTTTGCAGCAGGCAGCCGCCGTACTCTTCTTGCAACAATCGTGGGTG
>JBEITT010000031.1:0-50389 GCA_040374745.1 Planctomycetaceae bacterium | reverse complement strand
GGAGACAGCTTGCGATGGACAATTTTGTCCAGGAATTCCTGGTCGAAACCACCGAATATATTGAGCAGATTGATCAGGATCTGCTGACTCTTGAGCGTGAGGGCAGCAGTCGCGAGGTGCTTGCGCGGATTTTTCGCAGTTTTCATTCGATCAAGGGCTGTGCCCAGTTTCTGGGTTTTGCGCATTTGAGTGGTGTGAGCCATGTGGGCGAAAGCCTGCTGAGCAAGCTGAGAGACGAACAATTGCTGGTCACGCCCGAGATTATTACCGGGATGCTGGCGGTGACCGATGCCACGCGTGAAATGTTGGGCCAGATCGGATCGACGGGTAAGGATGGCGACAATTCTTATGACGAACTTCTGACAAAAATTCACAAGCTGGAAAAAGGCATCACGGGTGTGATGACTGCTGAGCCAGCTGCCAGGCCATTGACTGAGACTGCAGCCGAGCCTGATGCCGACGAACCGGCTGCGGCGACAGAGCCGGCTGATGAGGGCAAAGTGGCGGACCCGGCGGTGAAACCTGAAGCAACGGCACTGCACGACCCACCAGGGGAAGTGCCGGCCACTGAGCAGCCCGCCGCCGAAAAGCAGCAGCCCGATGTGCCGGTGAAGGCCAAGCCGGCAGGGCAGTCAGGGCCGGCTGAATCAACGGTGCGGGTTGATGTGGGGCTGCTTGACCGACTGATGACACTTGTCGGCGAGCTGGTGCTGGCACGAAATCAGATATTGCAGTGCAGCAGCGTGGTGAACCGGGAGTCGCCGGCGCTTTATAACGCCACGCAGCGGCTTGATGCCATCACGACCGACCTGCAGGAAGGGATGATGAAGACAAGGATGCAGCCGATCCGGAACGTCTGGACAAGCGTGCCGCGTGTGGTGCGTGACCTTTGCCAGATGACCGGAAAAAAAGTGCGTGTTGAGATGGAAGGCGAACTGACCGAGCTTGACAAGACGGTGCTTGAGGCGATTAAGGACCCCATCACGCATATGGTTCGCAATGCGGTGGATCATGGCGTGGAGAGCCCTGAAAAGCGCCGGGCAGCAGGCAAGCCGGAAGAGGGCGTGCTTTTGATGCGAGCCTGGCATGAAGGTGGCCAGGTGAATATTGAGCTGGCTGATGACGGTGCGGGGATTGACCCGGAACGGGTGAAGAAAAAGGCGATTGAGCGGGGTCTGATACGGGCGGACCAGTCGGCCCGGATGACAGACCGCGATGCCGTGAATTTGATTTTCAGGGCCGGATTTTCAACCGCCGAGAGCCTGACGATGATCTCAGGCCGGGGTGTGGGCATGGACGTTGTGAAAAGTTCCATAGAGGCGATTGGCGGCTCGGTGGATGTTGTCAGTGCGCTGGGTCATGGTTCGACGATGAAAATGCGAATCCCCCTGACTCTGGCAATTTTAAAGGCCCTGATTATTGTGGCCAGGGGCGAAAGATATGCCATTCCGCAGGTGAATCTTGTGGAAATCATCAGGCTTGAGGCGGCCAATGCGGCCTCGCTGATTGAAGAGCTGCACGGCGTGCATGTTTATCGATACCGTGGAAGACTTTTGCCAATTGTCAATTTAAACCGGGCTCTGGGCACTGAAGAGGGGCCGGCCTGCCAGCTTTCTGAAAATTCTGACGAATCCAATTTAAATATTGTGATTCTGCAGGCAGACCGAACGCTGTTCGGATTGGCGGTTGATCGCATTGTTGACCCGCAGGAAATTGTGGTAAGGCCGCTGGCAAAGGCCCTTCGGGGCATTGAGCCGCTGGCCGGTGCGACCATCATGGGCGATGGCCGCGTGGCCCTGATTCTTGATGTTTTCGGCCTGGCACGAGTGACAAGTGTGCTTGCCGACCGGATGAAGCAGGCAGGGGCCAATATGGATTCAATGGATCGAGCCAACCTGCGAATGGCTGAAGCAATTGCCGAAATGGGGCAGGGCGAGACCAGAAAAAGCCTGCTGCTGATGCGTGCGCTGAATGGGTCGAGGCAGGCCATCCCGCTGGAATCAGTGCGAAGGCTGGAGGTGATGGACCGCAACGATATTGAATTTCAGGGCGGAGTGGGTCTTGTCAATTACCGCAGCAAGATTTTGCATGTTTTCGACCCTGTCACCCTGTTTCAGATGAAGGGTAAAGACCAGACGACCGATGGGCCTGAAATTACCGCCCAATTGCCTCAGCAGTCGGTTCACGTTGTGGTCTTCAGCGACGAACAGCCTGTGGGACTGATCTTCGGCGGCGTAATTGATATTATCCGCGAGGTTGTGACGGCTTCAGGCAAGCCAAGGCACCGGGGCTCAGAATCAACGGTGATTGTCGGCGGACAGTTGACAGACATCATCGACCCCGAAAAGGTCACACGCCTGGCCGACAACTATTTTGATGAATCATCATTTGTGATGACAGCAGGAATGGCCGACTCATGATTCAGTCAACATCTGATACTCTGCAGCTTTGCACCTTCGCACTGGGCGATTTGCTGCTTGGCATCGATGTCAGGCGCGTGCAGGAAGTGCTGCGACACCAACCCATGACATCTGTGCCACTTGCCTCAAGGGTTATTCGCGGGCTGATTAACTTGCGGGGCCAGATTGTTCTGGCCATTGATCTATCATACTGCCTTTCGGCCAGGTCTGACTCTGACAAAGACCAAAGCATGCTGGTGGTCATTCGAAGCGAGGATGGCCCGGCCAGCCTGCTGGTTGACGGTATCAGGGATATTGTGACCGTCTCGGCCGAGACTTACGAGCCCACACCGGAAACGATGGAACCTTCACGGCGGCATTTTTTCAAGGCGGCTTACAAGCTGCCCAGGCAATTGCTGCTGGTACTTGACCCCGACCGGATTCTGGAATTTGTCAGCATCAATGGCAATTCGGATCAGCTCAGTGCGGATGACACCTGAGCGACTGCAACTGAAATGCAATAAACAGATACAACTTTCAACCATCGATTTTCACAAGGCCAAGCGAGAGCATCAGACATGAGATTTCTCAACAACCTCAGGCTGGTTAACAAACTGATCCTGATCTGCCTGATTTTCCTTCTCCCGACATCTGTATTATTGTATCGGGCCGTTTCGGAAATCAACACCTCGATCAAGTTCACTGATTCGGAGATCAAGGGTAATAACTTTATCAGGCCGCTGAATGAAATACTTGAGTCTGTTTCAGAGAACCGCGATCTGCTGATCAGAAAATCGCAGGGCAAGAAAGACCTTGATGCCCAGCTTACAGGTGTTCTCAATGAAATTGACGAACAGGCCGGAAAAATTGAAGAGCAGAATCGCCGCAGCGGCGTTGAATTGCAATTCACCGAAGAAGGCCTTGCCCGCCGCCAGCGACGACAGTCGTCGGTTGAGAATCTGGCACGCACACTCAGTGAAATTCGCAGCCAGGGCGACTCCACAGTCGCTGCCATTAATCGAAGTCATTCTGAAGCGATTGACATTGTCAGGGGCATGATCGGCCATGCCGGCGACACCTCGAACCTGGTGCTCGACCCCGATATTGACAGCTATTATTCAATTGTGGCCGCCACCACGCTGCTGCCCGACTGCCAGCTACGTATTGACAAACTGATCCGGATTCTTGAAACCATCGGCACTGACCAGTCGCCTGAAAAGCTGGTGGCCGTGCGGCAGAGAATTGCCACTGAGACCGCCATTATCCGCGAAACGCTTTTCGACCCGACTTTGCAGAGTGTCAGAAAATCAATTGCGGAAGATTCCGGCGTCTATCAGGTTTCGCCCGTGCTGCAGGACGAAGTGGCCCGTAACCTGAAAGAAAATTCGGCTATTTTCACCAGGCTGATCGACATGATGAGCCAGAATTCAGAGCCGGGCAGCAAAGAGCCCATTGCCATCGAAGCCGGGCTTGCTGTGCTGCGTGAAGCGCGTATTTCGAACCTGACCCTGGCTTCAAGCCTGCACACGGCGATTGATGAAATGCTGAGCCATCGGCTGGAAGATCGCAAACTGGCAAGGCTTCTGACCATTGGCCTGACGATTGCCACCGTGACTGGCGCCATGCTGCTTGTGCTTATGGTGGTTCGCTCGATTACCAAACCGGTGCAGAACTGTGTTGACAGCCTTCAGAGACTGGCCGGCAAAGACCTTTCTCCCCGCCGTTCGACAACCTCCCGCGACGAACTTGGCACCATTTCCAAGGCGGCCAGCGACGCGGTGGACGGCCTGAGGACTGCCATTCTCAGCCTGGGCAAAGACGCCGAGGTTGTGCAATCAGCAGCAACCGGTCTATCGGCCATCAGCCAGCAGCTTTCATCGAACGCCGAAGAAACAAGCATGCAGGGTTCGGTGGTTTCGGCCGCGGCCGAGCAGGTATCCAAGAGCGTGAAAATGGTGGCCGTGGCCACCCAGGAGATGGATTCTTCGATCAGGGAAGTGGCCAAACAGGCAGCCGATGCCGCACGGGTTGCCACTGCAGGCGTGAAAGTTGCCGTGACAACCAATACCACGGTGGGCAAACTTTCTCATTCAAGCCAGGAAATCGGCAAAGTGATTAAGGTGATTACCTCTATCGCTGAGCAGACCAATCTGCTTGCCCTTAATGCAACGATTGAAGCGGCGCGCGTAGGCGAAGCCGGCAAGGGCTTTGCGGTGGTGGCCACCGAAGTGAAGGAACTGGCTCGCGAGACGGCAAAAGCCACTGAGGAGATCAGCCACCAGATTGAAGCCATTCAGGCCGACAGTCGGGCGGCAGTTGATGCGATCAGCGAAATCAGCCAGATCATCAATAAAATCAACGACATTCAGAACACCATTGCATCGGCTGTGGAAGAGCAGACGGTGACCACTCGCGAGATTGGTCGATCGGTGAATGAAGCGGCAACCGGAACCAGCGAGATTGCGCGGAATATCCTGGATGTGGCCTCGGCAGCCCGAAACACGTCAGAGGGAATTCACACGATCAAACGCTCGGCAACCGACCTTTCAACCATGTCAAATTCACTCAAGCAGCTGGTTTCGCAATTCAGCTGCGAATAAAAGCCAGCCACCTGACTTCAGTAAGAATTGGTTACAGAAAGCCCCGCCAGAATCGGGGCTTTTTTTATTGCAATCTGAAAAAACTTAACAATACTGAATATTGGCACAATTTATGCTTGTGAGTTAATCATCGATTCGAATAATCGCTGGAAAAACGGAATAATGACAAAAATCAGGGGCATGATTGTTGATAGCCGGGTGACGTTCCGGCGGGGTCTGGCCGAGATCATGGCACGTGCCATGGCGGATATTGAGATTGTGGCAGCGACAATCTCGCTGGAAACGGCAATGGCCCGGCTTGAGATTTCGCCTGCCGATTTTCTGATCATTGAATCGGGGCTGGCAGAGAAGCCGGTGCTTGAATCGATCATGAGCCAGTGGATGAACCTGCAAGTGCTGATATATTCAGGGCATGAGCAGGCCGGGCCTGACATGGCGATTCGGCAGGAAATGAAGTCGAGAATGACCCGGATTTTATCGATCGATGAGCCTGCGGCCCTGGTGAATCCGACAAAAAATTTCATTGCCGCGAAATATCACTGCCACAATTCAAAAACCACTGACAACCTGCTGCCTGATTTCAGGGGAGTGGATGCAAAACTTTATCAGTTCAGCAACAGTGATTGTCATGGGGTTGTGTTGATTGCTGTAAGTACAGGTGGGCCCAACGCACTGGCCGAGGTCATTCCTGGAATCAGCGAAGGCTGGAAACTTCCTGTGCTGATTGTGCAGCACATTCCCGATGAATTTGCCGCCCCACTGGCTGAACGGCTGGACAAAATCAGCCGGCTTGATGTGAAAATTGCCTCTGACGGCGAGATTTTGAAGGGTGGCATGTGCCGAATAGCACCCGGCAAGCGGCACCTTGAGATTGCACGGCAGGGAAGCCATGTGATAACAAGGTTCAGTGACACACCGCCGGAAAATTCCTGCAAGCCGGCGGCAGATGTATTATTTCGCAGTGCAGCAGCAGCATTTGGACGGGATACGATTGCCGTGGTGCTGACAGGCATGGGCCGCGATGGATGTGCGGGGGCACGGGCCATTTCACAGGCGGGTGGCCAGATTCTGGTCCAGGACGAAAAAACTTCAGTCGTGTGGGGCATGCCCGGTTCGGTGGTTGAAGCGGGCCTGAACCCGCTGATAGTGCCGCTTGAAAAAATCTCCGACGAAATTAACAGGCTGTGCGGGGCCAGGTCATGATTCACCCGCTTGATTTAAGCCCTGATTTATGCAGGCAGAAACGAACATCGCACCCATGAGTGACAGTATTTCCAATCACGACTTTCAGTTCGTCAGAAAATGGCTCAAGGAATATGTTGGCCAGGATCTGGGCGATGACAAACAATATTTTGTGCTGGTGAACCTTAATGAAATTGTCAGCCGGTTTCAATTCCGGTCAATTACAGAACTGATCACCAGGCTTGAATCAATTGCACCCTTACACGGCCATGGCAACCTGAATTACATTATTAAAACCCGCGATGCCGATTCCGGAAAGCTGATTCAGGATATTGTTGACTGCCTGATGGTGAATGAAACGTATTTTTTCCGGCGTCCTTCGACATTTGACGATATTCGTCAGACAATTCTGCCTGATCTGATGGCCAAACGCCAGTCGAGCAAAAGGCTGCGAATCTGCTGCATGGCATGTTCGACAGGGCAGGAACCCTATTCTTTATTGATGACGATGGATTCTTATTTTCCTGAACTGCTGAGCACGTGGGACACGCTGGTTGTTGCCACTGACATCAGCCAGAAATCACTGCAGCGGGCCCAGGCCGGTTTGTATTCAGACTGGGAGACAAGCCGGGGTCTTGACCCAGCCACGCGAAGCCGATATTTCGAGCAGGAGAGTCAGCAGTGGAGAATTTCCCGGAATTTCAGCTCAAAAATCATATTTCGGCAGTCGAATCTGGTTGAAGGCCTGGAATCACTGCCATTCTGGCCTTACGACCTGATCCTTCTGAGAAATGTCATGATTTATTTTGATGCAGAGGCGAAGCGGACGATTTTGCAGAAAATTCGTGGCATGATCGCATCTGACGGATTCCTGCTGATCGGCGAATCTGAAACCCTGCTGGGGCTGGACCAATATTTCGCAATTTCCACCGGGATTCCGGCCATATGCATCCCACGACAATAAGTGGTGCGAGCCTGACACGGAAATTCTGACGGGTATCAAGAATGATTTCGCCGTTTGTTCAGGAATTAATTTACAGGCATGCCGCCGCCGGCTTTTTCGCGGTCGGTGCGATACCAGCTTCGGAGAAGCTCCATGGTGGCATTTTCGGTAAGTGCGTTAAAATCATCGAAGACAGGAATGTCGTCGGGTTGGTTATTGATAAACGCCTCGGCACCTTTTGATAAAAAGGCATCGCCTGCACCGCTGGAAAGCCAGCGCAGAAGCCGCGGATAATTCTCGGCGGCGGTGGTGGCAAGATGTTCGCCCAGAATGTCGTAGCGAAGTTTATCTTCTGACAGACGAAAGACGCCATGCGGCCGCTTGCGCCACAGGATGGCCTCTCCCCTGGGTGAGACGGGCGAATGGACCGTGCGTTCTTTGCGGTTCAGGGCACCGCCGCCGAGCATGCGGCGGACGCCGTAAACGACGCCCCTGGTGATGCCTGGCGGCGTGTATTCAGTAACGACATCGGGCAATTCAATGCGTCCGGCGGCGATCAGGCCGATTTGATCCCATGGCACAAAATGCAGGGTTTGCTTGTGCACAAGGTCGCGAATGTTCACCCCGCCGGGGGTCAGAAGCATGTCGTGGACCTGTTTGGGTCGGGAGAAGTCGGGGAATTGCTCGGCCAGGCGGGCTTCGGCCGCGACTTTCAGATCAAAAAGCCCATCGAGAATTATTTTACACTGGTCAGGTGTAAAAAGGCCCGGAAGGATGCCGGGCATGTGTGCCACCAGCCGCGATGCATCAAGCGGGTGCATTTTCAGGGCTTTGGCGAGAAAATCGCGGGCAGGCTCGGGCGAATCGGGGGCCCGGAAGACAACCAGGCGGTATTTTGCAGGATCAGCGTCGGGCACGGCAAAACCCCCGTTTTTCCAGGCTCCAGGCCAAGAGTTTCTGTCAGCTTGTAATGCCCTTGGTCAGGTGCATGAAAGCCGTTTCAAGGTTGATTTCTTCTTCCTTGAAGAGCAGCAGTTCAAAACCTTCTTCGATCAACTTCTGGGCCAGTTTTGAGTGCCCGATCGACATGCTGTTGAGCTTGACGACCAGCACACCGGCCTTCTGATTTACACTTTCGACATCTGACATTGCAGCAAGCATGTCGGCAGCTTCATTCTGCGGCCTGCCGCCGACCTGAATATTCAGGATCCGTTCTGTGCGGGCCTGCACCATTACGTCGTCAACCGTGCCATTGACAATCAGTTGACCCTGCTCAATAATGCCGATTTTATTACAGATGTCAGCGAGCTCGGGCAGGATGTGGCTGGAGACGAGAATTGTTTTGCCCATGCTGCGAAGCTGCTTCAGCAGGGCCCTGATTTCGATCCGGGCGCGGGGGTCGAGGCCCGAGGCCGGTTCGTCAAGCAGAAGCACCTGCGGATTGTGTAAAAGCACGCGGGCCAGGCCCAGCCGCTGCGTCATGCCGCGAGAGAGCGAAGTTACCAGGGCATCGCGTTTGTAGGTCAGGTCAACGAGTTCCAGTACTTCGGCACAGATTTTGCGGCGTGCTTCGCCCTTAATGCGATAGGCGGCGGCGAAAAATTCGAGATATTCAATTACCTTCATGTCGTCATACACGCCGAAAAAGTCGGGCATGTAGCCGATCAGGCGACGAATTTCCTTGGGAGCATTGTAGATGGAATGGCCGCAGACGTAGGCTTCGCCCCGGGTGGGGTTAAGCAAGGTCGCCAGGATTCGCATGGTGGTTGTCTTGCCGGCACCGTTGGGGCCGATGAAACCGTAAACATCACCACGATAAAGTGTCAGATCAAGGTCTTTCAGTGCGAAAAGCTGGCCATATTGCTTGGTCAGGCCATGCGTTTCAATCATTGGCGAATCGGCCGAGGCGGGCATTGCAGGTTCGGGCTGGGTGGCAGTGCTCATTTTCGGGTCGTTTTCCTGTGAAATGGCGAAATTGACTGTGTAGTTAAGTTGATAACCTAATTGGCCCGTTCAGGCTCAAGCCGGGCAATCTCGGACGATTGTAGCTTTTGATTGTTCATGGAGGTTGCATCTGCGGCATCCAGCGGCAGTAGGCATCTTACAAACGACGCCTGACTGACTTTCGCATTTTCCAGCCCTGACACGCCATCAAGCACAAGCTGGCTTGATGATTTGCCCACTCTGGCCACCAGAATTGGCCGGTTCAGGGACAACAGCGGCGAAAGGTCAAGCCGGTTCAGCGGGCCATTTTCCATGGCTCGAAGTGATGCAGGGCCGCTTTGATGAAACATTGTCAGCCTGGGTAATTTCAGGCGGGCCCGGTTGGCCCAGTCGTTGCCTGCCATCTGCAGCTCGCCAGTGGAATAGCGGTCGAGGTAGCCTGTCAGGTTTTGTGTCTTGGTCGGATTAACAAGCACCGATGAGCCCGGCTCAATTTTACCGAGATCATAAACCTGCTGCTGATAGACCAGAATGGCTTCTTCCAGCGGCTCTGCCAGCAGGTTGGTGATGCGCCCCGTCACGCGGTCGGTACCGGTCCGGGTAATTGACGAACGTACGGGGTTAAGGGCCAGGCCCGGCTTCATCCACCGACCTTCCAGGGTTTTGGTGCTCCAGATGGGAATACGCAGATTTTCAAGGCGGCTGCTGCCCGTTCGGCCTGCATAGCGATAGGCTGTAGCCGCCAGGTTCAGTGTTGCTGGCCGCCCCGAGCTGCCCAAAGCGGCATCCGGGCTGTCAAACCAGCTTGTGCTCTGGTAAAGCATGGCAGGGTCATCGGCGGGTTCGCCCGAAACCAGCGACTGGTCGGCACCGTTCCTGACGGGCGTAAAACCGACAGAATAGTCGGCATTTACCGGGCTGAAAATCGTTGCTCCCGACCAGCCGCGGCTCGTCTGACCCGTGTAGTCAATATCCACCACATCGATCTTGTTGACACGCAGATCGCTGCCCTTGAAGCGATATGTCATGACATAAACCACGCCCGTTACTGCCACGACCAGCAGAGGGAATGTGACCCAAGTCAGTTCCGGGCGTTTCAGAATATAACGCACCAGCAGAAAGTCGCCGGGACCAATAGCCACCAGATAAAGCAGAATCAGGCTGACAATGAGACCAAAGCCGACGACCCTGACATCTGAAAACTGATCAATGGCCGACTTCAGCAGGCTGGAAATATCAGCCGCACCGGCTTGATAAAACCCGCCGCCGGCGGCTGTCAGGGGGTTATTGCCGGTATTTTTGGTTTCTTCCTGCACCTGCCGACGAATGTCAAGGGCACGGGCCCAGAAGAGAGTGCGATCCTTCCACACGGCAAAGGGTCCGTCGTTGACATCAAGCCCGATCAATGTTACCCGCCCGAAGCCGTAAATCCCCCTGATTAACAGCGGGGTGCTGGATGCCGTGTCGATTACCACACCGCCACGCTGGGCAATTTCGTCAAATTTTGTTACCGTCAGCGACTTTCCCGTCCCCACAATCGGGTTACGCGAACCCACCAGCGACTCGATTGCACCAAGATCAAAGCTGCGTACGCTGCCTGAAGGGATGGCCGGAAGGATTGGTTTCAGGCTTGAATCCAGCAGTGCCTGACGCTGAGAGGCTGCCACAATGATAAGGTGGCCGCCATCGCGCACCCAGATCTTGATCGCTTCAGCCCGGCCGGCGTCAATCGACTCAAGAACCTGCGGATTTGACGTGTCAATCACCAGGTCGTCGAGCATTTCCAGCGATTCCACCCGCCCCGGCAAATCTCTTGCCTGTAGTGGAACCACCATCAGTGATTTTTCATTTGTCCGCGGGTTGGTCGTCAGGCCCGGCAAGTTGGGTAATTGCTCAACACCGGCCGGATAGCCCATTACACCTGTTACTCGAACGCCTGCATTAATCACACGAAGTTTTTCAAGTGCAATCTCGGCCCCGATGCCGGTTTCGCGGCCATTTTCGGCAATCAGCCGGGCAGTAATTCTTGGCATTAGCTGCCCAGGCGAGACCAGGCCCGTCACGCTTGTTGTTTGAAAAGGTGCCAGCCGCACTGGCACTTCAAATCGAGTATCGATGCCGTCGGGGTCTTCGGTTGCGAATCGCACAACCCCGGAAAATTCTCGCTCGCCATTGGAAACTTCGGCCCTGATGGGATTAAACCGGCCGATCTTCAGCACGTTCGAATCGTTCAGCGGCAGGCCGGCCTGAAGCTGGTCGAGCTTCAGAGTCTGGGCCTGCACCACCGGCGGGCAGAGAACAGCCGCCCAGAGGGCCAGCAGAAAAGCCGGAAAAGGTCGGTTCAGTTGAGGCATCGGTCGATATTTCCCGCAGGCTCGTTCCGGTTTCATGGTCGTCAGGCGAAGATTCATGGGCAAGATGGGCGGTTTAAGGTTTGTCGGCGGGGTCGCAGGTGCAGGGAGCGGCAAGGCATTCAGGGCAGCCTCGGCCATATTTTTGCTCAAGTGCCAGATTCAGGTCGATCCCCCGGATATTGGCGAGGGTTGCCAGCCAGGCCAGCACATCAGCCATCTCCAGGGCCAGTTCCTCGTCGGTTCCAGCACGCAGGGCACTGGCCAGCTCGCCAAATTCTTCAGCCAGCCACATGAATGTGCCGGCCTCGCCCCGGGCACGGTCCTTCGCCCCAAACAGCCGTTCCATTTCTGACTGGAGGTGCGAAAGTGTCCAGACACTGACCGATGACGACATGTGCGTGCCAATTCTCCGGCAGATTTCTTCTTCGATTTTTTGACTCTGACATCATAACCACCGGTGCGATTTTTTCGCAACCGTTTGACGTTTTCCAATCTCTTGGTATGCTTTAGGAGTTGACATCAACTGCGTGGGTGGCGGAACTGGCAGACGCGCTGGATTTAGGTTCCAGTATCGAAAGATGTGAGGGTTCGACTCCCTCCTCACGCACTTTAACTGGCCTCATTCTGATGTCTCACTGACTCTGGTCGCCACACGCTGATTCTGGTCCCGGCCTGAATTCCGATGCAGCCTGACGAATGAACAACCAAAATCCATTTCTTACGATCTTTACACCGACATATAACCGATTACACACGCTTGACCGTGTTTACCAAAGCCTGCTTGCACAGACCTGCCAGAATTTCGAGTGGCTGATTATTGATGATGGATCAACGGATCAGACAGAGCAGGGTGTGAAGCAGTGGATCAACGATGCAACTTTCCCGATCCGGTACATGTTTCAGCAGAATTCCGGCAAGCATATTGCATGGAATACGGCCTTGAATCTGGCCCAGGGAAGATATTTCGAATGTCTCGATTCTGATGATGAATTAATGCCGGATGCCGTTGAGAAATTGCGGGCTGATCTCGAACCGGTACCGGGCTCGGCCGGAGAAATTGCGGCCAGGGCATTTTTACTGCTTGATTCCGGAAGAAATAAATTCGGCAGTGATCTTGGGCCAGACGACATGGAAAAGTCGTTTGTCGAGCTGGTTTATGAAAATAAATTGCCGTCGGATGTGTGGATGGTGTTTGAAACGTTGAAGATCAGGCAATTTCCTTTCCCCGAGATCTATTCAAAAATATATTTTCCGGAAAATTATGTACTTTACGCGTTTGACCAGAAATTCCCCATACGATTCTCGCATAATGACAGGCTGGGGGTTTATCACAGAGATTTGAACGACACCATATCAAATGCCAATTCGGTGACTATTGCAAATTTTCAGTCTGGGTCGGCCACAACCCTCAGCCTGATGCATCTGGCTCACCTCAGCTTCAATATGCGATTTTTCGCCAGGCACCCGATCACATTGTTTGTGCATGCAATTCATTACGTTCGATTCAGGTTACACAGTGCTGATCGACGGAAGAGCATGATCCGGGAAATTCAATCAAAGTCTGGACGACTGCTTGCCGTCACCGCATTGATTCCGGGCTTTCTGGCTTATCTGATCGACAGCCTGAGGATTCGTTATTTCCGAGACTGACCGAACTGCTTTCATTTCACAAATCCCTCTGTTTCCTGAACAAAACAATATTTCCAGGTTTCGCTGCCTGCCACACTATCAGGAAATTAAAATGCAATCAGCCTTCAGGTGAAATGCTGCCGGGAGGCCTGAGTTCAACTTGAATAAAAACCAACCGCATTACATATTACCAATCGAAAACTGAATGATTTTTCAAAGCATTTCAGTCAGCGGCTGAAGGCCGGGTGGCACAGTGCCTGATCATGTCCGGGTTAAATCGATAGTATTTTAATTTTCGGCAGAAAAATGATTGTGGTGTGGTTAATGGTTATGGTTAAATCGTGCCGATGGCTCGACATTGCCAACTCATTTGCCTAAATTATTTACAGTTACATCGATTCTCATGTGATGTGGCCCTGATCAACGCCTTAAAAGAGACTCTCCCTCATGCCGCCGATTGATCGCTATTATGCTGCATGTTGCCAGACAAATTTCCCTTGTATCAGGCATCGCGACGAGCTGCCCGGCAGGGTGAAAAAATGCGTGGAATTTGTTGATCGGGCCGTGCTGGGCTATTCGCCGTTTTTTGATGTGAAACTTGCGGTTTTTCCTGAGTTTGTGCATGCTGCACCGATTTATGAAACCGCTGCCGAACTGGCTGACAAACTCGCTGTGGAGCTGCCTAACGATTACACCGAGATTTATGCCAGAACTGCCAAAAGGCATGGTTGTCATATCGTCGCCGGCACGTTTCTGGAAGTTGACAGGGCCCACCCCGGCCACGTTTTCAATACAGCCTGCCTGATCGGACCTGACGGCATAGTGATGAAGTATCGCAAAGTGCAGCCCTGGGTGCCATGGGAAGTGCACACCAGCCCTGCCGACCTGACGAGCGACCCGAAGACGCTTTTCCCGGTGGCCGATACTGAAATTGGCCGAATTGGTATTGCGATCTGCTATGACTGGCTCTTTCCGGAAGTGCTGCGAGGGCTGGCGGCCAACGGTGCCGAGGTGCTGGTGCGAACATCAGCCTATATGGACCCCTGGGGAGCAACCCCGCCAATGGATTGGTGGACGCTGTTTAACAGGGCCCGGGCGGTTGAAAACCTGTGTCATGTGGTGGCCTGCAACCAGGCGGCTGCACTTGAGAATTATCCGCCTTTTTCGTGGCCTGGGGGCTCGATGATTGTGGATTATGATGGGCGGATCATGACGCAGGCTGACCCTGGGCCCGGCGAAAAAATTGTGGTGGGGCCGGTTGATCTGGCGGCCCTGCGTGCTGAAAGGGCGAGGCGTCGGGGGCATCAGATGTTGTTCCACCGGTTCGAATCGTTCTATAATCGAGAAGACAAAGCGAAATAAAAGGCCTGGCTGCCCTGGCCCGGTTAGTGCTGACCATTCCGCCCCACTCATGACAACTGTGACAGACCCGGAACAAAAACATGTCGATGTCGCCATTTTTCAAGGAGATTGGGCCCGGCCCCATCGGCCCCCGGCCCGACGAAAATGTCACGCCGCTGTGGTTTAAAATTTCGTGGGTGGTGGGGGTTCTGCTGGTTGTCGGTGCCGTTTTCGGCGGATTTATCCTGCTTTCAGGGCCGGGGGATGTGGCCCCGCCACTGGTGGTGGATGCCGAGTCGCCGCCGGAAGGTGTTCAAAAAACCGAAAATACCATTCGGGCGTCGAATTCAGAAACGCTGAAGAAAAATGCCGGCGATGTGAATTCAACAACGCTGGCCCAGGCACGCAAGAGCAAGTCGCGTATCATTACGTCGGAAGAAGTGGCCACCGACCCGAACGCCCCTGCGGCCGGGCCATGGATGGCTCATCATTATGCCGGGCTTGGGTTTATGGAGCGTTATGAATATGACAGAGCCGTGGCCGAATTCAGGCGGGTGATTGAGCTTGAGCCGAACTGGCTGGCGGCGAAGATCAACCTGGCAATCGCCCGGCTGAACCAGACCGGCACTGAGACGGAGACGGCCAAAAACAGCCGCACAGGCGAAGCGGCAAAATCTAATTTTGACGAAGCCCTTGAGCTGCTGGATGGTGTGATTGCACAGGAACCGGCGAACCTGCACGCCCGGTTTTCCCGCGGGGTGATTCTGGAATATGTCGGGCGGCTGGCCGAAGCTCAAAAGGATTTTCGCGTGGTGGCCGTGAAAGACCCCGGCGACGGGCATGCGTGGTACAAGGTGGGCTCGACCCTGACGGCGACAGAAGACCCCTCGCAGCCGGCCGGGCCCGACCAGGCACAGGAGCTGATTGAAATCTATGAGCGGGCTCTGGAATGTAACCCATACCTGGTTCCGGCTTTATATCGTCTGCAAATGGCCTATGCGATGGCCGGCGACCGTGCACAGCAGAAGGCGACGATTGAGCGATGGACGAAGCTGAATTCAAAGATGAATGCGGCGGCCTATGGCGAGACGGCTGAAACTTTTTATGGCGAGATGGGCAAATATGCCCGGATTATCAGCCCGCCTGACGCAACGGGGCGAAACCAGGCGAACAAGTTGGATCCAAAGCCTGAGAATCCGTCGTTCAGCGAGATGAAATTGCTGGATATTACGCTGGCACCAGGCACAAGATGGGCAACTTCAGCCGATTTTGCCGACCCTGAGCGGGTCAACCTGCGTGCAATCAGGCAGCGATTCGGCGTGAGCATGGCCGTGGCCGACTTAAATAGCGACGGGAAGCTGGATATTTACGCAAGTTCCGCTGTTCTTACGCCCGGAGGTTTACGCGATGTGCTGCTGGTGAACAAAGGAGGCGGACGATTTGCGGATGAATCGACGATGTGGGGTGTGCCGACTGATTTCAGCTCGACGGGAGTGGCCATGGCCGATTTCGATGCTGACCGGCAGATTGATATTCTGCTGACGGGCCAGCGGGAAAACCGCCTGATGCGGAACACGGGTGGCTGGCTTGACGATGTGAGTTATCTGCTGGGCGAGCAGCAGGTGCCTTCGCTGGGGCTGACGGCCCGCTGGCTTGACCTTGATCAGGACGGCGACCTTGACCTTTACATGATTCAGCACACGCATGCTGATTCAAAGGGTGTGTTTCGGTCGGAAAATTATCCTGGCCAGGCGAATATAGTGCTGCGGAATGATGGCGTGCCTCCACCGGTTTCGGGCCGACCGGCAGATAACTGGGCACCTTTGGCGGTGGCTCCGCCAGACTTGCCGGCTCAGAAGGGGCTTTCGCTGGCGTTTTCGCCGTGGCCGAATGCGGGCAAGCTGGCGGGCGACAACACGCGGCACACGGGGCTGGCGGCTTTAGACCTGGACGACGACCGCGACCTTGACCTGATTATGACGCAGGAGAGTGAACCGGTGACGGTGGCCCTGAACGACCGGCAGGGCAAATTTACGGTCTCGGCCTTTGCCGGGCTGGGGTCGAGCGTGGACATGCATGTCAATGGTGCATTAATTGCCGACATCGACGCCGACGGGCGAAGCGACCTGGTGATGCCGGGTCAATCCGGGCGGGTTTCAGTGCTGCTTAACCGGGTAGAGAGCCGAGTGGGGGCCACGCCCGACATGAAATTTGAGCCGGTGCCGGTGGAGCCGAAGATCTGGTCGCAGGTAACAACGGCGGATCTTGACCTGGACGGCCGAATGGAGCTGGTGGCTCTGCCGCGGGACCGCAACCTGCCCGTGCCCGACTGGGCCCGCTTCAGTGGCGGCAGGATGGTAATTAACCGGCTGCCCGTGGCAACAAGCCTGAAGGGCGGTGAAGAGCTGAGCGGACTGATGGTGGCCGACATTGACGGAAGTGTATTGCCTGACTTGATTGTCTGGAGTGAGTCGGGCCCGCTGGGGGCCATTAATACAACCGAAAAACGCCCCTATCTGGCGATTGATCTGGGCGGTCGTTGGAAGCGAAGTTTCGACCACATGCGTACTAATCCACACGCGCTGGGCACGCGGTTCGCCTTTGAAGGGCAGGGCCTTTTTGTGCCATATGAGCACACCACGCCGACAGCGGGGCTGGGGCAAAGTGTAGTGCCGGTGGTGTTAGGCACGCGTGGGGCTTCGATCATTCCGCTGCTAAGGCTGCGATGGCCTGATGGAGTGATGCAGTGCGAGCTGAACGTGCCGACCGACCAGAAACTGGCACTGGCCGAGAACAACCGAAAGACCGGCAGTTGCCCGGTGCTTTTCGCGTTTAATGGCGAGAAGTTTGTCTGCCTGGGTGATTTTCTGGGCGGGGGCGGGCTGGGTTATCTGGTGGCGCCGGGGGTTTACAGCCAGCCCGATCGCGACGAATTCATGCTGATTGATTCCAGCCAGTTGCGTGCAGAGAATGGTGTTTTTCGATTGTCGATTACAGAACCGATGGACGAAGTGGCCTATATTGACCACCTGATGCTGGATGTTATTGACTATCCAGCACATTTAGCGATGGGTCTTGACGAGCGATTTTCGCCAGGTGGCAATCGCCCGACAGGCCAGCGGCGGTTCTGGCAGAAGCGAATTGATCCGGTGGTAGCCCAGGACCTGAAAGGCCATGACATTGCGGAAAAACTCAGGCGATTTGACCGCCTGACGAGTGACTCATTCCAGCGGCGTATTGGCTGGGTGGGCTATGCCGAGGATCATGGCATTATGCTAGATTTCGGCGACAGGCTGAAGGATGTTACTTCAGGGCAGCGAGTGGTGCTGGGACTGGCGGGCTGGGTGGAATATCCGTATTCACAGACAAATTTTGCAGCAGCCTCAAGCGGAGTGGAACTTAAGCCGCCTGTGCTGGAAATCATGACAAAAGACGGGCAGTGGAAGGTGCTTGAAGCGGACCCCGGTTATCCGGCCGGCTTGCCCCGGTTGACGACACTGGACCTGACCGGCAAATTGCCGGCGGACGGGCCGGTGAAGCTGCGACTGAAGACAAACATGGAATGTTATTACGACGAAGCCTTTCTGGCGGTGCTTGAAGAGAAGCCCGGTGAGCAGGTGGTGTCGTTGCCGGTGGCCCGGGCCCAGCTTGGCTGGCGGGGCTATACGCGGGAAATATCGCCTGATGGCCGATTGCCGCTGGTTTATGATTACGACTATATAGACCCGGCACCGCTGGCCCCGATGAGGGGTTTTCTGACACGATTTGGTGATGTACAGCAGCTTTTGACAACTGACGATGACCAGTTTTGCGTGGTGGGCCCCGGCGACGAAATTCGATTTGAATTTGACGCCACGAAGCTGCCGCCGCTGAAAGAAGGCTTCAAACGGTCGTATGTGCTGCGAAGCTATGGCTATTGTAAGGATGCAGACCCTTACACTGGCACAAGCGATGAAATTGGCCCGCTGCCCTATCGTGGAATGCCTGATTATCCATTCGCCGCGGATAAAGCCCGCCCTGTTGACCTGGATTATCAGGAATATCTTGACAAATATCAGACGCGTCGGGCAGATTGACCCCATCGGCATCATTCTGCCAGGCTGTCTCAGAGTCTTACTATCGTCTCAGAAAAACTGGTAGTGAAAATGCAATCAGAAGACCACGGTAAAGAGATGAAAACCCGCAACATCATGCCATTGGCCGGCAAGGTGGTTCCGGTTGTTGGCCTGATTGTATTTGGCGTGTGCAACATCATACCAACGAATTTCATTTTAACGGTGATGGTCTGCATTTCAATTATTGCCGTGGTGATGGTCTCTGTTTATCATGCCGAGTCGGTGGCGCACCACATTGGCGACCCGCTGGGCTCGCTGATGCTGGCCCTGGCCGTTACGATTATTGAAGTCTCGCTGATTATATCGATGATGATTACCGGCGGAGCTGATGCCAGCGAACTGGCGAGAGATGCAGTTTTTTCAACAGTGATGATCGTGTGTAACGGCGTGGTCGGCCTGAGCCTGCTGGGAGGCAGTCTGAAGCACAGGGTGGTGGCATTTCGGATTGGCGGTACCTCGCCGGCCCTGGCTGTGCTGGCCACACTGACGACACTTACACTGGTGCTGCCGACCCACACCACAAGCACGCCTGGGCCGCGATTTTCAAGCAGCCAACTGGTTTTTGTCAGTGTTGTTTCGCTCTTGCTTTATGGCCTTTTTGTTTTTGTGCAGTCGGTAAGACACCGCGACGATTTTCTTGACCTCGATGCTGATTTCGCCTCTCAAGGTGACCACGAACACTCGCCCCACACCAATATCTGGGCAAGTCTGGGCCTGCTTGTACTTTCTCTTGTGGGCGTGGTGGGGCTGGCTGAAGTGCTGGCCCCGGTGCTGGAAGAAGCGATTGACGCCGCCGGCCTGCCGCATGCCGTAGTGGGCGTGGCCATTGCCCTGCTGGTGCTTATGCCTGAAACGGCATCGGCCTTTCGGGCAGCCTATCGCAATCGGATGCAGGTCAGTTTCAATCTCGCCTTTGGTTCAGCTCTGGCCACCATTGGCCTGACTATTCCGGCCATTGCGGCCACGGCCACGTTGTTGAATCTACCGCTAGATCTTGGGCTGCCGCCGAAAGACGTTTCTTTACTGGCCATTACGCTGCTTGTCACTTCGCTCACCGTTGCCCCCGGCAATGCTACTGTTCTTCAGGGCGCAGTACATCTCGTGCTATTCGTGGTGTTTGTTTTTCTCTCGATTATTCCGTAATAATCACGAGAAATCTGTAATAAATTGCATTTATTGATAATCAGGGCCAAGCTGGTTTCCGGCAACCGATTTTATTCAGTTGGAGAGATGGCCCGCCCCCTGAGCAGAAGCAGATTGCGAGGTGCCACGCGGCGAACCACCGGTTGACGCCTGACCACGGGGGTTCGGGTAACGGGCGTTTGGGCCACCACGGGTGCAGGAGCTGGGGCTACGTAAGGTGCCAGATTGGTTGCAGCAGCGGCGTCAAGATAGCCACCTGAGCCAACCTTGCCGGCCAGATCGGTGGTGACACGGGCCGTTGATTTGATCTGATTGACAATCTGTGCGGCCGTGAAATCAGGCCTGAGCGAGGCGATGAGGGCGGCCGTGGCAGCCACATAGGGCGATGCCATGCTGGTGCCGTCCCACGAGTCGTAAGCCCCGCCAGTTGTCGAAAGAATGCCCACACCGGGTGCCGCAATATCAACCGTGCTGCCGCCCCGGTTCGAAAATGAGGTGAGTTTGCCGCCGGAGTCAACAGCGGCTACAGTGAGAACGTTGTTGTAACGATAATTGCCCGGATAGCTTGGAATCTGGTCGTTATTAACGCCTTCATTGCCCGAGGCCGACACGAAAACCACATTTTTTGACGCGGCATAGGCAATCGCCGACTGCAGGGCCGGGCTGCCGATTGACATCGTCCAGCTGGCATTAACCACCCTGGCACCGTTGTCAACAGCGAAGTAAATGGCCTTTACCGCCGCGTTCAGCGAACCATTGCCATAGGCGTCAAGCACCTTCAGGGGCATGATTTTGGCACCAGGTGCCAGGCCCACGCCGCCTGCCCCATTATTGGCAGCCGCCGCAATAATGCCTGAGACATGCGACCCATGGCCTGCGTCGTCAAAGGCATTACCAGTATTATTCAGAAAATTCACGCCATAGGTGTTATCAGCAAAGCCATCGCGGTCGTCGTCGCGACCATTGCCCGCAATTTCGCCTGGATTTGTCCAGAGTTGACCGGCCAGTTCCGGGTGTCGAAAATCGATACCGCTGTCAATCACGGCCACCGTCACACCGGCACCCACGGTTCTGCTCCAGGCCACATCAGCACCGACTGAAGCCGCTGCCGTGCCCGCAATGGCCCACTGCTGCGGGGCCATGGGGTCAGAAACCGGCAATGCTGTGGCACGAATGGTCTGGTCGGTGGATGATGAACTGATCAGGCCGCTGGCCTGCCAACTTTGAAGAAGTGTATCCCGCTGCAGAGAACTATCAAAAACAACACCCATGCCTGCCGGGCCGTAGCTGCCCTGCAAGTAGCCGCCAGACTCAGCCAGCGATTGCCTGATGGCGGCGATTTTTGCGTCGCCGGCAAGCTCGATTACCGCCGAATTCTCTACCAGCGCCATGGGTAATGGGCCGGTGAAAATGCCCGTCATCAGATCCCTTTGTTCCATGGAATCTATGGACAGAACAATCGCTCTGCGGACGCGGCGAGAGTGCATCGCTAAGATCTTTCTCGTTGTCGGGCGCAATAGTTGCATTATCTCTGCGATATCTTTAGAACATTTTCCCACTGTTTCGCCCAAAGTCAAATAAAATGCTGCCCCTGCAAGCCAAAAAATACCGAAAATCTGAAATTCAGGCCGATATTTCCTGGCCGCTAATCCTTACCCAGACTTCGCCTTCCCTCGTTTCCGCCCGATAACTTTGCACAGGTTGGCTGGGGTTGGTGTGGCAGTGACCTGTACGGATGTCAAACTTCCAGCGATGCAGGGGGCAGACTACCTTTTCTCTATCAAGCCAGCCCGAGCCCAGCGGAGCCCCGGCATGGGTGCAGCGCGAATCAATCGCAAAAACCTGGCCACCCAGCAAAAACAGGGCAATCGCCCGCCCGGCAACCTCAACCGTTTTGCCCCGGCCTTCCTGCAAATCGCTGATTGAACAGGCCTTATGCCAGTCGGGCCGGGCCAGTTCGGCAAAAAGCCACTGCTGCTCTGGCTCGCCGGTATCTTTCATGATTCATCCAACCTCTTCAGGCCATTGGGTTTGGGCCATTCAGTGGTGATGATGCCCGGGGCCATGATCATGATCGTGTGGATGTTCGTGCCCGCCGCTGGTTTCAGGCGACTGGGCGGCAGCCAGCACCAGCTTGCCCATTTCCACGCCCTTTGTGCCAATCAGGCTGTCGGCCAGCAGGCGCACCTCACGGGCCCGGCCCCGCAGCAGGATCACCTCAAGGCATCGACGATGGTCCAAATGAACATGTGTTGTTGTTACTACCTTTTCCAGGTGGTCGTGCTGAAGTTCGGTCAGCCGGTCGCCCACCTGGCCGGCGTGGTGATCGTAAATCAGCGTGACGACGCCCATGGCCGGCTCGTCGTCGCGGGCCACGGCTTCAGCGATCAGGGCCGAACGCATGAGACCACGCACGGCTTCGCTTCGTGTCGGATAGCGATGAGTCTGACAATAGTCGTCGAACCGTTCAAGCAGTTCGCCGCCCACCGCCACGCTGAATCTCACAAGCGGATCGCGTGAAGAGTCGCTGGACATGGCGGGCGAAATCTCCTGCCTGGCAAAATGAATCCGGCACGGCCCGCCTCTTGTTTTCAAGCAGCGGACCCGGGCCAGAGCGGAAAATCAGACCGGGGCGACGTCTGTCCACTTGCCATGCTGGGCCGAACTGGCCACGGCGGCGTCGATAAACGCCATACCGGCCACGCCGTCGGCAATGCCGGGCAGGGCATAGGGCTTGGGGCAGCTTTCGCCGCGACGCCCGCGGATCGTCCATTCCAGCGTGCGGTGCAGGTTTGCCAGGGCCTCATGAAAACCTTCAGGGTGGCCTGAAGGCGTGCGCAGATAGGGCTTGATCGCGTCGGGGAAGTAGCCATATTCGGCCCCAAGGCGATAAATATGCACGGGCTGGCCGCCTGCATAGTGCTTCAGATTGGTGTGATCGGTGTTCGACCATTCAATCGTGCCCTTGGTGCCGCTGATGCGGAAACCGTTGTCGTTCTGGGCACCAATGGTGATCTGGCTGGCCGCAATGGTGGCAATGCCGCCATTATTCAGCTCGGCCAGAACGGTGAAGTCGTCGTCAAGAACTCTGCCACCGACAAACGTCTTGAGTCGGGCCGAAACCCTGACAGCCGAAAGACCGGCCACGAACCGCACAAATTCATAGGCATGGGTGCCAATATCGCCACCGCAGCCCGAGGCCCCGGAACGCTTGGGGTCAACTCGCCACGAGGCCTGCTGCTGGCCTGATTCTTCCAGCTTGGTGGCCAACCAGCCCTGGGGGTACCAGGCCTCGACCTTGCGCACTTCGCCAATCGAGCCGCCCTGAACCAGCTCGCGGGCCAGCATGACCATGGGATAGGCTGTGTAGGTGTAGGCCACGACAAATGGAATACTGTTGGCTTTTACCACCTCGTGCAGCTTGCGGGCTTCAGCCACGGTAAGTGTCAGCGGCTTTTCACACAGCACGCCAAAGCCATTTTCAGAGGCGGCCAGGGCTGGGCCAAAGTGCTCATGGTTGGGCGTGACAATTGTCACATAATCCATTCGGTCGCCGGCAGCGCGGGCGGCTTCGCCCTCGATCATGCTTTTCCAGTCGCCATAGCCGCGAGTGAAGAAAAGTTCTTCAGCCGAGGCGATTGATTCAGCGGGGTTCGACCGCAAGGCACCGGCGGTGAGTTCGGCGGAATTATCCATGAGAATGGCCGACCGGTGTGGCTTGCCAAAGAAATTGCCGGGGCCGCCGCCGCCCACCATGCCGACCTTCATCTTGCTGCGTGCCATTGGGTTAGAGTCTCCCGAAGTTGTGCGTCAAAGGTTGCCACTATCACCGATTGTGTGAATGCGATAGCTGGTATATTGCCGTGTGACCGGCTGCGATGCAAGCCCCAAGTGGACTGGAGGGGGCGAGTGGCTTTGGGGAAGTGGCTGATGTGTGACGTGGCTTGAATTTAGGACAGGTTCTCTGGTGAAAGCTAACGCTAACCGCTGCCCGCTTACTGCGTGCACGTTTCCTTATGATAATCAAAACAAACACTCTGGTCCGTCGCGGTCAATTTCATTTCAGCCGGGTTTTCATCGTGATTTTGAACCCGTTGGCTCACCTCCGCCACTCGACAATGAATCCTCAAAACAGCTAAGCGTGTTGCTTCTGCATTGTCACTGGCAATTCCATCGCCGGTTTGATATGTTGAAGAAATCCCTGCCTGAACTGGCCCGAAAATTCGGCCCAGCCTTCCCGGTTTCTCATAACCAGCCAAGGTTTTTTCCCATGATCTCGCAAAATAACTCCAAAATGCGTGCCACGGCTTTTGTCGCCTGCCTCATTCTGCCGGCCCTGCTGGCTTTAGCCGATCCGCCTACCAAGCCGGCCAAGGTGATTGAAGGGCACACCGACCCCGTTTATGGCCTGGCCTATACCGCCGATGGCAAATATCTGGTGAGCGGGGCCTTCGACAAAACCGTGCGAGTGTGGGATGTGGCCGCCGGCAAGGAAACCGGCAAGCTGGAAGGGCACACCGACCTGGTTTTGACTGTGGCTATCAGCCCCGACGGCAAAAAGATTCTCTCAGGGTCGCTTGATAAATCGATCCGCCTGTGGGACTTCCCAGGACTGGCCGCTGCCGCACCTGCCCCGGCACCCGCCGCCGCCAAGCCCGCCGAACCCGCCAAAAAAGAGGAAGCCAAAAAGGCCGAGGTGAAGAAGGAAGAGGCCAAAAAAGCGGAAGTGAAAAAGGCGGAAGTGAAAAAAGACGACGCCAAGAAGAAGGAAGAAGCCAAAAAGCCTGAGGCCAAGAAGGCCGAGCCGAAGAAAGAGCCTGAAAAGAAGGCTGCCGCGGCTCCGGCGGCTGCACCGGCCCCGCCTGGCCCTGTGGTGCTGAATGGCTCGGGCGGCAATGTTTACAGCGTGAGCTTCTTTCCTGACGGCAACCGGGCTGTGAGCGGGGCGGCTGACAAGGCCGTTCGCTTGTGGGACTTGCAGAAGAAGGCCGCGATCAAGGCGATTGAAAAGGCCGCCGAGAACACGATTTATAGCGTGGCAGTCAGCCCCAAGGGCGACCTGGTGGCCACTGGCGGCGACGACAAGCTGGTGAAGTTTTTCGAGCCCGCCGAGGGCAAGGAAGTGCGCAAGGCCGCGGGCCACGGGGCCGCGGTTTATGCCGTGGCTTTTGCCCCTGATGGCACGAAACTGGCTTCAGGATCGGTGGATAAGACGATCCGGATCTGGAACGTGGCCGACGCCAAGGAACTGGCCAAGCTGGAAGGCCACCCCGACGACATTTATGCCGTGCAGTTCAGCCGCGACGGCAAGCAACTGGCCTCGGCCGGCTATGGCGGCAACGTGATTGTGTGGGACACCGCCACGAACAAGGAAAAACAGCGAATCAAGTTGCCCGTGGGCATGCAGGCCTATTCGGTGATCTTTGCCCCCGATGGCAAACAAGTGGCCGTGGCCGCTTCTGATTCAAAGATTTATCTCTTTGATGTGAAGTGACCCGATGCGATGAATGAGATTCCTCCCCGCCTGGTTTAGGCGGGGAAGGATTTTTTAAAAGTTTGTCAGTTGACATAGATTTTATTTGATTTGCATGAAAATCCTATATATATATATATATATATATATCTTGTCAGAGATGTATTCAGGGTGATTGTTTAACGGGAGAGAGAAACATGAAGCGACTTTTTATGACCAGTATTTTTGCTGCCAGCCTGTTTATGACGAGCTTTGACAAAAATCAGGCCAGCGGGCAGGCTGTGGCAAAACCGGCTGCCGCACCAGGCAATGCCGATGAAGCGAAGGGCCGTTTTTCACGCATTCTTGACGGCCCGAATCTGACCCAGAAGCTGGTGCCGTTCCGGTTCACGGGCAAGGGGACGATCCCGATCAATTTTGTGCTTGATCAATCGTCGGGCGAGCAGAAACCGCTGAAATCGCAGGCGATGGCTGTGGTTTATGCCGCGAAGGGAAACAACAAGCGAGCGATTGGCGAGATTGTGACGATCTGGAAATCGCCTGTGATGAAGACCGAGACGAACGAGGCTCGCAAGATTCCGGTGGATTCACAGATCCCAGTGCAGAAGGGCGATTATGTGATTGATGTGATTGTGTGCGACACCGACGAGCCGGTTGGGCAAACAAAACTGATGGAATATCACCCGGAACCGGGTAAATTTCCGGGCATGGTCATCAACCTGCGGCAATATCTTGTGAGTGTAGAGTAAGAGTTTCGGCTAGCCGTAAGCTGTCAAAGCCGCATGGATTTAGCTACGATATTTAGCTGTATGTCGTTTGTACCGGAATAAAGCAGGCTGCCGATGGAGTCGCGGAGGTCTTTTTCCACCAGATTTTCGCTGATAAAACCACGGGCTCCGAAAACACGAACGGCATCGAGCGAATTCTGCACAAAGCATTCGCTCACGTGATATTTGGCCATGGCTGATTCAATGGTTGCATCTTTGCCCTGAGCCTTCAGCCAGCCGATTTTATAGACCATGGGGCGGCAGGTTTCGAGCCTGATCTTCATGTGGGCCAGCCGGTGCGAGACAGCCTGAAACTTGCTGATCTGCTGGCCGAACTGGTTTCGCTTGCGGGCATAGTCGCAGCAGCGTTCAAGCTGGCGCCGCATGGTGCCCAGAGCGGCGGCCAGAATCGCCCCCCGCTCCCATTCCATGGAGCAATTAAAGACCTCGGCCCCACGGCCTTCGCGGCCGAGCAGGGCATCGGCACCAACCCGGCAGTTTTCCAGGGCAATTTCACCCATCGGCACGGTTTTTACGCCCATTTTGGGAATGGTGCGCACCACCCGCAGGCCCGGTGCATCTCGCGGAATGATGAAGGCCGAGATGCCCAGCACGCCCTTGGTGGGGTCGGTTACGGCATAGCAGACATAAACATCAGCCACGGGGCCGGCGGTGATCCACGTTTTCTGGCCGTTAATCACCCAGCCATCGCCGTCGCGCACGGCGGGAGAGGTCATGCTGAAGATGTCGGAGCCGGCCTCGGGCTCGCTGGCACCATTGGCCCCGACATAAGTGCCGTCGCACAGGCCCGGCAGCCATTTCTGCTTTTGCTCGGGCGTGCCGTAAAGCAAAATTGGAATGGTGTTTGTCCAGAGGGTAGCGTTCATGGCGAAGATCAGGCCGGCGTCATAGCTGCCATAGCCCAGGCCTTCCATGGCGGCAATGGTTTCAGGCAGGCCCTGGCCCTGGCCGCCAAATTCCTGGGGAACGGGCAGGCCGGCCACGCCGAAATCGGCAGCACGCTTCCAGCCTTCACGCCAGAATTCGGCACGGGCGTCGCGTTCAAGGATGTCGTCGTTCAGATGGTCTTTGGCGAATTTGTGGGCGCGGTCGTGCCAGGCCTGAAGTTCGGGGCTGAGAGAGAAATCCATCGTGGGTTGCCTCCGTGCATGGCTATCAATGAATCGTGCAGACCAATTCAGAAGTAGTATATGCAGACAATAGCAAAGAGTGGTTTTTTCGTAAATATGGACATAACTATCGATTTTTATTTCAGAAAATCGTGATGCGGCAATATGCTTTTTTCGGATAGTCAGGATATAATTTGATATTCAGGCGGGATAAGTATTTAAGGATGAGCCGCCTGCAACAGGAAGCTGGAACACGACGAGATAAGATCAAAGCAGGTGTTTCGTGGCGACAGGCAATCGGGAATCAGGCACATTTTATGATGTCGTGATCGGTTCGGGTTTTTTCAACGAGCCGCAGGTTGCGGAATTGAAAGAGAAAACGCTGTCGGGGGAATGGCCGACGAAGGACCGGGAACTTGCCTCGACCCTTGTGCAGGCTGACTGGCTTTCGGAGTATCAGGCACGGCGAATTCTTGGTGGCCGGATCAACGAATTGCAGATGGGTTCATACAAGATTCTGGATCGGCTTGGGTCGGGTTCGATGGGTCGGGTATACAAGGCGCAGCACAAGCTGATGGGGCGAATGGTGGCCCTGAAGGTGATTGCCCCGGAACTGACATCGAACGAGCGGGTGGTTAAGCGATTTCTGCGGGAAATGAAGCTGGTGGCCCTGCTTGATCACCCGAACGTGATTAAGGCTTATGAAGCCGGGCAGGTGGGCGACCAGCATTTCATTGCCATGGAATATGTGCAGGGGGCGAGTCTTGGCGACATGCTTAAAAAAGGCCCGCTTGAGCCTGTGGCGGTGATTAAATATGCCGCCGATGCGGCACTGGGTTTGGATCATGCCCACCAGAAAGGCATTCTGCACCGGGATGTCAAGCCATCAAACCTGATGCTCTCGACTGATCGCAGGATGGTGAAAGTGCTTGACCTGGGCCTGGGCTCGATGATGGGCAACGACCAGCAGCAGACCCAGATCACGAACCCCGGCTTTGTGCTGGGAACGATTGATTACATGTCGCCCGAGCAGGCGCAGGGCCGCGAGCTTGACGGCCGCAGCGACCTTTACAGCCTGGGTTGCTGCATGTATCACCTGATGACCGGGCGGGTACCGTTTCAGCACGACAACCAGATCCAGCGGCTGGCCCTGCGTATCAACCACAAGCCGACTCCAATTCAGAATCATCTGCCGAACCTGAGCAGCAGGGTGGTTGAGGTCATCGACAAGTTGCTTGCCACCAAGGCTGAAGATCGCTATCAAAGTGGTCAGGAACTTTCAGATGCTCTGTTACGACTGCTGCGAAAGAAGGGGCAGTCGGGCCAGAAATCACCTCACAGGCAGAGCGAACTGCCATCATCGCAGCACGAGATGGAAAGGGTTGAAGTCGCACTGTCTCTGGAGGAAGAGATCCTGCCGACAAAGCAAAGGGAAAATGCCGAGCCGCGAATAGACCTTGGTGGTGATTCAGCAAAGCCACGTCCGGTGGCATCTTTGCAGTTCGACCAGCCGTGGCTGGCAAAAAATGCAAGCCTGGCCTATGCCATTTTCGCCTTCGGAATCATCGGCTCGTTCATTGCCGGATATGTGGTCGGGTCAGCCGGAAAATAAGGAATTGGCTTATTACCGGCTGACTGGTGGCCAGGCTGGCTTTTTTTATTCTGCATCGTCGTTATCGGATGCCGAATCGGCAGGAACGATGCCCTCAGCAAGTGCTTTTTCCAGTATGATTTCGCGAATTTCGTTGAAAAGTTCAGGATGCGATTCCAGATAATCCCTGGCGTTTTCCCGACCCTGCCCCAACCGCTGGGCACCATAGTTAAACCACGAGCCTGATTTTTCGATCAATTTTTCGGCCAGGGCAAGATCAAGCAGTTCGCCCGTGCGGGAGATGCCGCGGTCATACATAATATCGAATTCGCACACGCGGAAGGGCGGAGCCACTTTGTTCTTGACGACCTTCACCTTCACCCGCGAGCCAATCACGGTATCACCTTCCTTCACCGGCCCTATTCGCCTCACATCAATCCGGCAGCTTGCATAGAATTTGAGGGCACGGCCACCGGGGGTCGTCTCGGGGCTGCCGAACATCACACCAATCTTTTCACGCACCTGGTTGATGAAGATCAAGACGCACTTGGAGCGAGAAACACCACCGGTGAGCTTGCGCAGGGCCTGGCTCATCAGCCGGGCCTGTACACCGACAAAGGTATCGCCAATTTCACCTTCAATCTCTGCCTTCGGCACGAGTGCCGCGACCGAGTCAACCACGATAATGTCTACCGCATTGGAAAGCACCAGCATTTCGGCAATCTGCAGGGCCTCTTCCGCACTCGATGGCTGGCTGACCAGCAGGCTGTCAATATCAACGCCCAGCCGACGACACCACGAGGGGTCAAGGGCATGCTCGGCATCAATAAATGCTGCCACGCCACCGGACTTCTGGGCTTCGGCCACGGCATGCAGGGCGCAAGTGGTCTTGCCCGAAGATTCAGGCCCGAACAACTCAACAATTCGACCCCGAGGCAACCCCTTGCCGCCCAGGGCCAGATCCAGCGATATTGAGCCCGAAGAAATGCCCTCAACTTCGGTCACACCCGACTCGCCCATCTTCATGATGGCACCTGAGCCAAATGTCTTTTCAATCTGGCTTAGTGCATTGGCCAGCGCCTTCTGCTCAGGCGTCTGTGGCGCATCTGATTTTGTTTCACCCGTTGATTTGCGAGCCATGCCTGAATCCCTCCCTGTGATCATTGCACATGCCGGGCGAAATTGATTCGCAACAGCAACTTCTTACGATTTTCTGATAAACATGTGATCAGTATAACAAGGTCGGCTGCCATGACGCAAGCCATGATTTTTCACGGCAGGCCAGCCAGGCCATGACTCTATTTAACACCTTATTATTTAAAACTTTACAAACACAACAAAAGACATCAGCCGGGACCGATTTTTTCGACCAATCGCTGGTGTGTGTTGAGAAATTCGATAAACTTGCCGGTGAGCTGGCCCGAGCCGTCCATGCGGGGCACTTTATGTTGGCCACCCAGCTTTCCCATTGATTTCATCCAATCGCGGAAGGTGTCAGGCTGCACCTGAATGATCTCGGGCGAGGGGATGCCCACACCATCGGCCCTGTGTGCCTGATAATCAGCATTACGGGCGATCAGGTCGGCGTCTAGCCGGTCGCGAAATTCAGACAGACTGGCAGGGGGACGGGCAAATTCCACCACATATTGATGATAGCCCAGGGCCCCGCTGAAAACCGGCCCCACATGCCACTCGGCCACTGTCGCCCCCAGGGCATCGGCCGCCGTGGCCATGGCATTCTCAACTTCTTCGCTGATAAGATGTTCGCCAAAGGCTGAAAGACTGTATTTGGTACGCCCGGTGAACGTAATGAGCGGCGGAACGAGTGACTCGAACCGCACCGTATCGCCAATGATGTGCGACCACATGCCGGCGCAGGTGCTGACAACAATCGCGTAATTCACCCCAGGAACGACATTGCCCAGCCAGTGTCTCGTTGGTCGGCTTGAGCCAAGCTCATCAACCGGTACAAATTCATAAAATATGCCATGGTCAAACAGCAGGCGCAAGTGCGGTGTGTTCGTATCTTCAAACGCAATAAAGCCTTCGGAACAGGGATATGTTTCCTGCAGGCGAATTCCAGCAGGATCGCCCAGAATATCTTCGAACCGCTTTCGATAGGGCTCAAATTTAACGCCGCCATGAATGACCATCTCAAGAGTGGGCCAGACTTCCCGCAGGTTCGACTTGCCGGTGATCTGAAAAATCCGCTCAAAAAGTATCAAAAGCCAGCTGGGCACACCACTTACAAGGGTGATTGGCTGACGGATTGATTGCTCGGCAAAGGCCTGGAGTTTCTCTTCCCAATCGCTGACGAGGGCGAGCGAAAGTGGCGGGAATGTATAGGGGCGAAGAGCTTCAGTCACTTCCAGTGCGGCGATGCCGGAGAGGTCGCCCTGACGCACGCCCGGAGCAACCTCTTCAAGAGCCGTGGAACCACCCAGAAAGAAAAATTTGCCTTTGAAGAGGCGGGAATTGGGCCGGGTGGCCAGGTGCTGTGCAATCATCGTTCGCGAAGCGACGAGATTTGACGTGACCATGTCGCGTGTGACGGGAATGTATTTGGTCGCACCCTGCGTGGTGCCGCTGGTCAGAGCATAAAACGGCACAAGCCCAGGCCAGCTAAGGTTTTCGGCTCGGGGATAAACAGCCTTGAGATACTCATCCCAGAATTGTTCATAAGTTCGGAGAGGAACCGCCGACTGGAAATCAGAGACGTTTCGGATGGAATTAAACTGATGATCAGTGCCAAAACGTGTATTTCTGGCCTTCTTGACAAGCCTTCGTAGCACAGCTTTCTGAACATCGACCGGCGAGGCACTTGCCAGGCTGCCCATGCGGTAGCGGGACCAGGCATGAAATGACTGATTAACAAGCGAGCGTACGAAGTAATTGCCCGTGACCGCATGGATCAGGCTCATTGGCAGGGCACTCCGCTCGGGAAGGCTGAAATACAGTTGAATCAGGCCGATGCGGCCGTTTGACGTGGGCCAAAACAGTGATAAGCACCACCGGGCGGCAGGTTCCGGGGTTCAAACCGGAACTTCACATCTTTAAAGTATTTACGATAAAGCCTGAGATAAACCCAGGGCATTTCAGTGATCTGGTTAAAAGGGCCATCAGGCTTGAGAACCTGTGCAACATTCTCAAAAAGAGCATTCTGCAACTCAGGCGGGAACGAAGGGATAGGCAGGCCGGAGATAACGGCATCTACCTTCTCAAGCCCTCGTTCTGCTAGTATTTGTGGCAGGTTACAAACATCACCTTCAATAATTTCGACATTTTTCTGACTGGCAAAACGTTCACGCAACCTGACGACGAAGTCGGGGTCGCGTTCGACAGCCAGGATGCGGCAGTCGGGGCGGGCTTTTTCAGCAATCACCTGCGTGATGGGACCGGTGCCAGAGCCAAGCTCAAGCACGGTCATGGTGTTCTGCCAGTCCACATTCGCAACGGTCGCCAGAGACAGCCATCTGCTGGATGGTGCAGGACTTGCGATCTTGGTACCGTGTTTGAGGAATTTCCGAAAAAAGAGTGTCAGATCATTCATTGCAGACTTTTTTGGATCAAAAGTTCATGAGATTCAATGATGTGTCAGCACCAGAGCAACCGTAACTGGCTCGCAAGCCAATGAAATTCAGGACTTTACGACCTGGGTCGGTGCCACCTGTCTGAGCCATCGGGCCGCATCAAGCTGGGCAGGAACTGACTTTAGTTTGTCACGAAGATACTTCGAAACCAACCCATTAATCAAGCGCGATTTTTCAATCTGAGGAGCATGGCCACATTTCGGTATGACGACCTGGCGGGCCTTGATAATGCGATCGGCTGCGCGAATTGAGCCTGGAACGTCGGAGAGGACATTGTCATCTGCACCCCAGATTACCAGCGTGGAATGAGGCACCTGATCCAGCAATTCAGCCACCGAGTGACCGACCGTGCCCCGAAGGGTCCGCAAAACGCCCTTCTTCCATTTGCGATTCTTGAATTTCTTTTCGTAAGCGGCAATCAGATCATCGTTTGCAAAATATTTCTTATAAAACACCGAACTGACCAGCGTGCCGTAATTCGACCGACTCACGCCTTCAATAACCGGCAAATTTTCATCGCCATGAAAGCCCGATGGTGCCAGCAGAACAATTTTGTCAACCTTTTCAGGATAAGCCACAGCGTATGTCAGGATAACTTGACACCCAAGGCTTGACCCCACAAGATGATACGGTGGTTTCTGCACGAAATTGTCGAGATATTCTCCCAGACGTTCAGCCAGATAACCCACAGTAACTTCACCACCAGCATCAATGTGCCGGTGCAGGGCATCGCCGTCGTAAACCAAGAGCTCGGGAACTTTTACATCAAAATTTTTGGTCCAGTTCGGTCGATTGCAGAACCAGCTTTCGGATTGCTCGGCGAGACCATTGACGAGGACCATGGGCGGGCGTCGTTTATATTTGCGGAGCAGGCTGAGTGAGAACAGGTTTCCGACGCGAGGCTTTCTCATGGCGGCGAAGCGCTCCGTTTATTATCGATATAACCGTCTGAAATTCACTGATCGAAGAGGCAAGTGCAGCACTTTACCCAAAATCTCTGAACTGACTAATCATATCATGAATCCCGGGAAGATGGCAAAGGCGTCGGGAAAATGAGCCGATGACTTTTCCTTCCATTCCATTCTTACCGTGCAGGTCAAGTCTGACGGGGGATCAGGCAGTTGTGACTGACTCTCAGAATTGTTTCTGCCAGTGAAAAGACCTCGGCGAATACCACTTAAGCGCATGGCGGCAACCGGAAATGAATTCAAAAAATCGTGCCATCTTGCCTTAATCGCTCACTTTTTGGCACGATGTTAGCAATTGCTGGCAAGCAGAGTTCGCCGAGGATTTTTCAGAGGGTCGAAACGAAGATGACAAGTGAAGAAGTTGCCAAGGTGGCCCTGCTGGCCCGCCTGCGTCTGACCGAGGCCGAGAAAGTCAAATATGCAGAGCAGTTATCGCTGATTCTGGAATTTATCGCAGAGCTTGGCGAAACCGACACCGAGGGCGTGGAACCGCTGGCCCACGGCGTGGACCGAACGAATGTCTTCCGAGAAGACAAGGCCTATCCGGCTCTCGACCGCGAAAAAGCTCTGGCCAACGCCCCCAAGCGATCGGCAGAGGGTTTTCTTGTGCCCGCCGTGCTTGACTGACACGGCCCACTGAACGGGACTTGGCAAACATACACAACTTATTACCACCCATTGAGTTCCAAGAGATTTCCGATGTCGCTGACCAGCCTGACTGCAACCGAAACCGTTGCTGGTATCAAATCCGGCAAATTTTCTGCGGAAGAAGTTGCCAAAGCCTTTCTCGAACGCACTGCTAAGCTAAAGCATCTCAATATTTATGTGCATCTTGAACCGGAAGTCGTGCTGAATCAGGCCCGGGGCGTCGATTCCCGACTGAAAGCCGGCGAGAATGTCGGCCCACTGGCCGGTCTGCCTGTCGCCATTAAAGACCTGATTTGCGTGGAAGGCGAGCCGACGACCTGCGGCAGCCGCATGCTTCAGGGCTTCCGGCCACCTTACAATGCCACTGTGATAGAAAAGCTAAAAGCAGCTGGAGCTGTGCTTTATGGCAAGGCCAACATGGACGAGTTCGCCATGGGCTCCTCTACCGAAAACAGCTGTTATGGCCCAAGCCTGAACCCGTGGGACCCGACACGAATTCCGGGCGGCTCTTCAGGCGGATCGGCAGCTGCCGTAGCAGCAATGACGGCCCCGGTAAGCCTGGGCTCTGACACCGGCGGCTCGATTCGTCAGCCGGCGGCCCTGTGCGGCCTGGTCGGGTTGAAGCCAACTTATGGCCGAGTCAGTCGTTATGGTCTGATTGCCTTTGCCAGCTCGCTCGACCAGATTGGCCCGTTCACCTGGAATGTGCCCGACATGGCCCTGCTGATGGAAGCGATTTCGGGTGGCGACGATCGCGATGCGACCTCGATTCCTGAAGCCGTGCCGGCCTACAGCAGCGAGATTGAAAAACGCCCCGAGAAGCTGCGGATTGGCGTTGTTCGTGAATTTTTCGGCGAGGGGCTCGACCCCGAAGTGGCCGCCGCCGTGCAGGAAACCATCAAGGTTTATCAGAAGCTGGGGGCTGAAATTAAAGAGGTTTCACTGCCTCATTCCAAGTATGGCATCGCCGCCTATTACATAGTGGCTCCGGCCGAGGCTTCATCAAACCTGGCCCGTTATGATGGCACACTTTTTGGCCACCGGGCCAAGGATTATTCGCCAGCGAACGATGCTGAAAAAGAATTGCCCGCCCTGGTTCGCATGATGATGGCAACACGGGCCGAGGGCTTCGGGGCCGAGGTGAAGCGGCGAATCATGCTGGGCACCTATGCACTTTCGGCCGGTTATGCCGACCAGTATTACAATAAGGCCCTGAAAGTGCGGCGGCTGATTCGCAACGACTTTGAGAAGGCCTTTGCGGAAGTTGATTTCCTGATTGGGCCGACCACGCCGACACCGGCCTTCAGGCTGGGCGAAAAGGCGGCCAACCCGCTGGCGATGTATCTCTCGGATATTTATACAATCACGACAAATCTTGCCGGAATTCCGGGCCTGAGCATGCCGTGTGGCCTTTCCAGCGAGGGGCTGCCAATTGGTGTGCAACTGGTGGGCCCGGCCCTGAGCGAAACGGCTTTGCTGCAGGCAGCCAGGCTTTATGAGCGGGAAACGGACTGGCACACGCGACGGCCGAATCTTACCGTCTGACGATCGTCAGCAACACGGCACAAATATCTTACATCCGACAGACAATTCAGGTAACAAGAATAATGGCAACGGAAAATAAAGCACCTTATACGATGGTTGTCGGCCTGGAAGTTCATGTGCAGCTTCTAACCGAGTCGAAAATGTTTTCGTGGACAGGCACCGAATTTGGCCTGCCACCCAACACGCTGTGCGACCCGGTGAATCTGGGCATGCCCGGCACTTTGCCGGTGATGAACGGCAAAGCCTTCAACATGGCCCTGAAAACGGCCCTTGCCTGCGGTTGCACGATTTCCCGCTATACAAAGTGGGACCGGAAGAACTATTTCTATCCCGACCTGCCCAAGAAGTATCAGATCAGCCAGTATGACCTGCCGTTTTCACTGGGCGGAAGCCTGCCTATTCCGATGGACAAGGAAGGCAACGGCGGCGGCAGCGTGCGGCTGACGCGTATTCACCTGGAAGAAGATACTGGCAAGATGATTCACACAGCCGGCCAGGAATCAGAGGTTGACCTGAACCGGGCTGGCACGCCACTGATGGAAATTGTGAGCGAGCCGGATATTCGTTCGGCCGTTGATGCGCGGCTTTGCCTGGAAGAGCTGCGACTGACGCTGCGTTATCTGGGCGTTTCTGACTGTGAAATGCAGGAAGGCAGCCTGCGCTGCGACGCCAACGTGAACCTGCACATCGATACACCCGCCGGCAAAGTGGCAACGCCGATTGTTGAAATCAAGAATCTCAACAGCTTCAGGGCGGTGGAACGGGCACTGAACTACGAAGCCGAGCGACAATATCGCAAATGGCAGGAAGACGGCCTGACGATTAAGGACGCCCCGAAGGAGACTCGCGGATGGTCAGACCCCGACGGCATCACCAAATTGCAGCGAGAGAAGGAAACGGCGGCTGATTATCGCTATTTCCCCGAGCCTGACCTGCTGCCCGTGGTGGTTGACGAAGCCTGGATTGAGCGATTGAGGGCGGAAGTTGGCGAACTGCCGCGTGATCGTCGCAAGCGATTTGAAACAGCCTTTGGGCTTTCAGAGTATGACGCCAACGTGCTGGTCGAGCAAGGCAAAGCCGTGGCCGACTACTTCGATGCCGTGGTGGCCCGCACCGACCAATACAAAATGGCCTCGAACTGGGTGCAGCAGGATGTTTTGCGAACGGCCAACGCCATGGGCATTACCGTTGAAAATTTCCCGGTTGGCCCGGAAACGCTGGCTGACTTGATCTCTCGCGTGGGTCGGGGCGAACTTAACACGCAGCAGGGCCGCGAAGTGCTTGCCAAACTGGTGGAAGCCGGCGGCAGCGGCAGCCTGGAAGCGATTATTGATGCCGGCGGATTCAAAATGGTGTCGGACGAAGGTCCGATTCGCGAGGCGATTGAAGCGGCCCTGGCTTCAAACCCGAAAGCCATGGAAGACCTGAAAACCGGCAAGAAAAAGCCCGACGCAATTAAAGGCTTCCTGCGTGGGCAGGTGATGAAGGCGACCGGCGGCAAGGCGAACCCGACACTCGTAGGACAACTGCTGGATGCCAAACTGGCTGAGCTGGAACAGGGCTGAGTCCTGATTGTATAATGGAACGGCCAATCCAGCGGTTTTCATTCAGGAATTTCGATTCGCTCTTTTTATTGGGGTCATTCAGATGTCAGTGGGACAGACCAGGCCACCTATTTCAGACCTGCCACGTTATAATGCCCGTGAACGGCGTGTGCTGGGCGTGATGATTGAGAAAAGCAAAACGACGCCCGACTATTATCCGATGACACTTGCCGGACTTGTCACTGGTTGCAACCAGAAATCGAACCGCGACCCAGTGGTGAATTATGTTGAAGAGGATGTGGAGGACACCCTGCTGGACCTGCGTGACAAGAAGTCGGCGGTGAAGGTGGAAGGCGTGGGCCGCGTGCCGAAATTCAAGCATGTGCTTTATGAATTCTGGGGTGTGAGCAAAGCTGAAATTTCGGTGTTGGCCGAACTGCTTCTGCGAGGGCCACAAACCGAAGGCGAATTGCGGGCCCGGGCCGAGCGTATGGAAAGCACGCTGGAAGACCAGGAAGAGCTGCAAAAAGTGCTGGAACCACTGCGACAGCGGGGCCTTGTGGTAACACTTTCGCCGCCCGGCCGAAGGCGTGGGGTGATTGTGAGCCACGCCTTTTACACTGACCCCGAAATGGAAGTTTTGCGAGCGAAATATGCCGGGGCGGCCGACGATGGCGACGACGAGCCTGGGCACGAACGTGCTGGCGGGGGCAGCATCTCGGCGGCTGGCCGCACCGAGTTGAAAATGGACGTGGACGAGCTGAAAAAGACAGTGGAAACGCTGCTGGGGCGAGTGGCTGCCCTTGAGGCCGACCTGGCCCGGTTGCGAAGCGACCTCGGAGCCTGATTTCAGAAATTTTTTGCGAATCGTGCCAATCTCATGACAGATGACCTATATTCCGACTCAGCAGCTACCGAAACCACAGGTGAAGCCTTGCCACCGCCTGTTTTCACGGGTCGGCGGCTTGTGGTGCTGATGGATTCGCTGGAAGCCGACCCCAAAGATACGCTGGATGGCCCGGCGGCCGATTCAATCTTTCGCACATGGCTGGCTGCGTGGCATCCGGCGGTTCTTTCACACCTGTGCGAGCTACCGAAATTTCGGGGGCCGATTTTCGACCCGCAATCACCAGAGGAAAACACGGCTTTTCTGGTGCCGGGGCGGATGCTGGATCAACTGCCGACATCGTTTCTGAACCAGGCGGAAGATTGCCAGTCGCCCGTGGTGGTGATCAGCGAGGATGAGGCTTCGTCGCTGGCCGAACTGCTGCGAAGGCTGCGTGGTAATGACGTGGCCGATGATTGCGATTCATTTCAGGAACTGGTGCAAGACTTTCAGGCTCTTGGGCTGGCCAGGCTGTGGCTGCATTCGACATCCATCGCACTGGGGCATGTGGATGTTATCAACCATGATGATCTGAATAACGAAACTCTTTCAGGTGTCAGGTGCTGGAAAGCCCGCGATTTCTCAGCGGCTGAAAATCATCTGAGGGCGGCCTTTGAAGTGCTTTTGAGGGCCAGAGAGCGGTTTTATCCGGTTGATTCGTACCTTCTAGACCTGATTTTAACACACATCGATACTGCCCCTGAAGAATTGTCAGTGACACTTGCCGATGAATCGCCCAAAACGATTGTTGGTGCTGCGAATGTACTTGAAAAGCTGGCTGAGACTTCGCCGCAGACACTCGATCGAATCAAGCAAGGCGTCGATGGCGGCTGGCTTGATCTGGCCGGTGGCCCGGCGGATGAAGAGCCTGAACACCTGCTGCCTTTGGAGAGCGTGCGGCAGCTGTATCGCAGTGGTGATGCAATTTATCGTCGGCGTATGGACGACCGAAGCGTCGAGACGCTTTTTCACCGCCAATTTGCCCTTTATCCAGCCCAGCCGTTATTGGCCCGGCGGCTTGGCTTCCGCTTCGGCCTGCCACAGGCTTTTGACGGCAGTACGTTCCCGATTCGACGAGAGTCAAAGATCCTCTGGGCAAGCCCGGACGGCACCACGCTTGAAGCACTGACACGTGTCCCGTTTCAGACTGATGAATCTATCAACGGCCTGCGATTCGCCTGGGTGCTGGGCAAATCGATGCGAGATGACCACGTGGCCCTGGCCTGCTGGCTGCGCTGGCCGGGCCAGCCACCAAAGTGGTTGGAATACTTGCGGAAAATCCAGTCATACGCCCCGGTTTTCGGACGCATGCAAACGGCTGGCGACTTCTTTTCGCAGACGGACCGGCCCTTTGACACGATGACGCCGGAGATTGACGCATTCGAATGCAACACACTCGAATCTGCCCTGGCGAGAGACAATGAAAACCCGGTTTCGCGGCTGGCTGAGCGATTCACCAATCGCAGCATATACGATACTCTTTCATGGTTTTTCGCCCTGGCCTGCTGGCTGGAAGTTGACATTGGCAAGTCGGCAAAAGCTGCTGAAAACCTGCTGATTGATGAGCCTGCCGGGGCCGAATCAACTGATCTGGCCCGACAAACGACACTTGACATAGCCGAAAAACTTGCCTCGATGGTCATGACTGACGCCCCCGACGGCACACCAGGCTCGCTGGTCTTTAACCCGTGCGCTGTGGCCCGGCGGGTGCCAGTGGTACTTGATCAGGCCGCGCCCGACCTGCGTTTGTGCGACTCGGTTCAGGCAGCTCAGTTTCTGGCAGAAGGTACACTTGTCGTTGTTGACCTGCCTGCCAATGGCTATGCCTGGGTACCGCATTTTGCAAATGTCGATGATCCGATCACGCCCATGGGGCAGCTTCGGTACGATTTCGAGGCAAATCAGATCATCCATCCCCATTTTGTCGTTTCAATCGACGCCAACACGGGCGGATTCAAGGGTCTGAAACGGCCCGGCGAGCCACAGGCACGCATGGGGCAGCAGCTTTCGCTGATTGGTGTGGGCGGGGCCAGTGATGCGGCCTGCATGATTCAGGAGGGCAACCCCGACGTTTGTTATGGTGGCCCGGCCCGCATGGAAGTTCGGACCAGGGGTAGGGTGGTTGACCCATCTGACAGCAGTCGCACTGTGGCCCGGTTCGAGCAGGTCTATGAAGCAAACCTGGGGCGGCCGACCCTGAACCTGACGGTTCATCTTTCAGAAATAGACGAGAACTTTTTCTCTTCCAGCCATGCAGCTTATAGCAGTTGGGGCAGGGCACTGGTCTGCCGATGGGCCTGGCGAGAGTCTGACGCCCGTCTCAGGCGATTATCACACCTTCAGGCCCACCCCAGCACGGCCAATCGGCCAACAACTCCCGAGGCCCTGGAAATTGGCCATGAAAACAAGCGAATCACCATTTTGCCGCAGGGACTGCCGTTTCACAGGCGGCATGGCCAGCGAATGCTTGACACGGTGCTTCTAACGGGTCGCGAGCAGGCACGCTCATTCAAGTTGGCGCTGGTGCTCGACCTGGAATTTCCGCATCAGGCGGTGCAGGACGAACTCACGCCGCCGGTTGTCGTGCCGGTACGCACAGGGCCGCCGGTCGGCGGGCACCGTGGCTGGTTTTATCACCTTGATCACCGCAATGTGACCATGTCAAAAGTCGAATATCTGGCTTCTGGCACGGAAGGGCGGGGCGGTTCGGTGGTGTTTCACCTGGTGGAATCAGCAGGCAGAGCGGCCCGCGTGCGGCTGCGAACCATGCTCAATCCGACATATGCCCGACAGATCGACGACCGGGGCCAGACAGTGATTGACTTATCCGTGAGCGACGACGCCGTTGATGTCGACCTCACCCCTTACGAAATTGCAAGGGTGGAAGTCGGTATCAGCTGATCAGCCCTGGATTATTTCTGCTTCGCTGCCAGGGCGTCAAGTTCTGCAAGTGTCAGACGCACCGACAGAATATAGGGCTGTTGGCCGGGGGTCCAGTGGCCATATGTGGTCAGCACAAAAGTGTCGTCGGGCAGGCGTTCAACACCAGGATAGGCACAGTCGGCCGACTTGTGATTATCCTTGATTCGCACGCGATACTGCCCTTCACGGCCGCTGACAATGTCGTCGTAAGTGCCGACCCAGGCGACCCAGTCGCCTTTTGTCGGAGACTTGCGTGTGGTGTCGCGGAAGGAAATGAGCAGCCGGCCATCTTTGGAATAAGCCCCATTATGGCGGTCGCCCGTGAGCGAAGCAGGGAGTTCCTTGGGCTTCGACCATGTTTTACCTTCGTCTTCTGACGTAATCAGGAACGAGTTATGCTTCCGGCTGTTTTCACGTAGAAGCACGGCAATCTGCTTGCCATCGGGCGACCGAATGGCACCGGGCTCGCACAGGTGGGCATCCGGGTGATGAGCCACTACTTTTGGCTGGCTCCAGGTGATGCCGCCATCGGTACTATTGATCTGATAGACGTAAAAGCCCTTGGGCGACGGGCGATATGGCTCAATCATGAATCGCCCGTCGTCATGAAACAGGGCGAGATAATGGCCCGGCTTGTCGGTCAGCTTCACCACACTGCCCATCGGCACAATGCCACCATATTCGCCAATCGGCGCCAGCTCTGTCCATGTCGCACCATCGTCATCAGAAATGGCCTTACGGATCGGCTTCAAGCCCGAAAAAACGACAAGCCGCTTTTTGCCTTCCTCGTCGATAACGCGGTGTATCGTTGGCGTTTCACCGGAGGAGACCCAGTTGGGCGGAGTGGGCAGTCGGTCACTCCACGATTTGCCACCATCGGTTGATTTTTTGTATTGGATCGGCCCTTTGCCGTGCCCCTTGGGATAGACAGTCAGGATGGTCTTGCCGTCTTCCAGTAAAACGGTTGTCGGATGACCCAGATACTGGCCTGGCTCGCGGTCAACAACAACCTGATGATCCTTCCAGCCGTCTATATCAAGGGTTGGAATGGTGTAGCTTTCCGGCTGATCAGCGGCTGGGGCGGAAGATTGGCCGAGGCTGGAGGAAAGCAGACCAAGGGTGGTTGATTTGAGCAGTGTGCGGCGCGAGGTTGGCATGGCGACAGATCCGGTCTGGATGAATTTTTCTGGAGGAGGCGAATTTGTTTGATACTGCCAATATCCGGAAATTGCGGCCGGATTTCAACAGGGCGGGGTTAGAAAAATCAGGCCCTGCACTCTCGACAGACGGCCGGTGGCACTATACGCTGGGCAGATCGGGGCAGTGGGCCAGGCCACAAAGCACCGTCAAATCAACTTAATCTCAGCAACGGGAAGAGTCGCAACCATGCAAAGAAAAGGTCTTTTACGATCATTCAAAACCGTTTCCCTGGGCTTTGCCCTGGCGGGAGCATTGATGGCCAGCGTTCAGGCTGAATCGCTGCGGGTTTATGTGGGCACATACACCAATGGCACGAAGAGCGAAGGAATTTATCGCTTTGATCTCGATACGGCGACCGGCAAGGCAACTGAGCCCGCCGTGGCGGCGAAGGTAGCCAATCCGTCGTTTCTGGCGATTCACAAGAACGGCAAAAATGTTTACAGCGTCAATGAAATTGACAACCAGAACGGCAAGAAAAGCGGCGGGCTCACGGCCTTTGAAATTCAGCCCAATGGCGACCTGAAACAGATAAACCAGGTAGAAACCGGTGGCACAGCCCCCTGTCATTTGTCAATTGACCCGACCGGTCGCTTTGTGCTTTTCGCCAATTATGGCGGCGGCAGCTCGGGTTCGGTTTCCATCAAAGAAGATGGCTCTCTGGGCAAGCTCACGGCCTTTGTGCAGCACCAGGGTAGCAGTGAAGACCCGAACCGGCAGCAGGGCCCACATGCCCATTCAGGCAATTTTTCACCGGATGGCAAATTTGCCTATGTGGCCGATCTGGGGCTAGATAAAGTGCTGATTTTTGCGTTTGATTCAAACACAGGTGCCATGACACCCGCTAACCCGCCTTTCGCCAAGATCAAGCCAAAGTCAGGCCCGCGGCACTTTGCCTTTGCCCCCGGCGGTAAGCATGCCTATGTGATTAATGAAATGGGCAACACTGTGGTGGCTTTTGCCGTAAACCAGCAGACCGGCGAGCTGACTGAAACACAGACAATCGGCACGCTGCCGGCTGATTTCAAGGGCACCAGCTATACGGCCGAGGTTGTGGTTCACCCGAACGGGCATTTTGTTTACGGATCAAACCGGGGCTATCACTCCATTACGACATTTGCCGTGGGTAATCATGGCATGCTGAAATATGTGGGGAATTATATGTCGAAGGCGATCGACACCCCGCGTAATTTCAATGTCGATCCTTCCGGCCACTGGATGCTGATCGAAGGCCAGAATACCGGCCTGATTGAAGTGCATGCACTTGATACCAAAACGGGCGAACCGGCAGGCAAACCGACATCAGTCGTGAAGGTGCCTACCCCGGTCTGCGTAAAGTTCATCGCCGTGAAATAAGATTCAGCGGTACAAGCTATTTATTTGGCTTGGGCAGGGGGGGCTTTGGGGCCCTCCTTGGCTTTTTTGAGAATCTGATTCTGTAAAGCCTTCATAAAGAGTTTATCAGGAGAATTGGCATCGGCGGGGTCATCGCCTTCATCGGTATTGCCGGCCATTGCTCTCTCCTTAATTACGGTTCTGATAACCTCGAGTGAATCAGGCTTGATGCCAAGCGAGCCATTGTAGGGTCTGTCGAGCACATACATCAGCAGGGTTGTGAAGGTCATGACAGCTGCCGTGCTGCAGATGAGCAAGCTACGGATTTTGTCATTTTCAATGGGAAAAATGAAGCATATTCCGAATGCAACAAGACCGACGCCGATGATCATGCCCCAGAGCATGTCGGGCAGGCGAGTATTGGCGACAGCGACACGCTCGCGACGGGTTGACGACAGTTCGTTAAGTTTACTAACAATAGCGGTCAGGAAAATCCGCTGCTCTTCATCTTCACATTTTACTTTTCTTGCAATGTGAAACAGGTCACTGAAGCGTTCAAATGTATCAGGATGAAATTTTCTGTTTTCGATCATATAGGGCCATTCCTGGTCGATGACCGAATCGACATAATCAAGCGTGGCCTTACGAAAAAGCATGCCCTGAAGAGCAGGCAAGCCTTCGGCATCACGCAGAAGATCGATTACAATTGATGCTTCGTTTTCAACCTTTTCGTCAGCAGTAGAATAGCTTTCATACACGTTCACCAGCACATAACCCAGCACCACTGCATAAAGCACACCAATAATATTGCAATAGGATCCAATGCCTTCACCTGATTCAACAATTTCACTGAAGGGGAATTTGCGGATGGCCACCCGGGCCACAAGAAACGAGATAAACCCTGCAAAGAGGCTGGAAAGGAGGCAAAAAATACTATCTGAGAGACCAGTGGATTCAACAATCTTCTCGAGAATGTCTGACATCAGTAATTTCCTGTTAAGGTGCTATCTTACAAGCTGTGATTTGACGAATTCGAGCCAGACCTTTTGATGCAGGGGCTGACACAATTGTGAATATGCGTTAGTTTTAATGATTATGGCATTTATGTCAATCAAAACTCATCGCCGGGATGGCGGCAGTCGAGCAGAATGGCAGGAAAAGTGCAGGAATTTGTTGTTCGATAAAGAAAAGACACGAGGGGCCGGATCTGTTATATTGGGCGGATACCACCGTTCAGGTGGAACTGATCACAACAGGATGAATCAAGCTGACAGAGGCGAGAGCGATGCAAACCGGATTGAAATGGGCGGCTGTTCTGGCAATTTCTTTTTCAGGCCTGCTTTCAGGCGATGCTGAGGAATGGCAGCAGCTTTTTAATGGCAAGGACCTGACAGGCTGGACACCCAAACTGACTGGCGAAAAGCTGGGTGAGGATAAATACAATACATTTCGCGTGGAAAATGGCGTGATCAAGGTTGCTTATGACAAATACAGCGACTTTGGCAATCACTTCGGACACCTGTTCTACGAAAAGCCTTATTCCAATTACATTCTGCGGATTGAATATCGTTTTACTGGCGACCAGTGCAAGGGCGGGCCTGGCTGGGCTACTCGCAACAGCGGCGTGATGATTCATTGCCAGGACCCGAAGACGATGACAGTGGACCAGGACTTCCCTGTCTCCATTGAGGTGCAGTTTCTGGGCGGGCTGGGCAAAGGGCAACGATCAACGCTGAACCTGTGCACGCCCGGCACGCATGTTGATTATAAGGGCAAACTGCACACGCAGCACTGCACGACGTCAACTTCGAAAACCTATGACGGCGATCAGTGGGTGACGGCCGAGATTGAAGTGCATGGCGACAAGGTAATTCGGCACAAGGTTGACGGCCAGACGGTGATCGAATATGAACACCCGGTGCTCGACCTGAAAGACAAAAATGTGAAGAACATGCTGGGCGGCAAAGAGCCACAAAGCACGGCGGTGAAGGGCGGTTGGCTGTCGCTTCAGGCTGAGAGCCACCCGCTGGAATTCCGCAAGGTGGAAATCAGAGAGATCAAAGACTGATCATATCAGCAGGCTTTTGCCGGACACGTCGTGGCTGATCAATCCAGAAATATACTATATGAGTTCACCGTTGGATGCAGGATTGTCATGAGCTGCATTCTGGCGGCGATCATATATGGAATCGTTCATGATCAGTTCACGGCGAGAATTTGCGTGGAATATTTCACGATAGGGCACGCGCCGGTCTTTGGCACGGAAGACCCGACGATTCTGGCCATTGGCTGGGGCTTCATGGCCACGTGGTGGATGGGTGCCATCCTCGGCGTGCCAATGGCCCTGGCATGCCGGGCGGGGAAGCAACCAAAATTTGAGCCTCTGGCGATTGTCAGGCCAATTGCAATGCTGCTTATGGTAATGGGCACGCTGGCGGCCATTTCGGGGCTGACGGGCTGGGCCCTGGCGAGAAATGGGCTGATTCAGCTCGAAGGAAAGATGAGGTATCTCGTACCGGCTGATCGGCATGTGGTGTTTATGGCCGATCTATGGGCTCATAACTTGAGCTATCTGGCCGGTTTGGCGGGCGGGCTGGTGGTGATCAGGAATACCTGGAAAAATCGAAAAAAAAATGGCTGAATGAACAGCTTTTTCAAGAGTACAGGCGAGGAGCCGGTTTTTGATTGAGTCGTGGCATGACTGGCTGGCGAAAGATGGGTGGCTGAAGCCTGAGGAGCTTCGGCTGGCTGGCGAACTGCATCAGCAGGCCGGCGATCAGCGTGATTATGCTGACCGGCTGGTGAAAAACAGGCTGATTTCGAGCTTTCAGGCAAATCATCTTTTGGCCGGGACAAAGGCCAGCCTTGATTGCGGTCGATACCGGCTGCGAAAATTTCTGGGGCGGGGCGGCATGGGCGAAGTTTATGCTGCACAGCCCCGTACTCGCAAGGATATACCGGTGGCGATCAAGATTCTGCCGATTTCGCAGGATCAGCCTGACGAGCAACGCAAGCGGATGGAAATAAGATTTTTGAGAGAAATGCAGGCCGGGCGAAGCGTGCGGAACCCAAGCGTGACACCGACAATTGACTATGGTCGTGACCAGATGCGATTTTTTCTGGTGATGCCGCGGCTGCGAGGGCCAAGCTTCGAAAAGCTGATTGAGCTGAAAAATCGCCGGCCTGAATTGAAGACGGTGCTGCGCATGGCATCGCAGGTCAACGAGGGGCTGCATGCCATTCACGAAGCGGGGCTGGTGCACCGCGACCTGAAACCTTCGAACATTCTTTACGATGGCTATAAACGCTGGATGATCCTGGATCTGGGTCTGGCCAAAGCACTGGGCGACCGGCAGAGCCTGACCAAACCGGGAGTAATTCTTGGCACACTTGATTATGCCTCGCCCGAGCAGTTGAAAGATGCTTCGAAGGTGGATTGGCATGCTGATTATTATGCCCTGGGGTGCATTCTGTTCCATGCCCTGGTGGGAAGGGTACCATTTGAGGGGGGCGATGCCGTGAGCAAGATATATCGCCACCGGATCACACCGGCAGAGCCCTTGATTCAGCTTCGGCCTGACCTTGACAGCCGTCTTACAAACCTGGTTGATTCGCTTTTAAGCAAAGAGCCAAATGACAGACCTGGTTATCAATCGACAAGGCTTACCCTTGAAGAACTATTGCAGGGCCAACCAGTATCAACCAGCGACAGCTTTCGTATTATCGAGCCTCAAAACGAGCCAGGCATCCCAAGCCCTTCCACTGCAACCGGATCTAACACAGATGGAGCACTGACGGACAATCATCTTGATGTAGATCTGGCTGGAGAATGGCTTGAACTGGGTAGTGGCCGACAATCGCCCGACGATAAAGAGACGCCAGGCGATTGGGAAATGAGTTTCCCGAAGAGCCGCCTTGTCCAGCATCAACACAACAGGATTGAGCGACGAAAACCAGCGGGGACTGGTTTCAAGACAGCAATGAGTTTAACGATTTTAACGATTTTGTTGCTGAGTCTAGCAATTTTTTTGAGTAGTCTGATTTCGTTCAGCCGGGTGGCTATGGGGTGAGCACCCTGAATTGAGTCGAGCTGTCGAGAGATATAAATTCAGTTAACAATTAATCAACCCGGCCAATATTCAGAACGATACAGGTGATATTGTCTCGCGAGCGATTATCAACGGCCAGGTCAACCAGTTTTTGTGCTGCAGTCTGGGCGTCGGGCTCTTCCTTTAGAATTGTTACCATCTCTTTTTCAGAGACTACCCCCGAAAGACCGTCGGAGCAGATCACGAACCGGTCGCCTTCAAGCAATGCAAAGATCTTGATTTCCGGCATTTCAGCTGGAAGGTCGCGGCTGCCAAGATAGCGATAAAGCACATGAGTGTAGCGATGGCTGGCAACTTCGTCCTGCCGGATGGTACCCACATCAGCCAGGGCCTGTGCCATGGAATGATCACGGGTGAGTTGCTCAGCACGATTGGCACGAACGCGATAGCAGCGTGAATCGCCCACACCGACGACAAAGGCTTTGCCCTGATTTACCGACACCGCAGTGAGCGTGGTGCCCATGCTGGAATATTGCGGCTGAATTTTAGAAAAGGCAATAATTTCCTGATTGGCCATGACAATGGATTCAGTCAGTGCGGCTGTGAGCGCACGCGACTTGCCGTCGTCGCGAAACCGGCGTGAGAACTCGTTGGGAACGACTTCCACAGCGATTCGGCTGGCATGTTCGCCACCATGCTGCCCCCCCATACCATCGGCCACGATGTAAAGCGGAGCAATATCAGCAGAACCAGAATCTGATGTATATAAGTTATCTTCGTTGTGTTCGCGAAAGTTGCCGCAGATAGAGACTTTACCCATACCGGTTACAACCAGACCAAGCTGATTGGCCGACATTTTGGAATCGGCGTCGTCCAGGTTCAGGCTGCGAGGCTCCGACCTGGACTTCAGGCCCAGTTTTTCTGTCAGCGATTTCCACCAGCGACCTATCATGAAATGCACGCTTTCATGCTCTGCACGGGTCTCTATCCCGTTGGGCGATAATAATTAAATCATCATATCATGTATCATGAAATTGTTGAGTACCAATATCACGAAGTTTGTCTGGCATGTGCCGGGGCGGCCCAACGCATCAGATCATCAGTACCTACGGCCCGGTAAGTCAGGAAAATTTCTCCGGCCTCGAAGCCGGAAATCTGGCCATGATAGCGATTCATCGCTTCAATGACACTGAAGACCCGCTTGCGGCCTGCTGGAAACTGTGTTTCGTAACAGGCAATGGATCGGAGTTTTTTTTCCAGACAATCGCCAATATCCGAAACGAGATAACCTGAAGATTCAGGCAGATCAAGGCTGTGCAGCGCGATCGGAAAACTGAGCTGGTTGCTGATGGTGTGGGGTGGCAACCCATCGAAGTATTCGTCCCACTTCGTCAGCCGGCTGTAAAAAACAGCCGCGTCTGTCAGCAGCATGGCCTGGTAATGATCAGGCGATGCCATGACCGTGCGGCCGCCAAAACCGACAACCACCTTGGGCTTATACCTGCGAAAAACTCTGGCCAGGGCCACGCGATGTTCAAAGGTGTCGAAAAGTCGACGATTTGGCAGATTCAGATTAACCCGAACCGATACACCCAGGATTTCGGCAGCCCTGCGAGCCTCTTCCATACGAACATCGGGGCCAGGTGAAAGTGGTGTCGGTTCACCGTCGGTCAGGTCGATGATTCCGACTTTATAGCCCTTCTGGGCCAAGTGCGCAAGGGTGCCACCGCACGCAATCTCGACATCGTCGGGATGCGCGCCCACGGCAACAAAATCAAGTTCCGTGACCGCGTTCAAAATTAGCCCGTATCTGAAGTTATCACATGACTTCTTACCAGCGGAGCATTCCGCCGAACAACTGATTTCAAAAATATAAATGAACGCCTGATTTTTTGCAAATATCGAATCGAAAATACTTTGTTTAATAAATCCTGCTTTCATCATATCGAAGCAATCGATTGAATTTGATAGGCTGGTTCAACTTGATACTGACAGGGCACCCCAGCGACAATACCAACATGAATGATTCTGCAGAAAATACCGAAACGCGGGCCAACATGTGGCATTATGTGCTGCCATTCCTGGCCTTTCTGGCCCTGACAAGCCTTGAAGGCGAAGCCAGAAACGACGATGGGTCGATAAACGCAAACCTCTATGCAACAATATATTGCGTCAAGATATTTACTGTCATTGGGTGTATGGTTTGGGGTCGACGTGCCCTGAAAGACCTTTCGCCAGTGCCTGGACCGGCAATCTGCCTCACTGCAATCATAAGCGGACTGCTGATCGGTTTCTTGTGGGTACACATGGAAGGTTTTTATCCACCCTTGCCCGAAAGTATCGTCGGCAAACGTAGCGGGTTTAACCCCCTTAAAAGCCTGGATGGTCCAATGAAGGGACTTTTTCTGCTGGTCAGGTTCCTCGGGCTGGTGATTATTGTGCCAGTGATTGAAGAGCTTTTTACCCGCGATTTTGTGCTGAGATTCGTGACAAAGCCCGAATGGGAAACGATTCAGCCATGGCAATTCAGCAGCACAGCGGCCGTAGTTTCGACCGGTATCTTTGTGGTAGGGCATCCGGAATGGTTGCCTGCGATAATTTGTGGGCTTATCTGGCTCTGGCTTCTGCGAACTTCAAAAAGCATGATGGCACTGGTGATCAGTCATGCTGTTGCAAATCTTGGTATCGGCATTTTCAGCTATGTCACTGGCGACTGGCATTTTCTTTGAATTGAGTCTGCGAACCCCCCGATTTCAATTCAAAAATCTCTGTCTTAAACGACTCTTCAAACCCGCACCATAATGCCCGGCAACCGAAATGCGTCGCCGGGTCAATTTCTTTTTATTTCAGACCACGACCGAACCAGTTGCTTATCACGTCACCTTGCGGGTGTAATTCACGCGGCGGCCTCGTTGGAAGGTCACGATATTCAAGTCAAGGGCGTTGATCTTGCCATCGCCATTGACATCGCCCACCCAGTTATAGGCCGCCACCGGGTTACTGCTCGTTACACTCATGTTGCTGTTGACATAAGTCAGGTTCGATGCGTTCTGGTATCGCCATGGCGATGTCAAAAGCACCGTCTGAATCAGGC
>JBEITT010000213.1:0-2099 GCA_040374745.1 Planctomycetaceae bacterium | reverse complement strand
GGTTATTTACCAACGAATGCAAATCACTGACAAACATAATTGAGCCATCAGCACTGGTAGCTATTCTAAACGCAAAAGCGAGGGTAAATTTCGATTCTGTCTGAGATAATATTGCCGTCTCGGTAATCGTCGTTACCGGGTCGATCGTCAGCGGATAAACGGCCCGCGTATCATCCACCACGAATTGCAGGTCCTGACCCGAACCATCGGGCACCAGTTCCATGCGGGCATCGAAAGTTTTGCCTGTGGCGTCGTAAGCCACCAGCCCGCCAAAGTTCATGACCGAAGTGCCGTCGGGCCGGGCCAGTGAAAACCCCGCCCACCGGCCTGAACCGAGGCCGAAAGCGACCCGCCCAGGCCCACGCTCACCACCAGCGGCTGCGAGGGGTCGCCCTGTGCCGGCCGCTTTTCAAGCGTGAAACCCTGCTGCACACCCGCCGGCCCGTTCACGAACCAGGTATCCAGATTGTCCGCGTCGTAGGTCACCCGGTTCTTGCCGGCAGAGATCTGCGAGTCGCCAATGGCCACCTGATCAGCCCCATAGCCGAACGACTCGGGCATGAACTGCCAGGTGTCGGTGCCCGACTGAAACGTCGCCCCGGCCGTCGTCATGCTGACGTTGTACCGGTTCGTAAAAGCATATCCTGTATCGGTTTGCGCAGCGGCATAGGCGGCTTGGTCGGCCCCCATCGAGGCCGAGATGGCATAGCGGGCAAGCGGGTCGAGGTCATCAAGCGTTTTCGGGCTGCTTTGGCTGCCGCTGGGCTGAGCTGAGGCAATCTCGGCCGACACCGGCGAACTTTGTGTCAGGCCGCCGGCCAGGAGGGTGCGGTTTTCAAGCTGGTCGATCAATGAACCTGGCGCAAAGAGCTGAAGGGTGCGCCGAATGGTCTTGCGAAAGCGGCGATGGCGTGAGGCACGGCTTGACAGGCCCAGGATGCGGGTGTATTTCATGATTTCAGCTCTCTTCAGCGGGTGCTTTAGTCTGTGAATGTTGACGAGCAAGCAAGTTGACGATCTACAGCAAAACCGGTCGGCCGAGGCCGTGTGCCATAGGCAACCATTGCCAACCCTGGCGTGAGTCCCGCCACGGGTATTTTGATCCTTATAAAATGAAGGCCTGCATCTGATTTGTTTCTTACGAAATTATTCAGATTTTTTTTTACAATGAGAGAAAAGAACGCCTTAAGATGATTTAATGTAGGATCTTACAAAATTTCTCGAAGCTGGTGGTCGTTTCAGGGTCGAGTTTAATATCGACCTGGGTAATTGCGTGCTTGGGTAAAGTGATAATCTCTATTAAAAATTCTGTTACCCAATCCGAGCGATTTCTTCACGAGGTTCGAATCCGGGCCGATCTTTATGAATGGCCCTTTGCCTTATAAAGCTTTGCCAGTTGATCGCGAACGCTGGACATATCGCGATTGGCTTCTTTGGGAGTTGCCTGCTGAATGGCGAGCGTTTTTTCCAGCCAGGCGATGGCTTCATCGGGCCGGTTTACTGCCAGCGATGCATCAGCCAGTTGCCCCAGAAGCCGCAGACCAAGCTGGCTGACGAGCCTTTCGTCTCGTTCCAGATTATCAAGAGCACTTGTTGCCCACTGGATTACTTTTTCAGGTTTTTTCTGCTGCAAGAAGGCTCGCACCAGATACTGCTTTATATAAGGTGCCGAGCTGAAATCATGAGTGATTTTGTTGGTAAGTGTCTCTTCCGCCGATGCCAGGATGCGATCAGCCCTGGCCACTTCGCCCACCCTGTCATAGGCCATGGCAACGCAGATCAAAAAGGTCGTTTTACCTTCCAGAGTATCTACTTTACCGTTTAAAAGGTCATGTTCGGCCGCATCGAGAAACTTGACAATCGACATCGCCTGCCCTTGCCCATCCATGCCGATCCGCTCAAGCATTCCGGTTGCAAAATAAGCGATATTCGTGTTTTGAATTCCTTGCTCCAACAGGTTTTCAAGTGCAAGCCGGCTTTGTTGTTCTGAATATTCGGCCGTCTGACGCAGCTTCGCCTGCTTATAACCGAAATACAGGCTGCCACCAATCAGCAGCACAAGAAACGACACGGCACTTGCCGATGCCGTGGCCAGCCAG
>JBEITT010000215.1:0-1237 GCA_040374745.1 Planctomycetaceae bacterium | reverse complement strand
TCACGCTTGAAAAGCGGCCGGCACAGGGCGACCCCTCGCAGCCGCTGGTGGTGAGCGTGGGCCTGGGCGGGTCGCTTTCCGCCTCGGTTAAGGCCCGTTGGCGGGGTTTTAACTGGCCCGGCCCGACGGCACTTAGGTCATGAACAATGGCGGGATGGTGGCTTACGACGCCACAGGCAAAACTTTCGATGCCCGCATGGAACTGGTGCCCGACGGTTCGGGCCACGATCTGCACTTCGTGGTGGATGACGCGGGGGCTGTTTATCCGCTGACGATTGACCCGGTAACGACGATCACCGAGACGGCAATATTATCTCAGACAGAATCGAAACTTACCTATTCTTTTGCGTCAAGTGTAGCTACCAGTGCTGATGGCTCAATTATGTTTGTCAGTGATCCGGATGCGACGATAAATAACGTTCAATATGCAGGCGCAGTTTACGTCTATGTCAGGCCAGCCGGTGGCTGGGCTACCACCAGCACTTACAGTGCCAAATTAACTCTTGACTCGTCATCAGGCATTGAAAATCTCTATAATGCAGAATTTGGAACTAGCATTTCTCTTAGTGCTGATGGAAACACAGCACTGATTGGAAGTAATCCTATATATTCTACAACAAGATATGCATTTTTATTTACAAAGCCTGCCGGCGGATGGCAATCAACCAGCACATTCACGGCAAAATTTGACAGTATGACACCGTGGCATAATGCATTGAGTGCTGATGGCAGCACGATATTAACAACAGATCCATATGATAATGAACATGGGGCCGGTTATATTTATGTCAAACCGACCGGCGGCTGGGTTTCAAAAACTTTTGGTCAGGCCACGGCACATCTAGAACCTTTTAGGGGTAATGAATTTGCAAGATTAGGAGAAGCCGGTGCCGACCTCAGCGGTGATGGATCACTGGTAGTGCTTGGAGAAGCCCTTGATGGAAAGGCCTACCTGTATTCAAGGCCCGTATCGGGCTGGGTTTCGACTGGCACACCTTCGGCAACAATTGGCTATTGGAGAGCTAGCAATAATTATGGACAATCAACGCTCAATCTCAGTTCCGATGGTTCTACTCTTGTTTTCTATGACGAACCGACCAGAAACGAATATATGTATAGTGGCACATTGCCTGCCAAGATTTATAGTCGGCCGGCGAATGGAACCTGGGTTTCAACAGATAGTCCGACAGCAATATTATCTAGTAAAGATGCATGGCTTTCGCGTATCAGCATTTCC
>JBEITT010000153.1:0-8334 GCA_040374745.1 Planctomycetaceae bacterium | reverse complement strand
GTCAGGCGCATCTCTGCCCTGGCCCCTATATTTTGCTTACCGAATCCAACTATTTTGCCATTACTTTAAACCTGTGCAACGATCAATTGGGCATTAAACCAAACCCGGTGCATAGAAAAACAGATGCCGCCACTTTTAAAAGAAATGGATTTCGGGTTTCTTCCCAGTTCAATAAGACAAAAATCAGCGATGCTAATGGGATGAAAATGCAGGCAGGCACCCTCAGAATATGCTTCTCAGACGCAATAATGAGCAGCCAGAGACAGGTAAATGCATATGTGGTAAAGCATATCCCAATCAAAATATTCGCGATAATAGCCACTATGATCCTCCTTGAATGAAACAGATTTTCCAACGTACATAAAGATCATTTGAGCCCGACGAACCTGAAGAATTACTTAATTTCCAATTTGCAAATCAAGCCCCTGAGCTTTTCCCCTGAAACCAAATTCACCTGGCCCCTACGGCAATCAGCAGGCGTTCATTTTCCCGAATCTTCCGGTCCACGAAAAATAGCTGGTTGGGCGGCGAATTCACCACCGGTTCAAAGGGTTTCTGCCCAGGTGTCATCAACTTCAGGCCAAGCTCCACTTTGCCTTCGGCATTCAGGCTTTGCTTCAACTGCACTTCCAGCACTGAGCCCGAACCGGCGGCAATGGTAAACCGCGAGCCATTCTCAAGCCGCACAGTTCGCCCTTCCACCAGCATAAAGTGATAACCTGGTAGAACTTGCTTCAGCTTGTCAGCCACCTGGTTCAGCTTCGGGTCAACCGGCCCGTTGCCCCGCACGGCACGAATCGTCATGGCCGTAACCTGCCGTGGTTCCTGTTCAATCGATGTTTTTGGCTCTGGTTTCTGTGCAAGGGCAGGCTGCAATTGACAAGCGGGCACAAGCAGGCAGAGCCGGCCGAGCAGTCGCCTTCGCTGAATCAAAAAACCGGCATGCGGTTTCATCTCAGGTCGTTCGCGATCGATTCCAGGTCATTGAAAAGCTGGAAGTTAGATGCAATTGCCGTTCCGCCTGATTCTGCAGTTGCGGCTTCCACCGTTTCAAGGCAGGGTGCCTCAGGTGTGCATCGCTGGTCGTCCAGCCGGATAATCGCCAGGTCGTCGGCCTCCTGAAGGTCAATCAAGACAAGTTGCGGTGAAAGATCCGTAACTTCTCTGGCCTGATGATCCTGCGATACAACTGCCTGAATTTCGGGCGATTGGTTGGTGGGTGATTCTGTCATTTGCCAGCCTAGCCGGGCGGCAACCAGAAGTGAGGCTGCAAGTGCAATTTTCCCAAGAAGATAAGAGCTTCCTGTATCGTTGGTGGAAGCGTCTGAAGCGGCCTGCCCCACGGCTTTTTGCCAGAGGGAATTCCAGTCGGCTTCAGCAACGCCGGGTCTGGTCTCATGCCAGGCTTCAACAAGTTCCTGAGGGTCGGCCGATGTATTGCCGAAGCGGATCTGCATCTTATCGTTATTCATGCGTAAGCCCCTTTTTTGAAGGAGTCTAAAAAAGCCTGAATTGTCATTTGGTATTCGGTTTCCATCGGTTTTTCGTTTGATTGGCCACTGGTTTCCCTGAGTCGAGATTGCTGGCCTGATTCCGGTGAGGAGCTATCAAGTTTTTCAATGGCGACCTGAAGTTTCTTGCGTGCGGCATGAATCCGGCTCATCACGGTGCCCAGAGGAATGCCCAGCGTGTCGGCCACTTCCTGATAGGTCATCTCGGCCTCGGCATAAAGCACAAACGCGCCCCGGGTCGCTGTGGTAAGACCAGCCAGGGCCGCATCAAGCAGTTTGCGTAAGTCCTGCTGTTCCAGCCCATGGGTCGGATTACCATTCATAAAAGGTTCTGGTGTATGAGCTTTGCTGCCATTTCGCCAGGTGGTAATGTCAATCAGCACGCGTCGCCGACGGTTCGACCTCAGGTGATCAGTGGCGGTGTTGGCAACAATCCGCAGCATCCAGGTCTTGAATGACGATCGATGATCAAATCGTGGCAGATTGACCAAGGCCTTCACAATTGAGTCCTGCACTATATCGGCCGCTGCTTCGTCGCTTGACGACATCCGCCGGGCTACCCGCTGACACACTGGCCAGATACTCCTGAAAAGCTCTTCACGGGCCGCTGAATCCCCAGCCTGCGCACGCCTGACCATTTCGGCCATTAGTGCCGATGGTTCCTGCCGGTCAGATGATGCGGGATTTTCGCTCATGACTTCAGCTTAACTGATCCGGACCAATGTGGCTTCGCCGGTTTTTTGAAAAAAGCCTGGTCGAAAGAGACCCACTCACTCGCTTCTTCGTGAACCGCTATCTTAATTGACGATCTGTGGTGGTTCCTGATTCGCTCAATTATCAAAAAAATTCGCATTTATGCAAAGTTGATAAACTCGTTGGTGAATCTGGTGTTCCGTGATTTTTCCGACTACATGGTATTTTTCAGATCAGGTTGAGCTTGACGAAAAAACGGCTTATGTCAAAATTCGTTCCGATTTGATCACATTTTCTCAAGTTTTCGCCTCTCCGGCACGGAATGTCAGAGACTCGGCGAACAGGCGAGTGATGTCTGGTCGGTTTGGATGGATCCAAATCCGACAAAATATCAAAGGTGGTCGATCATCAACGCAATCTTGCCCGATCAAGGGTAGCTGCCCCGGCCAGTCGTCAATGGCGAGCCAATGGCGGGTCAATCACCCTGAAGAGGAGTCTGGGGATTCGGGATCAGGATTTCATGGAGGATACCCACAATGACGCCCCGATGGTTTGATTATCGACGCTTCACCGGCCTGACTTTGGCATTTTGTCTTCTGATGAAGGCTCCTGCCTTAATGGGCGGGCAAATTGCCACCTTTGAGCTGACACCCAAGCCAGGCAACAGTGGCCTGACTATTTTCCAGGCCGATGTGCAACCGGCTTTTTCCGTCATGCCTTCCGACCCGAGTGCCAGCCCGCTCAAGGTGTTAGACGGCTCCAGCGGGTTCAATCAGGATAACCTTACGGTACTCCTGGGCAATGGCGATGGCGTGCAGCAGCTTGTCATGCTTTTTGGTGTGGCTCCATCCCGGGATGCCGAAGGCAAAATCACAGGTTTTCAGCCGGTACTTGACTCTTCAGGAAATCCTGACCCCGGCCTGGCAGGCAATGGTATAGTCAAGTTCTCGCTCGACCTCGACCCGAATTTCAAAGGCACCCTGAGCCTTCTGCCAACGCCTACATCATCGCAGACATTCAATCTGACGACCCTTTCACTTCCTGTTACCAGCCCAAGTTCGCCGGACACCACCCCCGACACTACTCCCTCGGCCAATACCACACCCGTGCCTACCACTCAGGTGCCTGAGCCTGTTTCAATGGCTCTCTGGTTTGCATGCATGGGCTTTGGCACGCTGCGGGCCATGCAGTTCCGCCGCCATCGTAAATCACTGGTGGCCTGATAAGAAAACTCAGCGAAATCAGGCTCGCCCCAGACTCAACTGTTTCGTCTGAAAAAATTGCCCCGGCACCGCATCAATTCGCGGACCGGGGTTTTATTGTTAATTGAATTGCCTTGAGATTAGAATAGCATTTCAATTGAATGAGTATTTGAATCTCATGATGATCGACCAGCCGGCAATTGAACAAAAAGAGCCTGACTGATGGAAATATTGATTCCTGAAGATGCGATACAAAAGCGTGTCGCCGAACTGGCCCGACAGATCGAAGCCGATTACGCTGGTCAGCCCATTTCGCTGATTGGTGTCATGACGGGCAGTGTCATGCTGCTGGCAGACCTCTCACGCCACATCAAGTCGCCTACACGCGTGGGTGTGATTCAGGCCGGCAGCTATCACGGCAAATCAACCACCAGCGGTGCCCTGATGATCAACGATGCCTTCATTCCCGATGTCGCCGGTCGCGATGTCATTATCCTCGACGACATCCTCGATACCGGGCACACCATCGCTGCCCTTTACCAACTAATCGCCCAGCGTGGCCCGAACTCCATCAAAACCGCCGTTCTTCTGCGAAAAATCGGCCGCCAGGTCCTCCCCTTCGAGCCTGACTATGTCGGCTTCGAAATTCCGAACCGGTTTGTCATCGGCTATGGCCTTGATTTCGACGACGAATACCGCCACCTGCCGCATATCGCCGTCTTGCCGGAATATGACTGAGGCCGACCGTAATTAGCGGTTCAGCCAGGCAATGGCCCCATTCAGGCACGACGCAAAACCCACCCAGCATGGGTATGGCAGAATCATCACCGTGGCCACGCGGTGGATTGGCCAGCCTGTGGCAATCCAAGCGAATATCGCCACTTCAAGGGCAAGAATCACTGCCAGCCCGATCCACAGACAGCCGGCCCCAAAAAAAACCAGCGGCCAGATGGCATTCAGAATAATTTGAATCAAAAATACCTTGCGCACCCGCTGGTTGGCCACCAGATTGCCTGATTTTTCTGATCTGTAATCCATCAGGCCCATGCTGATTCCCATCAGCGTGTAAAGTGTTGACCAAACCGGCCCGAACAGCCAGTTGGGTGGCGTGAACGAAGGCTTGTTCAGCGAGTTATACCAATCCCCCAGCCCCACCGCCGTTCCCACCAGCCCAATGGCACTTGCCAGATAACTCACAGCCAGCCAGAATAAGCAGCGTAATACGAGTTTCATGAATTATTCCCGGCTCAAAAGTTTCTGAGCAGCGTTTCAAACCGCTCCAATTCATTGACCTGATTCAAATCATATTCAGACTTTAGTCTGTGTCCAGCTTCCCTTGAGATACCGAATTGCCAGCAGCAACCCCCGGCCGTTCAAATCTACCAGCATCGCAATCCAGGCCCCTTTTAATCCCCATGCCCAGAAGCTGCCATCCACCGGCCGGGCCAAAAGCCATGTGGTGGGCAGGCGAAAGAAGAAAAAGCCGATCGTCGCGTTATACCAGGGTGTCCGCGTCTCTCCAGCGCCCCTGAATGTCGCCGCAAGCACGTTTATCGTGGCCAGCCCCGGCATCGCAAAGGCTACCACCGGCAGCATCGGGGCCCCTTCCATCACCAACTCTGGCTTATCCTTCCCCAGGAAAAGATGAAACATCTCCTCGTCCAGAAAAAACATCATCACACCCAGCACTGCCAGCAGCAGATTACCCAGCACCCAGCAGATGTTCGCCGCCCTTTTTGCCAGGTCAGGCCGCTGTGCACCCAGGAACTGGCCAGCCAGAATGCCCGCCGGGGCCGCGAATCCGCCCACCATCAGATAGGCAATTGACTCACACTTCAGGGCCACACCATGCGCCGCTGTCGAGATCGCCCCCAGCCGGTTAATCAGCGAAAGATAAACCACCTGTCCGCCAATGCTCGTCGTTGTCTCGCCCACGCTGGGCAGGCTGATCCGCACAATCCGCCGGATAATCGCCAGCTCGGGCCCCATGTTCTTCCAGGCCAGCTTCAGGCCTGATCGCCCCCGAATCAGCACCAGCAATATCAGCACGCCACCCACCCCCTCGCCCAGCGCCGTGCCCGCCGCCACGCCGGCAATCCCCCACTTCGGCAGCCCCCACAGGCCCACCACCAGTGCCCAGCTCATAAATATATTGATGGCATTAACCACACCCATCACAATCGACCCGATCCGCGTATCACCTGCCGCCGCCAGGCATGTCATCCCCACAATCCGAAAGGCAATCAGGGGTGCCACGGCCACCACAATCCTGAAATAAATCGCCGCTGATATTGCCGCCTCACCCGTCAGGTTAATGCCCGTTACCAGGCTCATCGCCAGGCTCAGGCCTGTTGCCATAATAAAAAGACCCACAAACAGGGCCATCGTCATGGAAACCCCGGTCACCCGGTTGGCCTCGTCAAAGTCGCCCGCGCCCACCATCCGCGCCACCAGCGCCGATGCCCCAGCCGAAACCACCGCCATCAGCCCGCCCAGAAACCACGATATATACGTCGCCACCGTCACGGCAGCCAAATCATTGCTTGATAAATACCAGCCCGTGATCAGCGTATCCGAAAGCCCCACAAGATATATCAGGGCCTGCTGCACCAGCACCGGCACCGCCAGCTTCCAGATTCGCCCCAGCAGCTCGCGATCCGTCACCGGCTGCGGCGATAACTCGACACCCTCACTTCCTGCGGCACTCACTGGCTGCGGCTCCTTGATTTCTCTATGATTCATTGGGAATTTCCCAACGAGAATTTTATTATATGACCACACAAGCCAGTTTGGCGAATCACAACGCCCCGAATTAAGGGAAAAACCTGTGCCCCAGGCCCGCATTCTCGATGGTAAAAAACTCGCCGCCACCCTCCAGCAGGAACTCGCCGACGAAGTCGCCCAGTGGCGGGCACGCACCGGCATCACTCCCGGTCTGGCCGTTGTCCTCGTCGGTTCCGAACCCGCCAGCACCGTTTATGTTCGCAATAAACGCCGGGCCGCACACGCCGCCGGCCTGCATGACAACCTGATCAAACTGCCTGCCGATACCACCCAGGCCGATCTTCTCGAACACATCAACCGCCTCAATGCCGACCCCTCTGTCCACGGCGTTCTCGTTCAGCTACCCCTGCCACCCCATATCGACGGCGACGCCGTTCTACGCCACATCCGACCCGATAAGGATGCCGATGGCTTCCACCCCGTGAACATGGGTCTTCTCGCCCTGGGCACCCCCCGCCTGGTGCCCTGCACACCCCTGGGCGTCAAACAACTGCTCATTCGTGAACATGTGCCCACCCGCGGCGCACGTGCTGTGGTTGTCGGCCGATCCAACATCGTCGGCAAACCCATGGCCCTGCTGCTCATGGGCAAAGGCCCAGGCGCCGACGCCACCGTCACCGTGGCCCACACCGCCTCGGCCGACCTGCCTGGTATCTGCCGTGAAGCTGATCTGCTCATCGTGGCCGCCGGCCAGCCTGAAATGGTTCACGGAAGCTGGATTAAGCCGGGTGCCGTGGTCATCGACGTCGGCATTCATCGTCGCGACGACGGCTCGCTCTGCGGCGACGTGCATTACGAATCTGCCGCAGCCGTCGCCTCGGCCATTACACCTGTGCCTGGTGGTGTGGGTCCCCTCACGGTCGCCATGCTTCTGCGAAACACCTTTGAAGCGGCTAAGTCGCTCGAGTCTTCAGCCACTGGTCGCTGATGATTTCGGCCCGTTCATTGGCTGAAACCGGCCTGTGTCAGGCAATAATCTGGATTGTCGGGTTTCCTTGAATTTCTGATTTTTCTGTAGTGTGGATTCGTTAATAAACCATAGATACTCCGTGATTTACCGATTCTGCTAATGCCACGAATGGCGAAAATTAAGATGTGGGAACGATGTGAATTGGCATCCATCGGCCAATAGACGGAAAAATCAGAATTTAAACTGGAGGCATGGAAATGCACGCAGCCACTAAAATCAACCGAGGCCCCATTCCGAAGTCGGTTAAATATTTTTGCTTCTTGTTCCTGACGCTCTCATCAAGCATGATCTCGTCGGCTCACGCGGCATTTATCGACATCACCACGCTGAATAAAGCCAGCACGGGTGGAACCAATATCGGAACGCCAAATGGCGGCCAATGGGCTGGTACACAGTTTCAGGTTGGCCCTGACACGCCACTATCCACCATTACACAGGTCACCCTCGGCCTGATCTCCATAGGTTCAACCCCCGCTCCGCTGAATGCCCTGACGGTTTCAATCTTTAGCGATAGCGGAGGTGTTCCGTCCAACACTCCACCATTAGCCGATTTTTTCAACAACGGCACGCTACTTAACATACCCACCGATGTTGTTTTTACTTCGTCAACGCCATTTACCCTGCTTGCCAGTACGACTTACTGGCTGGTCTTTAAAACAATCACGCCGGCCTCGCTGCTTGACACCGTTCAGTGGACATACAATGGCAGCGACGCCAATACACCCGCCGTAGGGATCAATGGCCAGATCAATAACATTTCGACAGTCACGACGAATGCCGGAGCCAACTGGGATGTTATTCAAAACCGGTATTACCGCTTTTCCATCAATGTGCCCGAACCATCAACCTATGCCCTGGGCCTGAGCAGCCTGCTATGCATTGGCCTGGTGGCTCGACATAAAAAACGGAGAATGGCCCTGCTGCATTCGTGATTCCACCACAAAAAACCAAAAAAGGGGTCAAAACCAAAAAGGGGTCATTCTTGATTTATTTGAGAATGACCTCTTGAATTGGTTCTGCTAGAGCCTTGAAATTGCATTCATTTGATTTAAAAATCTTGGAATAACCAAAAAGGGGTCATTCTTGATTTATTTGAGAATGACCTCTTGAATTGGTTCTGCTAGAGCCTTGAAATTGCATTCATTTGATTTAAAAATCTTGGAATACATTGTTT
>JBEITT010000007.1:0-91489 GCA_040374745.1 Planctomycetaceae bacterium | reverse complement strand
GTAATCAGCAGTGCCGGACCATTTTTTGTTCATTCACATCTTGCAGCCTATCTCAATATTGGTTTGGGATTTACATTGGCTCATCTGGGCTTTATGGCCTGGAAACCTGGCAGAGAGAAAGACCAGGAGCATCTTTTTCATGACCAGAGGAGTGGCCTGGGCAAGGGTGTTTTCTGGATCTACGCAGCTGGTTTTATACTTGTTTCCGTGTTTGCTTCGGGTTCCCGTGGCGGAATGCTGGCGATGATCATGGCCTGTGCAGCGCTTGGCACAGTGTGGGTGGTCTGTGCTCGGAAGCTGAGAAAAATCTCAGCAGGAACTGTCGAATGGAAATGGATTATCGGCCTGATGATAGCAAGCGTTTTTTTTCTGACATTATTCACCGATGTGCTTGCTGTTTTTTCCAGAGCTCGCGGCCTTGTTGGTAAAGAAGGTGGTCATGCTGCAGGGATCAGACAGAGAGTTTGGGCAGTGGCCTGGGAGACCTGGAAAGACGCACCGATCTGGGGAACAGGATGGGGAAGTTATCTGTGGGCCTCGCAGAGGCACTTCAATTCGGCTGTCGGATACAGCACACATGCTGAAAGTGATTATGTGCAGGCCCTTACGGAAGGTGGAGTCATTGGAGTAATCCTTATCATTGCCATTTTGGCAGGGTTTATGCGGTGTATGGTTCAGTTGATTCGAAAAGTCGAGCATCCTCAACAGATGGCCCTGGCAGGAGGTGGAATATTCGCAATCACGGCGGTCGCCTGGGGAAGTCTGACAGAAAACAATCTCCGAACGGCAGGTGTTGCGATTCCGTCGTTGATCACAGCGGCGCACCTCGTGCGGCTTTCTGCTGGATGGAGCTGGTTTGAATCGAAAGAGTGGGACGATCAATCGACCTTACGAAATCTGGGGGTTTCTCAAAAATTTGCTGGTATTTTCATTGGAATTCTGCTTGTTTCACTGGCCTGGGCTGGCCAGGCCCAGACACAAAAGGTTCGTCAGGCATGGGACTTATTAAGGCAGGCAGATCTTCGACCAGCTGGCACCGATCTTCGCGGCTGGATTCAGCCGTCTGTAAAAACCGAGACACTCCAGCAACAAAGATCAGTGCTGGAAATTGTGAGCCGGATCTTGCCGGGCTGGGGTGATTATGGGATTCAGCAGGCCGTGACAGAAGTGGAGATTTATGAACGCCAGACTCGTGAGACGCTGATTAAAGAGGGGGCCTCGGCAGAAGATGCCGAGAAGCTGTCACGAATGATTCAGTTGGGCGTAGTAATGAAAAGTCTGCCTGCTGCTGAACGAACAGCAGCCAGACTTGAGATACTTCGCGACCCTGTTGTCGGCAGCGAGCTCAGAAAAACGATGGGATTTCTGGCGAAGGCCTGGCAGAATCAGTCTATTTCGGCGATGGTTCATTCGGAACTGGCTTTGCTTGACTGGGCCTTTGAAAAGGGCCATGCATCAGAAGATTCGTTGAAACGTGCCTTGTCGCTGGTGGGTCAACGGCAGGATCTTCTGCTGAGAATTGGTCAGGAAGCAATTGCTCTGGGGCATCACGAAACTGGCCTGAAAGCATTCGTAAGAGTACTTTCGATACCGGACCGCAATGTTGAGAAAGTATCAGCCCAGATATTGCCCTGGCTGACACCCGAAGAGATCGACATGTTGGCCGATCAGCCTGCAATTGTTGCAATCAGGGCTGGGGAATTGCTGGTACCCGATAGCGAAACGAGAAGGCGGCAGAGATTTGGGGAAAAAGCACTTGCTGGTTTGCCGTCGGTTAAGTCTGCAACTGATGCCGGTATCATTGAACTTATTGCCCGTGCCGAGTGGTTAGAAGGTGACAGGGAAAAAGCGATTGAGCAGATCAAGTTGGCAACAGCATATGACAGAGACGGTTTCGAGATCAGAGAGAGGCTGATTGACTGGCTGATAGCGACTGGAAAGACATCGGAAGCCTTGGAACAGACACAGGTTATGCGATACCTTTGGCCGACGGATACACGAATCGGACCGATCATGGATAAAGCTGTATCAGCCGACGCCAGGGGGCCAGTGAAGCAGCCGGTAAAGGTTCCATGAAAATCAGTGATGTCTGTTTGGCATATTTTGTGGGATAACTCGGTTGTGCGGATTGAATTGGTCTTCGTGAAGAATTGACGATTTGGGGGGGTGATTGAATCTGAATCACGAAGGATTCCGATTCACAATGAGTATAAGAAGCAACTATAATTAAAAGTATGAGGGCAGTTGCAGTGTCGAGGGGGGGTCTCTGCAATGATGCAGATACTTCAGCACACGACGTCTGGTGGTGTGGAATTAATGCATTCATTCTGTAATCTCTACAGGCTGAATGGAATATCCGGATGGTGTCAGTGATCTTGATTCCAGGGAACGCCGGTGTTCGACCGGTTGTGGCCAAATGACGATTCTGGCCACCCGGTCGTATCTAAAATGGAAATAAAAATGAAACAGATTGCACATCACCAGAATCAGGTTCCCCAGAATCGGAACATGCACGCAGGCGAACCAAAGCAATACATGGAAGATGTGCTTCTGGTTCTTAATGCCATCAGGCGGGGATGGCGACTGGTTCTACTTTGTGTATTGCTGGCACTGACGATTGGCCTTTTTCAGGTTTTCAAAACCAAGCCCCGATATTCAGCCACCGCCCAGATTCTGGTGAACCAGTCTGGCGGCGTTATCAACAATATGCTTAAGGGTGATCCGCTTACGGGCGGTGTCGGCGATTTTATAGTGAGCCACATGTCGATCATTAAAAGTCAGCCTGTACTTGATGATGCGATTACGGCAGGGAAACTTGATTCGATTACTTTCAACGAACTGTATAAAGGCCTGACGATCACAAGGCTGGAGCAGGTTCTGACCATAAAGTTTGATTCAGAAGACCCAACGAAACCGGTAAAAGTAGTCAACGCAGTAATCGATGCCTACAAGCGATTTCTTGACAACACATTTACCAAGAAGAGTACGGATGTCGTCCAGTTATTTACCAAAGCGCGTGACGAACTGGAAGGAGATCTTAACAAGATGAATAAAGCACATCTTGAATTCCTGCAGCGTCACCCGCAGTTGATTACCGATACAGAAGGGCGTTCGCTTGTTGTCAAACGGCTTTCAGAATGGGACCGTGGAATTCAGGCGGCGAAAGGACGGATATTTCAGTTAACTACCCAGATAGAACATGCCCGTGAACTGATGGCCAGTGGGGCCAGCGATGCAACCATCGCGAAGGCCATTCACACAATTGGCACGACAATTGGTGCTGACCATCAGGCAACTCAGGATATCACGGTGGCCATGGGTGGCGACCAGAGTTATATGCAGCAGGATGAATCCTTCGAGAAGCTGACTTTGCAGTATGCCCAGGTACAGTATGCCAGGCAGACAGCCGAACGCATGCTGGCCAACCTTCAGAAACAGATGGATGAAGGCAATCATGAAAATGAGGCATCAATAGATCCGGTAACGCAGGAAAAGCGGCTTCGGGTGACATTCGAAAAAACGCAGGATGCGATTGCCATAGATAAAGACATTGAACTTCTTGAACGTCGGATACGCGGCAATCGTCGATTGATCAAGGACCCTAATGAACCTTCGATCAGACGACTGGAAAATGAGCTGATTGCACTTGAAGACGAAAAGGAAGAGCTTTGGGAAGAATTTAAGGGTACCGGCCAGAAGTATCTGCTTCAATCCAACAGTCGTGTGACTGAACTTATCGAGCAGGCCAAGGCTGAGGTAATTTCTCTGAAAGCCCGTGAAGACACATACAGTGACCAGATCAACACGCTGAGCCGGGAGTATCAGGAGCTTTTAACCTCACAGCTTCGGGAAATGGAACCCGACAAAGCCAAGAAGTCAAAAGAATATTCGGAATTAAAATCGAAACTGAGCCGATTTACAGAAGCCCTGCAAGCACCTGCCAAAGCACGTAACCAGGCCCGGGCAGAAGCGATCATTCAAGGCCTTGAAAAAAATATCGATACGCTCACGAAGATTATGGAAAGGCTGACAAGAGAGTATAACCGGGAGCTGGAATCATCGCAGCAACAGGAGATGGACCGGCTTATTGAAGCGAATATGCGTAAGGAATTACAGCGAACGGAAGAACTTCGAGACACAATTGTTAACCAGCTAAAACAGGCGAAGCTGGTCAGCGACCCGGCTCACGTTACCGTTTCTGCACAGATATTATTCCCGCCAATGCACAGCCAGTATCAGACCAGCAAAGTGCTGATTCTGGGTGTTTCCATCTTTGCCGGCTTTTTGATGGGCTGTGCTGCAGCATATCTTGTTGACATGCTGGACTCCAAGGTGAGGAATCTCGCTGAAATTCGCAAGATTCTAGACCTCAATGTTCTCGGTCTCATTCCTCACCTGATTCGCGGTGGCCAATCACAGGGTGATATGAGGCTGACAATGAAAGAACTGGGTTTGATCTGTCACTCAAGACCAAGAAGCTCGGCTGCTGAGAGTTTCAAGGCGATTCGAACAAGCCTTGAATTTTTCCGTCGCAATCAGCATATTCAGGTTTTGATGGTTTCAAGTCCACACTCTGGCGACGGCAAATCAACAACCTGTTCAAATATCGCATCCACTCTAGCCATGGCCGGCAGAAAGGTGCTGCTGATTGATGCAGACCTTCGGCGCCCGGGACAGCATAAAATCTTCGAACTGCCTAACGAATACGGCCTGGCAGATACGATTGAAGGAAAAATGCCATTGCATAGGGCTGTTCAGCTCACCGGTGTGCCAAACCTTGATCTGCTTACAGGTGGTAACGACATCAATAACCCAGCGGAATTGCTCTCTTCCCGCGCTTTTTCAGAACTTGTTCAGGAAGCCAGGGCTCTCTATGATGTCGTCTTGATTGACACATCTCCCCTGCTTGCCGTGACCGACCCATGTGTGGTTTCAACGCAGGTGGATGGTATCGTTCTGATAGTTCGGGCAACTGTAATCAAGCGACATGACCTGAACCGCGTTCGTGAGTTGCTGCACAATATCGGAACACCCGTACTTGGAACGATTCTGAACGGGGTCAGTCGCGAACAGTTTACGTATGGCTATGGTTATGGCTATGGTTACGGTTACGGCTATGGCTACGGTTACGGCTATGGCTACGGCTATGGTTATGGCTACGGCTACACCCGGAAAAACAGTGAAGGCCGCGATGAAAAAACAAAGATCGAATCAGGGCAAGATCATGGCGATGAGATGCTCTCGCTGAATCAGTCAGGTTCTGAACAGAATGCCAGTCAGGACCCTGACTGATAAACCCTAGAGCGGAAGCATTGAATGGCAGATCGGCCGTGTTTTGCAAGGTCGATCTGCTGCTTTATCCGACCGTTACAACATGTCTCGGACTTTAAAATTGAACATGCCTAGAACAGAATTCAGGATTTGGGATGTTCTGAAGATGAAGTAACTCAGTGGGCTGTGGATAATTAGCGAACAAGCCTGAATGAACCTGGGTTATTGCAATTCAATCGTTTCGGTGACCAACTGTTGACCAGAAATACAAAACAGAGGAACTTTTCCAGTGAATGTCGATAAATTGGTGCAGGAAATAGAATCCAGGCAGTTTCGTGTGGGAGTCATTGGTCTGGGTTATGTTGGCCTGCCTCTGGTGGAATTATTCACAGGAAAAGGATTTCAAGTCAAAGGTTTCGATATCGACCAGTCGAAGGTTGATGCACTGAACTCTGGCAAAAGCTATATCGGTCATATCAAGTCGGAGCGTGTTGCCGGGATGATAAGTTCCGGACGATTTGAAGCGATTTCAGATTTTGCCCGGCTTGTCGAAGTCGACGCAATCATCATTTGCGTGCCGACACCACTGGGCAAATACAGAGAACCAGATCTCGGCCCGGTAATTAACACAGGCAAAGCCATCGGGAAACATCTCAGGACGGGGCAACTTGTGATCCTGGAAAGCACAACTTATCCGGGCACCACCCGTGATGTTCTGCGGCCAGAACTTGAAGCGTCTGGCCTGAGGGCTGGTGTCGATTTTCTCATGGCCTACAGCCCGGAACGTGAGGACCCGGGCAATACCAATTATTCAGCGGCCAATATCCCCAAGGTGGTTGGTGGCTTTACACCTGAATCCGCCCGTGTTGCCCAGGCACTTTACGGGGCCGTTGTACCGAAAGTTATTCCTGCCTCAAGCTGTGAAGTGGCTGAAGCCTGCAAGATTCTGGAAAATACTTACCGGGCAGTAAATATCGCTCTGGTCAACGAATTAAAAATCGTTTTTGACAAGATGGGTATCGATGTCTGGGAAGTGATCGATGCGGCAAAAACGAAACCTTTCGGTTATCAGGCGTTTTATCCGGGACCAGGGCTGGGTGGACACTGCATTCCAATCGACCCGTTTTATCTGACCTGGGCCGCCAGACCATTTGGTGTGCACACACGATTTATTGAGCTGGCCGGAGAAATCAACACCTCCATGCCTCATTATGTCATTGAACGAATCTCTGATGCCTTAAATAAGCGAAGCAAATCCATCAACGGAAGTAAAATTCTGGTCATGGGCGCAGCCTACAAACCAAATGTTGATGATTGTCGCGAAAGCCCATCGGTTGAGTTGATGGAATTACTTCAGGAACGAGGAGCCATTGTCTCTTACAACGATCCGCACGTTCCCGAGTTGCCGCCACTTCGTGGCCATACCATAAGGTTGAAAAGCGTTTCGCTTGACCCCCAGATTCTTAAAACTCAGGACTGCGTCCTGCTGGCGACAGACCATGCAGCCTACGACTGGAACTCTCTGCTTCCCGACATCAATTTGCTGATCGATACCCGAGGAGCAACCCGGAATATCAAATCTGCATTTAACGACGCAATTATCACTGCCTGAGCCTGAATTCAGGGTTAGACTCTGAAAGAATTTTATTGCCGGCCAAAGTAGTCCGGGCATAATTCTGTCTGAGGAGTCAAAAAGAGGTTTTCCATAGAATGCAGCCGGTCATTGGTCTAATCGCCATTGCAATTTCATTCGCCTCCAGCGTCTTGCTGACGGCTCTGGTTCGCCTGTTGGCCAGACGATTTGGAATTGTAGCCAAACCCAAGGCAGATCGCTGGCACAGTCGCCCGACAGCTCTTCTGGGTGGCGTGGCGATCGCTGTCTCAACTCTGATTACTTGTTTTTTTTTCGTGCCATTAACTACTCAATCTGTCACGGTGCTTATCGGCTCATTTTTGATGTTCCTGCTTGGCCTGGTTGATGATCTTGTCAACCTGAAGCCTTACCAGAAAGTCATCGGTCAGCTGATTGCAGCTTCGATCATCGTTTCAGCGAATTTGATTCTGCCCTGGACAGGTTATTTTCCGGTCAATGTTCTGATCACACTTTTCTGGCTAGTCGGCATAACCAATGCAATTAATCTGCTTGATAACATGGATGGTCTGGCCGCCGGTGTCTCTGCCGTTGCCGCATTTTTTCTCAGTCTTCAATTCATGCTTCACGATCCGTCTGGGATGAATTATGCATGGATGACTCTTTTTTTCGCAGCAACACTCATCGGTTTTCTTGTTTTCAACCATAACCCAGCTACCATTTTTATGGGCGACTGCGGTTCCCTCTTCATCGGTTTCTTTCTGGCTTCTTCGGCACTGCTCACTAACCAGGCGGGCCGATCACGCAGTTTTCTACCCGTCATCGCCGTTCCTGTTCTCGTGCTCCTGATCCCCATTTTTGATACAACTTTAGTTTTTATACTCAGAAAACTTGCCGGTCGATCCATTGCACAGGGAGGCCGAGACCATACTTCACACCGACTTGTTGCTCTGGGCCTTTCGGAACGACACGCTGCATGGATGCTGTGGACACTGGCAGGCATTTCCGGGTTTATGGGACTATCGATCCAGCAACTCCCACTGGAAGCAAGCCTGGTCTGTGTCTTCCTTTTCAGCCTCGCTCTTATCTACCTGGGTATCCACCTTGGAAAGGTGAAAGTGTATGAAGTCAGCCAACCTGCTCCTGTTCTGGGGTTTCTGGTAGATATTTCTTATAAACGGCGAATATTTGAGGTTCTGCTGGACTGCAGTCTTATCATCTTCGCTTATTATCTCAGTTATGTTATTGTCTTTGGACCCCTTGAATCATCTAAAGATCCTGTTCCTTTCTTTCAGTCTTTACCACTTGTCGTTGGCTTGAAAATTGCATCATTAACAGCAGCAGGTGTTTATCGTGGCCTGTGGAGATACATTTCAACCGAATTACTCTGGGTTTACCTGAGAGGTGTCCTGATTGGTTCAATGGCGTCTGTCGTTGTTCTGACATTCGTCTTTCGATTTCAGGGCTTCAGCCGGGTGATGTTCGTACTCGACGGGTTTATTCTGTTCTTCCTGATTGCCGGCAGCCGTTTTGGATTCCGCCTGTTTCGTGGTTTTTTTCAGGCCAGCCGGATTACAGATAAAATTAAAAAAGTACTGATTTATGGAGCCGGCGATGGTGGTGAAATTCTTGTGCGTGAAATTACAAACAATCCTGAATGGCAATTGAAACCTGTTGGATTTCTCGATGATGATCCGAATAAACATGGCCGAATACTCAGAGGGCTTCGGGTGTTTGGTGATCTTGAGAATATTCAGGATATTTGTGTGAAAACAGGTGCAAGCCAGATTATAATATCTTCCATTCGTTTTTCTGGTCAGAGGGTTAAGCAAATCAGCAGTTACTGTGAAAAAAATGGACTTGATCTATTTAAACTTTCTCTGAATATTGAGCCTATTTATCATCATGATTTCGATGAACCTGACGAAACTCCCCAAATTATTTCAAGTTATTCCGTTGATGACTCAAGTTCAAGGATTATTCAAGATAATGCTGATTTAACAGATTAATTCAACAAATCTTATGAAAATTTCCAAATTAATGTCTGAAAAAACAGTGCCTGTTGATAACACGATTGATACTCCGAAAAAATCCCGGTTAATTGCACATGATTATCTTTTTATGATCTTCTTTAACGCTCTAGTATCAATACTTTCTTTTGGTACAACCTGGTTGTTACTGTCCAGACTTGGAAGAGCAAAATACGCAGAAATTGTCAGCCTCACTAATTTAAGTCTTTTAGTTGTTATTCTGGTGGGCGACTGGTCTGCCCAGGCGATGGTACGTTTCGGCACCGAAGAGTTTACTGCAACCGGCAAAATAAATAAAGTATTCTGGAATCGTCTTTATCTGGTAACGTCATGTCTGCTGGTTGCGATTTGCACAAGCCCCTTCTGGAGCCAGTTCTTAATTCAATCATTTAATTTCTCATTTTCTGGAATTATCTTTATTTTATTTTATATTCCAGCCCAACTTTACTGGAATCATATTCAAAGAATCTTACCTGCAATTCAATTTCATCGATCGCGATACCCGTTATTAGCACTCGAAAGACTAGTTGTGCTTTTGGCAATCAATATTCTGGTGTTGATAAATCAGCTCACAATAAATTCACTACTGCCATACTATATAGTGGCCAGCCTTACTGTATCATTCGTCTCAACATACCTGATTCGAAACGTTATAATACCCGTTAAATTTCCTGATAAAATTATCTTAAAAAAAATTGCAGTTTTTTCCTGGCCCCTTATTCCAACCTCTTTAATAGGTGTTCTGAGCACCAATACTGTGGATTACCTTTTTGTAAGAAAATACAGTAATCTGGTCGATCTTGGCGTGTATGCTCTGGCCGTACAGATTTCGGGACTAATTCAGCAGATCCCACTGATTGCTGGCGACCTTACTACCCCAAGGTTTATCAACTGGAGACTTGGAAATCACAACGATAAAATCAGTGATTTTATAAACCATACATTCATTCCGCTACATTGGCTATGGACAGGTGCCTGTCTGGCAGGAGCAATTTTGGTCGCACAAGTTGGGCCGAGTTTTATTCCTGTAAACTATCAACTGATCTGTGAGCTTGTCTGGCCTTTGTCAATCGTAACATCAATTGTCACCATCTGGTACGTTATTTGGAACCCGCTTTTGACTTCTCATGAGGAAGTTCGAATCGTCATGTGGTCATCAATCGCCACTGGAATTGTTAACGTCTCCCTGAACTTCCTGGTGATTCCTAAGTTCGGAGTCGTCGGCTGTGCCTGGGCAACAGCCTCCGCATTTCTTACAACCTGTATTTCAGCTGAATTTTTTTGCCGAATATTTCAAGTAAAATCACTGCCGGCAAGAGGATTAAAACTCTACTTACCATCATTCACGATGATTATTCTTGTTTTCATTATTAATTCAGGGCTGTTATCAGGCTTAAGATTAATAGGGCTGTAAAAAGAAGAAAATTATATTTTAACCTGACTGGGTACCATCAAAATAACAGTCAATAAATACTGTATTGATTCATACGGGAATCATAAATCCTGATCATTTTTGTTTTAGCTGATAAGGGTGAATTATTTCCATTTTGGTTGGACTGCCTTGAAAATAATAATTCTGCATCTTTGACCCGTTCAACGCTTGACACTTCTAAGTAATTTTAGAATCAAATGCCTAAAAGTCTTTCTGTATATTATCTTAGGAAACAAAACCAGCAAATATTTTTTTGTTTAAAAATCACCAAAAATATTGCATAATAGAGTGAGGTTGATGCAATGCATTCTGCCTATGGATCCAAATGTCTGATTCCGCCTGGCGATGTGATGCACGGGCGACTGCTTTTCACGGGTTAATTCATGAGCGTTGGAAGGAGAAAAAAAAAATCGATTCTTGTTATATGTCCATACCCGAAAGGTGTTTCACCTGCTCAACGCCTAAAATACGAACAATATTTTGATTTCTTGTCATCAAGAGGTTATTCAATAATTGTTTATCCCTTTATTTCTCGAAGACTTTGGTCTATTTTGTATAAACGTGGTCATTATCCGGAAAAATTATTCTGGACTATTCTGGGCTTTCTTAATCGAATACTGATTTTACCGCTGATTTTCTTCTATGATGGTATTTTCGTGCATAAATATATTGCCCCTTTTGGATTTGCATTTTTTGAAAAAATCTATCCTTTTCTTAATTCCAGGCTGATTTACGACATTGATGACATGATTCATCTTTCTCATTCCAGTCATGCAAATTCCTTCACGAGGTGGTTTAAAAAGCCTTCCCGAATAACTACGTTACTCACGAAAGCCAAACAAGTTATCACATGTACTCCAACTCTTGATCGTTTTGCAAGAATCTACAATCAAAACACGACTGATATTTCATCTACTATCAATACCGAAGTATACCTGCCGGTCAACGAGTACCGTAATCAGCCTGATAAGCCAATCTGCCTCGGCTGGAGTGGTAGTCACAGTACTGAGGAATATTTGCATCTTCTTAATGAAGTTCTCAAAAAAGTTGCATCGGTGAGAAGTGTGAAACTGATAGTGATTGGCAGTGGTAATTTTCACATGGAAGGAATAGAGACCGAATCAATCGTCTGGAATGAGAAAACAGAAGTTATGGACCTGCAGCGAATTGATATCGGGCTTTACCCACTTCCTGAAAGCCCTTGGATTTACGGTAAAAGTGGTTTAAAGGCCCTTCAGTACATGGCTTTGGGAATTCCAACAGTTGCCAGCGCAATTGGTGCGAATTATCGAGTAATTGAACATGGTCGGTCAGGATTACTTGTTAAAAATGACGAACAATGGTTTCAGACAATCATCGATTTGATAGATCATCCCGAAAAGAGAAAATTAATAGGAATTGATGGTCGAAAGAGAGTTGAAAATCACTTCTCTGTTAAAGCGAATCAGGAGCATTACCTGATGTTATTTGATAAAGTTTATGGAATTCCTGATGGTTTTGAACGAAGTGGAGAATATCAATTTGCGAAGCTACCTGATATCGTTGAATCTTCAAAACTCACCTAACCAAATTTTATAATTATTTAGCCATGTACGATCAATTCTGGCAATTTGACCCTCAAGTATCCCAGATGAGCTGGTGAATCAAGACACCTTTAAAATAACCATTTTGTAAAATTATGGATTCTCAAAATATTTTATCAATTTTCTGAAGAAGTTAGCCGAAAGATTCATTATTGAGTCAACTAGAAACGATGGACTATTTCCATCTGCTGAACAATTTCGAATTTGGGTGAATTCAATGACAAAAGAAACCGTAAAACTTGCTGTTAAAGCATGTTGTCTCATTGCCCTTCTAGCTTCAATTCAAAACTCTCATGCCGCCTATTTTGAGAATTTTGAAAATATCGGCAACATCACCGCGAACAGCGATCCGTTGAAATGGGCCTGGTTGAATAAAAGTCAGAATGCTGCATCTAATGGTGCGGCCACCGACCCTTCGATCGGTGGCTGGTTCCAGGGTACACCCAATGGCCCGCCTGCAACATTCAACGCTCAGGCTGGTGCGGCAAATTCATATGCCCGTGCTGACTACAGTTCTGCCCCACTGGGAAATGTATTCAGTAACTGGTTCATCACACCTACATTTGATTTCGTTGCCGGAGACACCTTCTCATTTTTTACCAGAACCTTGACGAACTCTGCCTACCCAGATCGACTGCAAATTCGACAAAGTTCCTCACTCACAAGTATCAATGTGGGTAACGATTGGACAACTGTTGGTGATTTTACTAAACTGCTCGGAGAAATTAATCCAAATCTTCAATCTGGCGGTTATCCTGAGACCTGGACCCAGTTTACCTACAATATATCAACAGCATTCACAGGCCGCATTGCTTTCCGCTACTATGTGACTGATACAAATTCCAATGGAAATTACATTGGTCTCGATACATTCAGTACATCTGCCAACTTATTTACACCAATCCCCGAACCTTCAACCTACGTGTTATCAAGTTTGGCCTGCTTCACTTTCACAGTTATAGCTCGACGACGTAAAAAGAGCATGATGTCTGCGTAGGTACAAATTTTTACGCCTTTCACGCTTCCTTACCAATATTCCAACAACAGCATGTCATGGTATTGCTGTTGTTTTTCTTTGTTTTGAATAATTATTTGGTAAGTTCTGACGCTATCCTATAAAATATTCTGAATTAGATACTTAGATATAATATTTTATCAAAGAAAAGTAACGGCATGGCCAAGAATAATTGTGAAGAAAAGTAACGGCATGGCCAAATGGGTGTTCTACTTCTAAACGAATCTCCTGGTAGTCCAGACTGTTCTACTTAAGATTTTGCTGCGAAAGTTCTTTCTCATGAATAGCCAGCAGTTCACAGGCACTGGATGTAAATAAGAACAGAATTGATACCAGTAAAGAATTTAGACTGGTGATACTATTAAAGCAGATTGATACAAGATAATAGAACTGTTAAGTAATTATGCTTGCTCATATTGTATTCTAAATTATTGTAAAAAGGTGCTTTACGTCTGGGAAAAGCTGTCACTCATTTTCTCCTTTGAGCCACTCTTGGAAGGGTGGGAAATGGAAAAGTTGTTGAATTTCATTATCTTGTGTGATACCGGAGACCTCGACGCTGTGGTCGTTTTTAGCACCATGTTTTTGGTTTAAATAAAGTTGGTGGAGAGGCCAAGACAGAATCAGATCATTTTTCTCATCATGGTTTTGATTTAAAAGTTGGTAGAATCGAGAACGTCTATCCTTTGACTTGGAAGAATATGTACGTGCCAGGATAGCAGCTCTTGTTACATAAATAATTTGCTCTGAATAATTAGCGAAGATCAAATTGATTTCGTGAGGAGTCAGACCAAGCTCGGTAAGCAGATCCCATGCAGGATGTTCCTGTGGTTGCTTGGTATACAACCAGGGGCGATGGTTTTTCTGTTCGAAGCGTTCACCTCGAGGCAGGCAAAGGCTCCATTTTCCTGGGCTTTCTTTTTGGAAAAAAAGCTCCATGTCACTGTTTTTTGCAACAATCCCGAGATCTTGCCATATCTCAATTATCTTGCATATTTTTTGACGGATAGACTTCAACTCCAGGTTTGGTGAATATCCAAGCTGATGGACAGCAAATGATCGAAGATCAAACCGGGGCGTTGTTTCTCGATGGTGAAAAATCTTCTGCAGGAGGAGAAAACCCCTTCGAGCGGCTGGCTGCTTAAGATCGCGATAAGTCACAAAATCAAACCATACAAAGCCTTGTGAATGAACGAGAAGGCGAAAGAAAAGCGGGTTCCATATGATTGTCCAAGGCTCTTTGGCCCGAACCTTTTCGTTCACTTTCGTAGGCAGATCATGGCTCAAAAAATGAAAACCGATATCCCGGTGTTCAGACTTTTGGCGGTCCCACCAGGCGGTATTGTGATAATGAACAAGACTGAGTCGATGAATCGATTCCCTTAGTCTGTCATAATGATCTCCACCAACTGGCAACCCAAGTTGTCTGCATAGGAAATGGGGTGTGGCTGTCAGCTCCAGTACCGGTTTGGCATCTGCAAATGTAATCGCCAGCAGCCCATACAAAGTGAGCTCATCGGTTGGCGACAAGCCACCGGGAGCACTCACCACCACACTGGCTTTACGCCTCTTACGTTCTCGATCGATGTAAAAATAATCACTTACGTGCCTTATGGGAGTGTCTGGTTGATAATCCAACGGCGAAAGTGCTGTTTCAACCAGCGATACCTGACTCATTCCGTGATCCAGTCCTGCGCTTTTTAATGGACCTGGCCGGCTGATCGATAATTCCTGCTTGTCTTTTTTCATTGTTCATCATTTTAGTTGTGAAATTGAATATCTTATAAGAATAAATTGAATCTTTCCACGAGTCAATCGGTTGATTTGACTCCTTTCAGCTTTTGGAAAGGCTCTGAGATATATAATATATTTGCTCCTCTGTTAATTCAGGGAATATGGGTAAGCTAAGTTCTTCGGTTGCCCATTTCTCTGCTTGGGGAAAGGATTTATCGTCAAGATATTGATAAGCCTTGAGCTGATGGATTGGAAAAGGGTAATGAATTCCTGCGCCAATTCCTTTTGAAACCAGTTTTTTGATTACTTCATCACGGTTTTTGATTTTGATAGCATAGATATGGTAAATCGCTAGATTTTCAGCATTATTTTCTGGCTGGCCGAATTCCGGCAAAAGTTGATCGTATAGTTTTGCCAACTTTCGACGTTGCTTGTTCCAGCTCTCAAGATATTTAAGTTTGACATTAAGGATAGCAGCTTGAATGGTATCGAGACGACTATTTAAACCAGTTTCTTCATGATGATACTTGACTCGGCTACCCCAGTTTCTCAGCAAGATCAGACGTTCTGCCAAACCATGATCTGAAGTGGTCACAGCACCTGCATCACCGTAGGCACCAAGATTTTTACCAGGGTAAAAGCTGAAAGCCGCTGCATGACCAAGAGATCCTGCTTTTTTGCCCTTGTACGTTGCTCCATGAGCTTGTGCAGCATCTTCAATTACATATAAATGATGTTTTTTTGCAATAGTTTTGATTTCATCCATATTGGAACATCGTCCATAAAGATGCACTGGCATAATTGCTTTTGTTTTTGGAGTAATTGAATTTTCGATCAAATCAGGATTAATCAGTGCATCTTTTTCATTTACATCAACCAAGACTGGGCTCGCACCGGCCTGGCTTATCCCAAGTGCGCTGGCTATAAATGTGAAGGCTGGAATAATTACTTCATCTCCAGAACCAATTTCAAGTGCACGGAGAATCAAATGAATAGCATCAGTACCACTGGCTACGCCGATACAATGACTTGTTCCACAAAAATCTGCAAAGTTTTTCTCGAACTCGCTTACTTCCGGTCCAAGAATAAAACCACCATGGTCTATTACCTTTTGAATTGCATGATCAATTTCATTTTTTATAAGACGATACTGAGCTTGAAGATCAACTAATTGTATTTTCATATTGCTTTCCAAATTGTTTGAGACCGTTGTTTCGCTTTCATGCCACGTCATGTTGTCAAAATGATTATGGAATATCTATATTAATCCGGAAACTTGTAAATAGCACCTGGAAATCCATCGAGTTTTAATTTATGAACTCCATCAGGGAGATGATATTCCCACTCGTAAGGAGTTAAGTTATTGAATGATCTGACAATAACCAGATTACCTGCCAGCTCTTTTTGTTCTACAGGAATATATTGCAATCTTTTCAAATCTCGCCGAGTCACTGATTTCTTGTCACCTGAAATTGTAATTCTCACGATATTTTTATTTAACTCTGGAAAATAATATTCTATAATGTGGCCACCTTCAACAAACGCTTTGTCACCTCTTATTAATTCAGCTACTTGTTTTATTTGATCTACAGAAATTCTATCAGTAATTCGATATTTCTTGATACATCCCAACATACAGAAAATCATGAAAATTGTCATAAAAAGCTCTATCTTTTTTATCTTCATCGATGAAACAGACGCAATTCCCAGGGTTGTTAATACGACAAAAGAAGGCATGATATAGGTCTTGTTTACAGAAAAATTAATCAGAATTAATCCGTAGCCGGTTCCAATGATTAAAGCTGCCGCAGTGAAATACCAAATCTGATTACGATTTTTTAATAGTAGTGCAGTGAGTGCAATGACTGCCGACACAATCATCGGCACAGTGATCAGTAACAAGCTGGAATACTGATTGGAAACACTGGAATATTCATCACTTTTCAATATAAGTAACGAATATATTGCAACTATTCGAATCAGTGACAGACGGAAAAATGCGCCTGGATAAGTCATTAAAACAAAACAAATAAAACCAGTAATTATGAGTGCACATCGACTTATCCACTGTATAAACCTGATACGAATCAGGAATGGTTTGATCACCAGATCCCCTGATTCAGTATTTTTAAAGATTATATTCATACCTACGGCAGAAATGGCAAAGAACCCTATAAATAAACCTGTCTGAAGGGCCAGAAAATTCAGTCCGATCAATACACCTGACAAAATTCCCCATCCACGCTCAGGTTTTGCCAGAAATTGACCAACAGCAAGGCAGCCTGGCAAGATTGAAACTGAAATCCAGAGATGACAATTCAGTTTATCGCCGAGTAAATATCCGCTGGTGATTGCAACTGCAGAGATTGAAAAGAGGCTTGGTAATGTGACATTATCTGTCAATATGGAATAACTTGCCAGCATGGTTGCAATAAGAAGTGAACATCCCATAAACTGCACCAGACGTAATTCAGTCTCGCAATTAGGATTTAATATTGAGGAACCTGATAATGCCAGTATATACTGCATCAAAGGCGGGTGGGAATGTCGTAAATTAAAAACATCATTCATTTCATTATAATCAATAAATTCAGGAACTTCTTTTCCCTTGGCTTTGGACCATGCAAACTGAAGGAATTCAGATGATTTAAATGCAGTCTGATCTGTTGCATTAGCGTAATATCCCTGCCTTGCTGCGACTACATAATCCACTTCATCCCAGGTCAGGGCTTTATCCATGCCTGGCCATAATAATGTTAAAAGAATGATTGAACTAATCAGCCAAAATACACAAAAAAGAATTCTTTTTGTTATCAAGGAGTCAGTAATCATGATTTGATGTTTGCGACTGGAGATTTCCATCAGTACTTTATATCAGTCAGTATTGATTGATTTTTCATTGATTCTTCTGCAGCGGCCAGTTGCCTGACAACATCGACGGCAATATCCGCATTATTTATCGGTTTCTTTTGTTCGAAAATACAATCGATGAAATGTGCCATCTGATTTGCAACCGGTTCTCCTCCTTTTATCTGAGGTATTGTAATTTCTCCTTGTGGAATACTCATCCGGAATGTACCAATTGAGTCGACATATTCGGGGAATCTGGCTTGATTCATGGATTTTGAGATAATCTGAACAGGAGCGTTCAGATTCATATCATCAAAAATGACCATTTTCTTCTGTCCTACCACCATGATCTGACGAACTTTTGAAGGGTTAAGCCAACTCGCATGGATACAGGCCAGAATGCTGCCAGGATATGTGTAGCTTGCTACAACGATGTCTTCGATGTCCGGATTCAGGAATGCCTGACCACGTGCAGTTGTTGAAACTGGATTGGTTCCGATCCAGAAGTTAATAATTGAAAGATCGTGGCTGCCAAGATCCCAAAGTGCGTTGCAGTCTGTGCGAACTGGCCCAAAATTGGTGCGAGTAGCAAAAATATAATTGATTTTTCCGATCTCGCCCGAAGCTATCAAGTCACGAATGGCCAAAACTCCTTTATTAAATAGAAAGACATGACCAACGGCCAGAACCAATTTCTTTTCTCTTGCCAAATTGACGAGATTAACAGATTCATTGACATTAAGACTCAGTGGTTTTTCAACAAAAACATGCTTGCCAGCTTCAAGTGCAGCCCTGACAAGGGATAAATGAGTTTCAGTGGGTGTTGCAATCACAATAGCCCCACATTCTGGATCATTGATAGTAGCCAGAGCGTCGGTTGAGATGTTTGTAATCGTGGGGATATTTTGTCTTACAACAGCGAGTCGGTCGGGATTATTGTCACATACTGTACCGATAACAGCATGCCGGTTGGAATCAATGGCCCGCACCAGATTTGGGCCCCAATGACCAAGGCCGATACAATTGATCTTCAGTGAGTTAGCAGATTTCATTGCCGGCCTGAGTGGTGATTGGATTTGATTTCATTAATTCCTGTGATTTCTTGAATTTATGGTAACTATTTGCGAAGCCCGAAACCCAATAGGAAAATTGGTCTGAGAATACTCCACCAACCTGTCACTGGTTTCATTTTTGTAATACCCAGTTTTTTCTCAGGATAGATCTTTGTGCAAGGAACTTCGCCGTGTCTGTATCCAAGTCGAATCACTTTATACCTGAGGTAAACTTCCATTTCATATTGATCGAGCCATGGTTGATTGATATTAATTGCAGGGTCGTCAAAAACTCCAAGATGTATTGCACGAAACCCATTTGTACTGTCAGTAAGGCGTTTTCTGACAAAAATACTCATAAGGAGGGGATGAACATATTGTGTTGTTATTCGGCGGTAAATCGGCATATTTCCAAAATTACCGCCACGAAGATAGCGAGATCCCTGGACCAGCGCAAACCCCTGATCACGAACAGGGTCGAGAATGCGATGAATTTCGTCGGGCCTGTCCTTATCGTTGCCTGCCATGAACATAATTATATCATAATTCCAACTGCGGGCCAGTTCGATAGCTCTGCGAATTGCAGCGCCAACACCCAGGCACGATCCAAGTCGAACTACCAGAAACTCGTCGGTATTGATTTTTTCAATCGATCCATCAGTTGAACCATCATCGATCACCAAAACATCGTAATCCCTCTGCGACTTCAGGGGAAAACGGCTGAGCGTACGATCAAGCTTTGTATTTTCATTAAATGCACAAATTACCATGAGGGCACGGGCTGTTGCATTTCTCTCAAAAAACCGATCGCCTCCTACACCGGAGATAAATGGCACAGGCATCTCTTCCATTTCTTTTACAGCCCTTTGATTAATCGCGAAAATAGATTGCATCCGAAAATTCTGATGATTTAGTTCGGATACAAAAAAATTCGATGAAATATCGGGTCCTGTAGATTGATCAGCATTTTATCAGCCTGTTGTTATCTCATCCAGATGAAGTGCAACTCAACATCTGATGATTATGTGATGGACTCAGTAACTTTGTAATTTTAACAAAAATGGCACTCTCGTGAAACTTCAACTGTGAAATAAGATGTCGGATCATTAGGCGTTGGCACTAATACTTTCAAAGAAGGGAATTATTGATCTGCCATATCAAGAAAATATCTTCGTAAAATTATACGATGACTATTGAATTGAGATTGCCAGTTTCTGAATGATCGGGTACAACTACTCATGCAGTGAAATCCAGTATTAATTCGCAGTAATTTCCCGGAAATTCTGCTGAATTTCCCTGGTTCTTCTGGGAAGCGATCCGGACAAAAAATGATGACACGCCAGTGGATTAATCATTCGCCGCACCTTGACAAACCACGCCTGAGCGTCATTTTGCCGGTGCATAATGAGCAGGCCAATCTACCTCTGCTTTATCGTCGACTGTCAGATATTTTGAACGAATGCAGTTTCGGGTGGGATCTGATTTTTGTCGATGATGGTAGTTGTGACGGCGGTCCTGAGTGGTTAGCAACTGCGGCAAAGGTCGATTCAAAAGTTACAGTAGTTTCACTCAGCAGAAATTTCGGCCATCAGGCCGCAGTTACAATTGGTTTGAATTTACTTGCAGGCCGAGACGATTTTGATGCGGTCGTTGTAATGGATTCAGATTTGCAGGACCCACCTGAATTAATTCCATGCATGGTCATGAAGTGGCGTCAGGGATATGAAATAGTTCATGCAGTCAGGAAAAATCGTCAGGAGAACTTCGCAAAAAAAACGGCATACTGGTTATTTTACCGGATCTACCAGTTTTTCGCCGAAGTGGAAGTACCACTTGATTCGGGTGATTTCAGCTTGATGGATTCTGTCGCTGTACGAGCTATTAACAGCCTGCCTGAAAATAACAGGTTTCATCGTGGCCTTCGAGCATTTGTCGGATTCAGACAAACCATCGTACCTTACGATCGACCAGCGAGACATGCGGGAGTGACCAAGTATAATTGTTTCAAACTGATGCGACTTGCTCTTGACGGGCTTGTCAGTTTCTCGTCGCTACCCCTGCGTCTGGTCAGTCTGATGGGAATTATGACATTTATTTCGTCTATTGGCTTGCTGTGCTGGGTTTTTGCTGATGCACTCCAGGGCAACACTGCTCCAAGGGGCTGGGCAAGCTTGGCGGTAATTGTGCTTCTGATCGGGTCGGTACAGATGATGGCACTGGGAATTATCGGCGAATATATACGACAGATATTTCTCGAGACCAAGCGTCGTCCGGCGGCAATAATTTCTTCAATTCAGGGCCGATTGGCTTACAAAAATGTCCTAGCGGCGATTATCCCTGAATGCCAACCGAATGAAGAAATAGTAAATAATCATCGTTTTAGATGAATTCTTGCCGGAATAAAATGATCAAATGATACAGGTCTGGTCTGAAACAACGACAGATTATGCTGACAGTAAAATGCCTCAGGAGATTTTGACTCGGCTGGGCTCGCATATTTCCGTTCATCCATGGTGGCATGCCAGGGCAAGACTTGTTAAGAAAATCATACGACTGCATTTTGGTTTACAGTTGCAGAAGATTCTTGATGTTGGTTGCGGATGGGGAGTGACTTTGAAACATCTGGAGGCGGTTGGTCACGATGTCTGGGGTCTTGACATTGGACATGAATCCCTTAAATTGCTTGACTGTCCAGGGCGACAACTGATTCAGGCAGATATTGAAAATGGAATGATACCTGATGAAATGAATGGCAACTTTGATTGTGTCATGGCTCTTGATGTTCTTGAGCATCTGGATTATCCGGAAGAAGCTGTCAGGAATATGATTCAACTTACACGTAGAGGCGGCTTAATTATCATTACTGTGCCGGCAATGATGGAGCTATGGTCAGAATTCGATGAAATTCAGGCGCATCGAAAAAGATATGCAAAGCACGAAGTTTTGGAATTATTAGAAAAAATGGATGATTTGAAAGAAATTCAATTAGGCTACTGTTGGCCATGGCTGGTTTCTGTCGCGAGGTGGACGAGAAAAAAGAATATTATTCAGAATAAAAATTTTGCAGAAATGGATAAATGGAAAACCTATGAAAAATATGTGAAACCAGGGCCATGGTTTTACAGGTATCTTTTGGATCGGGCCTTCAGGCTTTCTGAGAACCAAACACTGAGAGGTAAGGCCAGTTATGGCACAACTATTCTGGCAGTCGCAATTCGTAAATGAAAGATTGCTAATTAGAAAATATCGTACTTTCATTTGAAAGCAGAAATATCAGATCAGGAATGATCGGCCGTGATTATTTGATCGGGAAACAAGTTTATCAAGCCTTAATGTCGTGCAATTCTGTTGTGAAAACGCATCGCTCTGGTCGGTTGAAAAAGGCGACATTTTAATCAAACCGGTGCGATTGAAGCGAATAATCGTTTGATTATACTGTGAATGCAGTATCTGGATATTGAATCATCGTTCCTGATGTGCGAAAATGAGTTCAATCAGAGATGCTGATTGAGTCATAGCGTGGGAAATGAGATCGATGATCAAAGATTTGATCAGACCGATTCATCAAAATGTCCGGAAAAACTAAATGGCAACTGCGACAGTAAATGACAGCAGGACAGGTCGTATTTCTCCGGGTGTCGCGATCACGGCAGCAGCGATCCTCATGCTTCCACTCTGGTCGGCCTGGATGAGGGCATTAAGTGTAAAGCCGCATTACGAATTTTTTCCAATCCTGATTGTTGGAATCATATTTCTTATTCGTCAAAGGCTAACGTTGGTTGATCAGGCCGCTCTGCGTCCCGGTCACCCGCTGATTTCGCTTGCTTTGGGAATTTTTAGCGTGCCTTGCCTGATGGTTGGCTGTTTTCAGCCATCTACGACATTTGCATTTCTGGGAACCATTTCCGCTTTCAGCATGGTTTTTCATGCGATAGGAGGCTGGAGCCTGGTTAGAACCATCAGTCCGGTATTTGTATTGGTGGCGTTGATAACTCCACCACCCGGCGAGCTTGACACGCTCTTAACCTTGCGGCTTCAGCGTCTTTCGGTCGTCATTGCAAGCCGAACCCTGGATATGTTCGGTATATTTCATGTCGTGAACATGAATACGCTGGAAGTCGACGGTCAGCGATTTTTAGTTGAGGAAGCATGCAGCGGTATCCAATCGCTGTTTTCGATTCTGGCATTTGCGGTTTTCTATGCAGTCTGGAATTATCGCGGCATTTTTCGAACTGTCCTCTTGCTCTCTGGTGCCGTGCTCTTCGACCTCAGTCTGAATGTGTTTCGCATCTGTCTTGGGGTAATCGCAAAAGTTACGGGCGACATTGACCTGTTAAGCGGCACGCCTCATGAGATACTTGGAATCGTCGTTTTTATTCTTGGTCTACTGCTCACACTTAGCTGGGAGTTTGTACTTGAGGAAGTTTATCTTTCAAGTACTGGGCCTGCAGGTAAATTGAGATTGATATTCAGGCGAATTTTAAGCGGTAAGAAGAAGAATGTTTCAGCTGTAAGGGGTCAGGCACAGACGGTTGTTACGACAACAGCCAAATCTTCGCCAGTGTCATCTGACACAAAAACTTCAGCTTCCAGGCCAAAAGGTATTGGCTCGCCCGCAAGAAAAGTATTTGTGGGGGCTCTGGCCGTCTGGGCTGTTCTGGTCTTGCCGCTTTCGGCCCTTGCTTCGATGCGAGTAATCCGTGAACGTCTTATGCAAGCAACTATAAAAAGAGACGATCGCGTGACCGAAGCTCTGGCCAGCAAGGGCGAAGCACGTCTCAAAAAACTTGAAGAACTCACTCAAAAAACCCGTGCCTCTTTTGCTCCACCGGCTCAGATTGGCAACTGGAAGCTGTTACCTGAAACAGTACAGTCCAGCCAGCGCACACTTTCCTTCGGGTCAAAGTCAGAAAGTTTCACTTATCAGAATGGCAACCGTCAGATTCTGGTTTCCATTGATTACCCGTTCTTTGGTTATCACGACCTGAACATCTGCTATGACATGGGCGGCTGGAAGGTGAACGTGCTTGCCGCTGAAACCACCGGCTCCACGCCTGAATTGCCATATAATGTCTCAATAATCACGCGGGGGATTGATCAGAAGGGGCTGTTGATTTATTCAGCCTTTCTTGAGAGTGGTGGCTGGAAACTTGAACCACCTGAAGCGCGGTATGAATTGGAATCGAGTAATCAAGGTGGATTATTGGGCAACCTGATGTCGCGTGGGGTTTATCGCCTCACCAAAATGTTCACTGATATACCAGCCATGTTAAAGAACGCATCCTTGCCAGAAGTGAACAGCTATTACGAGAACTATCAGCTTCAGGCACTTGTCGTTGGAACTGATGATCCTTCGCAGGAGGAAAGAGATATCGTGCAGTCTTTCTTCCGTGAGGCAGCACCCGTACTCAAGCAGAAATTCATGGAAGCGAAGACCTCTGCCCCACCCACTACCGAGAACGTTCCAGGCGAATGATCATTGTGTGGATGACCTGTTCGAATCATCTTCTACAAAATCAATTAAATGAAATTGAGAAAACATGTCGGAAGCTCATATACATCAGGATAATAGCCTGGTTCTCACCAGTGAACTGCCCGCTTTTGAGCAGCTTTCAAAAATGCTGGGTCGGGGAGTTTGTAAAAGGCTCGGGATTTATCCGATTCCCGCCGACCTCATACTTTCTGTGGTAATACCTGTTTATAACGAGCGAGAAACACTGCACCTGATCATTGACCGAGTTCGGGCTGTGCCGATTCCCAAGCAGATCATTCTGGTTGACGACTGCTCAAAAGATGGCACGCGGGAACTGCTTCATCAGATGGCACAATCAGAATCCGATCTGACCATCGCCTTTCATGAGGTAAACAAAGGCAAGGGTGCCGCCTTGAGAACAGGTTTTACACTTGCCACTGGCCAGATTGTTATCGTTCAGGACGCCGACCTGGAATATGATCCCGCCGAATTTCCACGCCTGATCGAGCCAATCGTGGATGGCCGGGCCGACGTCGTATTTGGCTCGCGATTTATCGGAGAAACCCACCGGGTTTTGCATTTCTGGCACTCGATGGGTAACCGCGCTTTGACATGGATGTCAAACATGTTCACCGACCTGAATCTCACAGATATGGAGGTCTGTTACAAAGTGTTCCGGCGCGAAGTGATTCAAAATATTAAATTAAAACAGAATCGATTCGGATTTGAACCTGAAGTTACAGCCAAAGTTGCGAGGTTTCAAGTCCCTGCAAGCGATGGTCGGCCAGCCCGTCGATGCCGGATTTATGAAATGCCTGTGTCATACAATGGCCGTGATTATCACGAAGGCAAAAAAATTGGTTGGAAGGATGGCGTGCAGGCCGTATATTGCATCATTCGCTATGCACTTGGCGACTAAATTGCTGGATTGTAAATGCCCAGCGAATCAGTGCCACATTTGATTTATCCCGTGCTTCGAATCTCAGAGAGACTTATACTTCGTGAAAAGCCGCTCAAGGGCAGCCACTGCGAAATCAAGCCTTTCCATATCTTCATGATACAGGTGGGTAACCTCGCGGGGAAGCCGGTTTGCAGCATCGCGAATCTGGTCGCGAGCACCAATCATCTGGGCCAGAACTCGTCCCTTTTCGCCCAGTTCGGCAAGATTGCTTCCAGCGTTAACGGCTTTCAGCAGCGGTTCAATTCTGGCGTCCCAACTTGCCAGCAGTTCCTGCCATTTGGGGCCTTCGGTGGTATGATTGCGCTTCGGGTAAGTCGGGCTTTTAGGAATCGCGGCAACCCTTCCGCTTCCGGCAACTTGTTCGTTTATCGCTGGTTCGTTAGCCATTTTGCTGCATTCCCGTTGTCATCTCGACGATCAATGGCCGGGGGGGAGAATCAACCTCTTGCCATTATTTCACGGCTTAACACACACCCGACCATTTCATATTAAACTCTGTTGAACCCACTTTGTCGAGGTTTTTTCAGTTGATCAGGCCGAAAGGGTATTGTCTGAAGTACCACAAATCGGCATGATCAATTCCATACGTATTCTCGTCTGAATTCTATAACGACCATGCCAGCGTCTGGGGATCGTCTCAAAATGAAACGAAGTCTCTGCCATCGATTTTTCTTACTGACAATTTCGCTGAGTTTTCTTGCGATTTCCGCAAAGGCCGGCCTTCAATTTGAAGTGAAACGCGCTTCTGCTGTTCATGCCAAACCATTTTCAGGTCGGGTTTATGTAATGCTCGGTTCAGAGCGAGACCGGAACCCGAAAAATGGGCCCAACTGGTTTAATCCCCAGCCTTTCTTTGCAATCGATGTGGAAAACTGGCAGGCTGATGGCTTAGTCGTGCTGGCTGATAGCAAGAACCAGCTCTCATTTCCCAGCCCGATTGCCAAACTCAAGCCGGGTAAATACAGTGCCCAGGCGATGATGCGAATCAATCTTGATACGCACCGGCTGGGCAATGGGCCGGGCAATGCGTTTTCTGACTCTGTTACAATCGAAGTGAAGGAAAATCAGGCAAATGAGGATCAAAAGGTATCTCTTGAAATCAATAAGATTCAGCCTGAGGATACTTTCCCCGATAACCAGCGGGTGAAGCTGGAAACGCTGGAAAGCAAGCTACTGACCGACTTTTACGGCCATCCGGTCAAGCATCGGGCGGCCGTGATTCTGCCGGAAGGCTGGGATGGCAAGAACCCCCTGCCTTCGCTTTATGTCATCCCCGGCTTCGGTGGCGATCATCGCCAGTCGCTGGGTATGAGCGGTCGAATGGGTTTTGGCTCTGATTTTATCCGCGTTGTGCTCGACCCCGACTGTGGTACCGGCCACCATGTTTTTGCTGATTCCGCCACCAATGGCCCACGTGGTAAGGCCCTTACTGAAGAATTCATCCCCTACCTTGACAAGAAATACAACATTATTTCAAAAGCCGGGGCAAGATTTGTTAACGGACATTCGTCAGGTGGCTGGAGCAGCCTCTGGCTTCAGGTGACATATCCTGAGACCTTCGGGGGTGTCTGGAGCACAAGCCCTGACCCGATTGACTTCCGCGATTTTCAGCGGATCAATATTTATGCCAATGGTGAAAATATGTTCCGTGATCGTGAAGCCAAACAGCGGCCAATCGCACGTCGGGGTGAGACGCCAGTGCTTTTCTATGAGAATTTCTCGCGGATGGAAGATGTGATGGGCCCTGGTGGCCAGCTTTATTCGTTTGAGGCCGTTTTCAGCCCACTGGGGCCAGATAAAAAGCCACTGAAGCTGTGGAACAGGGAAACTGGTGAAATTGACCAGAAAACTGCCGAGACGTGGAAAAAGTATGACATTGGTCTGATTCTTGAGGAAAACTGGGCCACCCTTGGCCCCAAGCTGGCCGGCAAGATCCACGTGATTATGGGCGATCTTGACACGTTCTATCTGGAAGGTGCCACGAAGTTGGTGGGCGAGCGGCTGAAGAAGCTGAAATCCGATGCCGTGGTTGAGATCGTTCCGGGCCGTGATCATGGCTCGATCCTCGACCGGAATCTTTCGCAGCGGATTGACCGTGAAATGAAAGAGACGCTTGAGAAAAACGGCTTCAAGTGGAAATCGGCAGAAAAAGCAGCGACCAAAGCGGCGGAGTAATCGACAGGATGACAACACATTCAACAAATCCGCCGCATTTGAAGGCGATTATCTTCGACATGGATGGCGTTTTGGTCTTTTCAGAGCCGCTTCTCACCGAAGCCTCGATGAAGATCTTCGCTGATCGCGGTTTCACCGTCCAGCGTGAAGAATTCAAGCCTTTTACAGGTATGGGCGAAGCCCGCTTTATGGGTGGCGTGGCCGAAAGGCATGGCATTCCCTTTGATCCGGTGGCTGACAAGGAACTACTCTATAAAGTATTCCTTGATATGATGCCTGGCCGGCTTGAACCTCTGCCAGGCGTGCCCTGGTTTATTCGCGAATGCAAGAAAAACGGTCTGAAAGTGGCATTGGCTTCCAGCGCTGATGATGTGAAGGTTTATCCCATTCTGCGGCACATCGGCATTGATCCGGCCGAGTTCGACACGATCATTACCGGCAGCATGGTCGCCCGCAAAAAACCGGCACCTGATGTTTTTCTGGCGGCGGTGGCAGGGCTTCAGGTTCCGGCTGCGACATGTCTGGTGGTGGAAGATGCGGTGGCCGGAGTGGAAGCTGCACTGGCGGCGGGTTGTCGGGCGCTGGGGTTGACCACCGCGTTTCCGGCAGAAGTTCTGCACAAGGCCGGGGCCGACTGGACTGCCAATGACCTGAGCGAAGTGCCGCCCATCGCACTTGCCTGGTAAGGCCGGAGAGGCTTTAGTCAACGGAAAGCTGCCTGAAATGTCACAACTCCAGCGCGAAGAATATATTGAACAGGTCTATTTCTACGCGACATTTCGTGAGCGTCTGGAAGATGGCTACCCGGCGCAGGAAATTCTGGCAAGGATTGGCGAAGAACTGCTGACGACAACCAACCTGCCCCGGGCGGTGAGCTTTCTGGCGGCGGAATGCAAGCTCTCAGGCTATATTGCACCGGCCATGAAGCGTATGCCGCACTATTTTTCACCTTTTCAGTCATTTGTCGTTGAGAAGGCCGAAGCCGAAATTGGCCGGTTTGACTTCAACCAGGCGCTCTTGATTCTTGAGCGTGAAGCCAAATATCGGGCGGATGGGGCATCGCCGGCGGGCATGTTCGTTTATCAGTTCGAGGCCGTGAGCCGTAACCGTCTGGGTTATCGTGATGCTCTAAAGGCGATGGCCCAGGATGATCTTTATGATGAAAGCTGGCAGGAATATATTGGCACGCTGCTTTCAAGGCTGGGCGATGTTGATTTCGCCGATCTGATTTTCATTCGATCAGAATATTTCTTGCGGGAAATGCTCAGGCGAAATCCGGAATATCAGCAGAAATTCCCGATTCTCTTTGGCGAAAAAGAGGGGAAAATTGCCAGAGCGCATCGAGGCCGCGACCCGGCGTTTCTCTTTTCAGCACTGCAGCGGCAGTTGGGCTATCCCGAAGTGCCCCGGCCAAGGCGCTATAGCGAGGCGGAAGCGAAAGTGGTGGCACTTGAGCAGCGCGTGATTCTTCTGGAAAACCGCCTGAAAGTGCTGGAAAACGAGATCACGGGCAAAGATCTGGATTTAAACGAAGTGATGGTGAAGCCGGATCAGACAGCGGGCATTCCGGTGGGTTGGGGCCGGAAGAAAGAGCCTGATGCGAAACCACGGCACGAGGAACCCGCACCGCATTCGATTGATTCAGAGAACTGGGATTTTCACTATCCGCCGTTGTCGTGAAATCAGCAAAAAGCCTGGGTAGGAAAAGAAATAATCTGTAAAATGCCACGTTCGAAGCCCAAAAAAATCCTGGTGATCGCTCCCTATCCTGAAGGGGCTGCACCTGCCCAGCGGCTGAAATACGAGCAATATTTTGAATACCTCGGGCAAAATGGCTATGAAATTCATACGACAGCATTTGTTAACGATCGATTCTGGTCGATTATCTATCAACCGGGGCATGTTCCCGAGAAGATTTTCTGGACACTGACAGGTTTACTAAAGCGAATCCTCTGGATATTCAGACTACCTTTTTACGACGGTGTTTTCATCTATCATTCGGTTGCGCCGCTGGGCCCTGCCCTGCTTGAGCGAATTTACGCCTGGCTCAATCCTCGCCTGGTTTATGACATCGACGACATGATCTACCTGGCCCATTCCAGCCAGGCCAATCGCTTCACAAAATGGCTCAAAGGGTCGTCGCGCATCACCCATCTTATGAAAAAAGCCCGGCATATCATCACCTGCACGCCGGCGCTTGATGCCTTCGCCCGACAGTTCAACCCGAACACCACCGATATTTCATCAACAATCAATACAACGACTTATCAGCCCGTTAATCCTTACGAAAACAAGTCTGATCAGCCCATCACGCTTGGCTGGAGCGGCAGCCACAGCACGGAAAAATATCTGACAATTTTGACAACTGTCTTACAGGAAATATCAAAGCAACGCAAAATTCAACTTTTAGTGATTGGCAGTGGCAAATTCAACATGCCAGGCGTGGAAGTGCAGTCAATCGCCTGGAAAGCCGCCACTGAAGTGGCCGACTTGCAGCAGATTGACATTGGCCTTTATCCCCTGCCCGACGACCCCTGGGTTTATGGCAAAAGTGGCCTGAAAGCCCTGCAATATATGGCACTGGGAATTCCGACAATCGCCACGGCAATTGGTACGAATTTTCGGGTGATTGAAAACGACCAGTCGGGCCTTCTGGTTAAAACCGACGAAGAATGGATCAGTGCCCTATTGAAGCTGATTGACCAACCGGCCGAACGCCGGCGACTGGGGCTGGCAGGGCGGCAGCGTGTTGAGAATTTCTATTCGATAGAAGCTAATAAGGATGTTTACCTGGCCATTTTCGATAAGGTCTATGCCGCGCCAGCCGGCTGGCCAAGGCCCGAAGGCCTGACTCTGATCACACCACTTGAAAAAGCGGGTCTGGCCGTACCGGTAATAGGAAATCAGGCTGAAAATCAACCCTGAACCGGTGGCGTCTTTGCCTCGCCAAGGCGAGCCAGAAGTTTGTCTCTGAGCTTGGCCACCAGCCATGTCAGCAGGAAGGTCAGTACCCAGAACAGCAGCAGATTTAGCGGTGCCGGGCTTGATGCCACCAATTTGTTTTCAAGAACTGGGTAGTGCACCAGATAAACTTCAAGCGTGACTCCTGCCAGCCAGGTGGCAAACAACGCCAACCTGCCCCGGCGATTGATCCACGCCAGAACGCGGTCGCTGGCCGATAGCAGCATCATGAAGTACATCACAGGCAAAACCAGCACATGAAGTATCGAAACATACTCAACCGCCAGCCCTCGCCTGGAAAGCAAAAACTTGACCAGCAGATAAGCCAGCGACGAGATCGCCAGACCGGCCCAAACCGATTTTCCCTTAATTTTACGTTTGTTAAGGTCGTGCCTTGCCGCCACCACGCCCAGCATCATTACTTGAAAATAGAAGAACCAGTGAACCACATGCGTTCGCAGTTCGTGAGGGCTTATGATCCAACCGCCGATGTAGATGGGCACGATCACCAGGCAAAGCTCCAGCGGCCAGCGGCCCAGTGGCGAGCGTGACCAGAAAAAATAGAGCACATAAAACGTGGTGATCTGCATGATAAACGGATAATTCGACGGCCAGATCGTCTGCACCAGAACATCCATCGGCCGGTGGATATGCAGCGACGGAAAATCAAAAATGGCCGTGAATGCCAGAACGATGACGACCGACGGATAGATTTTTAACAGGCGACGTTTGAACCAGTCGCCAGCCCTGCGTCTGGTGTGCTGGTCGCCTTTGGCCAGGCCATACCCCGACAGCAGAAAAAAAAGTGAATTGCCCAGTAGGCCATCACCGGCAAGCTGAGGGATGGGGTAATAATCTGTCAGGTGCGAATTGGCGATCAGCAAAGCTGCCAGGCAGCGAACAAGAATCGTATCCATAGATCAAGATGTGTTTCTTTGAAGGGTTGGCAGCTCCGGTCAGGGCAGATTAATTCAGTGGAATTTCTTGATTCTGATAGGTTTTGCCGTTCACTTTTCCGCCCACCACTCGCACAGTGCCGCGCTGGCCGGCCGATAACGGCCGATTGCCTGATAGTTTCACCACATTGGCCTCGGCGTCAAAAAGCACAGTTTCGCCCACCTGCAGCGCAGGGCCCTCTTTGGAAGGGTCGATCTGGTTTTTTTCAACGGTCGCGGTGTAGTAAATCCGCCCTTGGCTGGCGCGGGCAATCGGGCCCTGATCGCCGCCAATCCGGGCCGGTTTGGCTGACCCGCTGATCTTGTTTTCACTGATCTGAATCTGAAAGGCCGGCGTATGCGACCAGCCCCACGGGCCGGGCGATTCGGTGGGAACCGAGTTAATGCGAATGGCCTCAAGGCCACCCGTCAGCGTGTTTTTGCTGATCATGGTGCCGTAATGATTCCCGCCCAGCACCAGCGGAAATGATTTGCCAGAATTGGCCGAATCGATCTGGTTCGACTCAATCACCGTGTTGGTAAAGCCTCGCGAGAGACTTACTGCCACTGGCGAACCGGCAGACGAAGCCGGCAACGGCGGATCTATCGAAAAGGCGAGTTTGCCCAGCGGCTGAGTCACCCGGTGAAAACTGCCTGCCTTTGGGCCCGACAAAACGGCCAGAACATCGCCGGCCTGAGGTGGTGAGGCCAGGCCCTGACTGCACTGAACAACCCGGCCATCGCTTGAAACGGCTGAGGGCAGCCCTTCAAATTTCAGGCGATAAGACTCTGTTAAAAGTATTTCGTTGGCGTTCATATCACCGATGGTGTCGCCATCAACTGGACCTGTGTTGGCCACCAGATTATTCACAACACGAATGGATTCACCGTGCTGGGTCAGGTTTAAAAATCGCCACAGCTTACCCGCACTTTTCACGGGCTGAACACGGTTGCTGACGACTTCAACATCCATGGGTTTTGTCACAGCGAAGGCGTCGTAACAAAAACTGCCGGGAAGTGGCCCATCGTGCCGATTCTGCATAATCCGCCAGGGCCCATTGGCCACATGAATGCAGCCGCCCCTGAAAATGCATCCTTCCATGTTGCCATTGCGCACATTCAGGGCCCGCACAATTTTCAGGGCCTCGGGCGGGATGTCTCCCGAACCTGGACCAGGCTTGGGGCCGGTGATTTCCAGGCGGCTGAGAGTCAGACCCCACAGAGGCTGGTTATGATCAAAACCCGTGTCGAGATTGTCCGTCGTGCCAATCACCGCCGCGCCATAATCCACATTGTTGGCCCAGTTTGTCGGCCCTTCAAAACGGATGGCAAAGTTAGAAAGCTTCACGCCCCCTGCCCTGACCTTAATGGCCGCACTCCAGGCCGATTGATCCGTATTGGCGAAAACCAGCACCGCGCCAGGCGCACCTTCAATGGCAACCGGTTTATCAATCACCAGAGGTTTGTTGAGTTTGTACGTTCCGGCCGAAAGCTGGATCACACCATTTCTGCTGATCAACCCGGCAAGGTTGTCACCCGGTTTGGCCACTACGCGAGAGCCTGCCGTGGCTGGGCTTCGGCGGTCGATCTCGGTTTTTCCGCCCGTCAGTGAGATCAATTCCGATGAGCCATCTGCAAGTAACAGCCGCAGGCTGAGCGGGACATCTTCAAGGTTGCGTGTTGGTAGAAAATCAAAAACGCCGCGCTGGGGGCTGACGCGATCGAATCTGGCTGGTAAAGCGTCAGGAATCGCCGATTCTTTGCCACCTTCGGCGGTGGCCAGCCATGTTGATCCGCTTGGCTCAGTCAGCACAGCTGCCTGCAATCGCTCGCGTGGCGAAAGCCCATCAAGCTCAATCCGAACCTGTGCCGAACCTGCTCCACCCTGTTTTGTGTGACCCTTCCACGAGGCTTTGGCCCCTGTGGAAACCAACTTTGGCAGTGGCGATGATTTCACCCTCTGATCGGCCTGATAATTCCCGGCAACGACCGTTTTTTCAGACTTCGAGCCGTTTTCATAAGTCAGCGTGATCTTGAGTGATTGCCCCGCCAGCGAACCTTCACTATTGGCTGGCGTGCTGAAGATCAAATCGGCAGTGGGCGATTCGTTTGAAGGGCGCAAAAGTTCGGCATTCCAGGCACCCTGGGCGTTGGGCCCGGCGCACCACTTCCAGCGGCCATTCTGCGACTGCATTTCGACCGATCGCACCGGCTGATTTTTGGAAATCTGGTCGATGGCGATTTTGCAATCCACCAGTCCATCAGGGCCGACACTCACAGACCTACCCGTCATGTCGCTAGTCTCACCACTCAGGGCCCCTGCCCAACTGGCTGAGATCTGGGCTGAGGCGACGCGCAAATTCGGGTCGGAAGTTCCACCCTGAAAATAGAACGATACCTGGGCTGCGTTTTCAAAGTGGAATTGCAGTTCCCACTGCCTCCCCTTCTCTGTCGCATCGGTATCAAAAAAGAGGTCAATCTGGCCGCTTCTTCCGGCTTTGGGGTCATCCATGTGCATGGCCCAGCCGCCGGGCGGTTTGCCATCAGACGCCCATTGCCACTCGCCGCCGCCATGGCCCCGTAGAATCACCTGGCGAATTTTTCCGGCAGCAGGCAGTCCCGTTACAGCGATATGAATATCCTGAATTTCGTTGGGGCCAAGTGTGGTGGCGCGGCCGGCAAAGTCCTGCCCGGTCTGGCCCATCCACCGGCCCTGTGGCCCGGCGGTGGCCGACCGCTTGCGCTGCTGGGCCGACAGATTATGGCTGAAGGTGCAAACGAATAAACCAGAAATGATGCCGATGATTAGCACATTGTAACGCATCGAAAGCTGCCCTGCCCTGTGTTGCGAAATCCATTTTTTGATCACATCACTGATGCGATGATGTTGAGATTTTCAATCTTATTGAATTGGTGAAATTCTGACAGGCCAAAAAATCTTGGCTTTTCCATGTGAGCATGAAAGCGATCGACCTGAATGGCTTGGGGAATTCCTCCTGACGACTTTTTTACCCTAATTGAATCGCGGCTCGATTGATGATAAAGCATGCCTAAAGCACGAATCTGAAATGCCGTGACTTCCCGATTGTTCAATCATTCAGAAACAAAAAATCCAGACACCTCTCGGCATCTGGATTCTTTATTATTTCGAATATGGTTTGGGGCCATTACCCCCCTGCTCAACCGGCTCTGTCCTTACGCACAATTTCGTAAAATGGCAGGCCACGATCGAGGACTTCTGCTGCCGCTTCCGACAATTTCAGGCCCCTTTCATACGCCAGTTGGCGGAGCCGGAAATGGATCGATTCAGGCAGATAGATTTTCCATGGAACCACCCGTTCGCTCTCAGCCGCGCTTTTTCGCTTGCGACTTCCGCGAGGTGTTTTTGTCGCGCCTGCTGCCGCCTGGCCGGTTGCTGCCGCAGAAGCGGCCGCCACTTCGGGCTCCTTTACCGCAACTTCCGGCTCGGGTTCAGGCTTGGTTTCGACCGGTTCTTCAACAGCGGTCTGGGCCTTATCCTTCTCCTTGGAATCAGGCCGCGTCGTGGGACGCAGCAGACCTGCCGGAACGCTTCCCAGTCCTGTTTTCTTTTCGCTCGACATAAGGCAGGATCTCCTCGACTAAGGCTGAATATGCACGAGCTGCCGACGATTGCGGCGAATGCTCGAACACCGATTGAAATCTTGAATGCGCTTCTTCCACGCGCACCGATCGTGGAATTGTGGTTTTGAAAACAAACTCGCCATAAAGTTCGCGCATCTGCCGTTCCACATCCAGCGAAACCGCTGTGCGCTCACACATCGTCAAAACCAACCCGCGCAATGTCAGTGTGGCGTTATCAAGGTAGTTCTTCACTTCCTCAATGGCTGTTTCCAACTGACCCAGACCGGCCAGCGAAAAAAGCCCCGGGCTGATCGGCACGATAATCTCGTTGACCCAGTTCAGCACATTGACATTCAGCAAGCTTCGCGCCGGGCCTGTGTCAACCAGTGCAATATCGTAATCGCTTTTGAGCGGCTCCATCGCCTTTCTCAATCGCCGTTCCCGGCCCATTTCATTGGCAAGGCTCAAGTTCACTTCCGCCAGATTCGGGCTTGCCGGCAAAAGCTCCACTTTTTCCCATCGGGAAACGAACAGGGCATCATCGGCTCGCGCCGTTCCCGCCATCACCTCGGCCAGGGTTGCCCCATCGCCGGGCCCCTGCCCGTCTGTTAAAACCATTGTGGCGTTAGCCTGAGGGTCGGCATCCACCACCAGAACCTTCAAACCGGCCCGGGCAAACCCGGCGGAAAGATTCAAAAGCGATGTTGTCTTGCCCGTACCGCCCTTCTCACTCATCAAGGCGATCGACTTCATGTCGGAAACCCTCCTTCTCACAATATATCGGCAAAAGGTCCGGTGCATCTTCAGACCTTTTGATCCGTCAGCCCTGTTTCACTATAGAACCCAAGCCCCCTGCCCCTTTTATCCTTTAGAACCAACGCATCTTCAGCACCTTGTCACTTCAAATCTAAAGTACCATCGCCCTGAATCACTGCGGCCCTGAAACGACAAGGGGCTTTGTCACTTTGGTCCTGTAAGTCTTAAGCCTTAAATCCTTTTGATACTAAAGTCTTTTAATCCTGCAGTTCTTTAATACCTCTGGCCTTGAAGGCCTTCAGCCCTATATTCCCCAAGCACCTTGATTTCCCGCCTGGCTGCTTCACTACGCCAAACCTGAAACAAAGGCTACAATTCGCCTTGAGCACTCTGGGGCTTAAACCACTTCGGTGCTTCGGTGCTTTAGCACTGAAGTATTTTCGGGCCTGTAGACTTCAGGCGCTAAAGTGCTAAAGGTCATAAGCTTGGCCTGAACCACCTGAAAGGCCATGATCAGAAATGCCAGGGACGCCGAAGTTCTCTGGATCCTTAGGGTCTTCAATTCTATGGTTCTGCCGAACTTCAGGCCTGAAAAACCTGAAGCACCTTAGCCCTGTAGTAATAAATTCCTTAAGTCTTTTAGTCTCACAGGTAAATAATCCTAAAGGGCTTTAGCCCCTCAGGTGTTCAGGTCTATAGCACTTCAGGTATAAAGCCTTAAAGTAAAAAAGTCCTTTGATGCAAAAGTGTTTTGGGTATTTAAGGCTTTAGCACTCAAGTCTTTTAAACCTTTAGTAATATTTACCTGCAGCCTTTTAGTGCCATAGCACTCAAGGGCTTATTTCTCAGCAATTCAGCAGTGTTGATAGATGCCTTCAAGATTCGGTCTGAATCTGAACTCCAGGTCTTTCATTTCATCGCCGGGCAGGGGGGGGCAAAAGCCCTGAAAGACTTTAGATAAAAAATCTTTCAGGGCGAAAGAACTGCAGAACTTCATAACTGCCGAGGCTAAAGAACTTGAGAGAAAAAGTTCCAAAGTCTCGAAGGTCTCAAAGATCTTTGGGACTTGAATCCTTTAGTGATTAAACAACTTTGCCTCGCCTTTTTCCTGGGTCATCGGTTCTACAGTACTACAGAACTGAAGCTCCAAAACTCTGAAGACTGGAAGTCGTTAGGTTCTCAAGAACTACAGACCTTCAGTGCTGTAGTTCTTTATCGCTATAGCCCTGAAGCCCTTCGTCTCTTCAAGGCCCAGAAATCTTAAACAACTTCAGCTCTGAAGCTCTGCAGTGCTATAGCCCTTAGTGTCATGAATAATTGTGACGCATCTGATGGCAATAGATTGAACAGGTTGTCTGTTGCAACCAGGCAGGGCAGGGGGCTGTTCTCAGAAACCCGCCCTGCCAACCCTTATAAACATGGAACCGAAGTGCTGTGGTGTAACCGACACTCCGGTCCTGGAGATCTTTTTCTATTCGCCACTTCAGTGCTAAAGTGGCACATTTCTCGAAGTTCTGGAGAGCTAAAGTTCTGAAGTGTTGCAGTCCTGTATTGTCAAAAGTTCTACAAGCCTTCAAGTATTAAAGTCCCAGAGTTCTTAAGGGTCTTCCTTTCCAGACGTTACGGATCCTGGCCGATTCAGAGGGCAGGGGGCTGTTCTCAGAAACCCGCCCTGCCAACCCTTATAAACATGGAACCGAAGTGCCGTGGTGTAACCGACACTCCGGTCCTGGAGCTCATTTTCTATTCGCCACTTCAGTTCTAAAGTGACACATTTCTCGAAGTTCTGGAGAGCCAAAGTTCTGAAGGCCTTCAAGTTTTAAAGTCCCTGAGTTCTCAGGGAGCAATTAATCAATATGACAGTAGTTCTGCCTGACCCAAAGGGCAGGGGGGACAAATTGAAAACTATTCGATTTTCAGTGACTTTGGCCCTCTAGCACTTCAGGCTTTGGGTTCTATAAATACTTCAGCCTTTCAGCTCTTCAGTGATTTCTTCTTTCAGGGCTCTGATGGCAAAGCACTACAGGGCTAATAACACCTTAGCTCCAAGGTCTTGCAATCTATTCAATCTCTCGGAACTTTCAGACCAGAGTGGCGAAAGGCCTCAATATTGCTCGGCTCTTCAGTCTTTCTGAACCCAAAGCCCTGTAGTTCTTCAGGGTCAGAATTTCAGTAAATATATGTTGATTGTTTAACAGAGTGAACGAGCTGTGAGTGTGCATTTGATCACTTCAGGTAAGTTTGGCTGCTTGTGGGCCGAAACACATTTGAAAAACAGCCCAGCTTAGCATTTTGTGTATATTGCCCAAGCCATAGAATCGCTTAACTTGGACTTGTCAAAAAAACAAATTGGCGAAAAGATGGAAACAGTTTGATGATACGGAACCAGTAGCGAGTTGCACCAGTTGGCTTCATTTTTGATACCAGCATCTGGTGAATCGGGGGAAGGGTAAAGCCGATGGCTGTCAGGCGTGTCATTTCTCTGGCCACATACAACGAGTCAGGCAACCTGCGGTCGCTGGTGGCTGAGATTCGCAAGTATCTGCCGGAAGCCGATATTCTTGTAATCGACGACAACTCGCCCGACGGCACCGGCAAGATTGCCGACGAACTGGCCCGAACCTATAAGGGTGTGAATGTGGTTCATCGCCCCGGCAAGCTGGGTCTGGGCACCGCTGTGCTGACAGGCATGCGTTTCGCGGTTGAAAATGGCTATGACTATTTGATTAACATGGACGCCGACTTCAGCCATCCGCCGCGATTTCTGCCCGACCTTGCCAGTGGTGCCGCCAAAGGCTGGGATGTGACAATTGGTTCACGTTATATCAAGGGCGGGGGCATTGCCGGCGAACAGTTCAATCTCAAGCGAAAATTCATGTCAGGCGGCATTAATACTTATGCCCGCTTCTGGCTGGGGCTGAACAGTCGCGACAACAGTGGCTCATACCGCTGCTATAGCACGAAAATCCTCAGACGCATTCCGTTTAATAAAATTCGCTCACGCGGATATTCGTTTATGGAAGAAATTCTTTACTGGTGTTCGGCCGCCGGTGCAACAATCGGTGAAACCCCAATCGTCTTTGAAAATCGCCGTGAAGGCGTTTCCAAAATTAACAAGATGGAAGCGGTACATGCCCTGCGAATCATCGCCGAACTGGGTATGGGCAAGGCTCTTGGCCTGGATTACGCTCAAGTCGACTAATCAGATAATCAGCAACAGGGAAGGGGATTGAACGATGATCGGTGCTGTGCTTGACCTGAAAACTTATCTGGATCGTGTCAGACTTGAGATCGACCGTCTGGATCTGGCTCCAATCCATGCCATGGCTGATATCATCCACCAGGCTTATGAAACAGGCCGCTGGGTTTATGTGATCGGCAACGGTGGCTCGGGGGCCAATGCCTCACACTTGTGCGAGGACTTGGCCAAATGCCCTCTCAAGGATTTTGAGAACCAGAAACGTCTGCGTATCATGAGCCTGACGGATAACACCCCGGCCATTATGGCCTGGGCTAACGACACCAGCTATGACCGTATCTTTCTGGAACAGCTCAAAACTTACGCCTCGCCCGGCGACATCCTTCTGGCCATCTCTGGCTCGGGCAATAGCCCGAATATCCTGAAAGCAGTAGAATGGGCTAACACCAGTGGTATGACAACCATCGGTATCACTGGCTTCTCGGGCGGCAAGCTCAAAGAAATTGCCCACCACGATTTTCATGTTGATATTCATGATATGGGCGTGGTTGAAAGCATTCACCTTGTCGTCTTCCACTGGTTGATCGACGATCTTTATCGCCGCATATCAGGCCGGCCCGACGAAAAACTCATGCGAGCCTGTGGTATCGAAAGTTGACTTGCTGACCGAAATTTTAATTCGCGGCTGATGCCCCGCAACAAAGTTCCCGTGCCTGGCTGGTCAGTTCGTCAATTAGATTTTGGGCTGCGTCGGGGTATCGATCCCGAAAATGCTCAAGCCACTGGAACTTTAAGTTCCGTGAAGGGTCAATCAGCCTGTTTACCGGGAAAATCGCTCTGGCCGGGTTCCCTGTAGCAAACATCACCGCCGGTATATTCTCGCGAACCACACTTGTCGCTGCCACAAAAGACCCCATCCCAACTTCAACACCCGGGAAGAGCAGGGCACCCGTGCAGATGACAGACAGATCATTAACCACAACCGGTAGAATTATATTTGTCGGTGGCAGCGGGTCATTCGTGAATTGCACTTTGGGATAAAGCCAGCAGCAGCGTCCAATGCGCGCACCCTTGCCGACATGAACCTCTGAATGTAGTCGGGTATAAAAGCCGATAGAGCAGTCGCCTTCTATCTGGCACCTTGTGCCTAGCAGCACACCCGAACCAATCTGGCTGTTTTCCCGTATGGAAACAAAGTGGCCCAATTGCACATGGCTTCCGAGATGACTACCCTGATAAATCACCGCATGGCTGCGAATCCGGCAGTCAGGACCAATAATCAGGTTCGGCTTTTGGGCTGCAGCCGTTGGGATTCCCAACTCGCAATAGGCACCAATCACGGAGCATTCGCTAATCTCTACGGCACCGTGAATAATGCTGTAAGGGCCAATTTCAACTCCCGACGCAATTTTGGCTGTGGGATCAATAACTGCTGTCGGATGAATTGCCATATTTAGCTTTTACAGATGTGGCTGTTTCGGATTCAAAGCTGGTCGTATGGCAGCCGAAAGAATGCCTCAATTGCCTTGAAATCACCTGTAGCAATGCCCTGGCGGAAGTATTTCAGCCGCTGGGCCGATGTTCCGTGCGTAAAGCTGTCAGGCACCACCCGCCCTGATGCCTGCTTCTGCAGAGTGTCATCACCAATTGCCGTGGCAGCCCTCAGACCTTCTTCAATATCGCCAGGCTCAATCACTTTTCTCGTTTTGTTTGCATGATGTGCCCAGACACCAGCCAGATAGTCGGCCTGAAGCTCAAGCCTTACGGAATCCTTATTGGCTTCGGCTTCATTCTTGGATCGTCGCGACTTCTGTACGATGTCATTATATCCCAGAAGATTCTGCACATGGTGGCCCACTTCATGTGCAATTACATAAGCCTGGGCAAAGTCGCCTGGAGCACCAAACTTGCGGTCCAGCTCGTCGAAGAAGCCCAGGTCGATATAAACTTTTTTATCGCCAGGACAATAAAATGGTCCCATTGCCGACTGCCCAAGCCCGCAGGCTGTGTTTGTTGAACCGGTGAACATTACCAGCGCAGGGTCTTGATATTGGCGGCCAATTGTTCGAAATTGCTGGGCCCAGACTTCTTCTGTCAGACCCAGAATCTGCCGCACGAATTTGCTTCCGGCATCATCTTTCGGTGCAGCATCACCACCACTTCGAGGGGCAGGGGCCTGCACGGCCGGACCCTGAACCACCTGGGCCACCTGCATCAAAGCCCGTGGGTCAATCCCCAACAGTTGCGAGACAATCATAATCAGTAGAATCATGCCACCGCCCATGGCGGCCTGGGCAGGCTTGATACCTCGTCGATCTTCAACATTCTGGCTTTCAGGGCTGTCGTCAAGTCGCATCTGGCTTGCTCGTTACTTTGTTTTCCGGTTGATATGGAAGTAAGATTATTCTATCCCGTCACGCTTATGTGATTCAAGACATCTACGCAATGAAAGACTTTAATTAATATATCAGTTTTAATTCTGATAAAAAAACTGTAATAATCCGCACAAACCGTATTCGAATATGATAAATTAACTTTTTCGCAATTGGTTCTCTAACAGGATTTCGTAGATTGCACGATACCTGGGTCCACCAATCTTTTTTAAATCAAACAGCTGTTTAGCTGTATCTCTGCAAACAGATTTTAAATCGTGGTCACTTTCGACTTGTAACATTCCCATCGCGAGCGTTTTAATTTCCTGATCATTCCATGCATCAAATACAATTCCTACTCGATTATCACGAATAATGTCATCGCAGTCACCAATCCCGCGGCTGCAAAGAATTGGTAGGCCGGCCAGTAAATATTCAGGAATTTTGGTGGGTGAGCAGGAAAGTTGTGAATAGCTTTCTTTCTTGAGCGAAAGTCCCCAGTCACAAATCGCAAGATACGATGCCACCTGCTGTGCCGTTACGCGACCTACCCAGAGATTTTTATCGGGCAAACCTGCATTGCAATATAATTTTTTCAGATTATCGGCAGATGTCTGACTCAGAATAACAAAACCCGTGTCCGGCATTTCCCTGTAAATCGCCGCAAAAGCCGCAATAATTCTATCTTCGGGATAAAGACCACCCAAGGCTCCAACATGTGAAACGAGCCGTTTACAGTGATTGAGCCCAAGATCTGACTTTGAGACCTGATTGCATTTACTATCCATCGACTTTATTTCGAATCGTTTTTCATCGACACAGCAGGGAATTATCTGAACAGGACGGTTATCTGGTAGTCTGTACATTTCAATGCTGTCAATATCACTTCGGCTGGATTTTGAAAAAAATACCTTTCGCCCGGCATTTGTCAGTAAAATGAATCCTGACGCACGCTTGATCAATATTTTCTCAACGGTTTTATAAAGATAATATTTGAGACTGTGAGCAGCCCATCTGCCTGATTCAACCTGCTCTTCAGGATTAAACCCGCGAATATCAAAAAGCAACGCAGGACCCAGAAAAATTCGCGAGAACTCACCAATAGTCGTGCCCACATGGGCTCGTCCATGCACAATTACAATTTTCTTGTCGCGGATGATTTTACGGGCCTGCCTGACACCTGAAAAAATGTCTTTCAGTTTAGCCCATAATTTCCTGCTGTCGGTGTAAGAATTTAAATACCATGTGATTCCCTCCTTCGATAGTTGACTCCGCCATTTTTCCTGTTCGTCAGTCGAGAAACTTCCTGGCCCGCCTTTTTCAAAAGTAATCAGGTGGATATTCCAACCTCCACTGGCCAGTTCCCTCAGATAAGGCAGCACCTGTGTCTGAACAAGTGGTTCCCGAAGACCAAAATAGCTGATATAAAGAGAGTTACGATGCATAACATGTTGATTCGAAGATTGGTTGTCTGTTGCCATTTACACTTAATAATACTATGATAAGTCTTAAATCTCAAGATGGCAAGAATTGATGGCGATCTGATAAATTCAGCCCTGATCAACTTTTCAGCACATTCTCTGGAGTATTCTCTTGAATATCCTTGTTACGGGTGCCGCAGGTTTTATCGGTTCCCATGTCATTGATCAACTTCTTGCTCAGGGTCATCGAGTGACTGGCCTTGATAATTTTGATCCTTTTTATTCCGAGTCGAAAAAACGCCGAAATTTAATCAATGCAATTGCAAATACACATTTTCAGTTGGTTCAGGGCGACATCAGAAATAATGAATTAATTGACTCCCTTTTTAAATCCATTAGTCCGGATGCAGTAATTCATCTGGCAGCCAGGGCAGGAGTCAGGCCCTCGCTTGAATCGCCTTCACTCTACATGGATGTTAATGTAACTGGCACAACCAATATTTTTGAAGCCGCAAGAAAGTTAAAAAATCCACCGAAAGTAATCTATGCCTCAAGCTCGTCTGTATATGGTGATCGTGAAACCGCACCTTTTCGCGAGTCTGATCAGGTTGATTCCCCCATAAGTCCTTATGCTGCAAGCAAACGTGCATGTGAAATTATTGCATCAACATTTCATCATCTTTATGGTCTGAGACTGACCGGTTTGCGGTTCTTTACTGCTTATGGACCAAGAAACAGGCCTGATCTCGCAATTGCAAAATTCACAAATCTCATATCGCAGAATAAAGCTCTCCCGGTTTTTGGCAATGGTTCAGCCCGGCGAGATTTCACTTACGTCAGTGATATTGTCAGCGGTGTCATCAGTGCCATGGATAATTGTAACAATTTGCACCTTTATAATCTTGGCAATTGCAACCCGATCACTGTTCTTGAAATGATACAAACGATTTCTTCAACACTTGGCATCGATCCTATCATCGATTTCCAGACAGCCCAGCCTGGTGATGTCAGTCAGACATATGCTGATATATCAAAAGCAAACATGGAAATTGGTTTTAACCCCTCAACATCCTTTTCCGAGGGTATCAGAAATTATATTGAATGGTACCGCAGGCAGGAAAATACTTAATTCACTCTTCACATTTATCATACTGAGTTCACAATTCCTGTTTTTTAAAAGAATTCCAAAAATGTTGTATTCGGTAATTCTTAAATATCGCTGTGAAATCAATATTGGCAAATTTTGGCGGTGAAGCTATATTGTCGAGAAATCAGCTTCTGGAAAAGAACTCAAGAAGTTCTTATCGAAGGAGATACCAGAAGCACTCAGTTCAAAACCCAGGGATGTCGGCTGATAATTGTTAAAGTGAACTATAAATGAACTCAACCAAAGATTTATCGAATAATGTCTATCGTGGTATCATTCTTGCCGGTGGTAGTGGCACCCGTCTCTTTCCTATCACAAGAGCTGTTTCAAAACAGATGCTGCCGATCTACGACAAACCCATGATCTACTATCCTCTTTCCATTTTAATGATGGCAGGAATTAAAGATGTCCTTGTAATCAGTACCCCTGTCGATATTTCAGGATTCGAAAGACTTCTCGCTGATGGTTCCCAATGGGGAATGTCATTTCAATATTGCGTTCAACCAAACCCGGGTGGCTTGGCACAAGCCTTCACCCTTGGTCGTGATTTTGTCGGCAGAAACCCATCGGCTCTTGTTCTCGGCGATAATATCTTTTACGGCCAGGGTTTCCAGCCAATGCTCAAGCGTGCTACCAGTCACACTGACGGTGCCACGGTTTTTGCCTATCCTGTCAAAGATCCCGAACGCTATGGAGTTGTCAGTTTTGATGATTCTGGCAGAGCCACAAAAATTGTTGAAAAACCGGCCAAACCTGAAAGTAAATATGCCGTCACTGGTCTTTATTTTTATGATAATCAGGTCCTTGATATAGCAGCCAACCTCAAACCATCGCCCCGTGGCGAATTTGAAATTACGGATGTCAATCGGGTATACCTTGAAAAAGGTCTGCTTCGTGTAGAAAAATTCACGCGGGGCTTCGCCTGGCTGGATACAGGTACCCCAGAAAGCCTGATTCAGGCTGCGAATTTTGTCGAAACTGTAGAATCACGCCAGGGCTTAAAAATCGCGTGCCCCGAAGAAATTGCCTGGCGAATGAATTTTATCGATGACACTCAGCTTGAAAAACTGGCCCATGGCTACCCAAATTCTTATGGAACCTATCTTAAAGACATTCTGGCGATTGGCAGAAATATTTCATGAAGAAATTTTCTTGCATCAGGTTCGAAATGAAAATCTCAGGAAATAAATAATGACGGCCATTCTCGGACTCTCTGCATTCTATCATGACAGCGCCGCAGCACTGGTCGTTGATGGGCAGATCATCGCTGCTGCCCAGGAAGAACGATTCACGCGAAAAAAACACGATCCTGGTTTTCCTTCAGAAGCGGTGCAATATTGCCTGAAAGAGTCTGGACTTTCTCTTGATGATCTCGATTATATTGCATTTTATGACAAACCACTTGTAAAGTTTGAACGCTTGCTTGAAAGCTATCTGGCTTATGCCCCTGCAGGTTTTAAAAGTTTTGCCATGGCCATTCCGCTGTGGCTCAAAGACAAAATCCATACTCGAAAAGCAATTCGTAGTGGTCTGGGTAGAACAAACCTCAAAAAACCACTGGTTTTTCTTGATCATCATGAAAGCCATGCTGCGAGCGCATTTTTCGCGAGTCCTTATGATGAAGCAGCAATTCTTACACTGGATGGGGTAGGTGAGTGGTCAACGACAACTCTAGGAACTGGTTCAGCTAATAAAATAAAACTGATTGAACAATTGAAATTTCCGCATTCTCTTGGCCTGCTCTATTCTGCATTTACTTATTATTGCGGATTTAAGGTCAATTCTGGTGAATATAAACTGATGGGGCTGGCACCTTATGGAATTCCACGGTTTGCAGATATTATCATTGAAAAAATTCTGGATCTTCGGCCTGATGGTAGCTTCTGGATGGATCAGACATATTTTAATTATACAGCTGGCCTGACTATGACAGGTCCGAAGTTTCACTCACTTTTTGGTCGTAATCCACGCCAGTCTGAAACACAGATAGAGCAGTTTCATTGCGACATGGCTGCCAGTATTCAGGCAGTTACTGAAAAAATCATGATGCTTCAGGCCACTTATACACATGAAAAAACCGGCATGAAAAATCTGGTATTAGCGGGCGGAGTTGCATTAAACTGTGTGGCCAACGGTAAAATACTGAGAGACGGGCCTTTCGAATCAATCTGGATTCAACCGGCGGCAGGAGACGCCGGCGGAGCTCTTGGTGCAGCCTTGTTTGTCTGGCATCAATTGCTTGATAAACCGCGAAATACAACTGGTATCAGCGATTTTCAAAAAGGCTCGTTCCTCGGTCCCTGCTTCAGCCCTGAAGAAATAATCAAACTATTGAATCAGGAGAATATACCGTTTCAGCAATTTAATTTGCGACAGGATCTTTATGCCGAAATGTGTAATTTGCTTGAACAGGAAAAAATTATCGGTCTTTTTCAGGGACGAATGGAATTTGGCCCGCGAGCCCTTGGTGCCAGATCGATCATTGGCGACCCACGATCTGCCCGTATGCAGGCCAATATGAATCTGAAAATTAAATTCAGAGAAAGTTTTCGTCCGTTTGCTCCCATCATCATGCGTGAAAAAGCTCACGAATGGTTTGAAATCAATCATGATCAGGAAAGCCCCTACATGCTGATTGTCGCCCCTGTGCTTGATAAACACAGAGTCCCAATTGAAACAAATGAAATGAAACTGATGTCGGATGACCCTGATCTGCGTCGTCGGGTCAATATTGTCAGATCATCAATACCAGCGGTAACACATGTCGATTTTTCCGCAAGACTTCAGACCATCGATCAGGAGCGAAACCCCTTTGTTCATGGCCTGCTTTCCGAATTTGATCAGCGTACCGGATGCCCTGTTCTGGTTAATACCAGCTTCAATGTGCGAGGCGAGCCGATAGTCTGTCGACCGGTAGAGGCCCTCCGTTGCTTTCTTTCAACTGAGATGGATGCACTTGTACTTGAAGATTGTATTATCCGCAAGGATAAACTTGGCCCTGAAGCAGTTGAAAAAGCACGCATGGCCCGCGAAAAATATCTTGGCCAATTTGAACTCGATTAAAACAACTATTTCTCAGGACACTCAAAATGCAATGGTCTGATATACCTAAAAATCCCTCAGAAAAGATGCTGCGTCAGTTCGGCGGACTCTGCCTTGTTTTCTTTGGTGCACTTGCCATTTATGGTTTTGCCACCAGATCAAATCCCGGCTTTTCTGCAATGTTTGCCCTGACAGCAGTTCTCGCGGGTCTGGCTGCAACTTTAAATCCAAAATTGCTCAAATATATCTTTATAGGCTGGATGATTCTTGTATTCCCGATTGGATTTGTCGTCAGCAAAATCATACTGTTGAGTGTATTTTTACTGGTCTTTATGCCAGTTACGCTCATTTTCCGGTTGATTGGTCGAGATGCGCTGACTCTTCGGAGGCATACTGCACAAAATGCAACATACTGGTTGCCAAAACAACAGCCCGATGATCCATCCAGATACCTTCGTCAATACTGATCTAAATCAAGGGATAAAATCGATGAGTGACTCCAAATCCGATAAAAATGCATTTCAAACAGCTGCTGAAGCCAGGGAACACGGCCTTATTGCAGAATTTATTCAATTCCTCAGAGAAAATAAAAAATGGTGGTTGGCTCCCATTCTTCTTGTCCTTCTAATGATGGGAGCCCTGATCCTTCTTTCAGGCTCGGCTGCAGCTCCATTCATTTATACACTCTTTTGAAATGTGGAAAAAAGAAATTCTAAAATGAATCGGCCAGCAGATTTCCCAAAACAACGTAGCGGGATATTGAATTTAGCACTCCTGGCGATTGGTCTTGGGTTCCTGATATGGACACTCTGGAGCAATCGCCATGTGCTTGTCGATGTCTTTTCACGTCCCATTCAATTTCGCTACTACCTCTGGGCGTTTCTGCTGGTAAATCTTGCTGCATTTATCTCATTTCTTCGCTGGTTTGCTCTTGTTCGCATGCTTGGGGTGGAATTTAAACTCCTTGATTGTCTTCGCTTGAGCTATGTTGGGAGTTTTTTTAATCTCGTCATACCAGGCGCCGTGGGTGGCGATCTTGTCAAAGCAGCCTATCTGGCTCGAATGAATTTGCCCCGAACACAGGCAATCAGCACTTTGCTGATCGATCGTATTATCGGTCTGATTGGCCTTTTTTATCTTGCATCAGCCGCTTCAATCGCAGGCTGGTCTACACTGGATCCATCTGTCAGGAGTTTCGGTCTTTTTGCCATTTTCATGGCTATTTCAGGCTCTATTGCATTATTTATCATTCTTCTTGATCTTCCTGGTAAATTCCTTCCGAAACTAGCCACTTCCTCTGGTAAAGCTGGTTTATTAATCCGCGAGTTTGGCTTGCTCTCCAAGTCATATCGTGCGAAATGGCCAAAAATTATTGCAATGTTGCTTGTATCTGTATTCTGTCATTCTCTGACATGTGCTGCCTGTTATATGGTCGGGCTTGCACTTTTCCCGATTTTTCAAGTTTCGTTGGCAAATCATCTCCTGATTTTTCCGCTGGTACTCTTTTCCACTGCAGTTCCCTTGCCTTTTGGTGCACTTGGATTTTCTGAAGAGATCAGCAATCAGCTGTTTCAATTTGTCGGTCACCCCTCAGGTGCCGTTGCTATGATGGGCTATCGGGTTCTGACATATGGCCTTGGTCTTATTTCGTTGCTCATTTATTTATGGAATATCAATGCCATTCGCGATCTCAGCCGGGAAGCCGAAGCGATTAAAGATATTAATGAATCGTCTTAAGATCGAACTTGACATTTTATAAATAATAAGTTATTGATGTATTTCGTGGGGAGAAAGCAACACATGGATGTCGCGCTCAGGAAAGCTTCGTCAGGATGACACCACAATTTAATTCTGCTATCGAGTTGAATTCTGCGATCGAAGCCCCTCAAACGGACTTTGAGTCTGGTCAGTTAAAACATCTTGAAATGAAAGTATCTATCCTCGAAAAACGGTTGGAAACCCTTTCGGCCGAAAATCTAAAATTAAAAAGACAATGGAAAGATGCTACCAGCACAATATCTTGGAAAATTGTGAATCAGCTTTCAAAACTTGCAAGCAAAATAGCTCCGCATGGTTCTCTTCGTCGTCGTTTATTGAAATCGACATGGCGATGGCTCATGTCAATTCGTCGCCAAGGTCCGATTGCATGGTTCCGCCGAATGGCTGCCCATGTAAAGGTAAGAACCTTGCAGCAAATTCAATATTTTTCCGCCGAACAAAAATTGTTTGTTCGCGATGATCGACCAGTTATTCTGGCGATAAGCCATGTTGGCGGAGGCGGCACCGAAAGACATGTGCGTGATATGGCTATTCGTCTCGCTGCCGAAGGTGTTCGTCCCGTCTATGCTCGGCCCTGTTCTTCAGGCCAATTGATTTTTGAAGAACGCGACGATTCCTGGAAATTATTGTGGCGTCGAGTTATCAGGCCTGAATCAAGGTTTATTGAGGCCATCATCGATAAAATAAAGCCATCGCTTGTTCATGTGCATCATGCCATGGGCGTGCCTCAGCCACTGTTCGACGTGATCAATACTCGCCAGATTGCGACTGACTGGACACTTCACGACTATCACTCGATCTGTCCACGCATTCATCTTCATAATGAAATTGGTCAATATTGTGGCGAACCTGATCAGGCTGGTTGCAATTCCTGCCTGAAACGCCTTGGAAATTACCATAGTGAGCCGTGTACAACAACAATTGACAAATATCGAGATTCTTGGGCAGAAAGGCTTGCAACTGCACGAGCTATTCACGTACCCAGCGAGGATGCCCGTCAGCGTCTGGCAAGGTATTTTCCTGAATTGAAAATACAATCAAGGCCACATATGGAACCTTCACGACCCATATCGCCAATGGTGATGAAATGGAATCCTGGTGAGTCGGTTCGTGTGGCTGTTATTGGATCAATTGGTTTGATAAAAGGTTCGGCACAGCTGCTTGCTGCAGCCAGCGATGCTGCAGCCCGCAAATTACCATTGCAATTTGTGCTTGTGGGCACGTCAAATTTCGAGCCGCAGCTTTTATCCACGGGTCGTGTTGAATTGACTGGCCCCTATTTTGAGCATGAAGTCTGGTCACGACTTGAAGAAACAGCCTGCCATCTTGCGTGGCTGCCCAGTATTTGGCCAGAAACGTATATGTATACTCTTTCCGTGGCACAACTAGGCGGATTCTGGCCAATCGTTTACAACCTTGGTGCACAGGCGAGTCGAGTGAAAACATCGGGATATGGCGATTGCCTTTCAATTGATATGCCTGCCGATCAATTAAACGATTTGCTGCTGAAAAGGGCGACTGAACTGGCTGGTCGCGATATTCCTGCCATTCCCGATTTTGCTGAATATCCTGATTTTCTCATCGATTACTATGGCCTGACACTTGAGCAATTGAAATCGATGGGGGAAGGAACTTTCTGGCAAAGTCATCAAAAGGTTTTGCAGCACCCGAACACGAATTTATCCGAAAAACCGCATGAATCAAGGAGCGATCATGCACGTCTTCACGAGCATCACTGCCAATTATCTGCCTAAAGCTGCAGTTCTGGCTCATTCACTGAAACGCACTAACCCGGGCTGTACATTTCATTTGCTGCTTTCCGACAATCTTCCTCAAGATACTCCGCCGGCAACACTTGCAGCTTTTGACCATGTTGTAACCCCTGACAAATTACCGATTAAAAATCTCAAAGCGTGGACATTCGGCCACAGCGTTGTTGAACTATGTACGGCTGTTAAAGGTGCAATGGTCGAATATCTTTTTGATACTGTTGGCGCAGAACGTGTCTATTATTTTGACCCGGATATTGCTGTGCTTGGCTCTCTTGCTGATTTAAATCAAACACTCTCAATGCATTCAATTGCGCTGACACCGCATCAGTGCGAGCCGGAAGAGACGGTTCAGGCAATTATTGACAATGAAATCTGTTCGCTGGCACATGGTGTTTATAACCTCGGGTTTCTTGCTGTTCGACGCACGGATCAGGGTCTGAAATTTGCCAGATGGTGGGCCGAACGGCTCCGGCTTTTCTGCCACGACGACAAACCTCGTGGCCTCTTCACCGATCAGCGTTGGGTTGATCTCGCACCGGCCTTTTTTGATGATATTGCCATTCTTCGAAATCCCGGTTTCAATGTCGCCACCTGGAACCTGACACATCGTAAAGCGGCAGGGCAGGCACCCTGGAATATCACCATCAACGGAAATCCGCTTGTTTTCTATCATTTTTCCGGATTCGACTCGGGTGCCCAACTGACCATGCTCGACCGATATGGTAAGGAAAGCCCGGTTTTATTTGATCTTCGCGACTGGTATCTTGCCGAGTGTGAAAAATACGGCCAGAGCCTGCTGGGCAAAAGACCGAGCAAGTGGGCAACGTATAATAATGGAAATATAATCACTAAAGAGCAAAGGCAACTTTATCGTTCGCGAGTCGACCTTCAAAATGCATTTCCCGACCCTTATGCAACCGAAGAAGTTTCCAAAAGCTATTGTCACTGGTTCGCTGCCAATGGCGCTAAGGCCATAAAGCAACAGAATATTCCGGAACCAAAGTTCATTAAAATCCTGCGCAGGCACGCTCACAGGCCACCGCTGAAGTGGGCAAAAAATCTCTGGAAATCGGCCCGCGCTGCCATGTAACGGATCGTCGAAATCAAATCGAAAAATACTCAATTCAGGTGCGACTGATGAAACCAGATGATGATCTTCATAACTCGACTGAATTGCGTCAAGAGCGACGAAGCCATCATCATGGTCCGCATCCAGGTTTAACAGGTGTTCAGGATTCAGCCAAAACCGAAAAATATTCGAATCATGTGCGAAAATCACAGCACTTCCCCATGATTGATGTTCTGCGTGGTTTCGCGGCTCTCACGGTAATTGTTTATCATGTTATTGAACATCTGGCCTGGAAGGACTTTCCGCTAAAGGGCCTGATTGGCGACTGGTTTCAGCTTGGCTGGATGAGTGTGGATCTTTTTTTCGTCATCAGCGGCTTTGTGATTGTCCTTTCAGCTGTGAAATCTTATGAAAAATTTGAAAGCCCCAGAGTGTTTCAACAAAATTACATTCGCAGGCGGTTTGCCCGCATCGTGCCGCTACATTTTCTCACATGTGGTGTGTTTCTCTTTTTTGTAATGCCCGAAATGCTCATGGTTCCCCGCCACAAATTTCATATCATCTCACATGCACTTTTTGTTCACAATTGGCATCCGGCCACAATTGGCTCTATTAATGGTCCAAACTGGTCACTTGGTGTTGAAATGCAATTTTATTTATTGGTATTGATAGCCAGTGGCTGGCTTGCAAGAGTGAATCCTCTTACTTTAATTACCAGTTGTATTTGTGCTTCTTGGTTATGGCGTTTCAGCGTGTTTCAGCTATTTCATGGTCAGATAAAGTTCGGATCAAACCTGACATGGGTTTATTCCAGCCAGGTCTTCGGAATGCTTGATTTATTCGGCTGGGGTGGTGCATTTGCTTTGCTCCTAGCTAGAGACCAAAGCGGAAAAATACAATCCCTGGTCAATCGCTGGTGGGTTTGGGCATCACTGGCCGTAATATCTGCTGTTCCATTAATGCAAATATACTGGCCAAATGCCGAATTCTGGTCGGTGCCAGCCATGGTCACATTCTGGCGAACCCCTGAAGGCTTTGTCTGGTTGCTTGTGCTTGTCGCGGCCTGCGGCATGGGTAGTGGTCGAATCAGCCGTTTATCAGCGCCTTTACGTTATTTTGGTGTCATCAGTTTTGGTTTATATCTCTGGCATATCCCAGTCATTTATTCACTGAAAAAAACCAGTCTGGTTGCTCAACCATCTACATTTTTGCTTTACACGTTGATTATCACCAGTATATGTGCATCGGCCTCGTGGCATTTTTTTGAAAAGCCGATGCTTGATCGCTTCAGCCGATAATTTCGGCATTAATTCTAAAAAATCATGCTGGCAAATCGCCTGAAAATCGAATAACATCATTTCGATCGGCGAACTCATCCAGCTTTCGCCAGTATTTTCCCCGATACCAAGCATTCCTGCCAGGGAATTAAAAATGAATCAGCAAATCTCCCGCCGCTCGTTTGTGCGCCAGTCTTCGGCTCTCGCGGCTACGCTTGCCGTTCCTACCATCCTGCCCCGAAGCGTATTCGGCGCGAATAACAAGCTCAATATCGCCACGATTGGTGCCCTGGGCAAAGGGCAGTCTGATACACACAATGTGGCAGACCTTCATAATATCGTTGCTTTGGTTGATGCCGACAAAAATCGGGCCGAAAGTGCTGCCAAAAGCCTGGCCAAGTTATATTCCGACAAAAAAGTAGAGACAAAAGTCGAAGCCAGACTTTACACCGATTTCCGCAAAATGTTTGACGAAATGCATGCGGGCATTGACGCTGTGATCGTCTCAACACCTGACCATACACACTACCCGGCTGCCATGTGGGCGGTTCGCCATAAAAAACACGTTGCTGTTCAGAAGCCGATGTGTAATTTCATTGGAGAAATTCGTTCGCTTCACAAAGCCGCCAAAGAGGCCAAACTTGTTACGCAGATGGGTAACCAGGGCCGCACAATGGAAGGCCAGCGACTGGCCAAGGAATGGGTTGAGCAGGGTGTGATCGGTACGCTTAAGGAAGTTCGACTCTGGACCAATCGTCCCATCTGGCCTCAGGGTCCGCTTTACAAGCATGCTGCTCCGACACCTGAAGGACTCGACTGGAATTCCTGGCTTGGTCAGGAGGTGGAAGAGCCGTATTTCACTTTCGACAATGGCGAAAAACCTGCTGAGAAGAAAGACGATGCTAAGAAAAAAGCACGCCGCGGCAACAGCGTGCATCCCTTTAACTGGCGTGGCTGGTGGGCTTATGGCTCGGGTGCACTGGGCGATATGGGCTGCCATATCATGGACGCTACGTTTAACATTCTTGGACGGCGAATCCCGATTAAAATCGACGCGGAAAGCTCGCCAGTAAGCGACCTGACCGCACCTGCCTGGAGCCGGCTTGTTTATCATTTTGCTGCCACTGATACACTGCCGGCCCTGACTGTCAGCTGGCACGATGGCAACAAAGACGGCAAGCAGAACAAGCCTGAACGTGACTCTCGAGTGCCGGAAGAGCTTTTCAAAAAGGCCTCAAGCGGCATGATGTTCATCGGAAGCGAAGCCACCATCTTTGAGGCTGAGGCCTATTGTGCCAATCCGCTGATCTTCTCCGAAGAGCGTCGCAAGGATGTTGAAGCGATGACCAAGGCCGGCAAGATCAAGCAGACCGAAGCCCGTAGCAAGCATGCCGGCAACCCCCAGAAAGAGTGGTCGCAGGCTATCGTCGAAGGCTATCTGCCAAGCTCCAATTTCGATTATTCTGCGCCACTGACTGAATTCGTCATGCTGGGCAATCTGGCCATCCGCTCTGGGCAATCCGTAAGTTGGGATGCTGCCAGCGCCCGTGTGACAAATCTTGAATCAGCCAACAAATACGTTAACCGGGCTGCCTATCGCAAGGGCTGGGAATAATCTCCGGATAGTCATCCCAATTTAAAATTAATTGAATTGCAATTGCCCGGGCTGAAAAGCCCGGGTTTTATTTATTGCTATTTTCAAATATCATAATTTTCTGAATAGTCAGTGTGCCAGGCTTGATTGGCCTGACTCTAATAAGAATCTTTACCGGTAATAAGGTCGATTCACCATGCATCATCAAGTCTTTCGTGGAAAATGTAATATTCTCAACAAGCGGTAGGTTGTCCGCCGGCTTGGTTTCAAGCCAGGCACTGAAATAATCAGGCCATGTTTTCTGATCTACTGACCACTGGAAAATTACCGGCCCGTCAGCATTAACATTCTGAAATACCAAAAATTGATTTGCATTTTCCAATCTTAATTCAAACTCAACAAAACCACCCCAGTCTTTAATTTGCCATTTTTCTGGGCCAACTTTTTCAGCTTTCTCAATTTGGACTTCTCTGGCCTCAAGTGGCAACATTGTTAAACCCTGCTGCAGCGACGAAAGATTAAGCAGCCTGCCTTCGCATAGCCAGCCCCATTCATCTGCTGAAAGCTGATTTTGAAGCAACTTTACGATGTTTTGTATCTCGCCTGAATTTGAATTCAAATATGGCGATTGTTCAATTATTTCCTCACGAGTTCCAACGAGTCGAACCAGAGGAAACACATCTGGCCTTAATTCAAGAACGGAAGCATTCCAGCCACGCCTGACTGGCGGAAACACACTCAGCAGTTGTTTTGATGAGACTCCCGATTTTTGTGATATTTGATGGAGTTTGTTGAGGGCCGCCAATGTTCTTCGCTGGTCTGGCTGTTCCATCATCCACGACCAATACATCAGATTCCTCTGTTGTAGCAGTGAGAATACAATGATCACCAAAATCGTAGTCAAGCGAGTTAATTTTAGAAGATGTAATCTCTCTATAAGATCATAATAAATTTTTGCAACCAACATGGATAATGCAACCACTGCGAATAGATGATAGCGAGATGTCCAGAAATAGAGAAAGTCGGCCAATTGCCATCGTCCAGTTGAAACAAGCCCAGCGCGTGTTGGATACAGCACTAGATAGGGGATAAAAAGTAATATCAATATATGATATTTGAGCCTGGTTCTTTTCAAATATAAAAAAATTACCAACAGCAGAATAAGGGTCAGCGGAATCCCATATATCATGGAAAAGCTGTCAGTTACCTTTCTGGCATCAATCCCTAAAAACAAAGGCAAACTGGTACCAGCTGGAACCGAGAAGGCATAAGCCAGACCCAGTGGAATATCATTCATGCTGCGGTTGTTATTAACTGCTGCTGAAACCAGATTTCCGCCAAATATCCGACAGATCAGCCAGTATCCGAATAAACTGAATCCAATGATCATTCCGGTTTTGATCGATTCGCGACCAATACCATCTTTCGCTGTTGCCATGCCAAAACCCAGGAAAATTGCCAGTAATCCAAGTGCCGAGAAGCTCATTGCCAGTGCTGTTAAAAATGAAATAAAAATATATTTTAAGTAAACATGTCTGGTTTCATGTTCAATTGCCAGCAGAACAAGGAAAATAAAACCTGCAGCCAGGCTGTATGTCGCTGCCGAAAACCACCACGGCACTTCGAGACAAGTTGATGAAATACCGCTTAAAATAAATGTCATCCAGGCCATATCTGCTCGCCCCGCCACTTTCTTCACCCATAATGTCATCGTACTCAGAAAAAAAAGCCAGCTTGCCAATGCCGCAAGATTCAAAATAAATGCGGTCTGATTTAAATCATTTCCGAACGATCTGACCAGAATTGCTGTCAGTAATTCAAATCCGGGTGCCACATGCTCACTGAAAGGGCGAAAGAGTTGTTCCTGAAGCGGCAGCGTTTTTGCATCAACAATTCGAATGACATCATCGCCCAGAATTCCATAATGTATCAATCGCCTTGCATGAAAAAAAACAACGATCAGAATGGCTCCAATCCAAGGCAATATTTTCTGTAATTTCACTCGAGTTGAAATCAATCGCATAGAATAAAATTCCTTTTTCGATTCTTATTTCTTTCAGGCATGCTTGCACAGAGTTATATCACAACATCGAGCCTTGCTGAAGCCAAAACTGGTATTGGCCAGCCGCATTTAAATCGGTATGTTACAGATGGAATTACTGGGATTCGGAAAAAGATCAGCAGAAGGCCCTCAATTCTCATGCGTACGATTCTGGTTACAGGTGGCGCCGGGTTTATCGGTGGCGAATTCGTTCGCCAACTGCTCCGGGAAGAGTCGCTTACGAAAGTTGTAAATCTGGACAAGCTGACTTATGCAGGAAATCTGGATAGTCTGGCTGAATTTGCTTCTGACAATCGCCACCAATTTGTTCAGGGCGACATTTGCGATGCCGCTCTTGTTCGCCAGCTTTTGACGGATCATCAACCCGAAGCGATCGTCCATTTTGCGGCTGAGAGTCATGTCGATCGCTCTATCGATGGTCCTCGAGTTTTTCTCGAAACCAATGTAATTGGTACATTTACGCTTCTTCAGGAATCGCGTGGCTACTGGGCATCACTGGCTGATGTCTCCAAATCAAAATTCCGATTTCTGCACGTTTCAACCGACGAGGTCTATGGCTCACTTGGCGATGATGGTCTTTTCAGTGAAACCACTCCTTACGACCCCCATTCGCCATATTCGGCATCAAAAGCTGCAAGTGACCATTTCGTAAGTGCTTATCATCATACTTACGGCCTCCCAACTCTGATCACCAACTGTTCAAATAACTACGGCCCCTGTCAATTTCCTGAAAAACTGATCCCTCTAATGATTCTTAACGCACTTGATGGAAAGGCTTTACCTGTTTATGGCGACGGCCTTAACGTGCGAGACTGGCTTTTTGTGGGCGACCATTGCCGAGCAATCCGCGATGTGCTTGCAACTGGCAGAACCGGACAGACTTACAACATTGGCGGCAACTCAGAGCGTAAAAATATTGAGGTGGTTAAAACAATTTGCCAGGTTGTTGATGAACTCGCTCCGCCATTAGCCTCTGGTTCAAGAGAATCGCTTATTACTTACGTGAAAGACCGACCCGGGCACGACCGCCGCTACGCCATTGATGCAACCAAAATTACCACTGAACTTCAGTGGCAACCTTCGGTTACGTTTGAAGAAGGTATTCGCCGGACCATTTCATGGTATCTCTCAAATGCCGAGTGGATCAACCGTGTGCAGTCAGGTGATTACCGGCGTGAACGCCTGGGCGTAAATGCCTGACGTTTTTTTGCCTCTCATACCAAAATTCTTAACTGCTTAGTATGATAGAATTATGAATGTACTATTCTCAAAAACACTCGCACCATAACTGGTCAAGACATGCGAAAAGCATTAATTACGGGCATCACTGGGCAGGATGGCTCTTATCTTGCTGACTATTTGCTGACCCGCGGTGATTACGAAGTGCATGGCCTGGTTCGCCGTTCCAGCACAATTAACCGCCAGCGAATTGACCATTTAACTCGTAACCCTGAATTTTCAAATAACTTCCATCTGCATTACGCCGATCTTGGCGATGCCTCAAGTCTCCTTGCTGCGGTTGAAAATATTGAGCCCGATGAGATTTATAACCTTGGTGCGCAAAGTCACGTCCGTGTGAGTTTCGATCAGCCGATTTATACTGCTGACTGCGTGGGGCTGGGGGCCCTGCGATTGCTTGAAGCTGTCCGGATTCTTAATCGTCGCAAACCAGTAAAGTTCTATCAGGCATCAAGTTCTGAGATGTTTGGTGCTGCTCCAGCACCCCAGGGCCCGAAAACGCCATTCCACCCACGCAGCCCCTATGCCTGTGCCAAACTTTATGCCCACTGGCAAACCATCAACTACCGGGAATCTTATAAAATGTTTGCCTGTTCGGGAATCCTCTTTAATCATGAGTCCCCGCGCCGAGGCGAATCGTTTGTCACTCGAAAAATCACACTGGCGGCAGGTCGAATCAAGGCCGGCCTGCAAAAAAATCTGGTGATGGGAAATCTTGATGCTTGCCGCGACTGGGGTTTTGCTGGTGATTATGTCAAAGCCATGTGGCTTATGTTGCAGCAGGAAGAACCGCAGGATTACATCGTGGCAACCGGCGAAACGCACTCGGTCCGCGAATTCCTGGAACTTTCCTTCGGTATGCTTGACCTTAACTGGCAGGACTTTGTGCGATTTGACCAGAAGTTTATGCGCCCTGCAGAAGTCGATGTTCTGCTTGGAGATGCATCAAAAGCAAAGCAAGATCTTGGCTGGAGCCCCGAGGTAGACTTTAAAGGCCTCATCAAAATGATGGTAGAACACGACCTCGATCTGGCCTATCGAGAAAAACGGGCACTCGAAAACTGACCTGCCCGCAGCTTTCATGGCACAGTTTGCCCTCGTGTAACCTTTGGTGCCATCAATGTTTGGAATAATTTCATCCAGATTGGGAATGATCAATCGAACAACCAGAAGGAGGTGGCTTAGGCCCTTTTTCCTCCTGGTGCTCGTTGCAGGTCTTATTCTTCTTACGGCATCGCGATGGGCTCCACCGTTACTTACGCGATATGCTCTTGATTTCCGGGTGAACAATCCGGAAAAGTCCGATGCGATCTGCATTTTGCTTGGCGATTTCCGGGTCAGGCCGCTCAGGGCGGCTGAGCTTTATCATCGTGGTTTTGCCAATCAAATCCTGATTGTCGATTTTCCGGAAGATATGCTATATGGCAGTCTTGAAAGCCAATTGGCCCAGGTCATGACCATGCGTGCCGGCGTGCCCCATGAAAAACTTGTGCTGATCAGGGGCAAAGTCACAAGCACCGAAGAAGAAGCCCGGTTTTATCTCAAATATGCACAAGAGCATCAGCTCAAAAGCCTGCTTATCGTCACCTCGTCGTTTCATACGAGAAGAAGCAGGTGGATTTTTCAGAAAGTCTTTGCTGGCTCAAATATACGGCTTTCCTATGCGGCGGCAAGGCAGCCCTTTATCGACGAATCAAACTGGTTTAAAACCGACGAAGGCCTGGTCACCTATTTCTCTGAAACGCTCAAAACCATTTACTATTATTTCAGGTATTAATCGCTGGGCTGGATGGCTGATGGATAAAAAATCGTCTTAAAAAGTGAGCTAGAAAAGCTCAAAATGCACTCGACAAATGAGCTGAATAACTATAGACTTCTTTCCAACGGTTTTCCAGGAAGGAAAATCGGCCGAATGGATTCACCCAAGCGAGCTGCACCATGGAAGCCAAGGCCGGCAATCGCAGTCATTTGCATAAACCCGAGCTGAGTCGGCAAATAAAGCCACCACACGCCATCTTTACCCAGCCGCTCAGTGGCAACACTGTTATAGCTGGTGGCGGACCGGCAGGTCTTACTGCAGCCTATGAACTTACACGCAAAGGCTTTACGTGTACTGTACTGGAATCTGAAAAAGAGCTCGTCGGAGGCATCAGCCGCACCGACAGCTACAAGGGCTATCGCTTCGATATTGGTGGCCACCGCTTTTTTTCCAAGTCCGAAGAAGTCAACCAGCTCTGGCGAGAGATCCTGGGTGACCAGTTTTTGAAACGGCCCAGACTCAGTCGAATCTACTACAATCGTAAGTTTTTTGACTATCCGCTCAAGCCGGTTGATGCGTTTCTCAAACTCGGGCCCATTCGCTCAGCCCAAATCCTGTTGAGTTATTTCAAAGCTCGGCTTTTGCCCATCAAAAATGAAAAAAGTTTTGAAGACTGGGTCGTCAATCGTTTCGGCCGAAAATTGTTTGAAACATTTTTCAAAGCCTATACCGAAAAGGTCTGGGGCATGCCGACATCCGAAATTTCAGCCGACTGGGCTGCCCAGCGAATCAAGGGTCTGTCGCTTGTCAATGCCGTCACAAGTGTACTTTTCAAGTCATTGCGCAAATCAGGCAAATCGGGTGTAATTAAAACCCTGATTGATGAATTTCATTACCCGAAATACGGTCCTGGACAGATGTGGGAAGCTGCTCGCGAACACATTCGCCAGGGTGGCAATCAGGTCTCCATGGACTCTCGTGTGGTTCGCATTGAACATGACGGATCTCGTGTTTCAGCTTTTATCAGTCGCGATGCCGATGGAATTGAAATACGCCACACCGGTCGCAATTTTATTTCAACTCTTCCGCTCAGAAACCTTATTCAGTCAATGTGCCCGGCAGCACCGCCGGAAATTCAACAGGCTGCTAATGCACTGAAATACCGTGATTTTCTCACGGTTGTATTAATCGCGGACCAACCCGAGACTTTCCCTGATACTTGGATCTATGTGCATGATCCCGAGGTTAAGCTGGGTCGAGTGCAGAATTTTAAAAACTGGTCGCCTTACATGGTGCCTGATCAGTCTAAATCAAGTCTGGGGCTTGAATACTTCTGTTTTGAAGGTGATGGTCTCTGGTCTATGACAAACGACCAACTTATTGAGCTTGGAACACGAGAAATCGCCCAGATTGGCTTGGTCGCCACGTCAAAAGTCATTGATGGGTGCGTTGTTCGCATGCCGAAGGCTTATCCGGTTTACGACGACGAATATCAACAGAATGTTGATATTATCCGACGATGGTTGTCAAATCTTGAAAACCTCCAGGTTGCCGGCCGTAATGGCATGCATAAATACAATAATCAGGATCATTCAATGATGACGGCACTACTGGCGGCCAGGAATATTATGGGTGATGGTCCATTCGACCCCTGGTGTGTTAATACGGATGCGGAATATCATGAAGAAAAACTCGAGAATAAATCTCCTGATGAAATCACCGGACGGGCCGTTCCAAGAAAACTGGTCGCCAATGCGCGGTGAATTAACTCTGTCAGGGTTTTATAATCCTCTTGTAAATCTGATACAGTTGCATTGATTTTTCAGTAGCACTGAAACGGTTGCTTACAAATTCTCGAGCTGATTGACCTAGTGCTTTAGCATAAGATCGATCGAGAAGAAGTCTCTTGATTGCCTCAACAAGCGAATCAATTACATTAAGTTCAATAAGTAATCCAGTTTTTTCATTTTCAATTAATTCAGGGATTGGACCCACATTGGTGGCAACGCATGGTAAGCCCACACCCATTGCCTCAGCCAGGGCAATACCCAGCCCTTCAAATTTAGTAGGAAATGCAAAAATATCAGCTGCCACCAGCCAGTTACCTATATCTGACTGTGGCCCGGTCAAAAAAACCCTGTTTTTTATATTTAACATTTCAATTCTATCAATTAATCTGGAATGATAAATCTGATCTACGATTGCCCCGACAATAACCAGGTTTATTTGCATCTCAGGCAATTCCTTCACGAGCCTTGCAAATGCATCTACAAGCTCTATAAATGCTTTCTGGTCTGTAACTCGGCCAACACTCAGGATAATAATAGAATCCTTTTCAATTCCAAGATATCGACATTTTTCCAAACGCGGATCACCGATGGTTGGATTGATATGACTCAAATCAACAGGGTTATATACAACTGCTATCCGGTCTTTTTTTATCCTGAGATGTTCATGTATATGTCGCCCGACATATTCACTGACAGCGATGGAAATAAAATCACAATTTCTGGCAGTCCATCCATCCAGCCATTTTATCAGATCCTGTTTCCATTTTGGTGCTGTAAAACTTGCCACAACCTGAGGGTCATAATCCGTATTATGAAAGGAGCTGATAACCGGCACCCTGGCAAGACGCCCAGCAATTCTGCCAGCAATATTTGACCATATTAAATGGGAATGCACCAAACTGATTTTCCTGTTCCGGATGATTTTAAATAATTTACAGATTGATCGGAGAAGATTACGTGGCCCGGCACAACCAATTCCAATTACTTCAACATTTATACTTTCAAGAGCTTTTACAAAAAAAGTACGCTGTGATTTTTCGTGAATATCTTTAATATCAGTCATTACAACAATATGATTAAAATTATCCTTCAGAAGAGGCTGTGAAAGATATGTCACCAGAAGTCGCTCAGCTCCACCAGGTCCGAGTGTCTGAATCACATGAAGTATCGTTGGTTTTGATTGTTCTTTCATTTTATTAGATTCACTTATTTCACTTAATGATATTATTTTTTGCCTTCATCCAGAGCCAGTTATTCCATCCACGCTCTTCGATAAATGCATGACATAGAGGCTCATTTACGACATTTCCAATTGCAAATTCACTATTCTTCGATTTGTCAGCAAACTGCCAAAGTTCAAATGAATGACGAGGCATCATTTTAAATATTTCAATATCATGCGTATCTTCAAATCTTGACAATAATAATGGCATTGTGTCATTTTCACTCCCACTCGAATGGCCATGTGTCTCAACCAAAATATCGGTGGAAGCCAGAGAAGGCACCTTGTTTAAATCCAGAATCTCGACTTCATAATAATCAACATCACAGAAGAGAAAAGCATTTCCTTGGCTACATAATGATTCAAGACTCTCATGACTCAGATATTCACCAATCTGAATCTGATGTGTGATAAGATTCTTTGCTGCCATAGTATGACAATCATATCTGGCAATTTCATTCGTATCATAAGCCATGACTGGCTTGCCCGTGATTAATGCTAATCCACAAGCATGGTACCCTTCGGCACAACCGACATCAATTATCACACGATAATCCCGATATTTTATTTCTTCAATCGCTGGCCATATTTCCATCTCATAAGTTCCAAGCAGGCAACTTAAAGAAACACTACTGCCATGTTTGGTATATTTCATGCCCTGGTATGGCCCGAACCTCACACGATAATCTCCATTAATTCGCAAATCCCGGGCAACTCTCTCTTTAAAAAACGCATAGGCTGCAAAATTTGAAAATGGCGACCTGCAATACCAATAAATCAGACGAAATATCGGAGATTGCATTAATCGATTCAGAATCAGTTTCAGGTTCTTTTTTTTCATGTCATTACCAGGGTAGATGGTTGTCAAGTTTGACATCGTCAACTGAAAATTCAAACCGATGAATCCTGAACAGCTCAACTATTGCTGTAAGAAAGTTTCTTGGTTTCAACTTCGATCCAGCAATCTCTGTCCATTTATCAAGAGGTATTTCATAGATCCGATTCTGGGGTGTAGTATCATTATTTGAGGCTGATATAAAATTTATTCGTTTTATTATTTCTACATCAAAGATCCAGCGCGAGACAAATTTCTGACTGAAAACGATTCTTGTTGCAGGATTATTACGAAAAAACTTCGCACCGCATTGCGTATCATAAACAGGTAGCTTCAGCATGATCGAAACGACAGTTGCAAATATTCTGCCAAGGTAATGCCGCACAGGTCGCCGTTTTATTTCCCTGCCAAGCAGCTGAACGCGTGAACCCATGACCAGCCAGACTTCCGGAGATCGGTCAAATACTTTTACTAATCGTGGAATTTCTTCAAGCGGTGTGGCTAAATCCGCATCAAGATAACCCACAAATTCAAACCCCGTTGAAATTGCTTTATTAATTCCTTGTCGAACTGCTTCGGCTTTTCCCATATTAATCGGTAGATCAATAATTTCGATCCGTCCTGATATATGACCAGCCATTAGCCTGAGAATTTCAATCGTCTGATCCAGACTGCCATCATTTACAAATATAAATGATATTTCATTATGATTTTCAATAAAATCCGTAAAAACTCTCGCCTCTAATCTCTTAGCTTCATTAAAACATGGAATAATAACAGCAACCTGTTGCTTTTTAGGCAGTGATGAAATAAGTAATTCCTGATTCATCTGAAAATGAGTTTCTTCGTTATCTCGCGATTGTCATTAAATGTTTCACAATCTGTTCGATACTCGATAATAGTGGTTATTCAGCCAGTGCAGGCCACTTGCATTGCATCTGATTCGGCCAGTTGCGTGCATAATCATGTGTAATCCTAATATATTTACATGCTGTTTGGCAACATAGTCAGAAAAAAAACCAAATTCCAGGATATTTCAGGCATCTTATATATTCTGACGTATCTCATAAACATCGATTTTCATTTCATTTTTTCCACAACAGAAATAACACTCAGGCCCCACGGCAGAGATCTATAATGAAAAAGCCTGTTTTCCAGCCTTTGTAAGCGAATTAATAACTCATTTGCCCAAACCGGTAATTCAACATGCTGGGCTTCAGGCGCATGATTTTCTGGCTTCTTTTTTTTGATTAAACGCATCAATGCCAGTGGAAATAGAAGCGAAATCGCATATCCATGATATTTCAAGTCCATTCCGGCATCCAGTATCCGCTTTCGAAGCAAACGCGAGGTATATCTTCGCAGATGCATCAAGGCTTCATCATGCTCGCTCCAGAGAAACTGATATGCTGGCACTGTGATAATCGCGATGCCCGATTTTTTCAGAACTCGCTGAAATTCCCTCAGTGCAGCAGTATCTTTCTCAAGATGTTCCAGAATATCTGTTGCAACAATCACATCAACTGATTGATCAGCCAGCGGAATTGACGTGGCAGAGCCTTTCAGTAAATGATCAATTCCACGTGTTTCACAGGCCTGTAACGCCAGTTCGGAAAAATCAAGGCTGACGACAACAGCATGCTCAGATAGCAGTTGCGATGTTGCCCCCGTGCCACAGCCAATATCAAGAATCAGCGGTCGATCAACCTTCGCAAATCGCTTTAAATGACGCAGAACGAGCTCGCGACGACTCACAAACCACCAGTCACGATCCTCGACCCGATACATTTTTTCATACTCTGGTGGAAGCATCGGCTTTGGTCTCGAAACACTCGCAATTCTCGTTATATCAATATCTTACCATTCAAAGCGGAGGCTTACAAACGACATGAAATCGCCAAAACCAATTCTCAATCTTGTTGATGAATTAACACAACTATTCAGATTCTTTCAGATTGAGATCAGACAAATATGAAATTGCACTTTATTCGCAATGCAGTTGATATTCCACAATGACTTTGCTGTCAGGCCCGGCCACGCAGCATGCCATTCCAGTAGAGCTGAGGCAGTAAGTGCCGCTTTAGCTGATACATGCTCCATCGTTCTTTTGACTGATCAAACGGGAAACTCTCAAGAATAGCACCATCATAACCGAACTCAGCCAGCACCAGCCGCCCATAACCTGTTACCAGCGGGCAACTTCCGTAACCGTTATATTTCGCTTCAAGCGGTTTTGACTGTATCTCTGCCATCAGATTTGCAACCACAACCGGAGCCTGTTTCCGAATAGCCGCACCTGTTTTGGCACAGGGCGCATTAATGCAATCGCCAAGTGCAAACACATTGGCAAACCGGGTTGATTGCATCGTGAATTTATCCACACCCAGCCAGCCCTGTTCATCTGCGAGTTCGCTGTTTTTAATTACATCCATCGGGCCCATCGGCGGCGTAACATGAATCATCTCAAATGCAATCTCACTTGAATTACCCGTTGATTTGTCAACAACAGTAGCCATTCTCGCTGGGCCGTTAATTGCCGTCAGCTCATACCCATATTGCATTTCCAGGTTCTTGCGGGCAATTACCTTTTCCAGCGTGTTGCGATAGCGTTCAATCGCAAAAATCTGTTTCTGAGGTGTTACATAAACTATCTTTGATTTGTCGCGAACCCCCAGCCGTCGCAGAGCATCATCCGCCAGATACATAATTTTCTGCGGTGCACCGCCACATTTCACAGGCGTACCCGGCATGGTGAAAATGGCAGTTCCACCCTTGAAATTCCGTATGCAATCCCATGTATATTCAGCCGTTTCATAGCTGTAATTTGAGCAGACCCCATGCTTGCCCAGCGATTCCTTCAGGCCCGGAATGCCATCCCAGAGAATCTTGATCCCCAGGCTCACAACAAGATAGTCATACGTCAACCGCTTGCCAGAAGTCAGCGTCACCGCATTTGCTGATGCATCAATGCGTTCGACTTTATCCTGAATCCACGCCGCACCGGCCGGAATATAGCGAGCTTCCTGCCGCCGGCTTTCTTCTTTTTTGCAGACTCCGCCGCCAACCAGCGTCCACAGTGGCTGATAATCGTGGGTCGTCGCCGGTTCCACAATCGCTAAATCATAATACTTGGAAGCCAGCTTTTTCTTTAGCCGGGCCGCCACCGTCAGCCCGCCTGAACCGCCGCCAAGTATCAGGATTTTATAGTGATCGCGAATCTGATTGGATGCCATAGGTGCAGCCATTGTCTTAACTCATCTGGATTTGCGTGATGGTTACGCCCAGCACGGGCAATTGCGGGCCCGGCTCGAACGTACTCTTCAGAATGACACATTAATCTGCGAATTTCAATGCGGCACCAGCACGGCCCACCCCTTCTGCTGCCGTTCGATCGATACAATCATCGCAGACGAAACCGGCTTGACGGTAGGCTGCAAATCAATCATCGCAAAAGTGTTCCGCCTGATCGCCTGGCTGCAGGCCATCATACTCACGCCCGCATCCGTCAGGCTTTTAATCAGCTCTTCATTCGGATTTGACTTACCACCATTTTTTTCTGCATAAACAGCCTGGTTCATGCAACACACAAGTGCCTTACCGTGAACAACAACCGCCACCTGCATTTTTGGCGAAACCACACCGCCCAGCGACGCCAGATTGAGAAATCGGGCCACCACTTCAAAGCCTTTGTTCAACTGGCCTGGCTCGGCTTCGGTCGTAACATCAAATACAACTTTCATTCCAGAAATTGGCGGTTCGGCAATTCCTTCAATGGGAAATACTCCTCCAAATTTCTTGATTAATGGAAATTGCATTTGCTCAGCCATCACGTTGGGTCCTGCTTCGGCAATTGATTCCGATAGAATGGAAGCGACTATCGTCGCGGCCATACAATTTCGGCGTGTGAGTTTCATTTTATAATATCCTTTCAGTTTCGGTTGAATTGACACCCATCGATCAGATGGCAAGTACATTTTTGGTAATAACCCAGCAGGCGACGAGCAAAATAGCCACAGCGAAAGCCTGCTGCAATTTTGGACCACGAATTCGTCGTGCAAGCCGTGTGCCGGCCGCCATGCCCGACAGCGAACCGGCCAGGAATGAGATGACAATTGACTGAGGAACCTGATCACCCTCTATTAAAACACCAATCACCGCAGAGAAACTCACCAGGGTCATCACAAGCAGCGAAGTGCCCACGGCGTTTTTCACATCCATGTGTGCCAGCAACACGAGTGCCGGAACAATGATAAAACCGCCACCAATACCAAAAAGACCGGTGAGAATTCCAACCACTGCGCCCGACAGGCCCAGCAACCGAGCGCAGCGGCTTGTCACTCGCAATCGCCCTTCCGGATCAAAAGGGCAACTCGGGCCACGACCGCCTGTATCATCCACATGAATAAATGCATCTGCGGGTTTCGTGGCTGATTTCCACATCCGGATCGCCACCACCAGCATGAGCAGCCCAAAAAGGAACATCACCAGCGAATCAGGTAATTGGTCGCCCAGCCAGTCACCCAGCGGAGCCGTCAGCATTCCGGTCGAGGCAAATGCAATTCCCGGCTTGATTTCAACCTGTCTTCGGCGAAATCGAAGCACAAAACCCGTAAATGCAGTTAACCCCACAGCCAGAATTGAAATGATTGTGGCCTGCCGTGTTGGCAAAGCATTGCCATAAACCAATAGGGGCACTGCAAATATTGCACCGCCACCGCCGGTCAGGCCAAGTGATAGACCAGTAATCAGACCAAATACAATTGTTACCGGATTCATTTCATTTCGACCCCACAAGGCACGAATCATAATGATTCAGACGTCTGGCCGACTCAGGTTTCATTTCATGCAACACCGGCAGCGGGTTTTGATGCCAGCCAGGCCTTATAGCCGCCCACCAGGTCAAACACCTCCCTGAATCCATGATTCATCAGAATCCCGGCGGCAATCGACGATCGATAACCGCCCTCGCAGTGCACCACAATCGGCCCATTTTTGGGCAGTTTCGCCAGGTTTTCGACAAGATGCGTCACCGGAATATTCAGGCTGTTATCAATATGACCCTTGTCATGTTCTTTTTCACTGCGAACATCGACAACTATCACTTTCTTGCCTGAGGCCATCATGTCAGCCAGATCCTGCGCTGTAATGCGCTGCGTTTTCCGCTCAAGTTCCGGGTGGCTTGCCAGCGCGTTCATTCCATTTTCCAGATAACCAATTGCATTATCAAAACCGATCCGGCCCAGGCGCATCACTGCCTCTTCCACCTGATCCGCCTCTCCAATCACAATGATTGGTTCCTTGGAATTGAGCATCGAACCGGCCCAGGTTGCATATTTGCCTTTTAATGCAATATTAATGGAACCCGTTAAATGCGATCCGGCATAATCAAGCCCCTCTCGCACATCCAGCAGTTGTGCGCCCTTGCCGGCCAGATCAACCACTGTTTCAAGGGCAATCGGCTTGATGGCCTGTGTCATTGTATTTTCCAGAGCAGGGCGTTCCTGTCGGTTTAAAATCGCGTCATGCACGAAATAGTCCGGTGCCTCTGGCTGGTCTTCTGTCACAATCTGTTTAAATTGCTCTAGACTCATAGGCTTCATTGCATAATTGAATCGTTTTTGCTCTCCAATTGTCGAATGTAATTGTTGGCTAAGATTCTTGCCACACATGCTGCCGGCACCATGGGCAGGATACACCAGCGTCGAATCCGGCAACTTTGAAACTTTGTTGAAAATGGAATCGTAAAGCATTTCAGCAAGCTGATCAGCCGTCACGCCAATCGATGCCAGTAGATCGGGCCGGCCCACATCCCCCACAAAAAGCGTGTCGCCCGTCAAAATCGCGTGTGGCAACGTGTCGCTCTCAGCCCTGTCATAAACCAGTACGCTCAGGCCTTCCGGAGTGTGCCCAGGCGTTTCCATAAATTCCAGTGCTACCTTAGGGCCAAGTTCAATCCGCTCTCCATCCGATACCTGTCGCACCTGAAATTCAGCGGCAGCCCGCCGGGCCATCACAATCTCGGCCCCAGCCCGCTCGCGAAGCTCTATGTGACCCGCCAGAAAATCTGCATGAAAATGCGTGAGAATCACATATTTTATCGTTAGGCCCTTCGATTTCGCATCTTCAAGATACCGGTCAATATCCCGCTGAGGATCCACCACCGCCGCTACCCCTGACTCCTCATCCGCCACCAAATACGACGCATGTGAAAGACAACTTAAATAGTATTGATCAAGAATCATGGCCGAACTCTCCTGTCTTGATAGGACTAAATACCTGCTTTGATTGAATTTGAATGATTATGCAAATCTCGTAATATCGTGAATTGACGATATTTTACGAGAAAAAAACTCTGGGTCATTCACCTCCGCACCCGCAGTTGAAGCGATCGTGAAGGCAGGCGAGCAGGGGGGCGACATGCGTGTCAACCACACGATAATAGGTGCTGCGGCCATCACGATCGGCCGTCAAAAAACCGCATCGCTGAAGCAGCCTGAGATGCTCACTCGCCAAATGCGGCGCAATGCCACACGCCTCGGCAAGCTCGCCCACCCGATACTGTTCGCGAAGTAACATTTGCAACATTCTCAGCCGCACCGGGTGCGCCAGCGTCTTGAGGCACTCCGCCGCAGCCTCAAGCGCCCTCGTTTCCAGATCCGTTGGCGGTCCAACTACACGATTCATCACCCGGCCCTCTTTCTGCTTCATACCCAACTCTCATATCTAAATATATCGTGATATTGCGATATGTCAATAAATATTTCCCAAAGATTTTTGAAAGTGCTTTTGCAAACAATATTGTTTCTTTAACAAAGATTTATTGACAAAATTTGTATTTTATGGGATTAAACCCCCTTATATAGTCGATACTATTGCTATAGAAAGCGTAATAACTGATGGCATAAGAATTCCAGGTAGGCTTACTCAGGGAGGAGTACCAGAGATGACAGTGACTTCAAGAATTCTGAGCCAGACGCGCACTTCTGCCGCAAATGCCGTTCGTCATGGGCTTTCTGGCAGTTTTTATGTGCCGGAACATGCCCGTGGGCATGTCGCAGAAATCGCAGAGGAGTTGAAAAACGTCTTTTGCCCGTTCACCCCTGACGACGAACAGATGCTTCAGGAAATTGCAATCTGCAGGTGGCAGGTTTTTGAAGTGGACAGATTACTGGATCTCAAGTCTCAGAATGAATTTACGCGCGGTCCAGAATTTTTTGAGAGACACCTTCAGGCCGAATTCCGCGAGCATCTTGAGCTACTCAGCCAAAACCCGACCCTTGGGCTGGAAGCTCTTTCCACCACTATCAAGGGGTGTGAATACCTGCTCGGCATCTGGAATGAAGCCCGCAACATCTTATTAGTTGATGCACCCATCTATCCTGAGATATTGAAGAAGGTTGCGCATGCCATGGGCTCGCCCTGGCCCTTACACATCATGTCGCCCGAAACGCTCGCGAAGGTGGCTGGTTTCATCTCTCTGATGGGGCCTCTGACTGACCTTTCCCGGCTCTGGTCACAGGACGACTTGCATCAGGGACTACCCACCAAACTAAGGCTCGATTTCTACCTCGGATCAGCCGGTAAGACACCTGACCTGCGAAATTCAATCATCAGATGGATAGATGAAAAAATTCGGGAAATATCTGCATTTAAGGAAATACTTGATACGCAATTATCTGACCGTATTAAGGTCTTCTCTACTTGTTATGCAGGGTATGGCATGCTCGATCCCATCGATTCGAAGCATGTCAATACACTCAGACGCTATCAAACCAAGGCCAGAAATCGTGCCTGGAAACTCGAAAATATTCTGCGAAATCGAAAATGTCCTAATGGTAAACCGCTCATTCGTTCATACAGTGCCATGAATGAAATTCCTTTCATTACTCCCTCAGCAGACGATAATCACACCGGCACACCACATGATTTCCTTCAAGCATCAGACTTCTCTTCTGTGTTTGAATCCATTTCCACCCCAATGGAATCTGATGAACAAACCGTGGCCCCGATAATAGCCCCTCGACTTCCTGCCGAAACCGACCAGATTGCTACCAACAACCCCGAACCAAGCCCTGACGAGGCTCTCGTTAATTTGTCGCAAGTTATTGCTAGCAATAATATTACAGCCAATTTACAAAACAACATTCAGGGCCTCTCGCCCAGGCAGATCCAGCGGCTTCAAAGCAAGGTTCATGCTCGCCGCGAAAAGCAGAGAAAACGAATTGCCAGCATGATCTTTGACCTTGCCAACAACAAATAGTAACCAAACCTGACTGGAAATCAGCTTAGCCAACGCTGAAATGAAATGGATAATTCCATTTCCCGGCCATGGTCTGCTTTAAAATTGCAAGTATAGAAATACAGATCATTTATCTTTTCAATTCGAATTTCATTAGCCACATCAGATATAATTTATTCACGAAATTACGGGATTTGTTTTTACCAGCCGGTTCCTGACTTATATCATAAAAGATCATCTCCAGCGCCCCTTCGCAGGGGTCGAAGCTCTATGGCAGACCAGGAAAATCAATGAAATTTCTGTTCCAACTTCTTTTTCTGCTGTTTTGTGCAGGACCGGCCTCTTTGCAGGCCGGCGAACCAGCCACCAGGCCTAATATTCTATGGTTTGTTGTCGATGATATGTCGGCCAATTTTTCCTGCTACGGCGAAAAGCTCATCAGCACGCCCGCCGTTGACCAACTGGCCAGGGAAGGCACGCGATTTACTAAAGCCTTTGTCACCGCTCCTGTTTGCTCGCCGTGCCGTTCTGCCCTCATCACCGGCATGTATCAGACATCTATCGGAGCCCATCATCACCGCAGCGGCCGGGGAACAGAAAAAATCAACCTGCCGGAAGGTGTCAAGGCCCTGCCGGAACTGTTTCAGAAGGCTGGATATTACACCTGTAGCGGTAGTGGCCTGAAAACCGATGACCGGGCTCCGGCCAAAAAGAAGCGGCAGGCGGGCACGCTGGGCAAGACCGACTATAATTTTGAGTGGAACCCTTCCATTTATCATTCTGCCGACTGGTCAGGCCGTCGCCCCGGCCAGCCCTTTTTCATGCAGGTGCAACTTGCGGGCGGCAAACTCCGTGGCGGCACCGACACCACTGCCATAAAACTCTCGGAACAGGCGGAAAAGACTTTCGGCAAAGCAGTGAGCCCTGCCGATGTCGCCCTGCCGCCTTACTATCCGGATGATCCTGTCATCCGGCGTGATTGGGCCGCCTATCTTGATGCAGTCAGGTTCACCGATCAGCATGTCGGCAGGGTGATTGATCGCCTCAAAAAAGAAGGACTTTTTGAAAATACAATTGTTATTTTCATGACCGATCATGGCATCAGCCACGCCCGGGGCAAGCAGTTTCTTTACGATGAAGGCACGCACATCCCATTCATTGTTCGTGGGCCTGGTGTTCCTCAGAATGCAATCCGCGATGATTTAATTGAACATATTGATATGGCTGCCATTTCGCTTGCATTTGCCGGAATTGAAATTCCCGCCATGATGCAGGCAAAAAACATTATGGGTGCTGAATACACGCCACGCGACGCCGTTTTCGCCGCCCGCGACCGCTGCGATGAGACAGTTGAACGCATTCGAAGTGTGCGAACCGGCGAGTATCTTTACATCCGTCATTTCTACCCGGACCGGCCGCATCTTCAGCCCAATGCCTACAAGGACAACAAGTCGATTCTTATCTCGATTCGTGCCCTGCACGATGCCGGCAAGCTCAGCCCGCTTGCTGAAAAACTGCTGTTTGCACCCACTCGCCCACCCGAAGAGCTTTACATGTGGAAGACTGACAGCTGGCAGTTGACAAACCTCGCCACTGATCCAAAACATGCCGAATCGCTGAAATCGTTACGGGCCATGCTCGATAAGTGGATTGTTGATACAGGCGACCGTGGGCCCGAATCCGTCAAGATGTATGATAGCGATATGGCAGTATATGTGGGGAATGGAAACCACCAGGTTGAAGCCAATATCAGGCAAATGAAAAAATGGGCAGCGGAAGGGAAATGAAATGACCATGCAAATGCAATTGAATAATAGATACCGGTTTGCACTTCTGGCAGTTTTCTGGCTGACAGACTTGATTGCAGCCGTAGGCGTGGCTGCTGATAAACCCAATATTATCTGGATCATGGCCGACGACCTGGGCTATGGTGACTTGGGCTGTTATGGGCAGAAAATCATAAAAACGCCCGCCATTGACAAAATGGCTGGTGAAGGCCTGCGGTTCATGCAGTTTTATTCAGGTGCCACCGTCTGTGCCCCTTCCAGAAGTGTGCTGATGACAGGCAGGCATCATGGCCATACGCGTGTCAGAGGCAATGCCGGTCGCACAAATCCGGCAGCACAGGCCCTGAAGCCTGAAGATACAACCGTGGCAGCCGTGTTACAAAAAGCCGGTTACCACACGGCGCTGATTGGTAAATGGGGCCTTGGCGACGTGGGCGAAGCAGAGACGGGATTGCCTCGAAAACATGGGTTTGACGAGTTTTTTGGCTTTCTTAACCAGACCCATGCACACAATCATTATCCCGACTTTCTCTGGCGAAATGAAACCCGTGTACCCCTGAAAAACGACCTCGTGAAAATCGGCGAATCGGGCTCGGGTTATGCCAGAAAACCAATAGAATATGCCGATGACCTTTTTACCGATGAGTCATTGAAATTTGTCACCGAAAATAAAAGCCGTCCCTTTTTTCTCTACTGGAGCATGGTTGTCCCGCATGCCAATAACGAACGCAACAGAGAACTGAAGAATGGAACAGAGGTACCTGATTATGGTATTTATGCCGACATGCCCTGGCCTGATCAGGACAAGGGCCAGGCAGCAATGATCACACGAATGGACAGCTATGTTGGCCGCATGCTTGATACGCTGAAAAAGCTGGGTATTGCTGAAAAAACACTGGTTGTTTTCACTAGCGATAATGGCCCGCATAATGAGGCCAGCCACAATCTGGGCAGGTTCAATCCTGCAGGGCAATTCTCAGGGATCAAACGCTCACTGACCGACGGCGGCATTCGCGTGCCGATGATTGCCTGGTGGCCAGGCACGATTAAGCCAGGCAGAACATCAATGCATGTCGGATATTTTGGCGACTTAATGGCCACCGCGGCTGGTCTTGCCGGAGTGAATGTGCCGGCCGATGTTGATTCGATCAGCTTTCAGCCCACGCTGGTGGGTCAGGCAAGAACTCAGCTTCAACATGAATTTCTTTACTGGGAATTTCATGAGGGCGGGTTCCGTCAGGCAGCACTCTTTGAAAATCGCTGGAAGGGCATTCGCACGGGCGGCCCTGATAAACCTGTTGTGCTTTATGATTTAAAAACGGATATTGCCGAGAAAACCAATGTGGCTGAGCAATATCCTGAAATCGCATCAAAAATTGAAAAATACCTGGCCACTGCCAGGACAGACCTGCCAGAGTGGCGGCCAGTGTGGAGCAATTCAACAAAAAATTGACGTCGGGAAGTTTTTTTGACAACCAGGCCGGAAGTGATATAGTCAATTGAAATTGTTTCAATTGTATTTGTATTCTGGCAATTGTTGAAACTTGAGATAAGTGTACGGAGCAATTCAGGATGAAAATGAAATGGCTGGTTTTGATAGCTGTAGTGATGTCGGCACAACTATCCGTGTTGGCAGCCGATACTAAACGCCCGAATGTGCTTTTTCTGATCTCTGACGATTTAAATAATCTGCTTGGATGTTATGGCGACAAAATAGCCAGAACACCGAACATTGATCGGCTGGCGTCGCGTGGCGTGCTTTTTCAGAAGGCTTATTGCGCATTTCCATTGTGTGGTCCAAGCCGCAATTCCATTCTGACGGGGCTTTATCCCAACAGCACTGGCATCTTAACCAACGGCTTGGTTTTCCGGCAGACGATCCCCAATCAGCAGAGCATGCCTCAGGCGTTCCGTGTTTCAGGCTATTTTGCCGGCCGCATTGGCAAGTTATTTCATTTTAATGTACCCAATTCGATTGGGACCAATGGCCATGACGATCCGGGTTCGTGGGAATTGGAATTAAATCCGGCTGGAGTCGATCGTGTTGAGGAGCATCCGAAGATTTTCACGTTGACTCCCGGTAGTTTTGGCGGCTCGCTCAGTTGGTATGCTTCACCAAAGCCAGACGAATTTCACACCGACCGGTTAATGGCAGAAGATGCTGAATGGGTGCTTGAGCGATGTGCAAAAAAGCAGGATCGGCCATTTTTCCTGGCAGTCGGGTTTTTTCGCCCTCACACGCCTTATGTTTCGCCCAGCAAGTATTTTGATATGTTCCCTGAAAAAGAAATGCCAGTAGTGACAGGTGTCAGGGAAGACCAGAAAGATATTCCGCCGGCAGGGCTGGGAAGTGCCAAAAAAGAGCAGGACCAGATGACCGACGACCTGCGAAGGCAGGCGAGACAGGCTTATTACGCCAGTATCACTTTTATGGATGCCCAGGTGGGTCGGGTGGTTGATGCGCTGGACCGGCTGGGGCTTGCAGAAAACACTATTATTGTATTTACGAGTGATCATGGTTATCACATGGGCGAACATGGTCTCTGGCAGAAAATGAGTCTTTTTGAAGAGAGTGCCCGCGTGCCGATGCTGATTGTGGCGCCGGGGGTTGGTAAAAAAGGATCTGTTGCAGATGCACCTGTCAGCCAGATTGATCTTTTTCCGACACTTGCTGAGCTGTGTGGGGTGAAACAACCGGCAAACCTGCAGGGCCAGAGCCTGGTGCCGATGCTGAAAAACCCGACAGAGCAGGGTAGGGGCTGGGCCCTGACGCAAGTCACACGAAACGGCGCCGCACTGAGAAAACCGGGCGAAGAAGCGGTAAAGAAAAAGGCTGCCGCACGGGAAAATCAGGTATTTGGATTCAGCCTGAGGACAGCCCGGTGGAGATATACCGAATGGGCTGAGGGCAAGCTGGGCCGGGAACTTTATGACCACGAGAGTGATCCTAAAGAATTGACCAATCTGGCGGAAAGGCCGGAAATGAAATCAATCGTTGACGAACTCTCAGGAAAAATCCGGGTAGCGGTTAAATCAACCTATCCACCAACGGGAGTTATCCCGGAAGTGAAGCCGGCCAACTGGGCTCCGATATTTGTAAACCCATGAAACCAGGAAATCAGGATTAATCTTTGACAGGGTGGGTCAGGATATTTATATCTGCGACCTTTCCTGTCAAAAATTCCTTCCTCTTTGATTCCTGTAGTAGAAGTCAGAGTATGTCGGGGGTTGAACATTATAATAACCGGGTCTGCCGTAGGCGTTCTTTGCGGGAAACCCGTTTCCCCAGCGAGCATTTGGATATTTTGGCATTTGGTTTTCAGATTCCGGGTCATCTTCTGGATTGATTTGATTTTGATAATTTTCCAACGCAAGTTCCCTGACTCTTGAATAACCAAGGGAAATAAAAAGCATGAGTTCGGGGAAGATCTGGGCACGGTACCTGTAGGCGAGCCCAATATTATTGAAAATGAGTGAATAAAAGAACAAAAGGGGTACGACAAAAAGAAAAGGCAGAAGCATGTCGGCCTTATTGATTTTAAGCCCATAACGAAAACCACGGAATAGCCTGATGGTTCCGTTATAGTACCACCAGACCATTTCGGGAGTTGTGAGCAGCATTCTCGTGCTGCCCCTTGCCAGGTGCCATGGGAATGGAGCATACATCAGATGGAAAAAACCGAAAAGCAAGCCGGGAATAATTTCTGAACCGACAGTAATATCAAAGGGATTACCGATATTTGAATTCGTTTTGAGTCCATCATATGCTCCGAAGCCGTCGGCATAGGATTTCAACCGGCGGGTTTGTTCTGCCTGAATCTGGCGAATTTCGGTGACAGCAGACTGATAGGTCACAAGAGCTGCCAGTGGTGAGAACATGAGGCCGATCAGGATAAAAATTGAACGGTATCGGCTTTTAAATATTGGCGGGATCACGAGCGAGAGAATGAACGTTCCGATAAAGACATAAACGATATAAAACCGCAGATATTGCATAATGGCCAGGCAAATGGCCAGACAGAGAAAATACCTGAGCTTGTATCTGAACTGGCAGAATTGAACGCAGCAATAAAGCCCGATCGTCTCGATAAATACAACGATAGGTTCCTTTTGCGTCTGAGCGGAAAAAAGTACCAGCGATGGCATAAAAACAAGCGTCATTCCTGCATATTTTGCCGCCCTTGAGTTTTCAAAGATTTGCATTGAGATTCGATAGGCAAATACTGGAACAAGCGAACCAAGAAAAACATTAAGCATGGCTGCAGGAATTCTTCCCGGGGCATTGAGCAGGAAAAATTCAGTTGCAATAATGGCATTATATCCGATGTGGAGCTTGCCACCGTCGTTCACGCTGCCTTCACGGGCATTTTTAATATACTCTAAAATAGCTCTTGGAAGGGAGAAGAGATCATATCCGGCCTGAACCCATGACTCATAAAGACCAAGGCCGGCAACCCAGCCAGAACTGTCCTCATCTCTAATAATCGAAAGCAATCCAAAATAGTAAACAGTCATGACCATGAACGATCGAATGATGTAAGCTAGGATGAAAAGTGTTGTCTGCTCACGTCTCGTTTCCTGTTGGTGGGTTAATTGAACGAGAATGATGCCTATGATAAAAAAAAAGACAAAACAGGCCATCCCGCCAATTCCATTTAAATTATCCATGTGAGTCACTGCACCTTTATTACAACTGGTTTGATTTTGAATTGCATTTGAAATCGGGGGAAGGGTTGAATTGCTGATGCCAGAGCTCAAGCATCAGTAGGTTCCAGACCCTGTAAGTATGATCTTGCCTGTTTGAAATATGTTCACGCAGAAGTCTGTCGATTTCATCGCCCGAAAGATAACTGCGAATTGTCGCAGATTTGCTTAATAATACAGACTGCAGCATTTCGTGCATTGGGCCACGGAACCACTCTCCGATTGGCACGCCAAAACCTGCCTTGCGACGATTGACATTCTCGGGCGGCAACAGATCAGAAAATGCTGATCGAAGAATTTGCTTACCCTTGCTTCCTTTTAGCTTATATTCAACCGGGAGGCGGGCACCAAATTCCAGAACTTTGTGATCGAGCAGGGGGCTGCGAGCCTCAAGGCTGCAAGCCATTGAGGCAATATCTACCTTTACCAGAAGATCATAGGGCAAATAACTCTGGATATCGGCAAGATTCGCCCGCTCTGTCGCTGAAAGGCCGGGTGCCAGCTCGACAAGTCTGTCATACCATTGAAGCGATTCTGACGAATCGACCAGTTGAGAAAAGGCCTTGCTATATAGCTTCTTTTTATCTTCCAGACCAAAATATCCGATCCAGTAAGCATATCGATCTCTTTCCGACATCGATGCCACACTGAGAAACCGCTTGATTCGCTGGGTCAGTTTCTTCGGGTCGTTTGAACCCGGAATGAGTTTTCCAGCAACGGAAATTCCGATTGATGAGCCGGGAATACGAGATAACTTCTCAGCAATTCCATTAGCAAGATATCGCTCATAACCCAAAAAACACTCATCGCCGCCATCACCATTTAAGGCCACAGTCACATGTTCTCGCGTGACTTTTGAAACATAATAAGTGGGAATGGCACTGCTATCGGCATAAGGTTCGCCATAATGCCTGACAAGCATCGGAAGGATACTGACAGCGTCCGGCTCGACGATAAACTCATGGTGTTCCGTGCCCCAGCGGCTGGCTATTCGCCTGGCATGATCCAGTTCGTTAAACCGGCTCTCTCTGAACCCGATTGAAAATGTCTTGACAGGTCGACTGGTAAGCCCGGCCATCAACCCGACAATAATTGATGAATCGATACCCCCTGAAAGAAATGCTCCCAGCGGCACATCACTGATCATCCTGAGTCTTACGGCTTCTGTCAGTTGTTCCCGGATCTCTTCACATGCCGCCCCGAAACTGATGTCTGTTTTGGGTAAATAAGAGAGGGTCCAATATCGTGCAGTCGAAACGCCACCACCCCGGTCGTTAGCCTGAAATACCAGCGTATGCGCGGGTTGTAGCTTTTGCACATCGGCATAGGGCGTCATCGGAGCGGGAATATAACCCCAGGTCAGGTAATAATCGATGGCTGATGGATTGATTCGGCGCGAAACGGCTGGGTCTGCCACAATGGCAGCAATCTCACTGGCAAATCGAAAAGTCTGACCGTCAAAATGATAAAAAAACGGTTTTTTGCCGACCCTGTCTCGTGCGGCGAACAGTCTCCTCTGATGGCTGTCCCAGATGGCAAAGGCGAACATCCCACGAAACCGCTCGACACACCGGTCTCCCCACTGCTCGTAAGCATGCAGGATTATCTCTGTGTCAGACTGGCTTCTGATCTGGTGGCCGTGTTTTGCTAGTTCGTCACGCAATTCCTGATAATTATAAATCTCGCCGTTAAACGTGATCCAAAGCGATCCGTCCTCGTTCGTCATCGGCTGACGACCGCCCTCGGTCAAGTCGATGATCGCCAGGCGCCTGTGACCCAGCGTGGCCTGGCCATCTGACCAGAAACCATCAGCATCAGGACCACGATGTACCATCTCATTGCATGCTCTATGCACAAAGGCTGCGGTTGCCTCAGCATCATGTTCAGTCGATCTGCTTATCGCCCCGGCGATACCACACATAAATATCTCAGGAAGTCCTTTGGCTCACGAAGTTCGTTTCGCTTGGCGGGGCGTTTCTTCCCAACTGTCAACTCATATCTGAAAGAGTTCGAAAGTGCATTCAACACATACCATTATGCATTCAAAGTCAAAACAGGGAAAGCTATTTTGATATGATTCATAAGACTCTGATCAATTATACGCCAAAATCACGATCCCGTCCGGATAACTGACACAACTGGAAATTCTGGAAAACAGCTGACAATTCAGCTTTAACCCGAAAATCCCCTAAGAAAATCAGCCATGATGAATTCCCGAAACAACCTTTTCCCCAGGCTTCGATCCGTCAGAACCGGTGTGCTTATCTTCGCTGTCACCCTCTTCGGCTCGCTGGCCAGCTTCCTGACCGGTTGGCTGATCTTCAGCAATCATGACGAAATTCCTGACCGCGTCATCGACGGAATCACTGCAGGTTCAGAAATGGCCATCGCCATTGGCAGTATCACGCTTGTCTGGTTCTTCCTCTGGGAAGGTGCCCAAATGACAAAAACCATGCGTTCTTCAGCTTATTCCGCCATCAATGAACGCTTTCAAGACCTCTCAAAAGCCATGATGGAAAACTGTGAAAGCCGCGACTGGTACGCCGATCCACCCAGCGATGACCAACAACTCGCTCGAGACAGCCGCGCCTACCTTTGTGATATCGCCTTCACACTCTTCGAGGAAGTTTACTACCACCGTATCGAATTCGAACTCCTCGACGATGAGAACTGGGAAAGCTGGAGCCGCTCAATAAAGTCATTTATCATAAGACCTTATGTCACAAAATACTGGATCACGGTCAGATCTCAATACTCAGACTCCTTCTCGGAAACAATTGATCGGATCCTTCTCGAAAAATCGACCTGAAACACTACTCACATTCCAGATGTCCAGCCGTGTTTTAAAAACGAAACACTTAGTGAATGTCCGATAATCATTATTATGACAAAAAGACTCTCGATCAAACGAATTCCAGTTGGTTTCAGAAGATCCATGGTTGAATTTCCAGATCCGTTCCGAACTGGTTTTCAGCCTCACGCCTGGCCACCACTGAAATTAGCCAGCCTGGCCTGTCGCCAATCTGCCTGCTCCAGCAATCCCAGCCAACTTCGGCTCTAAATTCACCAGTTACCGGATCTATCAACAATAATTCTGACCTGCCTTTGCCGGCCAAATCCGATGCAGTTGGCCTGAACCAATATGAATCAAGGCCATGGGCCAGCCCCTTTCCAATCGCCTTGACATAGGCCTCTTTCAAGGTCCAGATCCTGAAAAAATCACTTGCTTTAACCGATATATCAGCATTTTTGATGTGATCTGCCTCAATCCTGGAAAAAAACCGACCTGCCAAGCCATCATAATCCGTTTGACGAACTGGGTTTTCCACATCGACACCCACCTGTCCAAGCCGTGAAATCGCCACCACAGCCAGACCATCCGTGTGGCTGATATTAAAATGAAATCGGTTCACGACATCAGATGGGCCACTGATATAAGGCTTGCCATGAAGATCCTGATCAAAAATCCATTCATGAGGACTGATTTCCTGTTGATACCTTGAAAGAAGGGTGCGTACCATCAGCCGGGCCATCAAATGCAATCGACGATCACGATCGTGTCGATAGCGGGAATTTCTGGCTCTTTCAGTGTCTGATAATATTTCATTAAAACCATAATCTACCATGTCCTCCGGTAATTCTTCGGGACGTCCATACCAGCACTTTATCATGTTGAATTCAATTGACATGACAGATTGATCTTATTGCATTAACAATCTATGGGCTGGCTTTGTCATCAATCTTCCCGATCTTGAAAGTAAATCATATCTGAATTCATGTCCTGTTTCTGACATAAAAATTCATCAGCCTTTTTTCTGTAAGAATCTTTGTTGAGACTGTTATTACTATCGGCCAAACCCGGTTCAATTCTTTGATCTTGGAAATATCAGTTCAGCTTGGTATTTTAGCTGGGCCCGTTGGAAAATTCAATTATGGTGTGTTATATTGCAATTATGCGTTTACCAGACAACACTGACACGGCAATTTGTCCATCGGAATTTCCCAACCAATTCCTACTCTCTTGTTGCCAGCCGGGGATTCATCATTGAAATTGCAGCGAAGCCAGATTGTCCAGATTATTTCAGGCTCTGTTGCGAACTATTCCAGCCAGCAGCAGTCAGACGCTATTTCGGAAGAATCGCGCCTGATTGGTGCCGGTCGTGTTCTTGATTCCATCGGGCTGGTTTCCATGCTGGTCGAATTGGAAACAAGAATAGCGGATGAATCAAATCTTTCCATCCGTCTTATGGATGATCGTGCAATGAGCCAGTCAAAAAGCCCGTTCCGAACTGTGGGCACGCTTGCTGATTACATTGATTCGCTTCTGCCGGAAGTCACCGAATCATGACTCAACACAGTTCCACCGGCCCGGGAGTCATGCTGATCACAGGTTCCCGAAAGGGTATTGGCGAATTTCTTTCTCGCTATTATATCGAAAAAGGCTGGCAGGTCATCGGCTGTAGCCGTGGCCCCGCTTCATGGGTTCACCCGCGTTACGAACATCAACAGCTAGATATTACTGATGAAAGTGCAGTGATTTCTCTGTTTTCCTCAATCAGAAGAAACTACGGCCGCCTTGATGCTGCCCTGAATAATGCGGGGATCGCCAGCATGAATCACTTCACGCTGACACCGGCAGAAACCGTGAACCGCATCTTTTCTACAAATGTAACCGGTACTTTTATTGTCGCCCGCGAAGCCGCCAGACTCATGATTCTACAGAAATCAGGCCGGATTGTGAATTTTTCGTCGGTTGCATATCCGCTTAACCTGCAGGGCGAATCGGTCTATGCCGCGAGCAAGGCGGCCGTTGAAAGTCTGACAAAGACAATGGCCGGCGAACTCGCTGCATGGAATATTACCGTCAATGCAATCGGGCCAACACCGATCGAAACCGACCTGATTCGTGGCGTTCCAGCAGAAAAAATGGAATCACTGCTGGCCCGGTTGCCGGCGCGTAAGGCGGGAACCATGGAACAGGTTTCGCATGTGATTGACTTTTTTCTGTCTCCGGCAAGCGAATGCATCACCGGTCAAATTCTTTATCTGGGCGGTGTTGGATGAGTCCTTCGGAAAGCACGCGGTCGATGCTCGATCGGTTCAGAAGTTTCGGCAACGCAGAAGCTATTATATTTCAAGAAGTAATTTGGACTTACACTGATTTCATTTCAAAGATTGAATTCCTCTCTGCTGATTTTCTGGCCAGAGGTATCAATCCAGGCGATGTGGTGATCCTCAAGACCGCTGATTATTCACTAGAGGCCATCGCATCGCTCTGGGCCCTTTGCTCAACAGGCGTTATCGTCATCCCACTGACCAGAAATCAATGGCGTCAAAGCCTGAATTGCCAGGAAACAGTATCTACCAAATGGATTTGTGATGTAAGTGATAGCTCTGGAACGATGAAAATAGAACCCATTGAAAATTTTCATCCAGTTCAGGAACAGGCAGAAGTAAAACTGGAAATTATCAGGAAAAGAGGCCATGCCGGCCTGGTGCTGCTCACATCGGGCACCACCGCCCTTCCCCGGTTAGTGCTGCACGACTTATCCAGGTTACTGGGCCGATTCCACCGCAAGCGTGAGCCGACCCGCATTCTCGCCTTTTTAATGTTCGACCACATGGGCGGAATAGATACGATGATGCATGCTCTTTCTTCAGGCGGAACGCTGATCCTGCCAGGCCCGGGCGACAGAAGCCCGGAATCGATTGCATTATTGATTGATCAACAAAGAATTCAACTCCTGCCGACATCACCGACTTTTTTGAATTATCTTCTGCACTCGGAATTGACAACGCAATATTCGCTGAAAAGCCTTGAAAGAATTAGTTTCGGCACCGAAAGCATGCCTGAACTGACATTAAAAAGACTCAGAGAAACCCTGCCTTGGGTGAAATTAACCCAATCCTATGGAACAACCGAAGTTGGTGTACCTTCTGTCCGAAGCTGTGTAGATAACCCGGGCTGGATGCAATTGCAACTTGACAATTCAAAAATAAAAATTGTTGATGGCGAACTTTTCCTGCGGACTGAAAATGCAATGATTGGTTATCTCAACGCGCCTGATCCATTTGACGCAGATGGCTGGTATGCCACCGGCGATCTTGTCGAATATGATAGCTCACAACAGTTCTTCCGCATTCTCGGCCGGAAGTCAGATATAATTAATGTGGGTGGTGAGAAGGCCTCGGCCATGGCGGTAGAAGATGTCATCCGGCAGGCTGATAATATCAGAAATGTGCTTGTCAGGGCAGAGTCAAACCCATTAATCGGACAGATGATAGCGGCAGATGTTGAGCTGATGAAACCAGAGAAAACACTGGAATTAAGCCGTCGCCTGAGAGATTTTTGTAAAGATCATCTGGAATCTTATCAAATTCCATCTAAATTTCAAATTGTTGAAAAACTGCAACTGACAGACAATGGGAAAATTAAACGGCAACATGAAATCTGAACAAAAAGATGAATTATGTCGATCATTTGATTCTTAGGAAGAAATCTATTATGATTGCCTGTCAAATAAAATCCCTACAGATTGCCGGATCAAGATTTGCCATCTGAAATGTCTCTGAATTCTAAACCGCTCTGTGTTGATCTTGATGGCACGTTGATACGCACAGATTCGCTGTGGGAAACGGTTTTACAGATTATCAAAACTGAACCACTGGCTTTGTTTATACTGGTTTTGGCATACCTTCGTAGCGGCCGTTCCGGCTTCAAGTCCGCAGCAATCGATCGAATGGTGATCGATCCAGCCGACCTGCCCTATCATTCAGGTATCATCGATTTGATCAGGCAGAATCGTGCCGAAGGAAGGCAGATTCTGCTGGTAACCGGAGCCAATCAGCGGCTTGCCGATTGCATTTCCAATCATGTCGGGCTTTTTGATGGCGTCATCGGCAGCAGGACCGGAAGCAACAACACTGGCGATGATAAGGCCGAAGAACTGGTTCAGCGTTATGGCGAGCGTGGCTTTGACTACGCCGGTAATTCTCGTACTGATTTAAAAGTCTGGGCACACTCGCATGCGGCCATAGTGGTTGGCTCAGAAAAGCTGGCCAGGGATGCTGAAAATTATTGCCCTGTTACCACTCGTCTCGATGCCGCGAAAATGAGGAAGAGCAAGTCTATTTTTAAGGCTCTCAGGCCGCATCAATGGTTCAAGAATGTCATATTATTCCTGCCGATTCTTGCAAGCCATCGACTATTTGAACCGTATGTCATTATTCAGGTTTTGCTTGCATTTTCAGCCTTCAGCCTTTGTGCGAGCGGTCTTTATGTAATGAACGATCTGCTTGACCTGCCAGCTGACCGAAAACACCCGTCAAAACACAAGCGACCCTTTGCGGCCGGGAATTTGCCATTAAGCTGGGGAGTGGCGATGTGCCCTGCCCTGCTTGGTCTTTCAGGGGCAATCAGCCTGTTTCTACCGCCACGTTTTTTGATAGTTCTTTTGGCATATGTCGTAATAACAACCTCATATTCATTTCATTTCAAAAGACGCGTGCTTGTCGATGTCTTTTTCCTTGCATCACTCTATACCATTCGGCTGATTGCAGGCCACGAAGCCACGGGAATTCGATATTCCCACTGGCTGACAGGATTCTCGATCTTCTTTTTTCTGAATCTGGCACTTGTCAAGCGTGGCAGCGAACTGGTGCTGCTACGTGACAGTGGCAAGCTGAGAACTGAAGGACGTGGCTATCACGTTTCGGATGTTCCCATCATATGCAATTTTGGCATGGTCGCTGGTGGGCTTTCAGTGCTCTATCTGGCAATGTATATCAACAGCCCCGATGTAAATCGATTGTATTCAAATCCTGATCTGCTGCTGGCATTATGCCCATTGCTCTTTTACTGGATTGGCAGACTGTGGTTGCTTGTTGACCGTGGGCAGATGCACCATGACCCAGTTGTTTTCGCGCTGAAGGACAGAATCAGCTATTATATCCTGATTCTGTCGGTCATCGTAGCCGCCATTGCAAAGATCTGGAAATGAAATTGATGAAAATGCAATTACCTGTCAGTAGGAAATAATATCATGCAACATCTGGTGACTGGCGGCTCAGGGTTTCTTGGCAATCTCATCGCAAGAAGGCTTCTGGAACGTGGCGAAAATGTGTCGGTGCTTGACATCTGGGAAGACCCGACCCGGCCACGCGAAATTCAATTCATTCATGCCGACATATGCAATCGCGAAGCTGTTGCCAAAGCCATGCAGGGCGTGGATATTGTGCATCACAATGTGGCATTGGTGCCGCTGACCAAATCGGGCGAGAAATTCTGGCAGGTGAATGTGGAAGGCTCGCGGATTGCCGCCGAAGAAGCAGCTAAGGCAGGTGTCAAATCATTCATTCATATGTCATCAAGTGCCATTTTTGGAATTCCCGAGAAATGTCCGATTACCGCCGAAACACCAACAAACCCCGCCGAAATTTATGGCAGGGGTAAGCTGGCTGGCGAGATGGCGGTGCGTGAAATCGCCGAAAAATCGGGAATGAAGCTGGTTGTGATTCGCCCGAGAACAATTCTGGGGCATGGCAGGCTTGGCATTTTTCAGATTCTATTTAAATGGATTAATGAAGGGAGAACCATATGGATTATTGGTCCAGGTAATGGCGGATTTCAATTCGTTCATGCCAATGATCTGATGGACGCTTATATGATTGCACTTGATCGTGACAAACCGGGTGTTTACAACGTAGGCACCAACCGGTTTGTCAGCCTGAGAGAGTCTCTCGAAAACCTCATCAGACATTCAGGCAGTAAATCAAAAGTGAAGAGCCTTCCTGCAGGATTGACAATCAATACCCTCAGAGTGCTTGATTTTATGCGACTTTCGCCGCTGGCACCCTGGCATTATCTGACTTATCACAAGCCCTTTTTCTTTGATATGAAACCGCTTGAAGAACTGGGCTGGAATGCCCGGTATTCCAACGATGAAATGCTGGCTGAGAGCTATGACTGGTTCATTGCACACAAGGATGACCCAGCTTCGGCAAGCGATGCGGCAAGCCCGCACCGAAAGCCTGTTGCCGAGGGTATCTTGAAAATCATTCGAAAACTCTCATGAGAGTTGATTGCATTTCATGAAAAATGAAATAAGACCATCAGAAGTTGTACTATCGGGGCCATGCGTACATCGAGGCCATGGCAGGCGAGTTTCTACCCTGGTTTATGCACTTGTTGAGGAACGATCTCGAAATCGTGAGTTGCAATCAGGCTCGGTTTCAGCGAATATCGTGACACGGTTTGTTCTTGAGCAGCAATCACGGATGCCTGATTTTTTGCAATTGCCAATTAAAATAGCCACTGCAATGCTGGCAACCCACGCCGCCCTGAACCACATGGGCAGATGGCATCGGCTGACACCTGCCCAGAGGCAATCGCAAATCGCCATTTGGCGAAGCTCACGAGTTGGTCCATTTCGTGATGTAATCAAGTTGTATGAGAGTCTGGTGACGCTTGCATTTGAATCTCTTGTGGCAAAACAGCCTGCACCAGTTGAAATACAACCCGGCGAGTTTTATCAAAATAAAATTACGCCATATCCATTTCCCGCCGTTAATTCAAATTCAGCCGACCGAATGAAAACGGAAGTTGCGGTGATCGGATCTGGCCCTGGCGGAGCCATAACTGGATGTATTCTGGCTGAAGCCGGCAGACAGGTAACAATGGTCGAAGAAGGAAAACACTTCGATTTAAAAAGCTGCCTTCCGTTTTCTGCGCAGGAGATGGTTCAGAAATACCGCTGTGGCGGACTGACACCGGCCATGGGCAGACCGAAAGTGGCATATGTTGAGGGGAAATGTGTTGGCGGTGGTTCGGAAATTAACAGTGGTCTTTATCACCGCACACCGCCTGAAGTCATGGAAAAATGGCGACGCGAATTTCATGTTAACCGTTTTGAAGAAAAAGATCTGGTTGAATTTTTTGAGGCAAATGAACGTGACTTGACCGTAGCCCCAATTCCAGGCATAACCCCTTCCAGCAGTCGAAAACTACACGAGGGTGCCACCTCACTTGGCTGGAAATCGATGGAAATTCCACGGTGGTTCGCCTTTGATGGTAAGACGGATCAGGCAGGAGTTCCAACCGGTCATCGACAGAGCATGACGAAAACATTTGTACCCCGATTTCAAAATGCTGGTGGTCAATTGCAATCAGAAACTTCCGTAAGGAAATTCAGGCGGATTGGTGACCACTGGGAAATTGAAGCACGCAATTCATCAGGGAAATCAATTACAATTGAAGCAAAATCTATTTTTGTTTCATGCGGCGCCACGCAAACTCCTGCCTTGCTGCAGCGAAGTGGCTTGGGTAATAAACCCGGATCCTCGCTTTATCTGCACCCGACGGTCAAATTCACGGCCAGGTTCAAAGATACAATCAATAATGAAATTCCTGCAGTTGGGGTTCATCAGGTTAAGGAATTTTCGCCACGGCTTTCATTTGGATGTTCAATTGGTTCCAAACCCTATCTTTCGCTGGGTTTGCTTGATGGCGGGCACGATGGAAACTATCTTGACAAACACTGGGAGCAGATGTCGATTTATTATGCCATGATTACCGGGTCGGGCCATGGTTCCGTGCGAAGCCTTCCAGGCTATAAAGATCCGCTGGTGCGCTATACGCTTTCCCAGGAGGATCTTGCGGACTTGGCAGACGGTTTGAGAAAACTGGCGATGATCTTATTCGAAAGTGGGGCAGTTGAGCTTTTCCCCAGTATTTCAGGGGCCCCAGCGATGAGGTCGCGTGCCGACCTTTCAATGATTCCTGCCATGCTTTCCACATCACAAACAAACCTTATGACTATCCACCTTTTCGGGTCGTGCCCGATGGGTGAAGAAAAAGCTCGGTGTGTGGCTGACAGTTTTGGGGCTGTTCATGGTGTGCCGGAATTGTATCTGGCTGATGCCAGCCTGTTATGCACGGCACCTGGCGTGAATCCACAAGGTTCTATCATGGCTGTGGTCAGGCGAAATGCCGTTGAATGGCTTGATCGTCAGCACCCGGATATTTCCTGAAATTGAATTTTGAACATCAGCCAAGCCCGCCATAATTCGCATAAACCCATTTAAGGCTTCGTCGCATACCTTCTTCCAATGCGATGGAGGGCTGATAATTCAATTCAGTCTTCGCTTTGTCAATTGTACAGGCAATAGTTTTATTCATCTCGGAAAGCACATGAAACTTCTGATGATAAAGCCCGACTGACTGCAGGGTTGCGTCGATGACGCCAGCAACTTCTGAAGCCAGTCCGGGCAGTCGAAGGCGCTTGCCCTTGACGGTTTCACCGAACTCGTCTTTGAGTAGCCGTTCAATCGTGTCAACAATCTCATTCATGGTGTAGGGGCGTTCGTCGGCAATCCAGTATATCTGGCCATCAGCTGATGGATGCGTAGCGGCCAGAAGCAACCCCTGTGCCAGATTTTCGATGTAGGCCATGGATCGAAAACCCTTGCCGCCACCGACAATTGGGGCTTTACCATCGCGGATCATGCGGAAAAACAAGGTTTGTCGTGGTGGTTGATAGGGGCCGTAAAACCATGGGGCACGGACAATAACGGCTTTGATTTTATCAGCTTGATGGTATTCCCTGACCGCCAGTTCCATTTTCATCTTTGAACGGCCATAGCCCATATAAGGATGATATGGCGAAGATTCGTCAAACCGATGATCAGGGTGAGGGTTGTTTCCGCAGGGGGAGTTGGACGACATGGCAACAAATCGTTTGATACCTGATTTAGAGGCAGCTTCAAGCAGATTTCTTGTGCCAATATGGTTAATTGAATCGAATTGGCTTGACCATTTGGGGTGAATTACACCCGCAACATGGATCAGCATTGCACCCGACTGACCTTCAGTCAATCGACGGCAGGCATCCTGATCACGAACATCACCCTCAACTCGCTCAATACGATGGGAAAACTGGCAAATCGTTTCGGAATCTTCGCCTGGCCTGACAAGTATGCGAACTTTCCTTGAAGCAGGAGCATCGGCCAGTCCTGGCACTTCTGAAAGACCATCTAGCCATGCCCTGATCACAGCCGTTCCCAACCATCCGGCAGCACCAGTCAAAATAAGCGGATTATCTGTTTCCATCAGTTTTCACCTGTTTTCGTATCTTTTATTTGTGATAATGCGGCCTAATTTACCAGAAATACAAGAGAGATTTCAAAGAATTACATAGATCAACCAGGGAAGTTCAAAAATCGGGATGAAACCAAATCTAAATAAAGAGGGAACGGAGAGAATTCTCCGTTCCCGTGAATCATAAATACAAACCCAGGATGAGTAAAATCAGGGTCTTGGGCCGCAACCTTCTGGGGCGCCGCCAGGAGGCTTCGTGGCTGTCGGTACAATTTTACTGGATGGCATTGGAATGGTCGTCAGAGTGGGAGAAACCTGCGTACCTGTCGGCTTAAGCTGTACGGCTGTCGACTTGAGAAGGATTGAAGTAAGCGGAGTGGCCGCCTTAGCATTGCCAGCAACAAGAAGACCTGACAGCAAGGTCAGACTAGCAACTGATTTTATGAGCAGCTTCATTGAAATACCCCAAGGCAAGGTGCAAAACTGACAGAGATCAACAGATAAGTTGACAGATTAACTCTGCACACTTATCCAGAATTATCGACGATTATAGTCAGACTATTTAATAACCGTCAAACATTTTTTATGAAATTCATCATGACCGTGTTGTTTTTTTTCACAACATAATCCTGTTATCGCACAAAAAGGTATTGAATATTCGTTGTAAAATCAATTATAGACGTATCTTATGTTTATCTGAAAGTGGCTCTCTGTGTTTTAGATTGATTTGCTGGAAGACACTTCTAATCCATATTTAAATTATTATTTCACAATAGATTATGACAGAAAAGGATTTTTCTGGATCTATCTGTTACATGTGAGACGATGAAAGAGTTTGTATTGGTTTTTCTCTTGAATGTGCAGCAGGATTGAGGTGTCAGGTTCTCTCAAAAAATGGTAGGTTGTCATTTGATTCTGAATGAAATTGATAGATTCCGAGTATCAGACCAAGGGTTTAATTGAATCTTATATTTGTGAGGTATAAGGGCTTAATGGAAAATTCAAGGTCTTCAAGGGGAATTCGTGCGGGAATTTCCAATGCAAAACGGAGTTGGCGCGGTGAACGGATTGGGCTGTTGGGTGCTTTTCGCGAAATCATTCTTGGAATTCTCAGCGGAGTAATTCCATGGTGGTTTGGTGCAAATGATCCGCCTGCTATTCATTTCATTTCTTCGCTGATTCTTCTGCTCGGGATCGTCACTCTGCTTGAATCTCTGATCCAGAATCGATGCTCAAATCTTTCCTGGAGTCAAATTCTCCTGACACCTCCTGTTGTATTTCTGGGTTTCCTTTGTGTATTTGGTTTCATACAGTGGGTGGTGATTGATGCTGAATTACTCCAATTACTGAGCCCAAAGAGGTTTATGAATTGGAAGGAATTAGGCGGTGAAACACAGTTAATAACACCGGGCGATGATACGGTTTATCGAATTCCGCCGCGAATCGCATGGCTGGATGCCGAAGTTTACGAATCGGTAGTATGGGTTGCATCTCTCTGGGTATTAATGATTTGTGTAATTCGACTTCCGGGGCGTTGGGGTCCACTGAAGCGGCATTCGCTGGTGATGGTCGTATCTGGATTGCTGATGGGAATTCAGTCGATGCTTCAGGCAATGACATTTACTGGCAAAGTGCTTTGGGTTCGACAGGCCCAGGTAGTAATC
>JBEITT010000171.1:0-5962 GCA_040374745.1 Planctomycetaceae bacterium | reverse complement strand
CCAGGCACCCAGATAAGCCCGCTCAAATCGCACACCATTTTGGGCCAGCCGATCAATATTGGGTGTTTTCGCCCACTCCGGCCCGGCACCATAACAGCCTATCGTTTTATACGACTGGTCGTCGGCATAAATAAAAAGAATATTGGGCTTGCCTGTGTCAGCAATACCAGCCGAACATAAAACATGGAGACCGAAAATCAGGCCGGTAAGCCAGCTACAGGTGTATTTTTGCATGACAATCCAGGCTCCTCGTCGCGTTAGTATTTTCAGTTGCAATTTGTTTTAAACAAGCCCAGATCAGCATGCAACGAAAAAAGCAAAACCCGATCAATTTGCCTGATTGTATTTTACAGCCAATCGCTGCGGGATATCTGATTTCAGCTATGTCGAATAAAACCCAACTCAATTAATCGAGCCACAATCGTATCGACACACTTTTCCACGCCAAGTTTCGACGTATCAACCGTCACCTCGGGGTTCAAAGGCTCTTCATAAGGGTCGTCGATACCTGTAAAACCCATGCCCTTGCCTTCGGCACTGGCGGCCCGGGCCCGGGCATAAAGCCCCTTCACATCGCGCGATTCGCACACTTCAATTGGTGTGCTGCAATAGACTTCGACAAATCGCCCCTTCGATGCCCGTCGGGCGTTTTCACGCGTGGCCCGGTAAGGGCTGATCACCGAGCAGATCGTCGTGCCGCCCTGCGCTGCCACCAACCCCGCCACATAGCCCACGCGGTTGATGTTCGTATCGCGGTCTTCCCGCGTGAAGCCAAGCCCCTTGGAAAGATGGGTCCGGATCTCGTCGCCATCGAGAAATGCCACGTTTCGGCCAAATTCGGCAAGGCGTTCCACCAGGGCATGCGCCACCGTTGATTTGCCCGACCCAGAAAGGCCTGTGAACCAGATCGTGAGCCCCTGCCTGTGTCGCGGCGGATGAGATTCCGCCAGGATTTCAGCCACTTCGGGCCGCACAAACCAGCCTGGAAGTGGTTTTCCCTCTGATAAAAATGCAGCCTCATCAATATCTGACAATCCGGCTTCCGGCAGAAATTTCAATTCGACACTCGTTTGATTCTGACAATCTGCCAATGCCCGGGCGATTGAATTATCAGCAAGTGCCTGAGAACCGCCAGAAAAAAATTCGCCAGGGTTTACAAGCAGACTCTTACATCCATAGTTCCGACTGATCACAGCCTGCGCAAGCAGCATACGCAGACCTGATCCTTCAGAAACGGATGGCACCAAACATAGCATGGCACTTTCATCGCCAAACGCCGATTCAAAAACGGCCTTATGGCAGCGAACTCGGGTATAATGCTCAACGTCGCCGGGCTTCGCCACACCAACAGCCGGATGAATCAGGAGTCCGCCCTCTGCATTCCCAGTGACCTGCTTAATGGCTTCTTCCACAGGTTGATAAATGATTTTATTAGTGTAAAACATAGTGGCATTCTGCCAGCCATGGCGGGCCAGTTCATGCCGCACCTGAGCCGGTGAAAGCCGCAGCGGCGTGAAATCAAAGTGTGGCGGCGTGCGAATCACTTCCAGTGGGCCACTGGCGTAATGACGCTTATCTTTCTCAGTATCATTTCCACGACGTTCTTCCAGTTGATCGGCCGCAAACAACTCTTCAACCTGCATCAAACCCAGCAGGTTGCCGTAAACATCCCTCAGGGCCAGTGGCCTGCCCACTTCCACACCGGCTGAAGGAACAACCGGCAACATCACGGGCAGTGGCCAAAAGGTGCCGTCGGCCAGTTTCATCTCGCTGAGAACTTGCTTGTAATCCTGCTGGCCCATGAAGGTTGCCAGTGGCGAATAACCGCCTTGGGCGAGAAGTTCAAGGTCGCACAGGTTTTTTTCGTCGAGAGTCAGGCTGGCAAAACCACTGGCCCTGGCCTTGATCTCGCTGGCCCGGGCTTCAGATACAATCAGGTTCGTCAGCGATCCGCCGTAAGGTGAAATCAGGCCGGTTTCGTGGCTAATGGGTCTGTCTCCTGAAGAAATCATGGACGGGTTGGGTATACGCCACAACCCTGTTCATGCCGCTTTAAAACTATGACAACGGAAAGATCAGATCACCCATTCCTCGGGGGCGTCTTCCACAACGAGTTTGGCAAGTGTTGTCTGGCACAGCAGTTGCCGCTCGGCAGCCCGAAGCCTGGCCCACACATTGGCCAAGGCCCTGGCCGTGGGTACAGGGCGATCTCGGGCTTCAGAATCCGGGCCGTCGATGGCATTAAGCACATCAAGCAGGGCGATTGATTCAGCAGGTTTGGCCAGCAGATAGCCGCCAGCCGAGCCCCTGACGCTTGAAACGAGACCTGCACCCTTGAGCTGCAGCAGAATCTGCACCAGATAGCGTTCGGGAATATTGTGATGCCCGGCAATTTCATGAATACGCGCGGGCGGGTCGTTACTGGCTCGTTTGGCCAGTTCGATCATGGCCAGGCAGGCATATTCAGCTTTGGCGGAGAGCTTCATGGCAGGAGAGAGACCTTTCGCTGTAACCTCCGGGTCAAAGCTGGCTGCTATCCAGCGAATGAAGGCCGCATTCGGTTTTAGACTTACCAGCCCACCGGCCGGCTCGTTCGTCCTCGTTACTGTTTACCGGCTGGGTGCACGGCCAGCAACCGATAGAAGGATAGCCCACGTCATGCAGCGGATTATAGGGAACATTCTTTTCAACGATGAACGACCAGACATCCTTCTTCGTCCAGGAGAGCAGCGGATTGATTTTAACAAGGTTAAACTTCTTATCCCACCCGACTTTCGGCGTCTGTGCCCTGTCGTTTGACTGGTCCGCCCGAATTGCGGAAATCCAGGCATCATAGCCTTGTATCGCCCGTCTCAGGGGCAGGATCTTGCGGTCGTGACAGCATCGGTCAGGATGTGTCTGATAAAGAGGGCCTCCATGAATGGCCTCATATTGCTCGGTGCTGGTATCTGGGCGAATCATTTCCACCTGAATGCCATATGTCTCGGCAATGCGGTCACGTAGTTCCAGCGTTTCACGAAACTGATAACCGGTGTCGAGATTAAAAACACGAACCCTTGGTTCAATTTCGGCTAGCATGTGTAGAATCGCACAGCCTTCAGCCCCAAAGGCCGTGGCCATGGTCAGCCGGGGGAAAAACCGCTCAACAGCCCAGCGCAAAACATCATATGGGCCTGCATCGGCCAGCTTTTCGTTAATTTCGGCCAGATCACCCGGCGGCTCGGCTGTCATATTTCCAACCACCCTGCCTGTATGTCTTTAAATAGTCAATCCGGCCGATTGGATTGCTTGCTCAATGCATTTGAATCTTAACAATATTATGTCGAATGATCAACTATGAGAACGGTGCAAGCAGCCTAAAGTCTTTTAATTTCAACGCTTGCGGTGCCTAATATCAAACGGGTCAAGATCACCAATCTCTTGTTCAATCTTTTTCAGATCGATCGATTTCATGATGGTGTGGTCAGAATTAAGCTGGGAGTTGATCGATTCGTCATTCACCAGATTTTCAAACTCGTTCATCCAGAAGTCTGTCTCGTGCGGCACCACGCCTTCGACATTTCGAAATTCGTGCTTGTCAGAGAAACCCGCCACCTGTTTCAGGCCGGCGGTTTCGGGCGCGAAAAGCGGCCTTCGCTGATCCTCAAGCATAACCATGAAGTCTTCCGCACCAATCACCTGGCAATCTCGACGGCTGGCCGCCTGTATAATCTGGTTGTCGGAAGAGACGACCACCAGTTTTTTGGGGGCGTCGTGCCGGGCGATCAGTTCACAAATTCGCGTATCGGCCGACGGTTGATCAACCGCAAATTCCGCGGTGATCCCGTCGACCCAGACCATCTTCGGCAGGCCTGTGACATTTTGACCTGCATCAAAAATGACCCGGGTGGCGTGCCTGTCAACTGGTGATAATCGTTTGGCTATGGTTTTAAGCAGCTTTTCACGAGCTTTGCGAAGCCGCTCAGGGTCGTGCAGTGGGGCACTCATGCCCTGGGCGTGCATCAGGTTGTAACCGTCAATCAGCAATCGCATGAACGCCCCTGATGAAATTCGCCAAAACCACCCAACCAGCCGTAAAACGATCAGCCAAGGCTGACGTATTCTTTGGACGATTCCGGATCTTCCACCAGCGAAAGCAGCAGTGATCGGCTCTTGTCGCGGGTCTCGCCAATGGCTGTCACATAAACGGCTGGCTCATCCTTCACCGGGCATTCGTGTTCGCAGATGCCGCAGCCAATACACTTTTCCGGGTCGATATATGGCCGTTTCAGGTGCAGCGTCTGGCCCCAGCGGTCGGTGATCTCGATATTCCGCGTGAAGATTGCCTTCGGGCTCGTCGGGCAGACTTCCTCGCACACCACGCAGTCGGTATCCATCGCCCATGGCAGGCAGCGACCACGTTCATAGAAGGCAGTGCCTGTTTTGATCGGCCCATGGGCTTCAAATGGCCCGGTACCGAGTTTTTCGGCAATTGATATTTCGCGAATGGCACCTGTCGGACAAACCTGGCTGCACAGGGTGCAGTTCAGCTCGCACCAGCCCATCTTTGAAATCATGATGGGTGTCCACAGGCCCAGCACGCCCGCTTCAAACAGGGCTGGCTGAAGCACATTCGTCGGGCAGACACGAATGCACTGGTCGCACTTGATGCACCGGCGGAGGAACTCATCTTCGGCCACCGAACCCGGCGGGCGAATCACATATCGCGAAAAATTCTTCTTTACACCGCCCGATAGCTTGGCCATGGGGAAGAAAAGCGAGCCGAATATGCCAGCCAGCAGAACCTGCCTGCGGCCCACGGCCGGCCAGGTGATTTCGCTCGCCTTACGCGGCAGAAAGCGATAGGTCAGGGCATCGTGCGGGCAGTCTTCAATACAGTTCAGGCAGACAAAGCACTCGCTTTTACGCAAATCTTTGTGCGGGTCGGAAGCCCCTTCGCAGTTCTTCAGGCACAGGTCACAATCGGTGCAACGCACCGGGTCTCGGTCAATGCGCCAGAGCGAAAACCGGCTCAGAATACCCAGCAAGGCCCCCAATGGACACACCGCCCGACAGAAAAACCGCGGTATCCACCAGTTGGCCACCAGGAACCCACCAAAAATCAGGCCGACAATCCACGCATACCAATATTCACGTGGCTCGGTATAAATGCTTTCGCTGGCTATGTGGGCCGTCGGCAGCACGCTGGTCGTCATTGACCGGACTGTCAGGGCAATCGGGTCCAGAAGCCCGATCTGAAGGTTCGAGCCACCTTCCTTATAGCGTTCTGCCGCTGCACCAAAGCCGGTAAACAGGGCACGCACCGGGCGTGTGACGACCGGGCCGGTGTCGGCCGACCACGCCGTGGCCACTTCGGAAGGCGTAGCAATCAGGGCAGGCAAAATCCACGCCCCGGCCATAATCAGCATGGCAATCAGGATGTAATACTTGATCGAATACCACCAGCGATACCGGTTAACCTCAATTAACTGCTTGGTGTTTTTGCGGTTACCAATATAGCCGAAGAAGTGGTGCAAAATGCCAAACGGGCACATCCAGTTGCACCACACTCGACCGAACATCATCGTCACACCAAGAATAAACACGCCCCACCAGAGGTTGCGATAAATGGTGTGCGTCGTCAGGGCCGTGCTCACGGCGACCAGCGGCGTAGCTTCCAGAAAAATAGATACCGGCCAGCCTTTCAGGTAACGAAGGTCTGTGATCAGAAGGAAAAAAAGGAAGAGCCCAAGGAATAGAACCTCGTAAGCCCTGCGTATCTTCACCATTTTTCCCTGGCCCCCGAAACACGCGGCAGTTCTGGCGGAATGTCTGCAAAATTCAAATCGGTTCATTGAACAAAATTAATTTAACATGTCGATGGGCCCGATCCAAGAGTCTTTTCCCTTCCGGGCTCAACCTTTGGCCCCTGCCACCCTTCCAGAGTCGTTTAATTCTCTTGCAGGGCACATCGATTATAAGT
>JBEITT010000040.1:0-43613 GCA_040374745.1 Planctomycetaceae bacterium | reverse complement strand
TGGAAGCAGGGATTTAATTCGATTCCAGTGTTCGTCCGATATCTCGTAACGTCTCATAGCTTGCCCTCCATGGCAGATTAATGCGACCAAAGTCTCCCAAACTACTCAAATTTTGTCCACACGACCTAGATTCACAGCCTTCAGCACGGCCTCTTCGAAATTGTCTGATTGGGCAAACGCCCACATGGCTGCCTCAAAGCTCTCAACAACAAAACCGGAGCCACGAATTTCCGGCGGTTTTTTCTGAGCATAACTGCCATGAGCAACTTGCAAAATCAGTGAATGAAGCTGATGCTGTCCGGCCAGTTTTTGCCAGCCTGACCAGTCAGGGCTGAGAACAGCCTCTCTGGATTCGCCGGAAGCTAAACCTGCCAATATCAACGCCAAAGCCGCGCAAGCCGACTGACACATTTCGCTGCCATGCGTGGGCAGGCTTGATTCAATCGCAAGTTTGATGAATTGACCGGGATCTTCATGAAAAAACTGAAGAAACGCAATGGGTACAGGCGCCAATCGCATGAGTGAACCATTGCCGCTGGAGAATTCATCGGCAGGGGCGGCGTTTCGTGCATCACCGGTATCTTCAAAGCGTTTCAATGCTTGCCTTGTAGTATTACCTATGTCAAAACACCTGCCGGTGATGGAGTATTTACCAGTTCGCCACCAAGCGACATAGCGGCTGGCCTGATCATCCAGGTCCCAGCCCGATTCGGCTATGGAATCGGCCAGAGCCAGGGCCATACTGGTGTCGTCTGTCCACTCACCCGCCCCCAGGCCATGCGGGCCACCGTCACGATAACCGGTGACCAGATTGAAAGTGCCCGGCCTTTTGAATTCAACAGCCGCGCCCAAGGCATCGCCTATGGCCATGCCCAGGAACATTCCACGACTGCGATCAAGCTGGGAAACTGTCAAGGCCATGGTTATTTTCCAATCGAGACATCATTTGCCGCCGCCTGCACCAGCCGACTTCTGGGTTGCGGCATTCGCCTGCTCCTTCAGCGTGGAAAGATAGGCCAGCAAGTCAGCAAAATCCTTTGGCTTCAGCCCCTCGGCCAAACCATTCGGCATGATCGAGACATCGCCCGACCGGCGTTCTTCAATATCATCCAACGGCAATCGAACCCGCTTGGCCTCTGCATCTTCCAACTCAAGCCCGCTGGTCGTATCCGCCTTAACTACGCCTGTAATCACACGCCCGTCCTTCGTGGCGACTATGACGGACTCATAGCCTGAAGCAATTTTTGCGGATGGATAAAGTATCGACGTGGCGATTTCTTCCAGCGTATATTTGCCAGCCAGGCCTGTCAGGTCAGGCCCAACTGCGCCTCCCTTGCCTCCGACTGCATGACATTTGACACACGCCAGGCCATTGAGATCAGCAAAGAGCTTCTGGCCGAGTGCCACTTCTCCAGTTTCTGTCAGGGCTTTTCTGCGAAATTCATCAGCGTCGAATGCGCCAGGGGCCGGACCTTTCAGGAAGGCATACTCGGCCGGTGCCGAAATGCCAACAGAGAACTGCCAGGGGCCACCGATGTTTGCACATCGGATGATGACCCTGTTCGTACCTTTTTTCAGGTCGATTTCAACGGAATCGGCATCAGGATTAAAGCCGCGGGCGCTGGCAAATTCATAAACCTGCTTGCCATTAACCCAGACAGTGAGCATGTCATCGGATCCGACGGCCATGATTGCTTTTCGATCAGAATCGCTGGTGACTTCAGCCACACCGAAGGCAAACTGGTCGTTTTCACTACCCATCAGTTTGGCAAGATCAACCATGCCCCTGTTGCCGTCAGACGCGTGCTTCTGCCACCTGGTTTCAACTCCCTTGCGGCCAACCATCGGCTTGGTGAAATCAATCGTGGCCGTGGCATCAACCATGGTGTTATCGCCCTTGCCAAACGGGCCGATGAGTTGCCAGTATTTAACCGGCACCGGACGATTGTAAATCTTGCGGAGTTCGGTCAGGGCCGTACTCGGCAATTCCTTGCGGGTTGCCAGCAGATCAAGCGTGGCCGCGGCTTCCGTTGAAATCTTCGCCAGGGCCGCCGAGCTGGCCCGACGCAATTGTGGGTTCTTTTCAGTTAGTCCCGTCAAGTAAACTCGAGTAGCCCGGGCATCCGGCATTTCCGCCAGCGCGGCCATGGCTTCAAATCGGGTTGTGCTGTCGCCAGTCAATTTCATCAGTTCGGGCACACTTTCGGTGTCAGCCGCCTTGCCCAGGGCTGCTATAGCCGATTTAATAACATTCTGCGACTTGTCTGCCAAAGCCTTTCGAAGCGTCCTCAACGCAACAGTCTGTTTTGGATAATCGGCCAGAAGACTGACAGTCGCCGACCTTACATCACTGTTCTGGCTTCTAATCAGCGATGCAAGTTGTTCAACGGAAGAATTCACGAGATCTTTTGAGGCAACTTTAGACAAAGCTGCCAGACCTGCGACAATCGACTTGGCTGAATCCTTCAGTGCATCGCCTGTGACCGCCGCCACAAGGGCTTCAACAGCAGACTTGTCGCCGATCTGCCCAAGCGCCGCCAGAGCCTGTAGCCCAACCGCCTTGTCGCTTGCCAGGCTGGCAATAGCCGGTACAGAGCCTGAATCCTTCAAAGCAGCCAGCGATGCAAGCACTTTCTGCCGCATGGCTGTCTCGTTTTCGGTGCGCAGACTTTGTCGCAAAACTTCCACCGCCAGGGCGTCTTTCGTCTCACCAACAGTTGTTATTGCGGCTAGTTTCACTTCTGAGTCTGTGTCTGACAATCGCACTCGAAGTTGATCGAGAACATAACCGGTCGACTCCCATTCCAGTTCCCTGGCCGGAATTGTGCCACGTGTCGGCCGTGTGCCCCACCAAGCACCATCCCAAGGCTTGTACTTGCGGTGCAGCGTGGCCAGATATGTCACGGCCATAGCCCGCTCGGCGGCAGGTTTTTTGTTGTCGGCAGCGAATAAGGCAAGTGCCTGTGCGGCTTTGGGGTCATACTGTTGTTCCAGCAACACCAAAGTGCCGCGTCGTATGTCCGGGTTGGTTGATGCCAGGCCCAATTTCGCGGCCTTTTCAAAATTGCCGATCCGCCTCAGAGCCACTCGCGAGGCATAATCCAAATAAGGGTCGGTACTGCCCAGATTTGCCACCAGAACCGGAATAGCTGACTCATCACCCAGCCGGCCGAGAGCGATTATCGCCTGAAGGGCTACTTCGGGAGTAATTTCGTTTTTAACAGCGGCGATCAGGGGATCCACAGCTATTGCAGCCTGTCTTAGACCCATGGCACGAGCAGCCTGTGCACGAACATCAGCACTGGGTGATTTTTCAAGCTGCGAAAGGATAGGTATCGTCGAATCAGGCCCGCCGCCAGCCACTCCTTCAAGTGCCCAAATCAAATGGCGTTTCGCCAGATCCGGTGTCGTCTCGCTTGCCAAGGCCGCTTGCAAAGCTGCAACATTCTCCTTGCTATAGCCTTTCTTTATAATTGCATTCTGGGCCCGCATGCGTTCTCCAAAAGCCGGATGCGACAACTGCCTGATCTGGATATTTAAATCAGCCTTATCTGTCAGTCGTTCAGGCGATTTTGAAGGCTCTTTGGCAGTAACCGCATAAATTCGCCCCAGCTTTTCCGTCTTGTTGTTCCAGCCACCCATCGACCAGTCGGCGATATAAAGCGTGCTGCCATCCGAAGAAATTGCCAGATCAATAGGTCGGAACGATTCAACCTTGCCAGGCTTCACAAACTCGACCAGTTCTTCAATTTCAAATGATGCACCTTTGGGCTTGAAGCGAATGCCACGCACCTGACGCTTGCCCCACTCTGCCCAGAATGCCATATCGCGAAATCTCGCCGGCCAGACATCGTCCTTGTAGACTACGCCTCCACAGGGTGAACCACCGCCATATTCGGCGATCCTGTCGAGCATGCGATGTCGATTACCGTGATAGTCATAGGCATAGCCATAGTACCCACCGTCTATATGGTGTGTGACACGTGTCCACCAGCCATCGCCATCGTCGGTGTTGTCATAGGTAAAAAGATTATCCCGGCTGTCGAGATTCGGCTCCAGATGGTTTCGCGTACCACTTGAAATCACTTCAAGACCCGTGCCATCGGGCTTGCAGCGTAACGAGCCACCGCCCTTGATCTGGACTTTTTTGCCATCCTCGGGCCGGGTTGCTCCCGGAACACCCTTGTCGCCTACGCTGATGTAAAGCCAGCCGTCCATACCGAACTGCAGGCCGCTGACGATGTGGTCGTTAAGCGACTTCGGGCCGGGGCCCAGGTCAGTAAACAAGTCTTTCCGCTGATCGGCTTTGCCATCACCATCAGTGTCTCGAAAGATACTCAGATAAGGCATGTGCATGACATACAAGGCACCATCTCGCCAAGCCATGCCGAAAACAGCGCGTAAATTATCGGCAAATATTGTTGGCTTATCGGACGCAGGTTTGCCATCCGGGCCTGGGGCGAATTTCACAATGCGGCCATGATCGGCTTCGTGCGGACCTATCTGATCCATCGGGTCTTCTGCCACAAAAAGCGACCCATCGGGGCCAGTGGCTACCTGGCAGGGAAATGTGGCCGCCGGAACTGCGGCAAATAGTCGAATTTCAAAGCCATCAGCAACTTCCGGAAGGTCGGCCCATAATTTACCTGTATGAACCGAAAAACAAATTACCACGAGAATCGACAAAACGAATCGATCAAACATTCGGAAACAATTCATGAGTGGAAGTCCTGATTTCATAGCAATCGCGGGCCTGAACCGGTTAAAGACGCGAGAATCTTGGCTGGTTCAGTTTTAGGGCAGGTTGTATGTTTCATATCTTAATCTATTTGCTTATTAGTGTTAATGGCTTAAAAACAGTTTGGGGTTTGAGAGGCACGTTAAAGGGCCCTATCTCCATCCATAAATTCATGTTAAATGATAATCAGCAGATTTGAAAGCAGTGAAATTGGCTGGCAAATTCACTGCTAATGAAATAACGGGTGTCAAACCAATTCGTCGCGGACACAATTTTTAATAAATAAAGGGGTTAGTGATTCTGGCAACTCAATCATCAATTGTTGCTCAGCCTCATCAGTAGTGATTCTGAATCTGAATTCATCAGGTCGGTAATTTTGATTTAGTTTCACCGTTCCAGAAACGAGATCACTCAAAATTTTCTGATCCGTTTCATCAAGTGTAGAAAAATTGATCCTGCCGATGCTTCGAATCCGGGCTGAGGGCCCGCCAAAGCCGGCGAACCCACCAAGTTTTTCTATGATGTAGCTGGCCATCAAACAGGTCCCGAGAGTTGAATCTGAGATCACAATCCCACTGCTGCCCATGCATCATTAACTGCTGCTTTAACAGCAGGTTCGTTAGGAAATAGAGTGCCGGCAACAGACCGGGTGCGATTGGCAAAGGTCAGCATTCTCATGTTAGGAGAAGCAACATAACCAGTAAGTGCCTTGTACCAGATCTGCCCAACCTTTTCCCAGCTAAAACCACCAACTGACATCGCAGCCCTGTAAAATGCGAAGTTAGGAATTCCACTGCTGTAGTGAGGATCCATACCCCGACGATATTGCGAAAAATACATCGGCTGAGGTGCAAGACAATAAGCTGCAGCAGGGTTCGCCATGCTTCGAAGGCAGTTATATCCCCGGGAAATGGAACCAGGTCCCATAATGTCTCTGCCAATCAGCCAGTCGGCCGTGTTAACATCCTGCCCCGCCCGCCACTGACGAAACATGGTACCAAAAACATCAGACATGCTCTCGTTCAGCCCACCAGCCTCGTTGGTGTATGCCAGACCTGCAGAAAACTGAGTGACACCATGTGTCAATTCGTGGGCAATGACATCTGTCGATTTGGTAAAGTCCAAAAAAATCTTGCCGTCGCCATCACCATAGATCATCTGACTGCCATTCCAGAACGCATTATTGTAAGCGATACTGTAATGGATTGAAGAGACCAGAGATCGACCTGCATTATCAACAGAGTTTCGGCCAAATATCCTGCTGAAAAAATTAGCTACAGCCGTTGTTTCAGTAAAGGCTCGCCTGGCAGACTGATCAGTGGAGGATGAGGGTCTTGAAATATAAGTTCCCGGTATCGAGGTTGTATTTCTGCAAGTGTAAATATAAACACTTGGCTGTTTTGCGATAGCCTCTGTACCAGGTAATAGATTTCTGGAATTTCGCAAAAATTTATCCTGCGAATTCCGCTGTTTTCGCCATTCCATCTCAAAAGCAACTGTATCAGCAAACCGCTTCCGCTCGGAAAGCGTTAACTTTTTGTCTTTTGAAAATCTGATAAGGACTTCTATTGGAATAATCTGACAACGACACCCGGAATGGACTGCTGAACAGACTTCACCTGACACACCCAATATTTCATTAATCGGGTCTTTCAATATAGTGCGATTCGACCTTTTCGTGTTCATCCTGAAACTCCATTTACTGATTCGTTCAATTTATGGTCAATCGATTACCTGATCTCCCACTCCGGTCATGCTCATCGGCGATTCATTGCCTGTGGCTCATCCTCGCAAATGAATTAAAACAAATATCCGCCTGCTACGCAACGCCTTTTTAAGTTTTTTCTCCCCGATAAAACATCCTGTATAAGTCATTTTAATATCGGGCCATTTTTTACAAGACAACAATGCCACTACCAAATATCATAATTCGTGACTACTCGTATCAGTATTAGAAGGCAGCAGAGATTGCTAAACACTCAACATATCCTGAAACGGAATGATTTATGCTTCTAAACAAATACACCCTATTGTTTGTATGTCTTGCAACGCTATTAAATACAGTTAATACTCAGGCCGAATCAAAGCCAAATGTCTTGTTCATCGCTGTAGATGACTTAAACCACTGGACAGGGTATCTGGGGCGAAACCCGCAGGCCCGTACACCCAATATCGACAGACTCGCAAGGATGGGCTTGCAGTTTACCAACAGCTATTGTGCCGCACCTGTCTGCAACCCTTCCAGGGCGGCTTTGCTTTCGGGGATGAGACCCTCAACAACTGGTGTTTACGACAACAACAACGATTGGCGCACTGTAATTGGACCGGAAAAAACACTACCGACCGCCTTTCGGCAAGCCGGTTATCGAACATTCGGTGCAGGTAAGATTTACCACGGATCCTATGACCGACATTCAGAGTGGGAAGATTATCTTGAGGACGAGGGACGTGATCCCAAACCCAAGGGCGATTCAGGTGTAGGCGGAATTGCGTTTGCGCCGCTTGATTGCGAAGATGAAGACTTGCGAGAATGGAAGATTGTTAAATACGGGATTAGAAAATTGCAGGAAAAATCTGACAAGCCTTTTTTCATCTCGCTTGGGCTTCATAAGCCACATATGCCCTGGAATGTACCCCGTAAGTATTATGATATGTTTCCTGTCGATCAAATCAAATTGCCGCCGTATCGAGAGGACGACCTCAAAGATATTCCGCCTGCGGGAATTGCCATGGCAAAACCATCTGGAGACCATCAGGCCATTCTTGATTCAGGGCGATGGAAGGAAGCAATTCAGGGATATTTGGCAGCCATAGCTTATTGTGATGCGATGATAGGTCGACTGCTGGATGGGCTGGAAAAATCCCCTCATGCAGATAATACGATAATTGTATTCTGGGGCGATCACGGTTGGCATCTGGGTGAAAAACACCACTGGCGCAAATTCGCTCTGTGGGAGGAGGCAACCAGAGCACCGCTTCTGTGGGTAGTTCCGGGGATAACCAAACCTGGTACTATCAGTAGAAGAACTGTCGATTTTATGACAATTTATCCGACGTTGATGGATCTTTGCAAAATTAATGCTCCAGAACACCTTGAAGGCAAATCTATTAAAGAACTTTTGATAAATCCAGAAGCCGACTGGAATCAACCGGCCATGACAACCTTCAGATACAAAAACCATGCAATTCGTACTGAGAATTACCGCTACATCAAATATGAAAATGGTGATGAGGAACTTTACGACGAAAAGAAAGACCCCTTCGAGTGGAATAACCTGGCCGGAGATCCTCAATATGACAGTGTAAAAAAAGAACTTTCTCGCCTACTGCCAAATCAGAACAAAAATGAAATCGGTCAAGCCCGGTCCAATTCGAAAAAAGCTGCAAATGCTAAAAGGAAAGAGGCTGAGAAATAGGCTGCAATTGAGTTCTCAGAAAACCCAGTCGCCATGATTCAACCGCCTGTCTGCCAGATCATTCAAAAACCCTCGCAACTTCAGTTGTAATAAAGGATATGCGAAGAATTCCTGTGCAAGTCTGCGGTTGGACTGTCTCCAGATGCCAAGAATTTCGGGAGTCAACTTCAGAATTTCAGCGGCTAGTTTTTCAGGATAAGATTCATCTCTCATACCTTTGTAAGAGATTGTTTGGCCAGATCCTGACAGAAGTCGATGTGCCTCGCCCACATCACTGCAAAGTACTGGAGTTCCGCAGGCAAGATATTCAGGCAATTTGGCTGTAGTGCGTCCCCAGCCCACGGGATCGTCGGTCTGGGTGGAAAGGGCCACGTCAAAAACATTCATCCATAGTGGTACCTCTGCATGAGGAACACGGCCAATCAGGTGAATGCGATTCTCAAGCCCATATTTTTTAATAGCCTGCTCCAACACCGGTCGACCAGGTCCATCGCCAACAATGACACCGATAATGTCTGAACTTTCTGGCAACCGGGCGATTGTTTCAACCATCTCCCAGCCATAGAAAAGATTATGCATTAGTGAATGATGAATACTGCCAACAAGCCCGACAACCAATTTCGATTGAAGTTTGTATTTGGTTTTTAAATGATTTATATCCGCAGATTCCTGCAGGGGGCGAAATAAATCAGTATCAACTCCATCCGGTAACCAGAGAGATGGCGGCAATTGGCGTGAAAGATTTAATTTTCTGAAGTAGTCACGAAGATAAGTTCCTCGAAAGACAAGGGCATCGGCCTGATATGGAAGTACTTTATCAAACAATGTTGCAATATATAACTCCAGCTTGTTTTTATCCTGGCCTTTCAATAGCGGCCTCATAGGGTCGCCAATTTCAAAAACCAGTTGAGTTTTCCTTTTCAATCGTCGCCCAAGAGCTGCTATGGCTGCCTGTGGGAAACCAAGATCGATACAATAAACAAAGCCCTTTGAAACACAATTAATTGACTGCCATGAAGGCCAAATCGATCCCAGACGGCCTTTGGTTTTAAAATGAATTTTGGTGTCTGATCCAAAAAGAGCAGCAGCTCTTGGAGCCTGTACGCTTTGTTCAGGACCATTCACTAAAACCAGTCTGACATGCAGTTGCATTTCTTCAGGATTATCTGTGATGCGGTTTTCCGGCACAGATTTCATTTCAACCATGATTCCAGGATTTTCGTCATTTATCGAAGCCATGTGGGTGTGTTTTGTGCCACGACCATGCCGATGCAATCACATCACGAATTTCTTTGTATCTGGCAGTCCATCCAAGTTCCCTGAATGCCTTTGAACTATCACCCATCAACACAGCGGGATCGCCCGCCCGGCGGGGTGAATAAACGACCGGAATGGGATGGCCAGTCACTTCGCGAGCAGCGGAAACAACCTGAGCCACGCTGAAACCCATGCCTGTGCCAAGGTTATAATCAACAAGTTCACCTGGTTTCAGGTGATCAAGCACTCGCAAATGAGCCTCAGCCAGATCGTCCACATGCACATAATCTCGAATGCATGTGCCATCGGGTGTAGGGTAATCTGTGCCGAAAATCTGAACATGCTCACGCTGGCCAAGAGCAACCTGAAGAACAATCGGAATCAGGTGACTCTCGGGCCTGTGATCTTCACCAATAGTTCCGTCGGACGCAGCCCCTGAAGCATTGAAATATCGCAGGGCTGCCGCTTCAAGCTGAAAAGCGGCTGAATAATCGGCCAGGGCACGTTCAATAACAAGTTTTGTAAATCCATATGGACTTATGGGGTTTTTCGGAAGATTCTCGTGAATGGGTGGCTCTACGATTCCAAACACAGCGCAGGTACTTGAGAAAACAATTTTTTTGACACCGGAGGCCACCATGGCATCGAGTAAAGAAAGTGTACCAGTTACATTTGTGCGATAATAAATATCAGGCCTGAGCACGCTCTCGCCAACCAAAGCTCTAGCAGCGAAATGCATGACTGCTTGAATATGATTTTTCTGGAGTACTTCGGTCAGCTTTCCAGTATCAAGCAGATCGCCAATAATCAAACGATCTCCGGGCACTGCATGACGATGCCCCTGACTGAGATTATCATATACCCATGCATTATGACCATTAGCAGTGATATGCCTGAGACAATGGCTGCCGACATAGCCGGCCCCACCCACAACGAGAATATTCATGTCAGGCATTTTCTCCTGAACCTTGAAGAACCGTGCGAATGGCTTCGATGACCATATCATGAATCACAGCATTAGTCACAACGATACCATCAGGCCGGGGAAAGCGATGATTATCTTGCCATGATCGGTCATCATTCCAGGCCAGAGACTTTCCGTAAATATTTGAGACCTTTCCACCTGCTTCTTCGACAATCAACGCGCCGGCAGCATGATCCCAGATGGCTTCCCGATATGTGCTCGACGTTGGCAGTCGTAAATAAATATCTGCAACCCCACAGGCCACGGCGGCATATTTGGCCTGACTGTCCATCTTGTCAATCTGCGAGTCAGGGACGTTAAGTGCATCGGCCACTTTGGCACTAGTACCGGTGGGGCTATGATTAAGCGATTCGCACATTTTCAATAAATCAGTGCCGGATCTATTACTGACTTTCAGAGGCTCGGCAGCGGCGGCCCTGAAAAGCGGTGTGGTATAAGCACCGCCCCCCCTGACAGCAAATAGCACCAGTCCTGTGTCAGCCATGCATGGCACCGAAAACTCCGGACAGGCCAGTGCCGCTACAGTGACTTGACCTTTCTCAATCAAACCCAGCGCGATGGCATACTGCCCGCTTTTGAGATAACCCTTGGTTCCGTCAATCGGGTCTATCACCCAGTATCGGTCACGCCAGGAAGGCCCTGGTTCTGTCGATTCGGATAGACCTCTGTTAATTGATTCAACAATATCATTCACCGATAAAAACACGCCACCGGCTTTCTGGAGATCATCCATCAGTTCACCGGAGAAAGCTGCGTCCAGAAAATCAGAGTAATCGGCAGTTTCTTCAGCCATAACAGGGTCTGAAGCATACATTTCTCGCAACTTCTGGACAATCAATGCCTGACTTCCTAAATCGGCATTGGTAACAGGGCTACCGTCAGCCTTGGTCATGGACCGAATACGCTTTTCCTTACGAATCTGATGACAAAATATTGCAGCCTGCCGAACCGCTGCTATCGCCTGTGTCAATTCCTTCTGCCGAAATTCCATCTGGGCATGCTCCACATCTCAAGTCGCTTTCAATATCCATTTAAAATAAACTTTTCCGCTGCTTTAATATAGACTAAATCCGCAAAGCCATTGCCTTTGAAGACTTTCATGAACATGTCAGTATATTTGTCATTTATCACTTAAGTTATTTCTTTTCCTGAATATAGACAATATTACAGACAGCCTGTTGCGGTGAATTGGTTCAACACAAAAGGAAAGCGTTCTGTAGATAAAAAAACTGATAGGCATCAGTATTCTCGTCTGATATTATGGATTTGTCTCATTTCGGAACTCCCACCGAAACTTCTTGATAAAACAATTGCTGTGCTTGAACTTCCCGGTGAAGTGAATTTTTCATACAAACCTTTGAAGTGGCAAACTGGCAGAAGCGAATTCAGTGATGGACAGCAAACCGGCCAACCCAAACGATTCAAAACGATACGGCTCCGAAGGCTCATCAAGCCTGCCGTCAGAGCTGAATTCGCGGGTTGAGGCTGGTGAACCAAAACCAGTCAAAAAGCCAAAAGCTACGCCTTCAGTCATAATGAAGCGTGAAGCCGGCACGCTGGATCCTCCCCAGTCCTCGAATGAACTTGGTCTCCTCAGAGAATATCACGTCAACAAAATACTGGGCGAAGGCGGGATGGGTGTGGTGTATCTGGCATGGGATTCCAATCTCCATCGCTCGGTAGCCCTGAAAGTCATGAAACGGGCCATCGCCGAGAATGAATCATCGCGACAGAGATTTCTTCTTGAAGCCCGTGCAACTGCCGCGATTGACCATGACCATATTGTCACCATTTATCAGGTCGGAGATCATAACGGAATCCCTTACCTGGTGATGAAATACCTTGAAGGCCAGACTCTTGAGGATCTGCTTCGGAAAAGGAAAGTACTTGAACCACTTGAAGCTGTGAAAATTGCAAGGCAAATTGCCGAAGGACTTGAAGCAGCACACCAACGCAATTTGATCCATCGCGATATCAAGCCCGCCAACATTTGGCTGGAATCAGTGCGTAACCGTGTCAAAATTCTCGACTTCGGGCTGGCCCGCATTGCCGATTCAACTGACCCGAACATCACGCAAACCGGTGTTATTCTTGGCACTCCGGCCTATATGTCACCTGAACAGGCAGCCGGCCTGGCGCTTGATGGCCGAAGCGATCTCTTCTCGCTTGGGACGGTGCTTTACCGGCTAACTGTGGGCAAACCACCCTTCCGTGGATCAAACAATCTGGCCATACTTCGAAGTCTTTCGCTGGATAATCCTGAGTCTCCTGATCATATCAACCCCGCCATACCGCCCAGACTTTCGAAACTCATTTTAAGACTTTTGGAAAAAGAGCCTGGCAGCCGTCCCGGCTCGGCAAGTCTCGTAGCCAATATGCTTGAGTCAATCGAGCAGGACCTGGCCAGTATGCCTTCAGATGGATCACGTTACAGCGAAGATCAAAGTGGTTCATCACAGAATTGGAATCTGGGATCAGGGGGCCTGATCAATCAACCTGCAATTTATCAGCAGTCGGTTATGCCGGGGCCTTCGAATCTGGTCGGCGTGAATCTCGATGAAATTGTGCTCGCCCCGCTTGAGGATGATCAGAATTCACCTGAGAAAAAGCCTACAAAACCGGTTGTTTCAAAACTTGCCGAACAGGATCAGCACACCGAGGAAAAAGTTAAAAAAAGTCGTAAGGCAGAAGTCAGCCCCTTATTGAGAAAACTGGCTGAACAAGCTGCTTTGCAGGACGAGGCTGAAGAAGCAGCCCCAGTGATTTACGATTCAAGGTCGGCAACACTCGATGCCTGGAAACGTCAGAATTACTGGGCCAATTTCCCCTGGCGACCGATTGCCTTCACCTTTGGCTTTATTATCGGTGTAACACTGCTGGTCATACTTTGTTATTCCCTCTGGCAAAGCGATATGGTTCAATCGCGACTGGGCGGATAATCAAAATTGAAGGCTTTTCAATCCTGTTTTTTATGGTTGATTAACAAAAACACGTTGACAAATTCACACAATTTGCCGAAATTAAAGAGATGCTATCGGGGCGTAGCTCAGCCTGGCTAGAGCGCACGGTTCGGGTCCGTGAGGCCGGAGGTTCAAATCCTCTCGCCCCGACTATCCATGAATCACATTCCACAGATTTTGTATTTGATCACTTTTATAATTATTTTTAATTGATGTTTAAACTATATAGATTGCTGGTAATTCCTCCGATTCGTTTCAATAAATGGTGTTGATTTGCCATATTCTCAATTCCTGTCCTTGCTGATTTTTTGAATCTAATATCCATTTCATATCCAAACCGATTCAGCCTCGGTTATATCCCTTCGTTTCGTTCAAATCATTAACTGAAAACATATTTTGCGGTTCTTTATCCAGCGAATTTTGTAATCTTGATAAAACTGGTTCAATTAGATCATCCTATTCGAAATCGGTCGATCATGATCGATTCCACGCCAGGGCGAAAAATGGTTATTCGAGATGATCAAAATAATGACAAGAATCGAGGAATGGACCGCCAGGAAGATATTGGCCGACGCACTCGCTCGCATGGCCGAACACTACTGGCACGAGTTTATTTGACGGACAAATCAATTCTGCTCGTGAGGGGCAGTGTCGACCCAGATTTGTTTCGCAAATTTCTTTGTCCAGATGATGAATCAATTCCGGCTGAAACTCCCAATCCTGGTCAACTTGGATTCTCGAATTCTGATGTGATCCCCCTCAGTCGAGGTGGCCTGGCAAGCCGGGCCCGATCCATTCAGAGATGGCGAAACTGGGTGGAAAAGCGAATCGCCGGACGCACAAGCCCCGCCGAGCTACGCGAACTGCGTGCCGAATGGCAGGAACTCGAGTTATTGGGCGGACGCGTCGCCGAGCTGCATGATCTCATTGGTGAAATCATCCCCCAGTCATCGCCTTTCTGGCTTGAACCTGAAGTCGAACAGTCGTTAATCGATTTGATGGCCCGCCGCCTTGCCGGGCTTCATGTAACGAAAGTAGTCTCTGAACTAGCCCGCATGATCTGCTGGTTGAAAAGTCTCAAGGAAGCAGGCCGGTTTATTGATTCGGTTCGGGAAGGGCTGCTCACTATCTCACAATTTCATCAAAGGGAGGCAATCCTTCGATTCAAAAACCAGATTATTCATCTCCAGAGTTTAACAAGCGAAACCGGCTTGAATCAGTCTGAAACTCGTGAAATAGCTCGCTTGCGAAGAAACCAGTTTGTTAATGGCGGGAGAATCCGCGATTCACAACTGATCCAAGAGTTACGACATCTCTTTGCTTCGCTGCCTGAAAGTGTCAAAAGTTCTGATCAGATTTATCTTCCTTCCCGCGATAGAGATATCGATTTGCAAATAACCCTGGATCGTACGCTGAAAGTGCTTGATGAGTGGCCAAAACAACCAGAGCCCGATTCAATCCGCTGGCTCGCACTGTTTTGTCTGACAGACAACTCAACAATCCCGATTTCATGGGCCGGATTCGCGAGACATGTAAGTTATTATAATTTTATGCGAGAATTCTGGAAAAATCGATTGGAACAGGCTTACGAAGATGTTCTTAAACACCTCAACGACATCGAACCTTATTTAAACCCGGACGAAGCTCGGAACTTCATGGTCACGGGAGGCGATCTTGAAGACTTAAAATGGTTAAATGACCAGAGTCTCTATGATCCTTATAAAACGAACTATGGGGCGGCCGTGAAACCGTTCCGAAGCATCGTAACATGGCTGCGGACTTTTGAAGCCAGTCTTACTGATGATGACTGTGAAGTGCTCTGGAATTCCATCGCTTCCGAAAAAGGTTGCCATCTGGTAGAGAGCATTGCCCGGTTCCTGGGCTGGATGACACGGCCCAACAGGCAGCAGGTTGGTGAAATTACCGGACTTGTGCAAACATTGTCGCATCCATCTCTGAGCCGCAGTTTGATCGACCGCATGCATAGCTGGGCCAATCCGCCAAAACGTTCGCGATTGCCGGCCGGCTGCCCGGATAATCTGCCCGCTGAAATCACTCTTGAGGTGCGAAGGCTCGCCTTTTATCAACGAATGGCTGGTCAACAGGCTCGAATCCCCGGGTCAATCAGAAATATATTCGAAGCACGATCACGTCAGATCACAGAGCTTGAACACCTAAAAAGTCTGGGGGCAAAGGCAAGCCCTTCACAATCACTACGTTTGTCGCACCTCTCAATTCGTATCGGCAAAACAGAAGAACTGGAATCACGTTCCAAAGAGCGAATCCTCAGACAAATCAGGGAAGTGAGTGTGATCACCGCCCTCACAGCCGCCAGAGAACTCATTCGGGATGAGATCAGTCGATGGTGGCTGAGTCAATTCGGGATTGAGCCTGATCTCCAGCAATTCCGCTGGCAAGAACAGTTGCAGATGATCAGTTGGGCTGAAAAACTAGAAACCCGCTCAAAAGACTTGGTCATCAGCTTATTAAAAGCTTATCGTGAACACGGCCCAGCTTACCGCCAAACCTTGCCAGGCAATGCGGAATGGCTATGCCGAGTGTCGCGTGCAATCAAGCTAGAACAATGGCTTTCGCCCGAACCATTACGATTTGAAATTGGTGGTGAAACGCTCATTCTCAAAGCAGCCAGTCATCCGGTTGATATTTTCCTTATGGGTAGCCGTTTTGATACCTGTCTCAGCATACACGACGGACATAACGCTTTATCGGTCATTGCCAATGCTGCCGATGCCAACAAAGCAGTCATTTACGCATGGCGAGCCGATGGAACGCCCGTTGCCCGCAAGCTTGTTGCCATTAGACCTGACGGAAAAATGGTTGGCTTCCGGATTTATGCCCACGAACCAACTGACGCAATAGATGCGGCATTCGCCCGATTCTGTGGAATCTGGGCAGCCCGAGCCGGCATGGGACTCGCGAATTCAGGTGAACCAGCCTCAATTTCAGGCAACTTCTGGTACAACGACGGCACCATTTCATGGACAGAAGATACTTATGCTGCCTATCGGGAAATTCATCCCGAGGCAACTTTTGAAATCGAGGATCTGTCTTCATCGCAGCTAAACCAATTACATCAGGCACTTGGACATGTTCGCAAAAACAGTGAAAACGCCATTGATCAACTGGAATTACTTGGTCAGGTGTGGCCCAACTCAGCAGCTTACTGGTGCATACGGACTGATTTATTTAACCATTTGCCAGAAAACAATGTATTTAAAGAATATGTCATTAATCATATCCGAGACCTCATCCATCACCTATCATCCGCAGGTTTTGGGCATAAACTACCTCATCTGAACCATAGGAAGTATAATCGGGAAAATGTGCTTAATTATTGGTCAGAAGCGGCTTGGTCAACACTGGCACTCGTTCCTCCGGGGCGTGATGCGCTTTGTAAAGGCCTTGAATTATTGATGCATCTACCATCGAATGCCGGATTGCAGCAGTTTTCGGCATGCTTTGCCGCATGCCGGATCAGCCCAGCTTACGCAATATTACCTTTTCGCAAATTATTGCAACTTCTCAGTCGTTTTTCTGGTCTTTTCGTCAAACCTGACTGTGGATGCAACGCAGATGCCTGGAAAATTTGGGCATATGTGCTTCACCATGCATGGATCCGTCAACCCGACCCTGCCGCATTTGCCAATGCCTTTGATATAAATGAACCCATTATTTCACAGGTTCTTTTTCATTTCTGCCAAATCTCGCCTGATCGTAGATTTTCAGGCCCCATTCGTAGGCAACTTCGATCTGTCACTGACAGAGATAAACAGGCAAAACTTCGCGAAATCCGAAGCACGGTTCATGCCATTTTTCATGATTCTGCAAAAGAAACAACGAATACTCCACTGGAGTCGATTGCATTTGATTCTGAAATGAAATTCCCTGATCGCCTTCAGGCTATTGTCAGGCTGGTAAGCCAAACAGAAAAGATCGATCCGATTCTCGGCACGATCCTTTGTTCGGAATGGTCAATCGAAGAACGGGCCCAACTACCCTTGGAAATTTGCCGAGCTTTTGCTGACGAGATGGCGATTCAAACCGGTTTTGACGAATGGAAAACATGGCCGCTGCTGCACTGGCTGGCTTGTTTGCCAGAAGAGATTCAGTGTGATGTGATTATTCAGGCGAATTCCGATAAGCGGAGAACCCTTGGTCTGCCAAATGATGATTACAGCAACATTCCAGGTCACTTAAATGAAATGTCGTGGAATGTTATCACCCATGCTCTTGAAGATTCAGAGACACTAATCCGCCAGGCCGCCGAAACCGTTTTCCGAATGACAGTCCAACGCGACCCCCGTATTCGGGATGATCTGCTGAGCTACGCCAGCCCGTGGATCTGGCCTGAAACATATGAACGATTAAATAAAATTCTTGAGGACGAACAAGCCTGAAATTTAATTCAGGCTTGTCTGTCTGAAAATTTATCCGGTAGTTTTACAACCCACGAACCCGAGGCGGGCTGATTGGCGTGCGGGGATTTTGCAGATATTTATAATTAACAATATTTCGTGGAGGCTGGCCAAGTACAATCCGGCAGGCCTCTTCGGCTGTTTTTCTTCGCAGTTCATCAAAGCCTTCACGACTATAAAATGCCGAATGAGGTGTCAGGTAAACATTCTGCATCTTTCTTAGACGCTCATCGTCAAATGGCTCTCGTTCAAATACGTCGATGCCGGCACCAGCGATATGGCCTGATTCAAGAGCAGCTACCAGGGCGTCCTGCTTGATCACTGGACCGCGGGCTGTATTCACTACGTATGCACCGCGTGGCAGAGTGGCGAGGGCTCGCTCGTCAATAAGATGATGGCTGGCTTCGTCCAGATAGCAATGAAGTGAGAGAAACTGGCACTGGGGCAGGAGTTCATCAAGCGTCCACGCCCGCCGGATACCCAAGGCTTTTTCTATTCCATCAGGCAAATACGGATCATAAAACACAACATCAAGCCCAAAAGCCTTTGCCCGTAGCACCGTCGCCGTACCAATCCGCCCACAGCCCACAATTCCCAGAGTTTTGCCACGCAGCCGGGGCGTGGCTTCAGCCACTTTGAAATCCCACTGCCCTTCACGAATCGATCGATCACTTGCAGCAAGCTGCCTCGCCAGTGCCAGCAGCAGCATAATGGCATGGTCTGCAACTTCCTCGCTGCCGTAATCCGGCACATTGCATGTGAGGATCCCACGCTTTCCCGCCGATTCAATATTCACGTTGTTATAGCCAACACCCGCCCGCACCACGGCCCTCAGCCGATCAGCCTTGGCAAATGTCGTTTCGCCCAGATGAGCAATGTCATGAAACAGAATAATGACATCTGTCTCAGGTAAATATGATTCCAGTTCCGATTCATTCCAGGCCTGTGCCAGTGTGATTCGGGCATGGTCGCCCAAAACTGGCAGCTCGACACGAACTTCGTCCAGAAAATCTGCGACAAGAATATTTTTACCTGTTTCAGAACCAAATTGGAGAGGTGTGGGCATGATGAATTTCCGTCGCGGGTTCGAAAGTCTGGATGGTCTGACGTTGCTATCTTAACGCCTTCGCCGGCGCGGTGGTAGTTGAATTCCCCGGACTTCATGGAGTGGCTCGTTTGGAATTTCTTCAACAACTTTTACCGGCTTTGAAACGCGATTTCGCTCGCGGCGTGGCGGCAATGCGATCATTGTTGATTTCGGGGGTTCACTGGCTGTCAGCGATCTCTGCAAATTTCGTGTGGGGATCTGAGTGGAACTCTTAATTGCAGCTTCTCTGGCCAGGCTTTCTGTTAATGACGCATTCATTTCATCAAATAGTTTCAAAAGCCCGGGTTGAAGGTATTCCAGAAGATCTTTCGGAGAGGCCATCGCGATAACCTCGCAAATACGGTTTTCGCAAGTTGGAGAGTCAGTCAAGTCAATGACAATACGCGGCGGCATTCCGGTCACAAATCCGGCCAACCAATGTGGTGCCGGGGCGAATGCAAAATGCGATAGAAGAGGATCGGATGGAAAATTTCGAGACAACTCAAAGCTGATCATTCGCCAGACACCCGAGAGCCAAAAAAGTCGCTGGTCGGTGATAATCAGCCAGCCTGGCTCCCATCCATGATCGATCTTGCGTCGGGCACGGATTGGTTTTTCAAGCCGTTCACCGACACGCAGAAACAGGGGTAATTCAGATTCGCTGGGCAGACCTTTCTGCGGAGAAAGCCATCGCAAAGATAATGGCCTAGCGACCCATTTCACCAGTCGATCCGTAAAAACCGTGGCGATTGCAGCAAATGCGAAACCGGCAAATAACAAGCGAGGAGCAAAAAAAACCTGGATTGCCAACAACTGCCCTAATGCTCTCGGACGCCAGCCACCCCAGACACGTGTTGCCAGATAAATTTCTGCGAAGAGAAAAAATCCGATAAAAAACCATCTCATCAGCGGTCCGAAACGTACACGCAACTGGAGGTCGGGAATGATTAAATCAGAAGTTGATGGACTGACCGCCCGCATCATTTTATTCTGTTAGAACTTCATTTACACCTGCTATGGCCAGCAGGCTGATACCTGTTACGACAGTAATTGTCGGAACCAGGCAGCATTTCGCTGGCCAGCGAAATGATCGATAGAGACCCAAGATTCTAACAAAATTGATACGGGTTACTCAAAAAAGAGTAATTCTGGAAGAAAGCGAGAAGAAATATGCCGGTGATTAAGGATCGACTTGCGGCAGGCGAGGTTGTCCGCCTTTTTGGAGTCGGCCAACTGGCCACACCCAAGGTGATTGAAATGGTCGGCTTCAACGGGCAGTATCACGGGCTCTGGATTGATCAGGAACATGCCGGAATCAGCATGCGTGATGTCGAGTTGTGCACACTGGCTGCCAATGCTCATGGTCTCGATCATTTCGTACGGTTGCCGGCAACCGACTACGCGTCTGTTATGAGAGTGCTGGAAGCAGGAGCCAATGGCTGTATGTTCAGTATGGTAAGGGGCGTTAGTGATGCTGAAAAAGCAGTCAGGTGGGCCAAGTTTCCACCTCGAGGCGAGAGAGGCCTGAACGGCGGCAACCGTGATGGCAAATACGGGCTTGAACCTCTTGCTGCTTATGTGGAACGCACAAACGGCGAAACTTTTATCGGAATTCAGATCGAAACGCCCGAGGCTTTGGCTGAAGTTCGCGATATCGCCGCTCTAGAAAGTGTTGATTGCATTTTTATCGGACCAGCAGATCTCAGCATGATTCTGGGAGTTACAGGTGAATTTGAACACCCCAGATGTCTTGAAACAATTGGTGAGGTAGCCACATACTGCAAAGAATTGAATAAGCCGTGGGGCATCGTTGCACGTTCAGGCAGCCACGCTCAGAAGATGTATGAAATGGGCTGTCGCCTCTTTGTACTCGGCTCCGACATCGGTGCCATCAATGGAGGAATCAAGGTTGTGAAATCAACCTACTCCGATCTATTCACTCAATAACAATATAGATTTATTCAGCCGGGTGTTCGAATACAGCACTCCGGCTGTTTTAATTTTTCATTTCAAACTTGAGTAATCGCAGTGAATTCAATATCACAATAATACTGATACCCACATCGCTGAGCATAGCCAATAAGAAATTTGCATATCCAGAAACCGCCAGTATTAATACAAGAAATTTCGAAAATATTGCCAGAATTATATTTGTATGAATGATGAAATTTGTCGCCTTGCTTATCCGAACCAATCGGGATATTGAATTCAAGTTGTTATTAATTAAAACAACATCGGCTGCCTGGCTGGTAATCGCACTGGCAATATCACCCATTGAAATACCCACAGTAGCGGCCACAAGAGAAGGTGCGTCATTTACTCCGTCGCCTACCATGCCTACTCTTTTGAATTCTTTCTGCACCAGTTTTTCAATCAGATCCGACTTTTCGTGAGGTAGCAGGCCGGCACGATAATCCTCAATTCCGATCATGGCTGCAATTTCTCCGGCCGTATTAAAATTATCACCTGTTAGCATCATAGTTGCAATTTTCATTTTTTTCAGATCCGAAATCATCTTTGCCGATTCTTTTCGAGGTTGATCCACCAACCTGATCCAGGCGATTGCATTCTCTTTTGAGGCAATCATCACTCCGGTACCGGAAGACTTTTCAGCTGCCACTACAATCTGATGCACGGCTGGACTACAAAGGCTTTCTTTATCTATAAATCGATGACTACCCAGATAGACCAATTGTTGATTAATATAACCAGTAGTCCCAAGTCCAGGGATTTCCTTCACTTCGTTCGCTTCAGGAATATTAATTACATTATCTTCCGCATAGTCAACTAGCGAGCGGCTGACGACATGCGATCCAGCCTGACCAAGCGCAGCAGCCATACCAATAATATCTGATTCAGTCAGTTTATCTGAAAGTTTCATGATTTCCTGCACCTGGGGCCGGCCCTGTGTCAATGTGCCGGTTTTATCAAATGCGATCAACTGAAGCTGAGAAAATTGCTCAATGACAAATCCTTCCCGCACCAGAATGCCATTCTTTGCCGAATTGGCAAGTGCGCAGACCACAGCAACCGGGGTTGAAATGACTAAAGCACAGGGGCAGGCAATAACTAGTAGAACCAGCCCCCGAAAAAGCCAGTCCTGCCAGTTTGTCGGTTGATTCAGAAACTGAAAATACAGCGGCGGGAGGATTACAATCAGGCTGGCAATCAATACAATTGCAGGTGTATAAAACCTGGCAAACTGATCGACAATTCTTTCAATCGGTGCCCGCTTTGTCTGTGCCTGGCTCACTTTTCGAGCGATCTGCGAGACAATCGAATCCTTCAGTTGCCTGATTACTTCTATCTGAATCAGACCATCGCCATTGACTGTTCCTGCAAATACTTCAGAACCAGTTCCAGCCTCAACCATTAATGATTCGCCGGTAATTACCTTCTGGTCAATATGAGTCACCCCATCATGCACTACACCATCAATTGGAACTTTCTGCCCCGGCCGAATTCGCACCATGTCGCCAATATTTAACTCTGAAGGATCAACAACACTAATCGAATTGTCAGCTTCAATTCTTTCAGCCTTGTCTGGTTGCAGTTTCATCAACATGTCAATTGAAACTCGTGCTCGCTGCGCCGCAAAAGTTTCCAACAATTCCGATACTCCAAACAGCACGCCAACAGTCGCTGCTTCATCCCAGAGACCAAGAACCATGGCACCAAGTATGGCAATACTGACAAGACTAAAAATATCCATTCTTAAATTGAAAACAGATAATACAACTCGAGGTCCAATCCAGACAAATGAGAATATAATACTGATTGCATATAATATAACTTCGGCAGATTTCTCGCCGGTAACACCCAACAACATTCCCAGCAGAAGTGAAAATGTTGCATAAATTACTAATCCCTGCCTTGATAACAATATTTCATTAACAATCGTATTACGTTTTGTTAAACTATTAACATGGTTCTCATGCCCTCCTGATTCAATAATCCGGCAAGTATATCCACAACCATTTTCGATAGAATCCCTGATATTCTCTAAAGAAATCAATAACGGATCAAAAGCGATAGATATTTGCCTGTTTTTTAAGTCATATGCAATCGAGCTAATCCCAGAACTGGCTTCGAGTTGCCGGGCAATTCGGCTCTGCTCGGTTGGGCAATCCAGCTCATTAACATGAATCTGGCCTGTTTCCTCGCTGTTCGGCATATCTACCTTGCTCCATGACACAATCGGCCCAGACCATCTTGCAAATGCTTTCTGAAAATCCACTACATTTTAACCAGGCTTTCTCTTCGAAGAAATGTTAATAATCGTTTTAAACCTGTTATTAATTATAATTCTGAATCATTTTCAAGAAATTCTCAATTGAAATGACTTGGAATTCTCAAAAGCCAAAGATATTAAATCTGCAGAAAGCAATTTTCTGAATGTTTTTCCCCAACCTCAGCATTAAAGTTTCGAAACCTGTCTAGAAAGTTCACACCATGCGCAAAATCTCAAAAAATAAAGTCAACGGACTGGATATTCAACTTGGCGAAAGGGCCGTTCCTGCAGTCATCACTTACCCACTTGCCCCTTCAATCATTATATTTGACCCTAAAGGTGAGCGAGAGCCTGACCCGGGCCCTCTGAACCAAACACCCATTTACGATTTTATTCTTGATCCTCCTTTGAATATTATCAACATGGACAATCCGCTCAATACCTCTTCCTATTGCTGATTGACTGCATCTGGATTGATCATCGCTTCATCTGATCTGGATTCAATCGATGAAGCGATGATTTCCAATTCACACGAAATTCCAATTTCTATCAAAGCCGCCAGCAATAGTAACCCAGAGAAAAGAGTGTAGTAATGGCTGTAGCTGTCAGCCGCCAGCAGCACCCAGCTTTCTCTTGGATGCGAAAGCACAGTTGAATTGATAATCGCAACACCAGCCACATCGATAACACCAATAAAAACCAGGATTAAAAATACAGTAGCGGCATGGTTTCGTAATATCTGGGCTGCGATTTTTCGCGTATCACGCAATGATCCATTCAAGCAAGCACCCAAAAGCACAATCATCGGATAGGCAAGTATTTGCAGGAGAATCAGGCCTTCACTTACCGCCCAGATAAAATACGTTGTTGCCTCAACGAAAAAAGCTGTTCCGGCCATGCTGGTAGTTGCAATTGAATTCCACAAAATCCAAATGAAATGTGCCATATAACGTGAGGGAACAAGCAAAAAGTTCACCGCACTGACTGCCGGTAATAATGCAAATACCTCGGGAACTCGTGGAGAAAGATCTGTCTGTTCAAGTCTTGATGAATCGCGAATCTCGGTTATGACCCATGCAAGTAAAATACTATCAATAAACAACATCAGACCTGGTTCAAGCAAGGCATCAACAAAAGCTCCGGTCTGCAGAGGCAGGCCACCTTCAGCACTCGTTCCCACAACCAGGCGATAAATCAGCCAGATAGCACTGAGCACCCAAAACACCTGTGAGAGCGACCTCGCCCGGTTCTCTTTAGAATCAGCAACTGATCGAGGCATAAATTGCATTTTGTTAAGAAAATAAAATGAAATAACAGAAGCTGCCATAACAATCGGCCAGACATCTGCGAGATTCGTCAGATCACGCATGGGTACCAGCGCCGAGAGAAATCCCAGTTCAAGGCTGAATACAGGAATCGTCTTGGTTCTCAGAGAAAGTGCCAGATCACTCGTGCCGTTGGCATCAGAATAATTGATAAACTGAGTTGTTGTCCATGACGTAAGCAATAAACCAACCAGAGCCAGAGGCAAAACCATGCGGTCCTTTAGCCGGTTAATACCCGACCTGATTACCGCACTGGCCACAGACCATTTGGACAAACCAGAAAGAAAACGCCTCGGCCCCTGATAAAGCAGGCCAAGCAAAACGAAAAAGGCAAGTGCCGCCAGCCAGTATTTTGCATGAAAATCAACGCTGTTTACAGGATTTGGATGTGAGAGTGTACTCTGACCAATCCATCGCTTGACCGTCAGCAGGGTCGAATCCGTCGAACTGTAATTCCCGGTTTGTGCCAGAATCAATTGCCACCAGCCTCGCACTTTTCCAAATTCTTGGAACCGATGATCGATTATCCTAACAAAAAAGTCTTGATACTGACCATGAATCAAATAATATGCGGCGAGATGTCCGACTCCAGAAAATACTTTTCATAAAGGTCTGCTGGACAATTTTGTCCACTTTTTTTTCAGACCAAGAATTGGCCGTTCGAAAAACTGATAGCTGACCATGGCGATGAGAACTGTCAAAAAAAATGAAATCAACCCACTACCCTTTGCTGTCAGCACCACTTCATGCCACATGTAAAGTCCATAACTGACCTGACCCATTTTTACCCAACCTTGCCACGCAAGAAATCGTTGCCAATTTCTCGTGCTGAAAACTGCCAGCAAGAGCCAGCCTGTTGAAACACCTGCAATCGCCAACGGATCGAGAATACGACGAATCGGCACGTCATGGCCCAGGTGACTGCGACTGAGAAGATAAATTGTTACAGGCAATAATAGCCAGGCGAGAATTTTTTTTGTAAATCCGGCCAGAAAAATCCCGGCTGATGGTGATCTCAAAATCAATGCCAGCAGCACACCCGAGAGGATGGCATCCATTTGTGCCAGTGAATCATATGTCAACTGGTACTGAGGAACATCAAGTCCGGCCAGATACGAACGCCTTAAAACTGCTGCAAGAATTCCAGTTATGCAAAACACGATTCGCGATCGCGGGCCAAGAATAGTCAGAGCAACCGGAATTATTATATAAAATTGTTCTTCAACACAAACGGACCAGAGAACACTCAGAATATCACTGCCAACTGGCCCCTGCCATATCATTGACCAGTTGCCAAGAAAGACTGCAAATGGCAAAGCATGTGGCGAACTAAAACCCTGCGAATGAAGACCAATTGATTTTGACCAGGGAATTCCACCGAAGCCGATTAGCCAGATCAGATAGTAGAGTGGCCAGATGCGTAAAATCCTCCGAACCCAGAACGCCATCCAGTCGATTGAGCCAAAGCGACTTTCTTCCTTAAGCAACAGATGCGTTATGATAAATCCGCTGAGACAAAAAAAGAGATTGACTCCAATCCAGCCATTGGCTGAAAGGGCATGATTCATCCATGCCCCAGTCGAAACCCCAATTCCTTTTCCCAAAATAAGCAGAAGTGGCAAATCAATCGTCATCGCGAAAATATCGGCAAGCAATGAGCCGATATTTCCAAAACCCTGATGAAATCCGAAAACCATTACAAAAGCAAAAAATCGAAGGCTGTCGAGTTCCGGGAAATAAGTTCTTGAAAGCCCTGATTCAGGAACGCTTTGATGCTGTGACTGTTTCTTGATTATCAGCCAGTTCAACAACTTCATGATGGCCCCAGCCACTTTTTATCAAGCAGAAATCGTACGATCCGATCAGACAGATCTTCGCCCGGCTCAAACCAATCTGCTGTGCCGGTGGAAGTCACCAAAGCCACTCGATGCCGACCTTCATTGATGTTTTTCTGATCGTTAACCAGTGTAAAATCAGCCTGATTCTTTCGGCAAGCGACTGTGGCTATTTGAATCATTTCTTCATCGCTGGCTCCACTGGTCAGTTTAAACCCGACGATCATACTATCTGGCCCCACCCATTCACGCACGCTTTGAATGACTTTTGGAGTACGCTTCAGCTGAAGGGATATTTCTTCTGCATCCGATGAGATTTTTCCTGCCAGGGCCACTGGTTCATAATCAGAAACTGCAGCAGCCAGCATCACCACCTGCCAATTCTTTGATTTTGCTATTTTTTCGAGCGATTCCGCATAATCAGCTACGTTGCCCTTTTGAAGAACAATTCGACGGCAATGACTGGCAAAATTCCAGCGACGAATCGTCTGCTCAACGACTTGCCCACGAATATCATGCGGATTTAGTTCGAGATCGAATGACACCCGGGGAATTTCCAGTGGCCCCAGTGTCTGAGGCGTTGTGGCCAGATAAGCAACCTCCGCACCTGATTCAAGCCAGGCCTCCGCCAGTTTCGATCCAAATCGACCCGTTGAACGATTGGATATAAGTCGCACATCATCAATCGGGGCAACTGTGCCACCAGCAGTGATCAGAACATTCAACATCGGCTTTGTTGTATCACCAGCCATATTTCCAATCGATACCTGTTTTGGTTTTGATCAGGATCATATCTACTCGAAATTTGCCGAGCCAGCATAGTCTGACTATGATATGAAAAAAATTCCCGGTCAACTCATTCGTCGTGACTACGGTTCGTGAAATCACCTGAAACTATCACTGAAAGTGAAACCATGACATCAAAATCAGTGCCTCAGATTGCACAGGAAATATTCACCGAGATTCGCCAGTGGCCCATTTACGACCCTCATTCTCACATCGACCCCCATCGCCCTGCCGCCCGTCATTTTGATGAAGTGCTTGGCTATCATTACTTTACCGAACTTTGTCATTCCGCTGGAATGCCAGCTTCGTTGGTTGCACCTGAACTTGAACCTGACACCCGTTGCCTGAATCTGGCCCGGTGGTTGCATCGTATTGACAACACTGTTCAATATTCGTGGCTGCTTGAGATTGCCCGCGAGTTTTATGGGTTTGACGGTGATGCCGTTAATTCCGATTCGATTGGAGAACTGATCGCCGCCGGTAATAAACAGGAGGATGGCCAGGCATGGGATCGCAACGTGTGGGCCAAAACCAACCTTCAGGCCGTTTTTCTTACCAATGATTTTGATGATCCGTTGATCGGTTGGGACACGTCGCAATATATTCCCTGCCTGCGAACCGATGATCTGGTTCTGAAACTGCATGAACCGAACGTGCGAAAAAGACTTATCGCTGCGACGGGCATTGAGGCTGTTGATGTTGCCAGTCTGCGACTGGCGATCGGAAGGCTGTTTGAGCACTTCATGAAACATGGTGTTCGAGCCTGCGCCATCAGCCTGCCGCCTGACTTTGCACCACACAAACCTCCGGAGATCACAGCTGCCACCCCGGTACGTCGGGTGTTGGCTGGAATGGACCTGAGGCCTGATGAACATGATCTGGTCAGGCGAACTGTCTTCTGGATGCTCGCTGAATTCTGCGCAGAACATCGGTTGCCCTTTGATTTGATGATCGGGCCAATCCGAAATATTTACCCGGCCGGAGTGGCCGGCGGCCGCGATCTTTTTGATCGAAGGGTGAGCCTGGCTGATTATCGCGAACTGTTTAACGCCTTTCCCCAAGTCAGTTTCCCGATTTCTACACTTTCGCCCGATGCCGGGCCCGAACTCGTTGCCTATTCGTGGATATTTCCGAATGTGCTGCCCAACGGACACTGGTGGTATTCGAACGTCCCTGCCTTTATCGGGGCTGACATCAAGTCAAGAATCGAAGCTGTGCCCAAGACAAAAATCATTGGATATTATTCCGACGCTTATAAACTCGAATTTATATTGCCAAAATTCAACACATTTCGTCGCGTTATTGCTAACGCTCTTGCAGAATCATGCATGGTGGATCGGGGCTGGTCGATTGATCAAACACTGAAACTGGCAAGACAGATTCTCATTGACAACCCTCGACGCATCTTTGCCCGACCCGACGAGATATAATTATGCTGGTCTTATCGGTCTTGGCGATTATATCTGGCAGTCTCCAATGAAAACCGGGCTATTCGATGATGTGAGTATCAGTTAAATCCTGATGAATAGAAGAGAGTGATTGTGAAATCGGGCCGAAACGCATGTCGTAGTTGCCCTTCTCATGCGGATCACTCAATTCGGATCTGCTCAGGAAGCCTTAAAGGCCCAGGGAATGGAACAGATGAATACCTCGTCCCGAACGATATTCGCACGACTCGCAATTGGCCTTTGCCTCTTACTGTTTCTAACAAATCTGGGCAAGGCACAAGTGCTTGTGCCGGGTTCCGAAACCTATCCCTCTACTGGTGCCAGCTTTGGCGGAACCGGTTCAGGAAATGAAAGTGGTTTTGGTACGGGTACAACCGGCACCGGAGTTGAGACAGGTCTTGGCCTGGGTACCACAGGAACTGGGATGGAATCGAATTCTGCCGGAATGTTTGAAGGCACCCCGGCATTTATCAGACCCAGAGCAGGTCAGATTATTGGCGAAGGCATGCCGGAAGATCTGAGAAGCCCTGATAATCCATCGTTGATCCCATACGATTTCATTGGCCCTCCGAAATTTACAGGACCACCACGACCGGGCGATCGTGGCGCACCTGAGATGACCCGTGAACAACTTGTCGATCTTTCTAACCAGCTTTATGAAAATGCGATACGATTGACTGATTCGGAAGTAAAGGTACGCTCACTTGATCGTCTGGCTCGTTCTGAGATCTTTGGCGGCAGGCTCGATCAGGCAATACGTGCAGTGAACGCATCGTTTGAAGCTGCCAGAACTTTGCCCAATGGTACCATTAAAAATATTCGCCTGGTTTCGCTTTCTACGACTTCAACGAATCTGACGGACGGACTGATTCGCGAAGCCCTTGAGCCAAATGTGACCAATCGACGCGAATGGGTTGATAAAGCAATCAAAATCTGGCGTCAGGCCGGTGATATATCAGGATTGATAACCAACACCGACCTTAAATCAGAAATGATGTCACGTGTTGCTTTCGATATTTCGGAAGATGCCCAGCTCATTGCAGCAAAAATTTCCGAATACGAGCAAACCAATGAAGTCACTAAAGAATTAAAAGCCGGTTACGAGACTACTCTGGATGAACTTTTCGACCTTGCCATTGAAATTAATCAGCAAGTGCCGATGAATGTCTGGAGGAACGAAGTAGCCCAGAAGATTGCCATTAAGGGGGCTCTTGCCTATCGTTTTGATCGTGCTCTAAATGCAGCACGTACCATTAAGCAGAACGCACCCCGCGCTTTGGCACTCGCACGCGTTGCTGAAGCCCTGGCACGATTTAACAAACCCGACGACGCAACCCGGATTTTCATTGAAACTGGAGAGGTTGCTTCAATGGTTTCTGAAGTCTCGGTGCGGAATGTTGTTGCCGGCGACCTTGTTGATCGATTGATAGCACTTGGCCGATTTCGTGATGCCAGAATGGCCGTTTATCTCTATGAAGATGACGATCTTCGGATCAGGGCACTTGGTGCCGTTGCTGAAAATCAGGCACGTCGCGGACTTGCTCATCATGCAGTTGACTGGATTAATAATGAAATTCTCCCCGAACACCGCTCTGGATTGATCAAGCGGGTGCAGGATGGCACTCTTCAGTCAATTCAGGCAACTTCTGCCAATAGCAACGATGTCATGATGTACGAACAGCCATCACGCTGAATGGCTCAGCCGTTATAACCTGAAAGGCTGCCTTTTCGGCAGCCTTTTTTATTTATTGAAATAGCGGGTAATTCAATTTATATATTACATTTGCTCGTAATCATCTCGATACTTAATATCAAGGGCGTTGTTAAAGCGGTTAAGCATATTAATAAACCCGATGAGGAACGTGATTTCTACAATCTCGGTATCAATGAAATGCAATTTCAGTTCTTGAAAAATTTCATCAGTTACTCGGTTGGAATCACCTGTGACAATTTCAGTATACCTTAATGCAATTTTTTCGCGATCGGTGAGCAGAGACGAGTCCAGTACAGAATTCACTGGATTATTGCTGATCTCCAGATGCTTCATCAGGCTGATATGCGATTGCGTACAGAACTGACATTCGTTTTGCAGTGAAGCCCGCAGTATAATTTTTTCTTTAAGAGGTCGATCAAGTATTCCACCCGGATATACAGCATTTCCGAAAGTAGCAAAAGAAGCCAGAATTTCAGGTCTCATGGCCATTGCCTGGAGCATTTCTACAACAGGTAGACCCGCATCGTGCAGTGCTTTGCTCTCGGCAAGGCTTTCATCATGACAAACCTTTTCAAATGCTTTGGTTACAATTGCATTATCAATTTGTATTCGCATCGTTTTCAGATTTTTCCAATCAAAAGTCCAAAGCGATAATCTCGAATATGTCAAATTTGCGGTCGATTCAGAACGACAGCTATCAGGGTACTTTCCGGTTTGCACCGCTGCCCGACTGAGCTTCAGAAGTAGATCCCACCGGCAGTTGTTCTAGACGGGCACCCAGACCATTTGCCAGAGAGGCTTCGTCCTGCTCAAAATCAATTGCTTCGGCCTGCCATAGTGATTTACCCGACATCCAGAAGTTATTCTTGAACTGTAAATTTCCATGAACAGACTGGGTGTCATTGGTGGCATGGTTAAGTTGCCACTCCTCACGATTCTGCCGTTTCATCATCTGGCCCGACTGATCGTTCATGTCGGTTCGATAGAATGCCCATTGATCATAAGCCACCTCATCTCCATCCCAGAATAATGTCTCGTTTTGAATCTGGTTTGGTTCGCCTCCTCTTACATCTATCAGGGCCTTGTTGTTTTCCGGTTGGGTTGAAAGTATGGTTCTCCTTGCCTGAATTTGCAATCTTGGCAAGTCAAGCACCCGGTTAGCAATTGAGATGTCAACCAGACTTGTCTTCAGAATTGCAGTTGATTGGGTCAGTTGCATGCGTGTGTTCTGGGCTGATTGCATTTGCTCAACAGGTAATAATGAGATCAGTGCGTTGCCTGAAACCAACAGAGAATTTGCAAGGTCGAGTTCGCTTCGTGTATTGGCCTGTACTTCAATCACTTTTCCTTCAGTTCTTACAATACTGTCTATCACTCTCAAAAAAGTTTTTTGTGTATTGGTAAACACCTGATCCTGAAATTCTGAGATACGAAATACAACCGTCTGGTCTTCATCGCTTGCAACAGTGATCGAGCAATCTTCAAGAGTAAGCTGAGCACCATTTTCCAACTCAAAAATGCGAGAAAGCCTGGGGTCAGATGGTCGCCAGATGAAATCAATACCTCGAAACCGTAAAGATGCTCCGCCGGAAAGTTTCATCAGTGCCGAGCCCGACAGGTTTTTAATGGCGGTCAGATCTATTTTTGGTCTTTTCTCACCTGAATCGGCATTGATCTGCCACTTTCCAGCCGTGAATTGCAATAAGGCCTGAATATTTATCATCGCGCCTGACGCAAGATTGATGACCGAACCTGATTTCTCAGCGTCTTTAACCTGTGAAACAAAACTGGATTCATCGGTTACTGATTGATTTGGTAATTTTTTATTGTCTGTTTTTGCAATGTCCTGATTAACCGATCTATTTTCGACAGGTCTTACCGGCCCAACTAGTTCAGATACCGTTGAATTGTTTGAAATACTCTCAACTGGTTTGAGTGGTGTTTTTGAGGCGGTTAAAGTATTGCTCTGATTGGTTTTTGGGCTGTTTTCTGAATTCGCCTGAATTGTATTTGTCGCAATAGGATCCACACTATCCTTGGAATTGGAATCAATAGGTTTTTCAGCATTTTCCAAAAGGTTCCCGCTTGAGGTCGAAGAAAATGCAACTTCAATCCCTTTTAATCGCTGTGAATTCGCCCAGCTCTTCACTCCCGCTGACATACTTTGCCAAGGACCCGGATTCATGGTGAAGGCGTCGGACCAGCGATCCTGCAAAGCCAGTATCTGGGAGTCAACTGGCCCAAATACTGAAAGTGAAGTAGCCATGCTATTCTGTTCACGAGTCACTCCGCCCGACTCACGCCAGGCCGGAAATTCCAGAATCTCCTGGTTAAAACGAACGGTTTCCAGAAAAACCGTAACCTCGCCGTATACGTTATTACGACCAAACCAATCGAGATTTTTCGGGGAACGGCAACTTACCAGACTGATCTGGCCCCCAGGTCGAGGGGCAAATATAGAATTCTGTACCCGAATTCGAGGAATGGAATTACCTAACTCAAACATGGGTGTCCAGCCTGTCGCCATCACGCTTAAATGATCAAGCTGAAGATGGCAGGGCCACTCCTCATTGTTTTCTGACTGATCCACCCACACAACCGGCTCTGAACCTATTTTTGCGGAATTGGACAGGTTCAGATCAAGTGGCCCGGTTGCACGCACCATCAGTCTTGAGCCTGAAAACTGGCATGTCTCAATTCTCGTGGGACACCAACCAATAACATCATCATTTATCGATCTAATTACATGTATATATGATGCAAGATCAATCCCGCTAATGTTTTCGCTCACAAATCCACAGTCCCGAATCAATAGATCGCATGCACTTGCTATGATTACATCATTTAATTCGTTGGCAGATGAAGTACGAATATCAAATTTAATACCCTGCAACTGAATGCGGCTTCGACGGAATCTGAAAATTGCGGTCTCGTGCTCGCCCACATTATCTTTTGCAGGCATGTTTACACCGTCCTGACGAAGCCTGATTGTCGGAGTCGCCCCTGCATCGGCAGCGATTGTCAGGTCAGTATCCGTTAATTCAGGCAATTCATCAGGTTCCAGCTCAATCGGGTCATTAGTTGCAAGCAAAATGGAACTACCTGGCGATGCAAGACGATAAGCCTCCAGAAATTCTGCCTGTGACTTGATTCGAAATATCTTGCCGGGCGAAAGTGGTTTGACATCTTGCGAATCCGTCTTTGCTGTAGAACCAGAATTTCCTGGATCGAAAAACCTGCGATCTGTTGACGAAAGACCTTGAGAAACACTGAAATCATTAATTATTTGCCGGTTTTGCCGCTGGCTCATCACCAGCCCACCCGTTGCGACAATCAGGGAAATTGTGAGAATGGCGGAAAGCCAGTTAAAAACTCCGCTCGATGTATCCCAGAAACCATGCTTTTGAAACAATCCCATCGAAACGGTATCAACCGGGAGTGATCTTTCGATAAGCCTCAGTTCGTGGGCACAGACTTCAGCGGCCGGAGGCCGATCCGCCGGCGATTTGGCCATCAACCGTGAAATCAGCTCACACAACGGTTTAGGAACATCCGGGTTGAGAGCGTGCAGATCGGGTGGTGTCTTTTCCTGATGTTGAAGCAGTTTCTGAACCACATTCTGGCCGGGAAATGGCGGCACACCGGCAAGCATGTGAAACATGGTGCATCCCAGCGAATAAAGATCGCTGCGAATATCAACATTACGCGGGTCACGGGCCTGCTCAGGGCTGATATAGTCAAAAGTCCCCAGCGTAACACCCGACTGAGTCAAATCAGCATGACCATGCGTCTCATACCGACGGGCCAGTCCCAGATCAACCAGTTTTACGGTTCCATCCCGCGTGATTATCAAATTCGAAGGCTTGATGTCACGATGCACGACCCCACGATGATCAGCATGTGCCAGTGCATCGGCAATCTGAATCGACCAGCGAAGCACAAGCCCGACATCAATTTTGCCATTCTCCTCAATCCACTGGCGAATCGTTCGCCCTTCAATGAATTCAAATACCAGATAATAATATCCTGAATCATGACCAATTGCATAAATATGTGCGATGTTTGAATGATCAAGCTGGGCTGCCGATTTGCCTTCCATTAAAAATCGCTGCAGGACTTCGTTGTCGTGCGATGAGTCGGGCGGCAAAATTTTAATGGCCACCGTGCGTTCAAGCGATAGGTCTTTTGCGGCATAAACCGTGGCCATTCCACCTGTTCCAATAGGTGGCCCAAGTTCGTAACCGCCAAGCCTTGTACCAGGCCTGGGCATTTGTGCCTGTCGATCCGATTCACCTTGGCCCGATCCAAAACGATGAACCGTCGAACCTTCCTGACCCTTGGATGTAGAGGATCCTGAATTGCCTGCCACACTTGGGGCGTGCATCACCGTCGGCGGATCTTCGAAAGATTGCATACCGGAAGCGTGCGTGGCTTCATCAGGAAGCCCGTCGTCGTTCTGCAGATCTCTCGTGTCGGGATCGACCATGAATTCTCCGTCTCCTAATCCCTGGGTTCGACCTTAATCGAACTGAATTTGCCTGAGATAACAGAGCCGGAACCGGCTTTTCCCCGAACAGAATTTCAGGAAGTTGATCAAGAGATGTCAGTTAATTATGTAAGATTTGTACGCAATGTCAACGCCCTGCCCATGTTCCAAAAATGCGACATCGACACTCGGTTAAACGTTAAACATTTTCTCGTTAAGCAATTGATGACTTTAAAGTGATAATATAAAAATTAACCGGGCTCAATATAACTGATCAACTCGAAATCCAGTCTCATGAAAAACCATACATCAAAACAGGCTGTTGTTCTACTCTCGGGTGGTCTCGATTCCACGACAACCCTGGCAGAGGCTCTTGCACAAGGCTATTCATGTTCTGCACTGACCATCAATTATGGCCAGCGTCATGAGCATGAACTGGAAGCGGCAAAAAAAATCGCAAACCATTACAAATTGCAAAATTACAAATTACTAAATCTTGATCTGCGTCTCTTTGGCGGCAGCGCCCTGACCAGCGAAATCAGCGTACCTAAGGACAGAACAGAAATAGAAATAGGTCATGGTATCCCAGTCACCTATGTTCCTGCACGCAATACAATCTTCCTGAGCCTGGCACTGGCATGGGCAGAAACGCTGGGTGCCTTTGATCTTTTCATCGGTGTAAACTGCATGGATTACTCAGGCTACCCAGATTGTCGCCCGGCATATCTTCGGGCTTTTGAATCTATGGCTAACCTTGCCACTGCTGCCGGTGTTGAGGGTAAGGGCCAATTTCGCATCCACGCACCTTTGATGTTGATGTCAAAATCTGACATCATCCTGCACGGAATCAAATTGGGAGTGGATTTCAGCCTCACGCATTCATGCTATGACCCCGACCCAGATGGTAGATCTTGTGGTCGTTGCGATTCCTGCCATCTAAGGCTCGCCGCTTTTCAAGAAGTAGGGATGATTGATCCGGTCGCTTATGTCTCTCGATAAACCTTTCTGATGGCAGGGGTTCTAATGAAGTTTCCCTCGAAATAGAAAGTAATTCGTCTCGTCACAGACATCGGCTTGGTGTAGCCTTAACAATATCAGTTCAGAATTCGCCATCAGTCATAGTCATGGTCAGGCAGGACCGTGGAGAGGTTACGGAAAATCAAGCAATGAATGGCCTTGACCTCGACATTTTTTTAAATCTGATTCAGACAGACCTTGCTGCCTGGCTGCTGCTTGGGGTTGCAATCCTTGGTCTGGCAATTGCCGTCTGGGCTGGTGTCGGTTCGCAGAAGGCACTTCGCAAATGTCTGATGCTCTCCATAGCGGCACACATTCTGCTTGTCCGTTATGGCCAGCCCGTTGAATGGGCCCGTAGCGGCATGGGGATTCTCGGGGCAGAAACCGAATCAGCTTTACCTGATCAGCCTCCTCCTCCTGCTGGCATTCGCTCGCTGGAAATTCTTGATTACCAATCACTTAATAATTTGGCTGGTAGCGGTCAGAGCCGTTCGCAGGAAAGATCAGGACGGGGTTCAGGTGCAGCGGCAGGAAAGAGTGTTCTACCCCCTGAAATTGGTGAAGCCCTGCCTGAGATTGCCAGCGACCTGAATACACTCCCCGCCCGACCAGAAATTCCAGAGTCACTGATCTCGCTTAATGATCGACAAAGTCAGGCTTTACCAACACTTCCCGAGGCTACTTTAGCCGATGCCCTGCCCGTTGAATCAACTCTGCCGGAATCAAGATCTGCTGCTGCTTCCGATAAGAACGAAAAAACTGAGGTTCTTCCTCCCAGATCGCCAATCGCCATAACAGAACAAGAACGCTCGGCAACAATCAGCCCTACCGCTCGGCCATCCGTTCGGGCAACTTTGCCACCCCTGATTACCCCGGCCGACCTCATTCTCAGGCCCAGATCAAATCAATCAGGCATCGTCGTCAGTGAACCCCTGAATCGAAAATCGGCCGTTCCGAAGCCCGAAATTGCTTTGCCCTCTATTGATATTGCTGCAAACTTTGGCCCTGGCCTGATGAATCTGCCTTCGCCCGAATCAAGAAGGGCCATGCCCAGTGGGAACTCACAGCCAATCAACCTCCTGCCATCAATGACAAGGCCGGTCGAAGATCTTGCTCCACCAATTCCCTCACTTGATAAAGAAATTGATGGAGGATCGCGATCAACAAACACAACCACACCCAAAGCCGACACTGTGGCGATGACAACTCGGCCAAATCCAGCCAACTCATTGCCAGATCGTGATTTGCGATCTAGAATCCGGAAAAGTCAGACACCCCGGCAAAATATTGAAATAGCCGCCAATCCGACGACATCCAAAGTCACAATTGATTTACCCAGGCCCGACTTAACCGGCCTTGGCGAGAACAGCTTGCTGACTGACCGTCGCAACCGGCCAGCTAATCGTCAAATTTCAGACATACCACTGGTTTACCGCTCCCGGCTCGACCCTGATCGAGCCCAACTTGCTATCAAGGCAGGTGCTTCAGCAGAAAGCGAAAAAGCTGTGGAATTGGCACTGGAATGGCTTGGCAAGCATCAAGATACGGATGGACGATGGGATGGTGGTGTTGCCAAATATCGCGACGGTACTGTTGCGCCGAATGAAGACAGCTTCACCGTGCATTGCCCTCCAGGCGAAATCTGCTTCGGTGAATGCTTTTACTGGGAAGCCGATACAGCTCTCACAGGGCTCTCACTTCTGGCCTATCTTGGTGCTGGATATACCCATACGGAAGGTAAACACGCCAATACAGTGGCCCGGGGGCTGGATTATCTGATCCGAACACAAAAGCCAGATGGCGATCTCAGAGGCAATAGTGTGGCAGTTGGCATGTATTGTCATGCCATGGCCACACTTGCACTATGTGAGGCATATGCCCTGACCGGCGACGAAAGACTGAAAAAGCCGGTTTCAGGTGCCGTTGAGTTTCTTGTCAATTCCCAAGCTCAGAATGGTGCGGCATGGCGTTATGAACCTGGAGCCCCGGTTGGTGATACCAGTATATTGGGCTGGGTGGTTCTGGCCCTGCGTTCTGGTCGATCGCTGGGGATGAATGTACCTCCAAAAACAATCAGCGGAATTCAGGCCTGGCTTGATGCTGTGGGCGATGGCAAAAATGGTGGCTTGGCTAAATATCAGCCATGGAAGGAAGCAACACCAACCATGACTGCAGAAGCCTGGCTTTGCCGCTTTTTCCTGAATATTGACCCCAGCCTCAACCGAAGCCGTGAATCAGCCGACTACCTGCTGAATCATGGCCCCGACCGAGATCCATACAACCTTTATTACTGGTATTACGGCACCCTTGCGATGTATCAGCAGGGCGGTCAGGACTGGGAAAAATGGAATGGTCTGGTGCGTGACCGCATCGTCAAAAAACAAAAATCAGAGGGACATAAAACCGGTAGCTGGGACCCTGACGACAGCCAGTGGGGCACGTATGGCGGCCGCGTCTATTGCACCGCCCTTGCCACTCTCACACTTGAAGTGTATTACCGTTTTCTGCGTCTTTACGAAGAACCAAAGTCGGGATTTGAATTCAGGAAAAGCCAATAGCCGCTTTGAGAAAAGACACTTGGCTAGTTAATTATCACATATTATCCGTTTTTCCTGATTGTTACAGCTTGACAGCCTGATAATTCATCCATTTAATAGCGGGGCGGAATCATAAATGGAGGCCCGGCGATGAGTTTCAGCGGACGAGAGTTAATCAATCAGTTTGCCGGGCAAAATCCATTGCCGAACCGCACGCGTGAAGAATGGTCTGGCACTTTCGCTGACTATCTTGAGATCATCCGGACAAATCCGCGAGTAACCCGCAACGCTCACGAAAGACTTTACGACATGATCATCTCCCATGGTACTGAGGAGAAGATCATGAACCGAGAAAAAATCACGCGATACCGCTTCTTTGACGACCCCTTCGGTGGTGGCCATGACGCCGTGTTCGGGCTCGATCGCACTCTGGCAAGTCTGGTACAGGTGCTTGAATCGGCCGCCCGTGGGTATGGCACACAGCGACGCGTTCTGCTTCTGCATGGCCCGGTGGGCTCCTCAAAAAGCACCATCGTCAGGCTCATGAAACGAGGGCTCGAGGATTACAGCCGTACCGACGCCGGCGCACTTTACACTTTCAGCTGGAAAGATTATCAGCCGGATGGCTCATTTTCGCTGGTCCCCTGCCCAATGCATGAAGAGCCTCTGCGACTCATCCCGACAGAACTTCGTGCGGCTTTTCTAAAAGAGATAAACTCAAATACCCTCGACTCCTCTTACAGAATTCAGATTCGGGGCGAACTTGACCCCTTCTGTCGCTTTCAATTTCGTGAACGGCTTGCAAAATATAATAACGACTGGGCCAGAGTCCTTGATGATGTGGTAGTGCGACGTCTCATTATTTCTGAAGCTGATCGAGTAGGGATTGGTACATTTCAGCCCAAGGACGAAAAAAACCAGGACGCCACCGAACTGACTGGTGATATAAACTATCGCAAGATTGCGGAATTCGGCAGCGAATCAGACCCACGGGCCTTTAATTTTGATGGAGAGTTTAATATTGCCAATCGCGGACTAATTGAATTTGTGGAAGTATTAAAACTTGATGTTGCATTTCTTTATGATCTTCTCGGCGCAAGTCAGGAACAACGAATTAAGCCAAAGAAATTTGCCCAGACCGACATCGACGAGGTGATTATTGGCCATACAAATGAACCTGAATATCGCAAATTGTTGAACAATGAGTTTATGGAAGCATTGCGAGATCGCACAGTGAAAATCGATGTTCCTTATGTAACTCGTCTGGATGATGAAATGAAAATATATGAAAAGGATTACAATTCACGTTTCGTTAAGAAGTCAATAGCACCCCACACTTTGGAAATCGCAGCCATGTGGGCTATACTCACAAGACTTGAAACACCACGAAACGCCAGCCTGACTACGCTTCAGAAAATGAAACTTTATAATGGGAAGGTCGTTCCGGGTTTTACTGAAGATCATGTTAGAGAACTGCATGAAGAAGCCAGACGCGAAGGCATGCTGGGCATCAGCCCTCGCTACGTTCAGGACAAAATATCCAACGCTTTGGTCGCCTATGCCGACGAGCCAAATGTTAATCCATTTATGGTGCTGAACGAGCTTGAGTCAGGTCTGAAACACCATTCGCTGATTACAAGCGAGGAGACAAAATCCTACTATCGCCAACTCCTGCGAGTTGTGAGAGAAGAATACGATGAGATTTTGAAAAATGAAGTTCAACGGGCGGTGGCTGCTGATGAGGAGGCACTCTCGCGTCTCTGCAACAATTACATCGATCATGTCAAAGCCTACACCAGGCGAGAAAAAGTTCGAAACAGGTTCACAGGCCAGCCTGAAGAAGCAGATGAACGACTGATGCGTTCGATCGAAGAAAAAATTGAAATTGCCGAAAGCCGCAAGGAAGATTTTCGTCGGGAGATCATGAATTACATAGGCGGACTGGCCATCGACGGCAGGAAATTTGACTATCGCACGAACGAAAGACTCCAGCGGGCTCTTGAAATGAAACTTTTTCAAGACCAGAAAGATGCAATCAGGCTAACGAGCATCGTTACCAATGAAATCGACAGAGAGACTCAGGAAAAAATCGAAATTGTCAGAAGTCGCCTGATGCGCTACTACGGCTACGACGAAGCATCTGCAAACGATGTATTGCATTATGTAGCCAGTATTTTTGCTCGGGGCGAAATAAAACAGGCCCGCAGTGGATAATCTTTTCGGTCAATTCTTAATCAAATATTCTCCATAAAGTCAAAATAAAGAAATACATAAAAGCATGGCGAGACATATTGAAAACGACCTGAATCGGTTTCGCCTGATTGTGCGTGGCAAGGTTCGAAGCGAACTTCGAAAATATATTACTGAGGAAGATATGATTGGCCGCCAGGCCGGCGAATATATAGCCATACCGATTCCACGGATTGAAATTCCAACTTTTCGTTTCGGTTCGCGAAACTCAGGTGGAGTGGGCAGCGGAACAGGCGACCATATCGCACAGGGCCCTGATCCAAATGGTGCAGGAAGGGCTGGCGATGCGCCCGGTTCGCACATCATGGAAGTAGAAATGGCTCTTGAAGAGTTGGCGGATCTATTTGGTGATGAATTGAAATTGCCCAGAATTCAACCAAAAGGGGCTGAGAAACTGCTTGAAATGAAAGATAAATACAATAGTATTCGTAATACCGGGCCAGCCGGGCTTCGAAATTTCCCGAAAACCTATCGTCAAGCACTCAAACGCCAACTGGCTACCGGCGAATACCAGCCTTCCGACCCACGAATCGTTCCAATCCGCGAAGACCTTCGATACCGATCCTGGACGAGTCTGCCCTCGCCAAGATCTGCCGCTGTCATCATCTATCTCATGGATGTTTCAGGCTCAATGACCGATGAACATAAAGCTATTCTGCGTCAGCAGGCTTTCTGGATTGATCTCTGGATAAAGCGTCATTATAAAGAAATTGACCGCCGCTTCATCATTCACGACGCCCTGGCAAGAGAGGTTGATGAAAGCCTGTTTTTCCAGATACGTGAATCGGGCGGAACAAGAATCAGCTCTGGTTACAGAATTATATCTGATATTATCTCGCAGAATTATCCAGAAACTGAGTGGAATATTTACATAATGCAATTTTCTGATGGTGATAACTGGGGTGAGGATAATCCTGTTTGTATTGAAATACTCAGAGATCAGATTCTACCGGTTGTAAATCAGTTTTCTTACGTGCAGGCTCAAACTTCTTACAGCAGCGGCGAATTCCAGAAATTATTGAAATCAACATTTGAGAATAATAATCGTCTTGTAATGTCAGAAATCACTACTCGGGACGATATTGAGCGATCTATTCACGAAATTCTTGGCCATGGCCAATGAGGCGGCATCATGAGCTGGAAAAATCATCGACTTAACCCAGATCTACAGTGCCTTCAGCGGGAAATTGAAATCTACGCATCATCGTATGGCCTTGACTTTTTTCCAACCATTTTTGAAGTTCTGGATTACGATGAGATTACTGAAGTCGCGGCACTTGGTGGCTTTCCTATGCGTTATCCGCACTGGCGATTCGGCATGGAATTCGACCAGTTCACTAAGGGCTACCAATACGGGCTCCAGAAAATTTATGAAATGGTAATTAACAACAACCCGTGTTATGCCTATCTGCTACGATCAAATCCGTTAGTTGACCAGAAATTGGTAATGGCCCATGTTTATGCCCATAACGATTTTTTTAAAAATAATTGTTATTTTACACACACCAACAGGAACATGATCGACCAGATGGCAAAAAATGCCAATCGAATAAAAGAAATAATTGAAACCGAGGGCGAAAATGCTGTTGAATCGTTTATCGATTGTTGCCTTTCACTGGAAAACCTGATTGATATTCATTCCGATGTAATTCAGCGGGGCTCAATAGATGATTTTGAACTTGATAAAGCTGGAGATGAAATCTCGTCACCCGGACGCCTGCCATCCAAGGCTTATCTTGATCCATTTGTGAATCCGCCCGAATTATTGAAATCTGAATTTGATTATATTAAACAGAAACAGAACCGTCCAAAGCGATTCCCGGAACAACCCGAGCGCGATGTGTTGCTCTTTTTACTGAATAATGCACCTTTAAGAAGATGGCAACATGACATCCTTGAAATAATTCGCGATGAAGCCTGTTATTTTGCACCACAGGGGCAGACAAAGATCATCAATGAAGGCTGGGCGAGCTATTGGCACTCAATCATCATGACAAGGCATTGTCTTGATTCTTCCGAACTTGTGGACTATGCCGAAAGGCACAGCGGGGCCATGGCCAATGCTGAAGGTCAACTAAATCCATACAAGCTTGGTATTGAATTGTTTCGGGATATTGAAATGAGATGGAATCTTGGTCAGTTCGGCAAATCTTGGGAAGAATGTAACGACCGTGAGAAACTGTCAGATTGGGACCAGTATCTTGGGCTTGGGCAGAAAAAAATATTTGAAGTGCGCAGAATACATAATGACATTACTTTTATCGATGAGTTTCTGACACCTGAATTCTGCCACCGCCACAAATTGTTCAGCTTTGGCCTGAATGATGAATCCGGTACTTATGAAGTGGAAAGCCGTGAATTCCCGCAAATAAAACAAAGACTGCTTTTCTCGCTGACAAATTTTGGCCAGCCAATCATTCATGTCAGCGATGGCAATTATCTCAATCGCGGTGAATTATATTTAACACACCGAACGATCGGCAGCCTTGGTCTGCGATTTGATTACGCTCGAATTGCCCTGGAAAACCTGAATCGTATCTGGCAACGACCAGTGCACATTGAAACGATGGACGGCGAAACACCCACTCTTTTAAGTTTTAATGGATCTGAACACACAGAAACGATACTCGCAGATGTCTCAATAAAAGCTAAACCGCAGAAAATATACCGAAGAGAAGGATAATTTGAGTTTCATCAGTTAATCAGGCAAGTTTTGGAGGTTCCGGCTTTAATCACCAGTTTTAATTCGTCGATGAATATTCTGTTACCAATCAATTCCTGGGGTCATGAGACTATGAAATATCAAGCCTTTAAAATTATTTTATTGTTATTGGCACTGACTTTCGGCTCGAAACTGTTTAGTCAAGATTATCACTCATTACAATCGAACAATCGATTTGCTGAATATCAAAAATCGCTTATGTCGAGCCATATCCGCTCATTCGGGACATGGGCCAATCTTGAAAATTCATGGGATTACTTCCCACCTTCCAGCGCCGATGGCCGATCTCGAATGCTGCACTGGTCGGCAAAGCTCTATCAGCAGGCTACTGATCTGGAAATGGCAATTACAAAAGATAATTCTGATTACCGATCAGTCGGGCG
>JBEITT010000146.1:0-9111 GCA_040374745.1 Planctomycetaceae bacterium | reverse complement strand
TTGTCAGGCAGCAAGCTGTAATTTCTTGCTATATAACCTGATGCGTTAGTCGGGGCGAAAGGATTTGAACCTCCGACTTCCTGCTCCCAAAGCAGGCGCTCTAGCCAGGCTGAGCTACGCCCCGTCACCAGAAAAATTGATATAATCAACTCTTCTGACTTTATTTATACTGTTTATCGGCTGGGCAGTCAATAGACATCAGCCAAATTTGCTGATATTTCATTAATCAACCTGCCATGCCGGCAAGCATCGCATTCAGTTTTTCCCATTCGTCGGCAGTCTTAAAGGCAATAATCACCTGCCCTGCCTCGCCCTTCTTCAGTTTCACCTGGGCCGCAAGACCAAGCCGTTCCTGAAAAATCCGCTCGAAATTCAGCACATGCTCGGGCCGCTCCGCCTCAGGGGCAGTTTCAACTTCGCCTTCCGCCTTTTTCGGCCGGGGCTTTGCCGGGGTCGGTTCGCCTGTCGCCACCATGGCTTCGGTCTGGCGAACACTCAGACTTTCGTCAATAATCCGATTCATGGCCGCAATCTGGGCTTCGGCCGAATCAAGGCCCAGCAGTGCCCGGGCATGACCCATGCTGATCAGCTTCATGCCCACCGCCACATGCACGTCTTCAGGCAGTTCAAGCAGGCGAATCATGTTGCTCACGGTCGAACGTTCAATGCCCAGTTTCTCGGCCAGTTCATCCTGCTTCAGCCCGAACTGGTCAAGATATGCCTTGAAGGCGTGGGCCTTCTCAATGGCGTTCAGATCTTCTCGCTGAAGGTTCTCGACCATGGCGATTTCGCACACTCGCTGGTCGTCAAGATCCATCACTCTGGCCGGAATTTCATGCAGATGTGCCTGCTTTGCAGCCCTGAACCGGCGTTCGCCAGCAATCAGCTGATAGCGATCGCCCACCTGACGCACTATCACAGGCTGCAGCATGCCATGCTGCTTCAGGCTTTCGCACAGGGCCGAGATTTCGGAAGCCTCGAAATGGCGCCGCGGCTGATAAGGGTTGGTATCAATCGAGTCAACGGAGATCTGCTGCAGGTCGCCGGCCGAATCCCAGCTTGAAGGCTCAAAGCCCCCCTCTTCGCGGCCCAGAAGTGCGTCGAGCCCGCGACCAAGTCGTTTCTTATTCATTGTCGATCATCTCCATGACAAGTTCACTATAGGCCCAGGCTCCACGTGATCTGGGCGCATACTGCAGCACCGAAACTCCATGGCTGGGTGCTTCGCTCACGGCCACATCACGCGGCACCAGCGAGTCGAAAACCACGCCGTCAAAATAACCTCTCACTTCTGTCGCAACCTCGCGAGCCAGCTCAAGTGCCGGGTCGAACATTGTCAGCACTATGCCGCCAATCTCAAGCCGGGGGTTATCCTGTTTTTTTGACTGTTTGGCCATTTCAATAATCTGGCTCAGCCCTTCCATTGCGAAATATTCGCACTGGATCGGAATAAAAAGCTCGTCGGCCGCAGCCAGGGCGGCACGCGTCAACTGCCCCAGCGATGGCGGGCAATCGATCAGAATGTAATCGACCCGGCCCAGATCTTCACGAATCTGCTTTCGAAATTCGCCCGCCCGCTGCTTGTTTATATTTGAAAGGGCGTCGGCATCAGTCAGGCTTTGCGAACCTGGAAGCACGAAAAGATTTTCTTGCGACGTCCCTTCCACCTGCTCGGCCAGCCGCTTGCCTGAAAGCAGCGGGTGTTTGGCCACGGGCTCGATACCAAGGCCGCTGGTGGCATTGCACTGGGGGTCGATATCAATCACCAGCGACTTTCGCCCGGCCATGGCAAGCCCGGCAGCCACGTTAATGGCAGTAGTGGTTTTGCCCACCCCGCCCTTCTGGTTCGATACGGCTATGACCCTGGCCACTTTTTCGATCCTTCGAAAAATGAATGCTCAGCCTGTTTTCACGCCTGGCATCCTGCCAGGTTCTCAAGGATTTTTGCCTCTTTTCAACCACTGCCCTGACAGGCACGCCCACTGAGACAATCCCTCTACCAACTAAAATCGGCAAATTTCATACAGAAAGTTCAGCCTGAATTTTACGAAGATTATCCAGATTGCCCGAAATGCCGTTGGTGTGTGGCTTTCAGCGGTTGAAAAATTATGGAACCAGCAGAAGGTCGGTTCGGGGCAGGGTGGCTTTAATGGGTGCGTCGGGCTGAATGTCAAGCGTGGTGATCAGTCCGCGATCCTGAGTGGCCGGCGGTGGGCCGGCAGCGGCTGAGATTCGATTTTGTAATAATGCCGAAAGCTGACTTATTTCGGCTTCGCTCACCAGGCTCTGGTCCAAAAGCAGCGTTGCCTGGCCCGACCAGTTATTCAAAGAAGGCAGGCTGGCCAGTGCCCCCCTTGCCCTGCCCGTTTCAAGCGAGCCCATCAGGTGCCAGCGAACCGCCGGGCTGACAAGCATTTCAACCCGACCCCGAGCCATGGCCTGGCTTATTTCAGGCATCAGGGTCTGCACCTGTCGCTTAAGCCCACCCCTGCCCGCATAGATATTCTTGGCGAGATTGGAATTTGATTTGAAATGATATTCATTAATGGCAAGTGAAATGAGTGCGGGGGTGAGCAAATAAATAGCGAAACTGGCAATCGTGCTTCGCTTCATTGTTTTCTCTCCACGCTTTGACTCAATCGTTTCGGCCAATATTAATGCAGCAATGCAGAACGATGCCATTTGCGCCGGCAGCCACAGCCTTGCATAAGGATGATAAACCGGCGTGATGATCGACATCATGGCAAACCACACGGCCAGTAGCCGATTCCCAATTCTCTCTGATTTCAATAATCCCGGCAGCCTCATGATTGAAACTACCCACGCCGCATTCGGCACTAATATTATTGAAATAAGCAGTGGTGAAACATTAGGAAGCAGATTCAATGGCGAGCTTTGGGTTTCATTTTTGGCCCGCACAGCAAACTGTTTTTGAAATGCAATCACAAGCAATAAAAGTATTATTCCCAGCAGCAGTTTCAATGGAATAAACTGGTCAAAAGCCCATGCCTGCACCAATTGCATTTTCAGGTTAGATGGCCAGCTTGTAAGCGGTTTGACATAGCCTGAATGATGATTAAGCAGCGACCGGTAGCCACCATGATTCTCGACATACATCAACCAGGGCAGATAAACCAGAAATGCAATCAGGGCGCCGAAAGTGCCAAGCATAATTCGCTGCTGAAACAATCTCCATTCCGGCTTTTTCCTCATGAATGAAAAACCAAAATCAAGAACGGCTGTTGTGGCAATAATCAGGCCTGTCAGGGCACCATTATATTTTGTCAGTTGGCACAGGCCCACGCACAGCCCCATGGCGAATGCATTTTTCAGGCTTGGTTTTTCCAGAAATTTCATGCCGGCGATCATTGCCAACAGCCACAGGCAGGCAAGGGGCGTGTCTGTCAGGGCGGTGCGGCTGAAGGCTATTGCCATGCCTGAAAAGGCGACCAGCGTTGCTGCAATCAGGGCGGCTTCGTCACCCAAAAGTCGCCGGCAAAAATTCCGTGTCAGCCAAATGGCAAATGTCCCGCTGATGATGCCCGGTAAAATCGCGGCGAAGTCAGAAGGGCCGCCCAGCACAAACGAACAAAGCCCGATGAGCACCGGCGTGACCGGTGGACCATAGGGAATGACGCTGGGGTCTAATTTCGCCAGCCCGCCGGGCTGAAATGGCCACTGCCCCGCCAGAGCATAAATTCCTTCGTCGAAGTGGTCGAGAGAGAGCGTTGCGGGTGTGCCAATGCGCACCAGCAGGCCGAAGGCCAGAATCAGCAGCAGAATTTTTCGCGATTGTTCGACAGGCATTTTCTTTGCGGGATTACACAACTGGCTCATCGACTCCCGGCCACTTCATTATCATAATAATAATGACACCCTCAGGGCCAACATGCACAGGCTTGCCACAAAATGATAACGATTTATACCGACCGGCGAATGACTGAGCATCGCACGCCTGCCGGGCACCCGGAAAAACCTGCCCGCCTGGCCAGCCTGCTTGATCACTGGGACTCCATCAAACTCTTCGACCACGCCCGCCGTGGGGCTTTCGCCGAAGTAGCTCTGGCTGAACTCAAGCGAGTCCATTCAGCTGATTATCTTGACGATGTCGAAACCGAGTCGCATCGGGCCCTCGACGACAAGCCAATCATGCTCGACCCCGACACCTTTCTCGCCGCAGGGTCGCTGCCCGCCGCCCGCCTGGCTGCCGGAGCCGCTGTGGCAGCTGTCGAAAAGGTTGCCAGATCAACCGGGCCCGACTCCAGCAAGGCATTCTGTGCGGTGCGTCCGCCCGGCCACCACGCCCGGCCAAAGGCGGCCATGGGCTTCTGCATTTTTGCCACGGCGGCAGTGGCAGCCGCCCACGCCCGCGACGTGCTGGGGCTTGACCGCGTGCTCGTCGTTGATTTCGATGTCCATCACGGCAATGGCACTCAGGAAATTTTTTACGATGATAATCGCGTCGGCTTCTTCTCAATTCACCGCTTCCCGTTCTACCCCGGCACCGGCCGGGCCGACGACACCGGCTCTGGCAAAGGCCTGGGCTACACCTGGAACGCCCCCCTGCCCGCTTCGACACCCGCCGGCAAATTTCACGACACCTTCGAGGCCATGCTTGAAAAAGCCGCTGATAAAATGAAGCCGCAGCTTGTCGTCATTTCAGCAGGGTTCGATGCCCATCGGCTTGACCCCGTGGGCGGCCTGAATCTTGAAAGTGAAGACTACATCCGCCTGACGCGAAAAGTCATGCAAGTAGCCGATACCTGGTGCGGCGGCCGCATCGTCAGCCTTCTTGAAGGCGGCTACAATGTCGAGAAACTTGTTGAGTCGGCCACGTTTCACGTGAAATCACTGGCCGGGCTGACTACGGCTTAAATATCTGAAAAATAAACTTTGCATGGCGGCCTGGCCAGTTCGCCACAGACTCCCCTGCCCTTAATCACCCCTAATGCTTCTGACAACCACCCGGGGCCCGCTGCAAAATGACATCGAACCAGAACGAGCCTCAGGGAATAGCTGAATATGATGCCAACAGCGCCGGCGATGTGATTGACGCCGAGCGGTCAACACCCGACCTTTCGGCCATCAGGCGCATTCTCATTGCCATGGTGCTGGGCGTGGTTGTGGGCCTGGCCATGGGCAAAAGTGCGGCGATTCTCGGGCTGGTCGGGTCGAAGATCATCGGCATGATCAAAACCCTGGCCGGGCCGCTGATTCTCTTTGCTGTGATTGAATCGTTCCTGAAAACGGAAATCACCTGGAAGCAGGCCCGGCGAATGCTGCGCATTGCGATCATCAATGGATTTTGTGCAGTGGCGATCGGTCTGACACTCGCGAATGTGATTCAGCCCGGCGTGGGCTGGAAGCCATCAAGCGAGCTTACCGAATCGGCCAAATCGGCGACTATCAAACCAACCGACCGCAAGATTGAGCCGGTGAAGGACATTCTTGCCTACATTCCTGACAACATCGTGCAGCCGTTTCTTGAAAATCAGGTCATCTCAATTGTGCTGCTGGCCGTGGTGGCGGGTGCTGCCCTGCGAAGCGTGCAGAAATTTCAGCAGAGCCAGGGGCGGGCCGATTACGTTTCGCTTGAGCACGCGGTGGTGACCGGTTTTGAAGCCATTCAGCAAGTCATGCGATGGGTGGTCATGCTTGTGCCGCTGGCAGTCTTCAGCGTGGTGGCCAGGGCCGTGGGCGAAGGCGGCCTGGGCAAGCTGGCCCTGCTGGGGCCTTATGTGCTGGTGGTGCTTTCTGGCCTGCTGCTGCAAATCGTCGTGGTCTATCAGTTCTGGATCGTCTCTTCCACCCGCTACAGCCTTCGGCAATTCTGGGCAGCGGCGCGGCATCCGGTAACGGTGGCTCTGGGCACATCAAGCAGCCTGGCCACCATGAGAGACACCCTGATTGCCCTTGAGCAGAAGTTGGGCGTCTCAAAAACCTCGGCCCGGCTGGCGGCTTGTGTCGGCACAAATCTGAATAACGATGGTATTTTGCTTTATGAAGCCATGGCCGTGCTTTTTGTGGCCCAGTATGAGGGCATTTCGCTGACGATTGGCCAACAGGCCCTGGCGGCCGCCAGTTGCATTATTGCGGGCATTGGCATTGGCGGAGTGCCTGACGCCGGCCTGATCAGCCTGACGATTGTTCTGGCCACGGTTGGCCTGCCGCAGGATATCGTGCCGCTTCTGCTGGCGGTTGACTGGCTGCTTTCACGATCGCGTGCCATGACGAACGTCATCAGTGACATGACACTGGCAGCAACTATTGATGGCCGAATGGAACCAGACCGTGCAGGGGGCTGAGTATGTGGAGTTTCACGTGGAATAGGCCAGGTGATTGATGAACCGAGATAATATTTTGAAAAACTGAGTGGCTGGCCACTGTCTGAACGTATGCAGCTTTTGGATGCAATCTGGGGGTCATTCTGGATGATCATCCAGAAGAACGCGAGCTTGGCCGATTCGAAAGGGAACTAGTGGTGGCGACTGGCTGAGGATGACGTGATGGCTTGGGACAGTCGAAAATCAGAGATCTTCAAGCTGCGGGAAAGCTGAGCTACAAGGTTGAAAAAAATTGATTAATAATCCCCAGCCGAGACAACTTCCCCGCCATTGCGGGTGCCAATAGCTCGCCAGACTTTGGCGTCAATGGATTTTTTCACAAACTGTACGTGCCCGTCGGCAAAAAGCGTGTTTACGCCGCCAGGGTGAAGGCTGGTGGCCGTGATCGAGCCGGCTGTAAAAGGAGAGCCTGAGACGTTACGACAACTTGGCTGGTTTGGTGGCAAAACGTGATTGTAAAGAGTGTTGTCGCGGCTACCGATCAGCCAAAAGGCGCCTTTGTACATTCCAGGCATCGGAGCCACGTCGCGCAGATTTCTGCAACGGTCGCAAAACTCGTCAAGATTGGCCGTTTTGCCGTTTTGAAAATCATTTGGCAGAAAAATCGTCCGAAGGCGATCTACTTGATCTTTTTGACCGACGAGAAATTCAGACATGGCGATTGTTTGCGATGTGCCGTCCACGACAGACGCCGTAGAAACAGGTTTGAAATCGAATATTCCATTGGATTCACCAAGGGATTTGCTCTCATCACCGAGACTACCGACATAGTTTACATAATGCGGGCCCGGGAAATCGAAAACGCCAACCTGATTTGATACCGAGTCCGCCGGGCATCGCAAAAAAACTTTATTGGCTTGCATCGCCGTTGTATTCATATACTGCTCCACAGGCGCGAAATTTTGAAAATTAATCAGATGATAAAGAGCCGTTTGTTCAAGCGATGGCAACAACGCTGTATGGAAAGAGTAACCAAATGGATTACTCCCGGCAGGAAAACACCCGGAATTGCTTGAATAATGATGCAAGGCGAGGCCAAATTGCTTCAGGTTATTTACGCATTGCACGCGCCTGGCGCTTGATCGAGCCGCCTGGACTGCCGGCAAAAGCAAGGCGATCAAGATTCCAATAATTGCAACACTCACGAGAACTTCGATTAGTGTAAAGGCTTTTTTTTGATAAATCATGGCTTTTTGCTCGTATCCTTAATGAAGCCAAATTCTTCAAGGCAAATCAGCCCGTCGGTATTATCCATAGTGCAACGGGCTAACAATTCAGGTAGGTTATTAGGGTACGGTGGCAAAAACTGAGTAACCTGTGCTGTAATTCGAGCTAGTGATCGCCATGAATGTAATTAGGACGTTAGTGCCTGACGGTAGACTTGGTGAAAAATTTACGGAGCCATCAAGTGTAGCATCTGAGGTAGAAAATGTTGTTGACATTGTCGGGTAAGTCACATTTGTTCCCCCACCAAGAACTATAACTGTGACACCTATAGAAGTCACTGGACTATCACTTGGATCCCATTCCACTTTCGCAGTGAGTTGTTGTGTTGTAGCATCCACACCAGTTCCTGCGGTGGGCGAGATGTTCGACCATGTGTAAGCTGCCGAAACAGAGTGTGTGGCTGAGAAAGCCAAAATCATAGCCATCGAGAGAACGTACTTACAAACCGGCATAGTTACCAACCTTTCATTTTGGGTGCGTGATTCAAAGAAGCGTCGCCTGATTGACTTAGGTTCATTAGAACAAATCCGCAACCAGTTACAATAGGCAAACGGTGAGAATTTTTTAAATTCCCAAAAATCACAAAACGTATGACAGCAGTTGTCGTGATTAATCTGACTACCCCCTTCAAACTGAAGAAGTCAATCAAATCAAGATATAAAATGACCCCAACGGGATTCGAACCCGTGCTGCCGCCCAAATCGGGGCCTGAAGATGAAAGATTGTCTGATATGCAAAATCAAATTCTCTTGCAACGACGCGAGGATGACAATGAACATCCTGAAGAACTTGTAAGTTGGGACAAAGTGAAAGCCTCGTTAAACAAGCGAGCGAATGAATGAGTTTCAGCATTCATTTTCGAAAAGCTGCCCAACAATAGTTGAATGAAGCAGTTGCCTGGTACGAAGCTAAATAAAACGGTCCCGGGTATGAATTTGCAACCTGAGTCGAAAAAGCGATTGACTCATTCAAAATAATTCTTTTAAAACTCATCCGCTGAGACTATTTCTCCGCCATTGCGTGTGCCGATGGTTCGCCAAATGTTGGCTTGGATGGTTTGTTTGACGAATTGGACGTGCCCATCGGCGAAGAGGGCGTTGACTCCGCCAGAGTGGAGGCTGGTCGCCGTCACGGAACTTCCAACGGAAGAGAGTGTGCCGGCAACAAAGTTGCAGCTCGGCAGATTCGGTGGCATGATATGGTTGTACAAAGTCTGGTACCGTTGCCCAAACATCCAGATTTCGCCTTTATTCATTCCGAAGTTGGGAGTAAAGTAAATCAAGTCGCGACATCGCGATGTAAAAAGTTCCAAATTATTGGTGTCACCCCATAATTTCAACGATGATTTATAAATTGTTCGTAGTCGATACTCTGAATTTTTTCGGCCGACCAGCATCTCGCTCATGGCAACCGTTGTTGAAAGCCCATCCGTAGTTGTTTGTAATCCAATAGGTTTGTTGCCAAACATGCCATTGGGTCGCACAATCATGCGTTCATCACCAACGTTGCCAGCATAATTTGTCTTATTCGGCGAGATCAA
>JBEITT010000187.1:0-4481 GCA_040374745.1 Planctomycetaceae bacterium | reverse complement strand
CCCGGCATATGGTCTTTGATGACATTCCATTGAGCTTCTGTAATTGCGTAACGTCTCATCCTGAGAGGCCTCCTTTGTTTTAGGTGGCCATAGAATGCCTAACTCCTTCAATTTGTCAAGATTAATGTCAACAGAACCTAGTCTTTTTTTCATTTTATCAGAGCCAATTTGTACTGAGCCATGCAAATAGTGGTCACGCAAGAATCAGAGAATTTTCCGACCCGGATTCAATTCAATTAGGCGACTTCAGAGCGGCGACTGCAAAATTAGATCCGGCTTTATTGAGATTATGGTACCAAAAGAACATCTGGAATGATAACGATATAATTTCATACGAAGAAAATCACCATATACAGTGGCTCGACTACAATGCTCAGGATCGTTCATTTAAAATTCTTAACTCTGTAGAATGGAAATACAACGGTAAAATTATTGGGTATGATAATGTTATCGTTCAATGGAAGGTCACCTGGAATTTTCAAGCCAATTATTTGTTTTGGGATGGTTATGTCTTGTCATACACTTTTACTGAGCGACCACTTGCAAATTCATTTGCAGTTGCTCCATTACCTCCAGCAGGACGCGGTGGATCTGCCAAGTTCTGAGGATAAAAATTGATTTCCAACTGAGATACGATAATTCAAGAATACCAATCATTTAATGCATGGCCAATCGAATGATTGGAAAAAAACAGAAACTATTTCAAACCAGCTTCTTCCAGCGGCGCAGCAGCTCGATGGCTGCTTCGCCAGATATTAATTCCGGATCAACCGCCGCGATTTCATCTACAAGCGGGTCGGGAATGGCGGCGAAAAGGCTGCCAGTGAGCCCCCGGGCAGTTTTGGCGCGGGGCCTGGCCGAACTTGCCTTAGAATCAGCCCCTGATGACTGTGGCACGACATGAGTCGCGGCGGCGGCCTGGCTCATGGCTGAATGCTGCGATTCAAGCTGTTCCAGAATTTGCCGGGCCCTGTCAAGCACCGGCTGAGGCACGCCCGCCAGACGGGCCACGTGGATGCCGTGCGATTGGTCGGCGCCGCCAGGGATGATGCGGTGCATGAAAACAATTTCGCCATTCTGGTTTTCAACTGCGACATTGGCATTGCGCAGCCCCGGGCAGCTTTTTTCCAGATCAACCAGCTCGTGATAATGCGTGGCAAAAAGGGCCCGGCATCGAGCGAAATCGTGCAGAAATTCAGTAATGGCCCAGGCCAGCGAGACTCCGTCGAATGTCGAAGTGCCCCGGCCGACTTCGTCGAGAATGACCAGGCTTTTTTCGGTGGCATTGTGCAGGATATTGGCCGTTTCTGACATTTCTACCAGAAAAGTTGATTGACCCCGCGCCAGTTCGTCGGCAGCACCAACGCGGGCAAACACGCGGTCTGTCAGCCCGATTGTTGCTTCAGCCGCCGGCACGAACGAGCCCATCTGGGCCAGAATGGTGATCAGTGCCACCTGACGGATGTAAGTGCTCTTGCCGGCCATGTTCGGGCCGGTGATCAGCAGGACAGAACCTTCTTCAGGGCCAAGTGTGGTGTCGTTCGGCACAAACATGCCACGGTTTAAGCGGGCATCAAGCACGGGGTGCCTGCCGGCGACGATTTTCAGGACAGGCTCTTTGACCATCATCGGGCGCACATAGTTCTGGCTGACGGCCAGTTCGGCCAGAGCGGCCAGGGTATCGAGTGCGGCCAGCACGCCGCCGGCCTGCACCAGGCGCGGTGTTTCGGCAGCCACGCGGTCGCGAAGGGCCTGAAACAGCTCATATTCCAGCTCGCGGGCACGTTCTTCGGCACGCAGAACTTTGTCTTCGTATTCTTTCAGCTCGGGCGTGATGTAGCGTTCAGCATTTTTGACGGTCTGCTTACGAATGTAAGTGGGCGGCACTCGCGACGAATGGACATTTGTTATCTCAACATAGTAGCCAAAAACCTTGTTGAAGCCGACCTTGAGGCTGGGGATGCCGGTTTCGCGAATCTGCTCAGCCTGATACTGGGCGATCCAGTTTTTGCCGCCCCGGGCTGCGTCGCGAAGTTCGTCCAGCAGTGGGTGATATTCTTCGCGAATCACGCCGCCATCGCGTGGGTTATTGGGCGGATTATCGGCGATGGCACTGATAATGGCCGAGCGAATCTCGGGGCAAAGCTCCAGAGCGTCGTCGAGCCGGCGGAGCAGGTCGGCCTGTGTGCGCCCCAGAATCTGCTTGATTTCTGGCAGGATCATCAAGGTTCGGCCCAGGCCGAGCAAATCGCGGGGCGTGGCTCGACCGGTGCCAACACGTGCGGCCAGGCGTTCCAGATCAGCCACTTCGCCGACCCAGCGGCGAATGGTGTCGCGAATTTCGGCTTTCGTGACCAGCTCGCTCACGGCGTCGTGGCGGGCAACGATCTCGGTCAGGTCAACCAGCGGCGCGGCCAGCCATTCGCCCAGCAGTCGGGCACCCATGGGCGACTGGGTGCGATCGATTACGGCCAGCAGCGAGCCATCGCGGCGGCCTTCGCGAATGGTTTTGGTCAGCTCAAGGGCGCGGCGGGTGTTGGGGTCGAGGCCGAGAATGGAGTCGCGGGAATAGGCGGTGATTTGATGAAAATGCTTCAGTGCGGCTTTCTGCGTATCAAGCAGATAGGCGATCATGGCGCCAGCGGCGGGGATTTCGTGGCCATCGTCGTCGATGCCGAAGCCGCTCAGGGTTTTGGTGCCGAATTGTTCGCAGAGAGTTTTCAGGGCACGGTCGGGCAGGAAGTCCCAACTTGGCCGGGGGGAAACAAGCGTGGTGAATTGGCCGCGAAGGGCCTTGAGCCATGAGCTTTCGACCTGCGTTTCGCAGACGACCAGTTCGGAGGGTGCCAGGCGGGCCAGTTCTTCGACCAGTTCGAGTTTTTGCAGGCTGGTTACAGAAAATCGGCCAGTGGAAAGTTCGGCTACAGCCAGGCCCATTTTGCCGCGGTATTCAAATACGGCGGCGATATGGTTGGCGGTGCGGGGGTCGAGCAGCGAATCTTCGGTGAGCGTGCCGGGGGTGACAACGCGCACAATGTCTCGCTTTACGACCGAGCCGGTGGCCGTTTTCGGGTCTTCCATCTGTTCACAGACAGCAGCGCGACGGCCTGCGGCGATGATCTTGGCCAGGTATTGATCAAGTGCCGGGTGCGGAAAACCAGCCATGGCCAGCGGGTTTTCGGCGTTTTTGTCGCGACTGGTGAGCGTCAGGCCGAGAATTTCTGAAGCGGAGACAGCGTCATCGCCGAACATTTCGTAGAAATCGCCCATGCGGAAGAGCAGAATGGCGTCGGGATCGCGGGCCTTGAGCTCGCGAAACTGGCGCATCATGGGTGATTCAGTGGCTTCAGCCATGTATAGAATTGTCCATAAACAGACTTAGCCAGTCAGGGCAGCAATGCCCGGGCTGGCAAGTAAAGTGATGGATTAACGATTGACAGGAATCAGTTGGCGATACCGACTCTCAGAAAGAGGCGAGCGCTTCCTGCTCTTCGTCGAAGATTTCGAGGACTTTATCGAGCCGGGTAAGGCGAAAGACTTCCATCAGCTCGTCGGCAATGGAGCAGAGCTTGAGAGTGCCACCGGCTTTTTTGATTTTATTCCGAAGGTTGATGAGCTTACCCAGAGCGGCCGAGGAGAGATACTGAACATTGCCGAAGTTGAGCAGCAACTGGGAATGTCCGTCATCCTCAACCAGGCTGAAAAGCTCGTCACCAACGGCCTGAATGATTTCTTCGTCACGAATCGTGGTATCCACGAAGCTGACCACCGTGACGTCGTCGATGGTTTCGGTACGAAGATGGCTGCGGGACGCTGACATCGGCAATGGCTCCTGTCCTGATTCCGAAAGGCTGTCGCCGGGTCGCAGAAATGCCGGCGAATTCTGCCCAGCACGAGAGGCCCAAACTCACTTCACATCCCGGTGAGCCCGGAAACCTGACTCGCTTTTCATCACACTTAATCCGATTCGACCATGCAAATCAAGATACCAGTGGGAGAAGTTTTTCGTATTTTCGAAATCATAACAGAACCAAACGTGAATTCCCATAGATTGTTGACCCAATTCAAGAAAATACGGAAGATAATATTCAACTGGCCAATTTATGCCCCAATCTCATCAGGTCTTTTGCCACGGGAATCAGAAAAACTCATGTCCGCCCCATTCCCTGTTCTTTCCGAAGCACAACTCGCCGAACTGCGACGCTATAATTCGCCCACCATCTCGAACGCCATCGAACTTTTCAAGGTTCGGCCGCGTCACACCGGCTATCTGCCGCACCAGATTCGCTGCCTGCTGCCCGACCTCGGCGTGATGCTGGGCTATGCTGTGACTGCACAGACCCGCGCCCTGCCGGCCCACGAAGGCGAAATTGCGGCCAAAGGGGGCGATATTCTGGCCGATTACCTGCGTTATGTAGCCTCGGTGCCGGGGCCGAAGGTGGCCGTGGGTGAAGACCTGGACATCACGCCCGGCGTGGGGG
>JBEITT010000170.1:0-6152 GCA_040374745.1 Planctomycetaceae bacterium | reverse complement strand
TGGTAATCTGGTACTCAATAATACAACAAATAATTTTTCCGGCCCGATAATTGTCAGTGGTAATGCGGTAACGATCTACAATTCAGGTAATTCGAATCTGGCTTCGGTTAATGCCAATGATCTGACCTTCAGTACATCAGGTGGCGACATCAGGCAATCAGGCCAGATTGTTGTCAGAAATGCCAATACAAGTTACCTCACAGCCACAGGCGGCAATATCATCCTGACCAACACCACCAACGACTTTGTTGGTGGCATATATGCCAATGCAACCAATCATATTGAGATTTACAACAGTAATGCTAGTATTCTTGGCAATATTTCAGCAGCCAGTTTCAGGTTCATTTCGGCTGGCGGAAACATTTCTCAGGTGTCAGGAACTTCAATCAGCGTAGCTGGATTGTCAGATCTTCTGGCATCCGGTAACAGCATAATTCTTAATCAGCCTACCAATGATCTGGGAACACTTTCAGCCACAGCACAGAACCTGACAATTGCCGAATCAAACAACCTGTCTCTCACCAATATCACTATCAGCAGCACAGTGAACATCACGTTGGCCAATCAGGTCAGCGTTGTCAGTGGCTATGTTGCTCCACTCACTATTATCGGAAATGGCACACTTGCCACTTCAGCCCAGATTCAGACAAATCTGACAATCAGTGGCGGGGCGGCCAATATTCAGACCGGTGGCAATGTGACAGGGGCGACAATCGTCAACAGTGGCAGTCTTTATTCCAATGGCTCGTTCAGTACAGTTGTTTTAAATAATGGCACGCTTTACACAACAGGCTCGGGCACAACAGTGCAATCTGCCTTTACAATCAATAATAATGCCACCTGGGTGGCAGGTGGCGGCAGTCTTGCCGATTTCGGCAGGATAACGTCGCCGTCTTTGACAATCAGCCCTAACAGCAGCCTTATAGTCAATCTGCCACAGAAACTCAACTACGGAAACTCGCTGACGATTATCGATAATACAGGTTCATCAGCTATTTCTGGCACATTCAGCGGACTCCCCCAGAATACCATCTTTGTGACCAATGGTACTACAGCGACAGCCGTCAAATTAAATTATCTGGCCGGCACAGGCAATGACATGCAGGTGACGGTGCCGGGCGGCATTATCAATGTGCTTACAACCAATCTCACGGCCACGGCTAATTCCCAATATGCTTCAAACTTAACCTTCCGCGTGCTGGGCGGGCCAGGTAACACCACCGGCATTGCCAATGTGCCGTTCACCATTACACTGCCAGCCGACTCGCAGAACAGCAATACAGCATCGGCCCGCTTTGATCAGGCCAACGTGTCCAACCGCTCTGTTTCTGTGGTTTCAGATGTCAATGGAAACGTTTCAGTGCCCTTGTGGGCCAATAATAATCCGGGTGTTTTCCAGGTTAATATTACCAAATCTGACGAACCTTCAGTTTACAGCTATCCATTTATGGGTGTAGTGGGCGTGGCAGTCCAGCGGCAATCAATTAATCGGTCGACTGTCAGATACCTTGATGTGGTTCTGAGCAGTTCGAACCTGACGGAACTGAATTATGACGTGAATAATTTCCTGGCGAACTTCACGTTGACCCGTACAAGGACAGCCAGTTTCTCGGGCGGTAGTATCATTTCAGACCCAAGAAACTATCTGGCCAATGGCCCATCAACAGCCAGCATTTATACCACTCCTGTAGGATTTACAATTGACTTTGGGACAAACGGGCTGGGAAATCAAACGAACTCTGCGGTGTTCGATGGGGTTTATCAACTAGGAAACAAGGCAGGGGCCAGCGTTATTCCAAGTAACACGGCTTATTCATTCCACAGGTTGCTGGGCGATGTTAATGGCGATAATGTTGTTGATGCACTCGACCAGAGTCTGATTCAGACGGTTCTTGCCAGACCGGCATGGCGATACCAGAATGCCTCGAATCTGACATATGTTGATGGCAATATGAGTTCAACAAGCGTTAACCCTGTTGCAACCTGGCTCTGGGTGGGTGATGTGAATGGCGATGGGAAGATTAATGCCCTTGACCTGAATATCGTGACCTTCCAGCGAGGCCGCCGCGTGAACTACACCCGTAAGGTGACGTGACGAGCCAATTCTTCCGGGTATTTCTGAAAAACTAAAAAGACCGAAATAAAAGTGTGTCTGGCTAATTTCACTGTTCCCCCGGGGGATCTTCCTGAATTTCAGGCCATTCTTCGGCTGGGTGGCATGCGGACTTTCAAATTGTTAAGGATCTGCCAGACCCTGCCGAGAGTCAGGCCGGTTGGGTCATCGTCTTTAAATCGTATTCAAGAGATTGCTGTGAATTAAGACCGTTATTGGTAGAATTAAGTTAAAGACAAAAGCCAAGCATGAGGTATGTGGTGCAAGACCGATCGTCGATCCAGACAGACCTGAGCCTGCTTGAACGCATGGGCGATTCACGTTATCGCAGCCAGGCCTGGCTGGATTTTCTTGACCGTTACACTCGATTGTTTTTCACATGGTTTCGCCACTGGGGTGTCGACCCCGCCTCGATGGAAGATGTTCTGCAGGACACGATGATTCGTATTCTTGGCGACATCAATGGTTTTGAGCATCAGCGGGCCGGCAGCTTCAGGAACTGGATGCGAACCCTGGCCCACAATAGCTGGGCGCAGCTCGTTAAAGACACGCAGCGGCAGATGGCCCAGCGGCGGATCAAGGCAAAACACCCGGCCCAGTTTGATAACCTGAGTACCAAACTGGCTGAACGCCACCTGATGGATCTTTTTGATGAACTGGCTACCAACGAACTGATCGACACTGCCCATTCGTGTGTACGCCGACAGGTTGACCCTGATACGTGGGAGACTTACACGCTTGTCAATATCCAGAACCATTCTGTTGAAGATGTGATGGCCAGCCAGAGCATCAACAGCACACAGGTTTATAATCGAATCTATCGAGTCCGCAAATTATTGAAAGAAGAAATGGAGAAACTCGACAGCCCCTCTTCCTGACGAGCTTAATGCAAGTGACAGACCGGACACCTGCCTTGAACACTGCCTGCACTGAATTCACAGACGACGAAATTGCCTCGGCCGTAGCCGGCACGCTAGACGATGTTCGCGCCGGTCTGCTGTTTGAGCATCTGCCCGATTGTGCGGCCTGCCAGGCCCGCATGCATCATGAGAATATCGCTTTCAAATCCCGGCGGCATGTGGCTCAGCCCGGTAAGGATGAAAGCGACGAAGCCATCATGGCCTTTCTTTCACGCGTCCAGATCAATCCGCCCTCTGTGGCTGAATATAAGCCCGGCGAACTGATTGACCAGTATAAAGTCATCAGTCGAATCGGCAAGGGTGGCTCAAGCGTGGTTTATCTCTGTCTGGACCCCGCCCTTGGCCGTCAGGTGGCCTTAAAAGTCCTGACGCAGCCCTTCCTTTCCAGGAGCCTGCGTGAACGCCATGAACGAGAGGCCCGGACCCTCGCCCGGCTTGACCACCCATGGATCGTCAAGGCTCATGAAATCAATTCTCAGCATTTCCCGCCTTATATTGTCATGGAATATGTTGCCGGCGGTTCGTCAAGCCGGCTCGTGGCCACGCGGCCCATTTCGCCGGACTCTGCCGCCAGGCTGGTTGCAGGCGTGGCTGATGCGGTGCAGCATGCCCATGACCACGGCATTATGCATCGCGATATCAAGCCTTCCAACCTGCTGGTTGTTGGTCAGTTTGATCCTGAGCGTGGCATCTCGCCTGAACTGACGCTGAAGGTCTCTGACTTTGGTCTGGCCCGAACCATGTCAGACAACTCGGCCCTGACAAGCACCGACAATATCATCGGCACGCCCGCCTATATGTCGCCCGAACAGGCCCGCGGCAGCCAGAAAGAAATCAGACCGGTGTCCGACGTCTATTCCATCGGGATTGTGCTTTATGAATACCTGATTGGACGGCCGCCGCTGGTGGCAGAAAATGCCGTGACCACCCTTCGACTGGTGAACGAGGTTGACCCTGTTGCCCCCAGGCTAATCCGGCCCGGCATTCCCCGCGACCTTGACACCATCTGCCTGAAATGTCTGCGGAAAAACAAGGAGGAACGCTATGCCTCTGCCAGAGAACTGGCTGAGGACCTTCGCCGGTTCCTTGAAGGCCGCCCGATTATCGCCCGGCCCATTGGCCCCCTGAACCGGGTTTATCGATGGGCCCGTCGCAAGCCCGGGCTGGCCGCAGCCATCAGCGTTTCACTGGCACTGGCCACGGCTCTGGTGTCAGTCTCCTTCATGTTTGGCATCATGCAGGGCCGGCTTCTTAATCAAGCGGAACAGAATGCCAGCCTCTTCCGCGAAGCCGCCCGCAGGGCCGCCGAAGAGAGTGATTTCTCCCGAAACCTCTTCATCGCCAGTGTTCGTAACAGTGAAGGCTTTCTGAAAGAGGCCAAAGCCCTGAAAAGCCTCGAAGATCTGCCTGCCGTGACTGATAAGATCGCTGGGTTTAACAAGATCTTCCTGGAAGAATACATCAAACGGATGCAGCAGCCGGAAGCCCTTAGAGCCGAGGCCTTTGAAAGCTTCTTCCGCGATGCTGTCGCCTTTCGGGAACTTGGCCACGCTGAGGTTGCCGATAAAATGCTCCAACAATTGATCGACCAGAGCCTGAAACTGGCTCCAGAGCATCCCGATTATCACACCGCACGCATCGTCGCCATAAAATCAATCAGCTCAATGGCTTATACGCATAGACAACAGGGGCGAAACAGCCAGGCCCGGGCGATGCTTGAAAAATATGTCAACAATTTTCAAGCCAATTTCTCGCGACTTGACGTCTCTTTGAACGACCTTCTTATCAGCCGGGCGTATCTTGACACCTACATCGACTCCCTCAGAGATGATGGCCAGAATCAACGGGCCGATTTATTTGAGCCCCAGCGTAACCAATTATCCAAACGCATTCTTGAACTGGTGAATACTGAGTCAAATCAGCCTGCCTCGCAATAACTGGGTTGTGGCAGGGCTATTGAATCAGCCAAAAACCAGTGATTAAATGCCAACCCGCTGTGTTAACGCAAAGAATCGGCCATAAACACTCTCAGCCGCCATGGCCGGGGGCCATGGCGGTGTGGAAAGTTGTGTTCTACTAATGTCATAATTGAAATCAGCCGGCTTCATGTTCTTCGGTGATCTTCATCCGGTCGTGGCGCGACTCGCGTTCATGGGCGGCGATTTCCTTGATCCGGTTGAGCAGATAGCCTTCACGAAAGTGGCGGAAGGTGTTGCGAAACCGGCGTGAGTGATCAAAAAGCTCGCGATCAGCCCAGAGCCTGAACATATCGCGAATCTGGTCGGCCCTGGGCAACGGTATGCTGCCATTTGCAAGCTGGGCTTCAAGCGATTGAATCTCATCGTGCACCCCTGCCGCCGTGCCTGAAGGCTGGGCAGAGGTATCAGAAGAATCAATAACTGCTGAACTGTTTATATGATCAATTGACTGTCTGTTCAGGGTGACAGCCGATTTACGCTGGCTGGTGTGTGTGCCGGGCGGGTTGGCGGCTTTTTCGGCTTCTTTCCGGGCTTTCTCAGCCGCTTTTTCAGCAGCGCGGCGGGCCCTTTCGGCGGCCCTATCGGCTTCACGCTTGCGGCTTTGTTGCAGAAAGTAGAGGGTTCTGAGGGTTTTATCGTAGCGGATCTGCAGATGACGGATGTCGGTCAGGATGAGTTTCAGGCTTTCAAGATGATCTTTTCCGGCATGATGGTAGTTGCTGAAATGGCTTTGGGCGATAGCCTGGCGCTGGGTGGCCGTGGCCAAAGCCGATTCGGCCTGCTGGCACAGGCTTTGGGCCAATCTCAGCAGCTTCTGGCGGGCCTGGGTGGCGTCGGGCAGTTGTCGGGCTAGTTCTGCCAGCGGCAGTTCGGTGCCAAGGGCTGATTGCAGGCTTCGGGCGAAATTTTCCGGATTCTTTTGCAGGGCGATGGCCAGGCGAACAAGTTCGAAGGTCTCAGCGTCAAGTTCTTCGGCAGGCCGGGGCTGGGCATTGGCACGCAGAATGCCGGCGGTAAGACGTGGTGAAGGTGTGGCCGCGGGATCCTCACATACGGAAACCAGACTACGCCAAAGGCGGACATGCTTATTCAGGAAGAGAACGTCCTGCCTCATCAGTTGGTGAAAATGGCCTGGGTCGG
>JBEITT010000096.1:0-19776 GCA_040374745.1 Planctomycetaceae bacterium | reverse complement strand
TCGGGCCAGTCGGCGGGCTGGGGGTTGGTGTAGGTTTCAATCAGGACACGGAACGAGTCGTCGGGCACGTCGCGTCCGGTGACGGGGTCTTTTTTCATGGTAAAGCCGTCCCAGCGTGTACGTGGCTTTAGATCTTCGCCCAGCACCGGCTTTTTGTCGGCCCAGGTCAGCACGGCATCGCGGCATTCAATGGATCGGCCTTCGGGAATGATCGGCTCGGGCGGGTGGGCGTCGGGCTCGGTGCGGTTGCGATAGAACCACTGAAGGGCCGAAAGGTTAAGCACCAGTTCGGCAATGCGGGCGGCGCGGGGGTTGACCTCAAGGCCGAGAAACTGGGTGGTTTTAACGCGGTGCGTGTCGGCCAGCGGGGTGCGGTCTTCAAGGTTTTCACGCAGAAAGCGAAGCACCTGAGCCTCAAGCGTTTTGAGTCGTTCATAGGCGACCACCAGAAAGTTGCCGGTGCCGCAGGCTGGGTCGAGGATTTTGAGCGAGGCGAGGCGGCGCAGAAAGTTGTGGCAGTCGAGCACGGCGGCGGGTCGTCGGCCGGCTTCGTCGTCGGCGGTGGCGGCGGACTTGACCTGTTCCCACTCGGTTTCGAGCGGTTCTTCAATGGTGGCCCGCACGAGGCGTTCGACATAAGCCCGGGGCGTGTAGTGGGCGCCCTGGGCGGATCGCTCGCGGGTGTCGAGTGCGTTTTCAAGAAGGGAGCCGAAGATGGAGGGGTCAACGTCGGACCAATCGCAACGGGCGGCTTCAATGAGCCTGTCCATGCGATGGGTGGTGACGGGAATGGCGCTGGCACTGGCAAAGACGCGGCCATTGAAGCGCGGGATACGGCGGCGGAGGGTGGGTGAAAAGCCGCCGGAATTCATTTCACGCCAGAGAGCGGTGAGGCTGTCGGCGACCTGCTGGGGGTCTTCCTTGACTTCAGCGAGGAGGGTGGTGAAGGATTTTTCGGGCAGGAGGCTGACATCTTCGGCATACATGGTGAAGAGGCAGCGGATGAGGAAGTCGGCGACGGTGTCGGCGGCTGGGGCGGTGTCGGGATTTTCGCGGCGGTCGCGGTCGAAATCGGCGGCGAGTCGGCCGAGTTTCTGGGCGAGGTCGCGTGTGACGGATGTTTGGCGGGCGGTGGGGTCGAGGCTTCGGGGTTCAGACCAGACTTTGCGAAACAGGTTGGCAACGGCGGGATTGGTCAGATCATCAAGCGTGATGGTGTGTGAATTGTTCCAGATGGGGAGCGGTTCGTAGGCGCGGGCAGTATCGCGAAAGTTGTGATAGAACTCGAAGATATAGCCAATATCAGCGACGATGATGAGGGGCGGAATTTTCTCGGAAGCTGGAAGCTGGCGGGCATAGCCTTCCGCCTGTTTTTTGGCATCGTCGAGATATTTTCGCCAGCCGGCCCGGCCACGGATGATGCGTGAGGTGTTTCTTCTTGTGGCGGTTGTGGATCGTTTGGGGCTTTTTGGGGTGAGTGGCTGGCCGCTGAATAGTTCGAGAGCTGAATCGGCGGCGGAGTCGTCGGTGGTGGCCTGTTTAGCTTCAAGGATGAAGCAATCGCGGCGATAGAGGTCGATTTTTTTGGTGGAGGGGTTGCCCTGGCTGTCGGTGATATTGACGGGGGCTTCAAAAATGTAAGGCGAAGTGGCGAAATCGCCCGTCCATGGGCCGGGAGTGGGCAGGCCGAGCAATTGGCAGAGATCGGTGAGGAAGGGCCCGGAGTTGGTTTCCTCGCGACCTTGAGCGACTTTCCACTTGCTGATGAATTCTTCGGGTGTCATGGCCGTGGTGGCGTCCCTGCGTGTGGAAAGGCTTATTGAATCATGAATTATGGGATTATTGACAAAACAGGGAGGCTTTGCAAGTGGTTGATTGAAAGTGCCCCTGCGCCTCCCTCACCTCCCGTTCACGCCAGCAAACCAAATTGTTAAGCTGTAATGCTGATTCTCAATAAGCCGGCAACACCGAAACAATAACCGGCACGGGCACAGCGGGCGGAGCAACCAAGTATGGATCGGTCGGAACAGCGGGACCTGTTTGACACCACAAATCAACCACCCGCCCAGATCGCCAGCGAAGTGCATCGCCTCAGGCGCGAGCTTGAAGAGCATAACCGCCGCTATTATGTCGAGGCCCAGCCGGTTATTTCCGACCGCGAATTTGACGCACTCATGGCCCGGCTTGTCGAGCTTGAGCAAAAGCACCCCGAACTGGCCGACCCCAACAGCCCCAGCCAGCGAGTCGGCGGCCAGCCGCTGGAAGGCTTTCAGAGCTATCGGCACATGCAGCCCATGCTCTCAATTGACAACACCTATAGCCCGCAGGAAATTCAGGACTGGGTCGATCGCGTGCACCGCCTTCTGCCCGCCGGCGAAGTGGTGGAATTCACCGTCGAGCTGAAAGTCGATGGCGTTTCGGCCAACCTGCTTTATGAAAACGGGCGGCTTTCGCGTGGGCTCTCGCGCGGCAATGGCGAAACCGGCGACGACATTACCGCCAACCTGCGCACGGTGCGCGATATTCCGCTGGAACTCGACGCCGAAAAGGCCCACCACAAGCCACCCGCCCAGATTGAAATTCGCGGCGAAGTCTATATGACATATGCCGAAATGGAGAGGCTCAACAAAATTCGCCTGGCCAAAGGCGAAGTGGCTCTGGCCAACCCGCGCAATTCTACCGCCGGCTCGCTGAAGCTGCTTGACAGTCGTCAGTGCGCCCAGCGGCACCTGCATTTTGAAGCCCACACGCTTGGCTTTGTCGAAAAAGACCACATTCCCGACCGCTTTTCCAAGACCTTTGAACTTTTCAAAAGCTGGGGCGTGCCCATCAGCCCACATTGGCGGGTATGCAAAAATATTGCGGAAATTCTGGAATATGCGGCCATGTGGGATAAAAAGCGAACGACGCTTGACTTCCCCATCGATGGCCTGGTGATCAAGGTCAACCGCTTTGATCATCGCGAAATTCTGGGCTTCACCTCAAAGGCACCGCGCTGGGCCATTGCCTATAAATATGAGGCGGAAGAGGCGGTGACAAAGCTGCTGGCCGTTACCTTTCAGGTGGGCAAAACGGGCAAAGTTACGCCCGTGGCTGAACTTGAGCCGGTTCTGCTGGCGGGCACCACAGTGCAGCGGGCGAGCCTGCACAATTTTGATGAAATCGAACGAAAAGATATTCGTGTGGGCGACCGCGTGGTCATTCAGAAGGCCGGCGAGATCATTCCGCAGGTGCTAAGGGTCGAGGCCGCGTCGCGCACAGGCGACGAAAAGGCCATCGAGCGGCCCGAGGCCTGCCCGGTGTGCGGGTCGAAACTTGAGCAGGTGCCCGGCGAGGTTGACTTGCGCTGCACCGGTGGCCGGGCGGGCTGCACGGGCCAGCTGAAAACGTGGCTGGCCTATTGGGCGGGCCGGGCGTGCATGGAAATTGACGGCCTGGGCGAAAAGGTGATCGACCAACTGGTTGACCAGGGCATGGTCTCAAGCCCGGCTGATTTGTATCACCTGACCGTGGAAGAAGTGGCCAGCCTTGAACGCATGGGCGAAAAATCGGCCGAGAATTTGGTGCGGGCGATTGAGGCGAGCAAAAACAAGCCGCTGGACCGCTTTTTGACGGCCCTGAACATTCGCCACGTGGGCGAGCGGCTGAGCGAAGTGCTGGCCGAGCGGTTCGGCACGCTGGAAGCGGTGCAGGGGGCCGACCTGGCCACCCTTGAAACCACCAGCGAAGTGGGGGCGGTGGTGGCGGCATCCATCCACGATTTTTTCAGCCGTGAGAGCACGAAAACGCTGCTGGCCGAGCTAACGCTGGCGGGAGTGAATCCATCGCCGGTGGCCAAGCGCGAGACGGCGGGGCTGCCGCTGGCGGGCAAGACGGTGGTGCTGACGGGCACCCTGCCGCGCCGGGCCCGGCACGAGGCTGAGGAGTTGATCAAGCGGCTGGGCGGAAAAACTTCCGGCTCGGTTTCGAAGAAGACAGATTTTGTCATGGCCGGTGCCGAAGCGGGCTCGAAGCTGGAAAAAGCGCGGGCTCTGGGGGTGGCCGTGGTCGATGAAGACTGGCTTGACGGGCTGGCAAACCAGTGATTTTTCGTAATTTAACGATCAGGCGGGCTGCGCTCACCTTGACGATAAGGCCGCTTTGCGTCAAGATCAAGCCTGATATACAGATTCGTACTGTTGGAGTTCAGAGCTGACCATGGATTTTCTGACGGCCCTGTGGGACAAGACGACAGACGCGGCAAGTGCCTTGACGGAAATACTTTCGGGCGGCCTTGTGCGGCTGGTGGGTAACTCGAACGAGCGGGTCATCCGCAAGCATCGCGCCACGGTGGCGATTATTAACGAGATGGAGCCAAAAATTCAGGCTCTTTCCGACACCGAACTGAAAGAAAAAACCACGGAATTTCGCCGCCGGCTGGCCAGTGGCCAGACACTTGACGACATTCTGCCCGAAGCCTTTGCCGTGTGCCGCGAGGCTGGCCGCCGCTTCCTGAACATGCGTCATTACGACGTTCAGCACATTGGCGGCATGGTGCTGCATGGCGGCAATATTTCGGAAATGGTCACTGGTGAAGGCAAAACGCTGGTGGCCACGCTGCCGGCCTATCTGAACGCCCTGGAAGGCAAGGGCGTGCATGTTGTCACGGTGAACGACTATCTGGCCCGCCGCGACGCCGAGTGGATGAGCCCGCTGTATATGTCGCTGGGGCTGACGGTGGGGGCGATTCAGTCGGACATGGAATCGGCCGAACGCCGCGATATTTATAATCGCGACATCACCTACGGCACCAACAACGAATTCGGCTTCGACTACCTGCGCGACAACATGAAGCCGACGCGCGACCAGCAGAGCCAGGGCAACCTGAACTATGCGATCATCGACGAAGTTGACTCGATCCTGATCGACGAGGCCCGCACGCCGCTGATTATCTCGGGCCCGGCCGACGACGACATTACGCGCTATGTCGAAGCCGACAAGGTCGCCCGCCAGCTTAAGGTGGGCGAGCACTTTGAAATTAAGGAAAAAGAACGCACCTGCCACCTGAACGACACTGGCGTGCGCGAGGCTGAAAAACTGGCCGGCGTTGAGAGTTTCTACACGCTGGGCAATATGGACTGGCCCCACCTGATTGACAATGCCCTGAAGGCGCACTATCTCTACAAACGCGACCGCGAATATGTGGTGATGAAGGGCGAAATTATTATCGTCGATGAATTCACCGGCCGGTTAATGCAGGGTCGGCAATGGTCCGACGGTCTGCACCAGGCGGTTGAAGCCAAGGAGAAGGTGCAGATCAAGGCCGAGAACCAGACTCTGGCGACGATCACCCTGCAAAACTTCTTCAAGCTCTACAACAAGCTCTCGGGCATGACCGGCACGGCCATGACCGAAGCCAACGAGTTTATGAAAGTTTATGACCTTGACGTCATCGCGATTCCGACCAATCGCGGCCTTCAGCGTGTGAACTTCCCCGACGTGATTTATTGCAGTGAACGCGAAAAGTTCAACAATATCGTCAATGAAATTCGTGAAATTCACGGCAAGCAGCGGCCAATTCTGGTCGGCACCACGTCGATCGAGAAGTCGGAACACCTGAGCGATGTGCTGAAAATGCATGGCATTACGCACCAGGTTCTGAACGCCAAATATCACGAACGCGAGGCCGAAATTGTCGCCCAGGCCGGGCGCAAGGCGGCCGTGACCATTGCCACCAACATGGCCGGCCGCGGAACCGACATCATTCTGGGCGGTAACCCGGAATTCATGGCCTGGGCCGACCTGAAGATCGTCAAAAATGAAGACGGCCGGATTCTTTACCCAACGCGCCTGGAAGTGCCGCCGGAAGTCTGGCGTGCCACAGTGCTTAAGTATGAGCCGACGATGAAGACGGAAGGCCGCGAGGTGGCCGATCTGGGCGGGCTGCACATCATCGGCACCGAGCGGCACGAAAGCCGCCGCATTGACAACCAGCTTCGCGGCCGGTCTGGCCGCCAGGGCGACCCCGGTTCCAGCCGGTTCTTCCTGTCGCTGGAAGACGACCTGATGCGCAAATTCGGCGGCGAATGGCTGAAGAATGTGCTTTCCAGCAAGCTGATTGGCATGCAGGAAAACGACGCCATCGAAAGCTCGATGGTCTCGCGCCGCATTGAAGCCAACCAGAAGAAGATGGAAGAGCGTAACTTCGACATCCGCAAGAACTTGCTCGAATATGACGAAGTCATGGACGAGCAGCGAAAGCGCGTCTATGGCTTCCGCCAGGGGCTGCTTGAAAACAGTGCCCCCAAGCTGGCCATTCTCGACATGATCGACCGCCAGGTTGAATCGGCCGTAAAGCTCTTCCTCGACCCTGATTACGGTGTCTCCAGCTTCACCGAATGGGCCGGCCCAAGGCTGGGCGGCGAATTTTCGGTGAAGGAATTCCGCAATATTCGCTTTGAAGAAGCGGTGGAACTGGCCAAACAGCGTGCCACGCAGCAGGCCGAGCCGCAGCTTGACGAAGCCATTGAGGAACACTTGCCGGCCGACGGCGAATTTTCCGACTGGAATATCCTGGCCCTGGGCAACTGGGTAAAAGCCCGCTATGGCGTGGAGGTGAAGGAACGCGACCTGACCCGCATGGTTCCACGTGAAGGCAACCCGCACGAGGTGCGTGGCCAGATTCGCGAAACCCTGCTGGAAAAGATTCGCCCCGCGATCGACGAAATCGACCTCTCGGCCGGCCGCGAATTTCTCACACCCAAGTGGGGTCTTGTCAGCTTCATTGGCTGGCTGCACCACAAGTTTGGTATTGAATCAGACGTGGCCGTGTGGGAAGGCAAGGGCCAGGCCGAAGTCAACCACGCCGCAAAGGCGGCCATGCGTCAGCTTTACGACGCCTGGGATGCCCACTTCCCCGTGCATGTCAATGCCGCCCGCTATTTCCGCAACCCCACGCCCGGCAGCCAGGCAGTTTACGACCGCGAAGGCTTCGCCGCCTGGTTCGACGAGCAATATGGCACCACCCTCGACACGCAGATTGTGCAGTCGGGCACCCGTGAAGAAGTCATCACCCACGCCCTGAAAGTGGCTGCCGATAATTATGAAGGCGGCAAGATTTCAGCCGAACTTATGGAAGTGGCCGGCAAGGCCTTCGTGAAAGTCGGCCGCGGCAAGCGCATGCGTGAAGAGCCACAGCCCCAGGTCATCAGCCAGGTGGTCGAAAAAGCCAGGTCGCTTCTGGGTCTTGAACTCGACACCGCCGGCGTGGCCCGCATGGGCTCCGTCGAGCTTCTCGACCAGATTCAGAACCGGCTCGACGAAGAATTCCGCCCTGAAATGCGCCAGCTTGAAAAAGTGGTCCTGCTGCACATCCTCGACGGCTCGTGGATGGAACACCTGCGGACGATGGATCACCTGCGCAGTTCTGTGGGCCTGCGTGGCTATGCCCAGGTTGACCCCAAGGTGGAATACAAGCGGGAAGGCCTTCGAATCTTCCAGGAAATGTGGGACGGCGTGGGCGACAAAGTCACCGACCTCATCTTCCGCATGGAACAGTTCGACCCGAACTTCCTCGGCTCGCTGGCCACCGAACGTGCCCTCAAGCGGGCCCAGACCATCCATGCCGATGCCCCCTCAGCTTACGACGAAGCGGCCGGAGAAGTCTCAACTAATTCCGGTGAACCGGCCGATAAACGAAAAGAACCTGCCCGCCGAACCGGCCAGAAGGTCGGCCGCAACGACCCTTGCCCGTGCGGGTCTGGTAAAAAATACAAATCCTGCTGCATGCGGCAGATGGAAAATCAGGAATGAACCTGATTTGCTGTCATTTTGTATTTCTCTAACTACATATTCGGGCGAATGTTAATGCATTCGCTCGTTTTCTTTGAAGGGCAATTGGCACGGGAAGTGCAAACACTCTCTGGCACCACACAAGCTTGATGGATCGAGTTTGAAGAGAGAAATTCAGGATGTCTCGACTGCTCAACATGGTTTACCTGACGCTGCTTGCCGTGCTTGCACCGCTCATTGTTTATCGTTCGCTTCGTACCGGCAAATATCGCGAAGGCTGGGCCGAGAAGTTTCTTGGCCGCTGCCCTGAACGTGTCGGCCGTGGCCCCTGCATCTGGTTTCATGCCGTTTCAGTGGGTGAAGTGCGCCTGCTGAAGCCACTTGTCGCCGAGATCCAGAAACGCCGCCCCGACTGGGACATCGTCATCTCTTCGACCACCGAAACCGGCCTCTCGCAGGCCCGCCAGCTTTATCCCGACTTCCTCACATTTTATGCCCCGCTCGACTTCTCATGGGCCACACGCCGCGCCATCAGCCGCATCAGGCCGACAACGCTTGCCCTTGTTGAACTCGAACTCTGGCCCAACCTCATCGCCAAAGCCAAAGAGCAGGGGGCCAATATCTGCCTGATCAATGGCCGCCTCAGCCAGAAGAGCCATCGCGGCTATCGCCGCGCTCTGCCCGTTCTGCGTGGCACCCTGCAAAGGCTCGATCTGGTCGCCGTGCAAACCAAAGAATATGCCGAGCGGTTCGGCACGCTTGGCCTGCCCCGGCCCCGCGTGCGAGTGACGGGCTCCATCAAATACGACAATCTCGAACACGACCGCCAGAACCCTGCCACACAGGCCATGCGGCGGCGGCTGAACGTCAAGCCGGGCGACCTCCTCTGGGTGGCCGGTTCGACCATGGCCGGTGAAGAGGCGATCATTCTCGACGTTTACGAAAAGCTCATCAACCTGCCTGATTCACCCCGGCTGGTCATTGTGCCCCGGCACCCTGAACGCTTTGACGAAGTGGCCCGCCTGATTGAGCAGCGCGGCCTGCCCCTGGTGCGCCGCAGCCAGCTTGGCCAGGGCGCGATTCCTGAACACCAGATGGACGCCGTGATTCTGGTTGACACCCTGGGCGAGCTTTCCGCCGTCTGGGGTCTGGCTGATTTGGCGTTTGTCGGTGGCAGCCTGCTGCCGGGCCGTGGCGGCCAGAACATGATGGAACCGGCTGCCTTTGGGGCATCGGTCTATTTCGGGCCACACACCGCCAACTTCCGCGAAACCGTGCAACTGCTGCTGGAACACAGTGCCGCACAGGTCACCCCAGGCACCGATGATCTCTATTCGTCAATTGTAAGCGACATGAACAACAAGCCGCTGCGTATTGCCCGCGGCATGCGTGCCCGCGAGCTCGTCATGTCGCAGTCAGGTGCCACCCTGCGAACCTTCAACGAACTTGAACACCTGATGACCACGGCCCACACCGCAAAATAAGCCATTTCGCAGCACCCGGGCTTTAGAAATGGTGCCAGCCAATATTTTTGCAATGTGTTTCGCGAGGTTGGTGCAACCCTCCTGCTTTATTGGTTAAAGTTTATTTAAAGTTTTATCTGGTAGTTGTTATAGCAATGAAGATGGATTGCACGCACCCTGATATGGCTACATTGATGAATCAGGCTTTTACGGAAATTCAGGTAGGTTTTACCCATGGTATTATCTGATATTAATTTAGATCTCTTGTCTTGTAAATCAATCGCGTCAAATGTTATAATCATATCATGAGTTATATTTCCGACTGACGATTCGTACAAGAACCTTGTGAAGCAGGGAGTTGGAAAAGCAATGATCGACACTGTCACGAAAAAACAACTTAAGGTTTCGACGGATGGAACCGCCGGCCCATACATCATGGTCCCGGTTATCCAGCTCGCAGACCTTAAGATGGTCTTGGATAAGCATAATTTATCTTATTCTATCGAGGAAGAGGCTATTTCTCTGAATGACGCACCAGAAGTTGCGATCGTCGATTTAGGCCGTAAAGCTGACGTTCAAGCTATCCAGATCATTCTCAATAGCATCCAGTAACTGGAGTTGTAATTTATGGCTTTGGCCGAAGAGATCAAGTTACTCACCGACAATGTCCTTGCTGAGCTTACAAGTACTTACAACTATTACACCGATACGAAAATTGCTTGGAAGATTGTACATAAGTTTATTGAGTCAGGTAACAGATTTAAGATTCGGAACATGACTACCGACACAGTCACTACCCAAATTGAGCTCTCAGCCAAGGCTCGCGGTTATATAGCTCAGCAACTATCGGAGGCAACATTCCAGCAATTTATCTCAATATTTGAGAATTACTTTATGGAACTGTTGGAAGTTTGGCTAACTGCATATCCAAAGAGCCTGAGTAATAAGCAGGTCGATTTCAAAACCATCTTGGAACAGCCGGATAAGGATGCAATTATCAAATGCTTTGCTAAGAAAGAACTTAATGAATTGCTCTATAAGAAACCTGAAGAATGGTTTGCTTATTTACGGGCCAAAATAAATCTGGGATGTCCCAGCGCGGATGAGATTAATAGATTTGCAGAAGCCAAGGCATCACGCGACTTACTTGTTCACAACAAGGGAATTGCCAACAAGATTTATGAGTCAAAAGCAGGGCATTTCACTAGATTTCGAGACGGCGAACGGATTGATATTCCCGACCATTATCACAGAGGAACCTGGGAATTGATTAAAAAACTTGTGTCAGACATTTCCAACTCAGCGATTGCGAAGTTACCATAGCTGAAAGCAGGTCTAGCAGGTGCAAACCACGTTGTTTTCCGTAATCCCGTCGTGCTGCAATCATTCAACCCCTTCCCTAATTTCAAGGGCGGCGCGGTGGTGGCCACGGGCGACTTCGACGGCAATGGCTACGACGACATGGCCGTCGCTACCAGCTTCGGCAGAGCCAGAATCAATGTTTACACCAACGAGCCTCGCACAGACGGGGCACTTGCCGGTGCGCCTCGGCAGGTTTCCTCATTCACCCCCTTCGGTCAGAACTTCAAGGGCGGCCTCAGCCTCGCCGCCGGGCACCTTTCCGGCAGCCACAAAGCCGACCTCATCGTGGGCACCGGGGCCAATGGTGGCTCGCGTGTGGCCGCCTTCACCGGCGACGAAGTCCTCAATGGTTCCGGCAACCGCCGACCACTCAAAAGTTATCGTGCCTTCGGTTCCGACCAGAATCCTGTGCACACACCCATCCAGGTTCAGCTTGTTGAATCCATCGTCCAGCCTGATACGGTCTCGCTCAGCGGCCTTGATGCCAACGGCCTGACCCCCGCCTTCACACCCTCCAATAACGCCCCACTCGCCCGCGGCACCATTCTCGCCTATAACCCCCAGGCCAATATCCACGGCCAGGTCAGCGTTTATTCCATGGTTACTGACGACGCCAAAAACAGCCGCATCACCCTGCCCGCCGAATTGAAAAACCGCCAGGGTAAATACAGCATTAATCTGACATCTGTCGACTACATGTTTGATCATGCCATTCACGACTACCTGGCCCCGATGGCACTGGTGGCCAACGCTGAAAAGTCAAACATCTCGCTGATACCCATGTCAGACCAGGGCACCGACCCTGTCAAAAATATCTTTACAGGCAACCTCACGGCGAATGACAACCCGCAATATGACAGCCATTCTTTTCCGTTCGGGGCTGATGTTAAAGTCTCGCTGCCACAGGCTGTGAAGGTTCTCAAAAGTGGTCTGGCGACTCATGTCTCGGGCGGCACTTCGGGCATGCTGCCCTCTCGCCAGGTGGCATACCAAAGCCCGTTTCCATTGAACCTGGGTTATGGCAATTCTCTCTTCACCCGCTATGGCCAACGCTTTTTCAGCGACACCCTCAAACAGACCTCAACGCCGGCTTCTGATTGGTACAAAAACCCCTCGGCGAACAACTATGGTCCTCCTCTGGCTGTATTTAATCAGTACTCCGATTTCCCCACCATTCAAAGCCCCGACAACAAATACTGGCAGGAAAGCATGATCGCCGCCGGCCTGCAACTCATGAATCGCGGCTTCTCCTACCAGCATCATCACTTCCCGGCCTGGTTCGGCCCTGACACTGAACTGAATTATGTCGGCGATAAAATCAAAAACTACAGTGGCTATAGCTATACACCATCTGGCATGCAGACACCGGGCCTTGATTGCAGCGACTATTCAGCCTATGTCGTGAACATGGTCACCGGCCAGAAAATCAAGGAAGGCGTGCCGGAACAGGCCACCGTAACCAACGGCCAGACCAATTGGGGCACCACCCTGGAAGGCACCGCCAATATCAGTATCAATAACGACCCGAATCAGGGTTTCCTCAGCTGGTACACACTGGCCCGATATTACGAGCAAAATGGTGCACTGGCCACTTACAAAATGCTGAACAACACGCTTCAACCCGGCGACCTGCTCTATTACAGCACCATTCCGCAGGGCACACTTCAGGCAAATGCCCCTGTTTCCATCGCCAGTGCAGCCCATGTCACAATCTGGACAGGCCAGTCTATGCCCATTCCGGGCAACGCCGAAAATATCGGCGTGCCAATCATCATGGACAGCCACGGCGGTAATATTCAGACTGGTGTCGATGCCCAGAACAACCCCATCGGCATTGTCGAACCAAACGGCCCGCAACTCCGCGCCTTCTTCGTGCCTAACACCAACGCTGCCGATCCGGCAGCTGGTTACCAGGCCCTGTCCGACTTTATGACCACCGAGCAGCAGGCCAGCCAGAACTACTATTATTTCAGCAGTTTCACCCACGCAATCCGTATCAAGTTCCCGACATCGGGCTGATCAGGCCTGCTTGCATTGCAATGAAATTGTTGAAATTCAAATCAGCAGGCTTGCGCCGGGATTCAACCCCTGCACCAACCAGGGTTACAGAAAACCCGGCGAATCCTGCCCATTTACACCATGACAGGCTGGTGGTTTACAGCCGCCAGGCGCAATATTGCAATAACCCGGCTGAAATACAATAAATATCCATTTCATGCTCTGCAGAAACCACCGCTTTATTGAAATATTCATGGCCGCCCGGCACCAGCAGGTGTCATTATTCATTGCTGTCAATATTTAAATCATCAGGCACAGCGCAGAATAAACCCAATTGCTGAACAATTGTTATTCAGCCCGATAATTATATCTATATACGTTTTTTTCTCGCTTTCAGGCCTCAGCCGGTCTTCGCCGCATTTTCGCCCACGCGGCTTTGCCCGATTTCATTAACGATTCCAGTGCAAGCCTTGGCAATCCGTTTTCCACCCGTTTCCAGCTGATGATCGAAATGAAATAAACCAGTAATGTCATTATTAATATGACAAGCCATTCCTGCAATCGACTGAACTGGTTGCCCAGATGCTTGTTCAGCAGCATAATGACAATTGGGTGCACCAGATATGTTGAATAAGAATAATCGCCCAGCCTCTGAAGCCATTTTGAAAACTGCATGCTACTGAAAATCTGGTCGAAAAGCGCGGCAAGCACTATCAGCGTGGCAGCCATAATCCTGCCAATTTTGTAGTAGGGGCCGGTTAGAAAAAGCAGCATGGCGGCGGCAGTGCAAAGCAGCATCGCTGCCACAGGATTCGGGTATTTTATTTTGCCCTGAAAATGCAACCAGATGGCCCCGCTGGCCATGCCGGTAGCAAATTCAAACATGCGATAGTCGCCCAGAATGCGGCCGGCGGGCCATGAAGCAGGCCACAGCGCAGCAACAAGCAGCACGGCCAAAAAAACCAGAAAGAGCCTGTGCCCTGTTGGCACAAGCAACCCGGTGGCAAAAATGCAATAGAAGATCATTTCAAATGTAAGAGTCCAGCCGACATAAAGCAAAGGGGCCTTGGCGCCGGTGGGGTCTGAATCGTCAGAGATAAAGGCAAATGACTGGGCAACTGTTTGCCACGTGAAAGGAATGTCGAGACGCAGAAATTCCAGTGGGCCAATGAGCATGGCCAGCAGAAGAACCGTATAAAACCAATAGGCTGGAACAATGCGAACCAGGCGGCGGCTGATGAAATCAGGGGCGGTCACAGGTCGCTGGCTGGCCGAATAAAACATGATCAGACCGCTGATGACGAAAAAGAGATCGACTCCAAAATTACCATAGAAACTTACGGTTTTCAGCACGATCGAAACCGGCTTCAGGTCATAAAAATGGTGGGCATAATGATAATAAACCACCGACCATGCGGCAATTGCCCGAAGCGACTGAATATTGCCAAGAACTTTCATTTCGCCCACGTGCCTGCATGAAACCTGAAATGCCTGAACATATCGAGCCTTCATTATAAACCGCCGGCCAGATTGGGGCGAGGGCGTTAAAAAAAGAAATCATGAATCTTGTTAAACACGCCATAAGAAAATCTTCTGCATCTTGGATTTCATTATTCCGGCAATAAACCAGGGCCCACTTTTCCGGCAATCAAAAGCAGGTGAAGAATCATGGTTACACGCAATTTCAATAAGCCGGGCCCGATCCGGTCAATTTCATTTCAATTAAAATACAATCATGCAGCGTAAAAGTTATCAGGCTGCAGCTTCAGCAACAAATCATCATCCCATGAAATGGCCTGATTCACACAATAATTGCATCCGGGGCATGAATACCCCGGATCATGAAATCAGTTATTGGCCCGCCACCCAGCAGCGAATCAGCGAGCATTCAGATGAATAAACGGCTCCCATAAAAAAGCTGGGGGCATTCCCCAGGTTTGCCGTTTCTCATTCCTGCTCAAAGGGCGATTGCGGAGCATCAATGCGCCTCTGGATTTTTCGCCGGCTGCCCTGCTCAGGCACGGGATTGGCCGGGTGGCTGAATTCAATTTCAAGCCGGTGCAGAAAATCTGATTTCCGCAGGCACAGAATCTTCTCGGTTTCAATCAGGTCGGGAATATTACGGAAGGAACTGGCCAGTTTCATTTCAAAAATAGCCTCAGCCCTTTGCCTGATACCTTCCTGGCCATGCAGGTCTGTCAGCCAGTCCTGCGGAATTTCGTCATCACCAAAATGGGCACCCGCCAGTGCCCCAATGATGGCACCCGTGCTGTCGGCGTCGCCGCCAAGGTTAATCATCTCGCTCAGTCCTTCCACAAAACTGTCAGAGATGATCAGTTGATAAAAGCAGGTGGCCAGCGAGGCAGGAGCAAAGCCAATCGTCGGCCGGCGGCAGGGCGCATTCGGGCCATGGCGGTCAGCCTCGGCCACAATCGCCCTGAGGGCCTCTTCCCGTGGCTTCTCAAGCGATTCTTCTGCCTTGGCAATGCAGCGGGAAATGGAATGCAGGTGCTTATCCAGCCCGCAGAGCCGGTCAGGAAATTCCTGCGCCAGTCGTCGCTCAGATTTCGACGTGTCCGCCGCAACATGAAACAGAAACGACGGATTCCTCGGCTCGCCATTCAGCAGTCGGGCTATGGCAAAGGCCACGGCCAGCGAGGCCGATACCGAGCGAATGTCGCAGTGCGTGACCAGGCTTGATTCAACCACCGCATGATAAAGATGGTCGGCATCTGTCCGATAGGCAATCGCAAGCGGCACCACTCGCACCGCTGCTCCAAGCCCCGCCGAGGGCTGGCTGACTTCAGCGTGCGAAATGCCCATCTTCAGCATCTCAAGTGTTTTCTTGAAATTCCGGCTGATATTGCGATGCACGCCATTCGGAAAGCTACCTGTCGACGATTCGACATTCGTCCGATACATCTTCTTCCACAGCTCGGCCAGGTGCACAGCCCGCATCTCGCCGCACTCAATCAGCGTCTCGGCCACCGCCAGGGCCTGCTGCGTGTTGTCGGTGTAAAGCCCCGGCAGCCGCCACCGCTCCTTTTTCCGCCGCCAGGCCCGGTAGCCGTCAACGTAATGCCTCACCACTCCATAGTGCGTCCTGATCTGCTGCGGGCCAAGCCCTTCGAGAGCCGCCCCAAGGGCGTCTCCCACTGCCATGCCAAGCATCGCTCCGCGTGCCTGGTTCATTGCATCTTTTTGGCTCATCAGCGGCTCACTCCTGTGGCAGAATCTCGGCAGAGCGGGTCCAACCGTCTCTTTTAGGCACCAGCATGCCACTACCATAACGAAGCCGATCACAACTGACCATACCCTTTCTTCATACTTTTTTTAGCTTTTTTTAAAAAAGATTTAAAAGAGTTAAAATAGGGTAAACAGGCAATTTTATCAGGGTGAACATCTGTCTAATTGCACGCATGCAAGACAAAATATTCTAATAATGCATTACACCTGACATGATTTCGCCGGAATCATGCCAAATAATACACTTGCACGGGCCCTTGGCAATTCAGTCAGATCTGCCAGTCCACCTGCTGATCCACTTCCGGCGAGCCATCCCGATAACGGAGCCGGGGGTTTTCAATGGTCACGGTCGTGTAAGGGGCCACGCTGCGGGTGATCCATGCCGACGAACCGACCACCGCATGATGCCCAATTCGCGTATTTCCCCCCAGAATCGTGGCATTGGCATAAATCACCACATGGTTTTCAATCGTCGGGTGCCTCTTGCTGCCTCGCACAATATCGCCCGTTGACTCGTCCCTCGGGAAGCTCAGCGCACCCAGCGTCACACCCTGATATATCTTCACATCATTGCCTATTTCCGTCGTTTCACCAATCACCACACCTGTGCCGTGATCTATGAAAAAACGCTGACCAATCGTCGCACCGGGGTGTATATCAATTCCGGTCTTTGAATGCGCGTATTCGGTCATCATCCGCGGGATCAGTGGCACGCCCAGCACATGCATCTCATGGGCAAAACGAAACAGGGTCATCGCCGCAATACCCGGATAGCAGAAGACAATTTCACTGTAATTCCGGGCGGCAGGGTCGCCGTCAAATGCCGCTTTGACATCTGTCGCTAGAATCGCGCGCACATGCGGAATTTTTTCCAGAAAACTCATGGAAAGCTCGGCAGCCTGCCGCGCTGCTGCTTCTTCCGTGCAGTCGCTGGCATTGCGAATGGCCCTGAGAATCTGCGTTCTCAGGCGGCTGTCAAGATCGTCAACCAGGTGCCCGACATGATATAAAGCATTGTCAGAATTGAGCTTCTGGTGCCGACCATAGCCCGGATAGGCCAGCTCGTAAAGATCCTTGATAATCTCGACTACATCACGGTAACTTGGCAGGGAACACTGGCCAAGATGGTGAATTCCCGCGAAAAGGCTGTCTTCATAGGTGTCAAGAATTGACTTGATCAGGGCTTTGTGGCGTTGGCTCATGATCTTTTCTGTCTCGGTTTTCGCCTGGGGCCGTGCCGCACAAAATTGCGAGGCATGCTTGACTCGGCAGCCCGGTGGCCTTATTTTGCCCAATAACTGTCGCGGCGTGCAACCACCGTCACCGCAACTCATCATACCATCTGGCAGCAACTGGCAATGTCAATCCCGAACGACCCCCTCCGAATTCTCATCATTGGTGCCCACCCCGACGACGCTGAATATGCCGCCGGCGGCTTGGCCGCTCTCTATTGCCAACTCGGCCACGTCGTCCGCATGGTCAGCATAACCAACGGCGAATCGGGCCACCAGAAGGCGTTCGGGCCCCGACTCGTCGAGCGTCGCCGCCTGGAAGCCGCCAATGCCGCCGCCATCATCGGGGCCGAGCACCACGTCGGCGACGAGCCCGACGGACACCTCTGGAACACTCCCGACCTCCGACACCGACTCATTCGGCTTATCCGCACTTTCAAGCCCGACCTCGTGCTCACACACCGGCCACAGGATTATCACCCCGACCACCGCGCCACCGGCCAGGCCGTCATCGACGCCGCCTATCTGCTCACCGTCCCCGCCATCTGCCCTGAAACCCCACACCTTAACAAAATGCCCGTCTTCGCAGCACTTTACGACAAATTCACCAGGCCTTGCCCCTTTGAACCCACCGTCGTGGTCGACATCGCCAGCGTCTGGGAGAAAAAAATCGCCATGCTCGCCGCCCACGAAAGCCAGTTCTTTGAGTGGCTGCCTTATAACATGAATCTCCCGCCACTGCCTTTTAATAAAACCACTCGTCACGAATTCTTGGAAAAATGGATGCGGCAGCACCACCTGGCCATTCGGCCATCAATCGAAACCGGTATCAAAAAAATCTACGGCCGGGACATCGCCGACAAAGTCCAACTGGCTGAAGCCGTCGAAATCAGCCAGTATGGAACCGAACCCGACAAGGCCGCGCTGCGACGTCTCTTCCCCATGATTCCAGCCGAACCCTACTGAAGCCACCGCACGAATCTTTTGATATAATCGCCTGAAACGACACACCAGCCTGAACCGAATTACACACCGGAGCCGCCCGTGAACCCCGCCGTGAAACTGCTGGCCGAGCTTGTTTCCATCCCCAGCGTGAACCCCATGGGGCAGCCTGTCAGACCCGAAATCCACCTTGAACACCGTGTCTCCGACTTTCTTGAAGACCGTCTCCGCTCGCTCGGCGTGAAATATCGCCGCATACCCGTCAGCCCGGGCCGCGATAACCTCCTGGCATGGTACGAAGCACCCAAATCGCAGACCACTCTCCTGCTTGATGCACACCAGGACACCGTGCCGGTCGAAACCATGATCATTCCCCCCTTTGAACCCCGCATCGAAGGCGGCAAAATGTTCGGCCGGGGCTCGTGCGACGTCAAAAGCGGCGTGGCAAGCATGCTCTCCGCCTTTGAAAGGCTTGTCCGCGAACGCCCTGAAATGTCGTGCAATGTGCTGATCGCTTTTACGGTTGACGAAGAATATACCCACACCGGCTCCAGCGCCCTGGCTGAAATGAACCACGGCGCCTCGCTGGCCATCGTCGCCGAGCCCACACAGATGCAGCTCATCGTCAGCCACAAGGGCGCCGTTCGCTGGAAGATTCAGGCCCACGGCCGCGCCTGCCACAGCTCTACTCCCCACCTGGGCGATAATGCCATTTATCGCATGGGCCGCGTGCTGGGCGCCCTTTCAGAACATGCCTGCCAGCTTGCAGGCAGCTCGCCCGACCCGCTTCTGGGGCCACCCAGCCTTTCCGTCGGCCGAATCACCGGCGGCCAGTCGGTAAATGTCGTCGCCGACGATTGCTCAATTGAAATCGACAGACGTCTGATTCCCGGCGAAGATGTTAATGCCGTGATCGAACAGGCCCGCGAATTTCTCAGGGCAAAGATTGCTCCCAACGATTTCAGTAAAATTTCATTTGGCCAGCCATGGGTGCGCATGCCCGCCCTTCGAAGCGACACCGCACAGGCCTTTCTGCCCAAATTGCAATCGCTCCTGACAGGCCCCTCCGGCGAAATTCCTCAAATTTCAGGCGTACCCTATGGCACCGATGCCGGCCCTCTGGCTCAGGCCGGGCTGCCCTGCGTCGTTTTCGGGCCCGGCAATATCGCCCAGGCTCATACAGAAGACGAATGGATCGAAGTCGATCAGGTTATCGACGCCACCGAACGCTATTTCCACCTGCTTTCCCAATGGGAACAAGGCTGATACCAGCTTTCTTCTGACATCTCCAGGCCGAAGTCCTGTTTACCGACACGATTAAGCGATCTCAATTGACTCACACGATATTGCCGCCCGGTCTTTCTTTTCATCTCCTGTAATCACCGGGTGCACTAAGCAATAAAGATTTTTACGGGCCTGAAGCATCAGCGATGGCCCATTATACCTGTTTATTTGTTGTATCTTCAAATCAGTTGAAATGACGCAAGTTGCAGAGTCTCATTCAACCCAGGCGTTTAAGGTCGAATCGGCCCGGCTGCAGCTGAAGCCCAAAAGAATCCTCTCCTACCAATAAAGTTTCCTGCTGACTCCTCAATTGCCAAGTGTCGAACCAGAATGTATATTACCTGCGTTTACTACGGCTATATTTAGCTGTATGTGTCCCCCGCTTTGTTCGTCAGTCACGCATTCAGGAAGGATCCGGATCCATGATCAGACCAGCCCGACGTTCCGCCGCCAATGCCGTCAAGCATGGTTATGCCGCC
>JBEITT010000072.1:0-27496 GCA_040374745.1 Planctomycetaceae bacterium | reverse complement strand
CAGCGAGCCTGTTCCCCGGCAAGAGTTTTTCGGCATCGATTACGCCACTTTCAGCAGGTCAGCGAGCGATCACTGGTAATTTCAATTTAAATACCGGTGCATTTTCATTAAATGCCGGGAAGTTTGATCTGACGAGTGACAGGTTCTTCACGGCAAGTGCGTCGAACATTACGCTGGGGTTTGATCCGGCGGCAACAGGCACGCAGACATTGGTGAGCATTGCTTCACTCTCACTGACGATTAAACCATTGAAAGATTTGTCGGCGACAGTGACGAATCTGGTAATTCGAAATGATGGCTTTTCGTTCGATAATGTCAGTTTTGCGATTCCTGATATTACATTCGGCAGTTATCTGAAACTGACGGCTCCGACGATAACGATGACATCGATCAACCTCAACCAGAACGATGTCAGTTCGCTTTTCAGCGGTACGTTTGCGTTGTCGTCAAGTGCAGGCATGGTGTTACCGGGCAAGAAATTTACAGGCAGTATTGTGCCGGCCTCAGCCGGGCAACCGGCGATCAGCGGCCAGTTTAATTTAAATACGGGCGCATTTTCGCTCTATGCCGGCCAGATTAATCTGGGGTATCAGAACTTCTTTACCGGGTCGGCGACAAATGTCCAGATTGGTTTTGATCCTGCGGCGACCGGTACGCAGACGATTATGTCGCTTGGCGCGATTGATCTTAAATTCAAGCCGCTGAATGATCTTGCAATTAATGTCAAGAATCTGGTGATCAGAACCAATGGATTTGCATTTGATAACCTGAGTGTATCAACGGGTGTGCTGTCGATCGGCAGTTCGATTTCAATCACATCGCCGACGATTGCCTTCGCCGGTGTTGACCTGACAATACCTTCGGATGGAAGTGCAGCGAGTTTCTCAGGCAGTATGTCGGTTTCGGCGCAATCGGCCCGGCTATTCCCGGGACGAAAGTTTTCGGCAACTTTTTCGCCCACGGATACGGCCCCGGCGATTCTGGGTACTTACAATTTCAATACCCTGGCGTTTTCATTTGCGACCGGCCTGTTTGATATGGATCTGGGCGGCACGGTGCTGGTGTCTGGGAGTGGTTTTGCACTAGGTTATGACCCGCAAAATACAGGTTTACAGACGATTGCGTCAATTACGACAGCAACGGTGACGATACCGAAGTTGAACGTGTCGGGCACGCTGAACAATTTTGTGTTGACGACCGGTGGTTTTTCGCTGGGTACGGTTTCGATTACGAAGTCGGGCAACACGGTGCTTGGTTCGGCAGCGAATCCAGTATTGTCGATCGCGAATCTGACAGTTGCCATTACCGATTTCAAGGTAGACTGGGCCACTGGTGGTGAAATTGCAGGAAACATTCAGATTTCGGCGAATTCGGCCTCAGTCTTCCCGAACAGTTCCGTTTTTTCGGCCACAGCCACGGGGATATCGGGTGGATTCACTTTTAATAATGCTGGAGTCGGCAACCTGACGGTGACTCTGGGCAGTTTTGAGCTGACGGTTGGTTCGAAGCTGAAAATTAGCGCCAGCCAATTCCTGCTTTCCCCTTATGATGAATTGATTGCATCTGTCGGATCGCTTTCGGCGACGATTCCGGCGCTGTCAAACTTGGGCGGAACAATCACAGATCTGAAGATCTGGCGTGATGGTAATGTGGATGTTGGCGGTTTTTCGGTGGGAAGTGCTTCGGGGATTGCGAATTCGATTGGAATTGGGAAATTCCTGCCGATTGATATTACGAATGTCGGCGTGATGTTCCAGGATGCCGGCAATGGGCGGCACAATATTGCGAATTTTGATTTATCGGTATCGGGCAAGGTGAACAATCGGTTTTTTGCCGGATTGCCGTTCACGCCGATTATTAAAATTGGCCAGGACAGCCTGAGCGGCCCCGATAACGTTTTCAGCTTCAGGGTTCGGATTCAGGATGGCCAGGTTATTCCGATTGATCTGGGGCCGATCACGATTGGTGTGGAGAATTTGAATATCGGCCCGGTGACGCTGGGCGGCAGTATTACGATTGGCGGGTATCAGGATGGAATTTTCAAGCCTGAGGTAGGCGGATCGTTCAGCATTTCGACAAGCACGGTTTCGAACAAGATTACGGTGTTTGGAACGCTTTACGATGGAGTTCTTTCGATTCGGGGTTCGAACACGCTGAGCTTCAAGATCAAGAATTTGATTGAGGTTCAGGATGCGGTGGTTAATTTCGGACTGACGATGCGTGACACAGGGAGTGGATTTGAAGTTACGCCCAGCATTGGCCAGGTGGGAGTGGGACTGCTGAAGATTAGATTCAGCGACTTCATGACATTCCAGTCTAAGAATACGGTGCTTGATTTTGGTGCCACTGGTAGCCAGCCGCTTGTGCGATTTGGCGGCAATACAACTCAAACGATTCAGGCTGATGGTACATTCAGCCCGTCACAGGTGAAGGATGGCGGATTATCGGCGGTGTTTGGGGCGTCGGCAGGGCCTTTGGCGGCCTGGGGTGGCGAAGTTGGTAATTTTGCGATTGGGGCGGATGGCAGTTTCCAGCTTTTACAGAATTTTTATGTGAAGCTGATGATTGGTAATTCGTCGTTCGGTATGCCGAGTTTCCTGCCGGTTTATTTGAAGAGTGCCGAACTGCGATGGAATGACAGTGCGATTGTCAACGGGCAACTGGTTTATCCCGAGCGATTCAGCCTGATAGTCTCAGGTGGTGTGAGCAAATCATTCCCGGTTTATGGTGGATTTGACAACCTTCGGGTGAACATTGAGAAGCTGATCAATGGCGATGTGATGAACGCCATTGAAAACCTTGATGGTTTTACAATTGGCATTGACAAGGTGAAGCTGGGTGCTGTTGAGATGTCGGGCGAGCTTTCGCTGGGCAAGATGGACATTGACGGCACAAGTGCCTGGTACATGCGTATCAAGGGCGAATTCTTCATGGCCGGCTATGGCGGCGGGCTTGATATTGCCTTCAGCCAGTATGGGCCACTGATCGCGACGGTTTCGGGTGGCGGCACCGAGCCAATCACAGGTGTCATGCTTCAGTTCAAGAATGTTGGGTTCCTGTTTGGTCAGGATCCATTCCCGGAAGTGAATAATCCGCAGGAATTGCTTACTAACGAAAGATTCCAGGATCCTACGAACGTAACGACAGAGTCAATCAAGGAGACATTAAGAAAGGCCGTTGCAGCCAAGCAGATGACCTGGGACAGGGGTTTTTCGATTGTCGGCTCGTGCGAGATATCGGATCTTTACATTTCGGGGGCGTTGAAGGGGCGTGTGATGATCGCCATCAACGTGGCCCTTGGCAACAGCAACCCCGGCCTGAAAATCTTTATGAAGGGCTCAGCCGAAATCTACGGCTTTGCCCTTACAAGTGTGGCTGGCCTGCTTGACCTGACGAATGTGCTGAAGCCGACATTCAAGCTGGCTTTTGCGATGCCTGATCCTTCAAGCCCACTGGCCTTCCTCTTCCCGACAAGCACCACGGTTTCAGCCGTTCTGGATTTTACTGGTGTGGCAACCGTGCCGATTGTGGCCACGGCCCAGTTTGTGAAGAGTGTAACGGCCGGAACGCTGGCGGAAGGTCAGGAGATATTCGCCCAGGCCTTTACAAATATAGCGAACGAGCTGGAGCGGGATCATTCGTCACTGCTTGCGAAATTTGTTTTGAACACATCGGAAGTTTATGACAGTTCAGGTAATCCGCAGGTTTCGGTTCAGGAGAACCAGCAGGTTATTACGACGGAGTTTTTCAGAAACCGGGTGATTCACTTACTGTCGTCGGACATGTCGGACCTGAACGACCTGGCGGCGTTCAATCGCGATCTGAAGCTGGTTTCAGTGCTGCTGCCGAAATTGATCCTGGAAGGCACATCGCTGTTTTTCAATGACTTCGGCAAGGCAGTGAAGATCATGCTGCCGATTTTTGTCCAGGCGGGGATTGATGCGATTTCAGCGGGCTGGGAGCAGTTCAACCCTTCGCTGAGGCTGACGGCGCGGGTGCAGCCGACGATCTTTGGCATGCCGCTGGGCAAGCCCGATCAGGATCTGGATATTTATATAAACAAACGTGGTGTGAGTATATCTTACACAGGTAGTCTGCAGCAGCTGTTCATGCAAGCGGCATTGCTTGTGCCATTGCCTAAGCCGCTAGCTTCGTTATGGTCTGCCGGCTATACCGACACGACTCAGTTTAGCCTGACTTTACCGTTCCCTGAACAATTCCTGGTGAGTTTATTCAAGGGCACGAGCCCGATGGCGGGTGGTGCGAGCCTTTCAACATTTCTTCAGACGGCTGTAAGTGCCACATCCGGCTGGCAGATATACTGTTCAACCACATTCCAGGGCTTAGGCGGTCTGATCAACATTGGGTCGCTGAATGGATATCTGCTGGGGCCAGCGCCGAAGGACGCCAGTGGAAATTTCGCGCCGAATGACTTTTTCAAGTCGAAGGTAATCAATCTCGATCCTAACAATACCGGCAAGCCTGACCAGGCCTTGAAGCAGTCGATTCAGCAGATACCCGACCGGATTGGTGTGAATACATATAAGGATTATCAAAATGTATTGAAATATGGCGGATTTCTCTTTACCGGCAAGCTTTACCTGCCGGCATCCGTGCTTGACCCGGTAGCTTGGGTCAACAGCAGCCTTTCGCCGACAAACATCTGGACGGATGTGCCCCAGTTCCCCTCGACCTTCACGATTGATGACATCATGAAGTCTGAGGAGTACATGAAGAAGATTCAGACTTATGTTAGTAGAATTACGGACTGGCTGCTGAAGACGGAAGAATGGGGAGAACTGAATTTCTTCATGCCTGGGCCTGTCGCCCTGATAGAAGACCCACTGTGCGGTTATATCAATGGCTATGCTGATTTGAAGATTTTTGGCGTGCCGGTGGGCAAGGCGAAGATCGACATGGTTTCGCGTGATAATCCGGATGGGTCAACATCGCCCGGGATCATGGCCGACATCAGTATTCCCTGGATGGCCGGATACCTTGGCCATGCCGAAATTTACGCGAACAAGCAGGACCCGGCCGATGTGATTCTGGGGCTGGTGAACTCGCCACTGCTGGTCAAATTTGTGAAGCCGACTCTTGGCAATTCCTACACAGCGGTTGAGAACTCGCTGAAGGCATTCAAGGGGCAGGTGCCGAAGATCTACATTCCAGTAGGGATGATGAGTGGGAGCATCAACACAGAGCGAATGGGGCAATGGCTGAACCAGAATTTTGGCTTGCCGGCGGCATTATTTAATCCGGATGTGGCCAGTGCTTCGCTGGATGTCGCTTTTTTCTCGCCAGGCTTTGACCAGGCGGCCGATGTCAGTTCGATCAGGCGTAATGGCGGGATCATGTTTGACACCCGTCTTAATATCAAGGGCCTGGTAGAAAATGCCCAGTTCCGGTTTGAAATTCAGCCTTTCTCGATTCTGAACAATACCGACCTGGCAACATTCATGTTCCCGAATTTCTATGCCAGGGCGAGTGTTGATTATCTGGGTCTGCCCCAGTTGGGTAATGCAGGCGACCTGTTGAGCCTTCGTGACTTTCTGTTGGAAATCCGCAAGAACGAAAGCGGAATTTCAATGGATCTCAAGGGTCGGCTCTATATCCTTAACAACATTCTCAGTGCAGATGGCAAGCTTCGATTTGATTCAGCGGGCCTGTGGGGCAGCTTGCTGGTGACAACCAATGGCGACTGGACTTTCGGTCCCGCGAGTTTCGGGGCGGTGTTCAGTATTGATGTGAATTTGACATCGACACCCAAGACGGGTTATCAGGGCACCATGCCGGCCTTCAGTGCCGTGGTGCTTGCCAAGGGTAACCTGCGGCTTGGCGATGTGGTTTCCACCGGCACTTACCAGTTTATGGCATCGGCGGGCGGCGTGATGATCAAGGCCGACGCCATGACGAAGATGGGGCCGCTGGGCTCGCTGAATGTCAGGGGAGACATTCGTGCGACATCGGCGGGATTGGTGGCCAAGCTGTTTGTTGCCGGGAATGTGAGCCTTGGCGGACTACGGATTAACGGCGAGACCTTTTTCGGAATTAATACGACCAGCTCGGTTGCTCTGGGGCTTGACCCCAACTGCTACCAGTTCTTTTCAACTGGTACCTTCCTGCTGACGGATTCGATTGGAATCAGGGGAACATTTGTCACCAAGATTCAGCCTTCAAGATTGAGTATTTCAGCCGATGGCACCATTGAAGTGCCGGTGCTGGGCAAATTGCAGGTGATCGGCGGCCTGAATCTTGACAATTTCGGGGTCTCAGGTGGCATCAGTGTCATTCTTTCGGCGGGTGGTGTGTTTGGCAACGGCTTCAGCCTGACGGGCCGGGCCCAGTTGCTGGTGAACACTGGGGCCGTGCAGCAAAGCATCTCGGCTTTTACGGTTGACAGAAACACCGGGCGAGTTGTGCCGAGCCAGACGATTAATATTCCGGCACGAACCATATCGCTTGATCTGGGTGGCGAGCTGATTGTGGGCGGAGTCTTCTCCGTGAAGGGTCGTTTCACGGGCACGATCAATAATTCCAGCATGGTGCTAACGGCCGATGCCAGCATGTCGCTGTTTAACGTCACGGCCTATGTCAATGGTGTGATTGGGCTTTATGGCGATGGTATGGCGGCATCGATACGCCTGACCCTGCCGAATTTCGGCGTGCCGGGGCTATTTTCGATTTCGGCAGGGGCGTTTTTGCAGTTTAACACCAGGTCGGGTTACGACGCAGCCACCGGGCTTGGGGGTAATTTCTACTCGGTGGGCCTGCGGAATTGCAGTTTCACAATACTGGGATTCGGGTTCTATCTCAGTGAAGCTTCGTTATCAGTGAACAACGGCGTATGGAAACTAAATATTCCATCGCCTGGCCTGAATATCAATATCGGGCCGCTTCATTTCCAGTTCTACGGTTATCTTCAGTCTGATGGCAATTTCAGCCTCTCCTCCGGCTTCTCGTTTGGCGTTGACTGGTTCCCCGTTTTCCGGGTGGGTCTCAGTGGTACAGCCACACTGAGCAACCGTGGATTTTACGCTTCATTTTCGGCCAGCGCGGGTGGCTGGTACTGGGGCCCAACACCGTGGGTCTGGCCATGGAATTGGGGCTGGCACGGTTACAGTCTTGGCTCAATGTCAGGCTCGCTGGGCATTGACAGTGGCGGGTTGTCGGTCAACATGTTTGGCCGAAGCTTCCGGTTTGGAGGTTCGCAATATAGCCCACCCAGCGGCAACTGGTCGCCGGCAGTGCAGAATTCGCCGAATCCACCGCAGCCATTGCCACAACAGCCGCCTGTTTTACCACTGCCCAGTGTCGAAGTTATTCCAACATCGCCACAGGTCCAGGGCTTGCCTGTGACATTCGACACCAGGGGTCTGGTCCCTGGCCGAACGGCACCGGCTGGAACCGTTATCTCTTACAACTGGAAAGTCAAAAGAGAAGACGGAACCACGCTTACATATGGTGATGGAACCGCAGCGGCCGGCAATGCTTATGGCATTAGTTTCGTGCCACCTGCGCCCGGCAATTACACAATGACAGTGACTGCCATTTCGGCACGTTACCTGAAGAAGACTGAACTGACTGTTCCTGTGGTTGTTAATACGGTGCTGGGCAATTTCAATGCTGACCAGCAGGGCACGGCCATCTACGGCAATGCCGCCACGGTGGCCGTTACAGGTTCGACAAATGCCGATGCCGGACTGACATACAGTTATGACTTCAATAACGACGGCGACTTTAATGATAGTGGCGAAGTGGCTGACAGCCTCCTGACAACAGCCTCGTACACTTTCCCGAATCCCGGTGCATTTAAAGTGCGGGTGCGGGTGAAGGACAACCTGAACAGGTTCCAGGATTATTTCAGCGTCTTGAAGGTCATGCCGACAGCCACATCGGCTGCCCCGACTTCGTTCTCGTCGATTGCCGGCGCCTACATGAGCTATCAGGTGGCGACCTACACCGACCCGAACCTGAATGGTATCGCCAAAGACGGCGGTGTGACCATTGACTGGGGCAATGGCAAGACATCGCCCGGGGTGCTGTCACTCTTGCCGAATGGTACTTATGCCGTTTATGGTACGAATCAATTCCCGGCCGCCGGGGATTATACCATCAAGGTTCAGATCAAGAATGTTTATGGCTCGGTGACTGACGTACCGGCCCAGACGATCGTAGTTCGTCCGGCGATTCCGATGACGGCCAATTCCATAGTGATGACGGCCGGCGACAGTCTCTCAGGCCATGTGGCTTCATTTACGCCTGTGGCTGGTGTTAATCCGCTTGGTGCAGTGATTGCCTGGGGCGACGGACAGTCAACCGACGGCACGATTACAGCCAATTCATCGGGTGGATTTGATATTTCCGGGCAGTATGTTTACAAGAAGAGTGGAAATTATGTGCCTTCGATCAGCATGGTCAACACGGGCACATCGGTAGCAGCTGGTGGCTCAGCCTCAGGCCGGTTTATTGGCGACTCGGGTTTCAGCGGTGGCACCACGGCTGAGACATTCGACACTATTAACATGCAGAATGTTGTTAACCCGGCTCCTGAATCTGTCTACCGCCGTAGCCGTGTGGGCAACGATTTCACTTACACGTTTAATAATCTGGCGCCCAACGGAAATTACGCGATTCGCCTGCATTTTGCCGACCCGGCTTCAAGGGCCAGCGGCCATCGGGTGTTCAAGGTCAGTGCCAATGGCAACCTGATACTGAACAATTTTGACATTTATGCCAATGCCGGCGAATTCAGCAGGGCCGTTGTCCGGGCGATTTCCACCGCAGCCGATTCCAGTGGCACGATCACTCTGCGATTCCAGGGCCTGACGGGCAATGCCATGGTCAGCGGCGTGGAAATTCTGCCGGTAATCTCAAGCGTATCCACTTCGGCCACTGTCAACGATGCGAACATTGTATACACGCCGACCAGTCTGGCTTCGATCAGCCGCACCGTCAATGGCCGCCTGGGCACTTTCACCACAACGAACATCTACGCCCAGGCGAGTGACTTCATGGGCTCCATTCGCTGGGGCGACGGCTTGCTTTCCGACGCCGTAATTACTGGCGGAAATGGCGTGTTCAACGTGTCAGGCTCGCACCGCTACGAGCTTGGTGGCGATTACACCGCCAGGGTGAGCCTGGGTTACATTGCCGGTATGGGCATTGACTCAGGCAGTTCGGTCACGACAAGCGACTTTATCAGCGACCGGTATTTCACGGATACGCCCGGAAAATCAGCCAGCGTGGTTGATACGTCGATTCTGACGGTCAATACGGCCTATGTGAAGAACGAGGCCCCGCAACTGACATACCAGACGACGCGCTATGGCGACTTTACCTATGAAATTCCGAACCTAACGGCCAATGCCCTCTACAAGATTCGCCTGAATTTTGTCGAGGCCAAGTTTAATGGCCCCGGTCAGCGGCTTTTTGACGTGGCCATTAATGACACCAAGGTTATGGAGAGTTACGACGTCTTCTCTGCTGCCGGCAGCAAGAATATTGCCATGGGCAAGACGTTCTTCTTCAACGCCGATTCCAATGGCAAGATCAAGATTGATTTCGTTTCGGTGCAGTCGATGGCGATGGTCAGCGGCATTGAGCTGGCCCTGGCAAGTTCAGGCACAAGCCCGGTTCGGGCTCAGGGTAACCAGTTGCTGGTTGATCCGGCTAAAGATGCCCAGAATGTTCCGGCTGGCACGGCACTGGCCCCCATTGTCTTCCGGATTTCAGATGAAGACGGCAATGTGACGGACAGTTCGACAAAAGTAACCCTGACGACCAATGGCCCGGGCGATTTCACAGCCGACAGCATTACCAGTGTTTTTGCAGTCAATGGCGTGGCCACGTTTAACAACCTGCGGATCACCCGGGCTGGAACTTATACGATCACGGCATCTGCACTTGGCAACCAGCCAGGGCTGACCAGAACATTTACGGTTTCGCCGCTGGCGCCGAGTCGTCTGTCAATACTGCAGGGACCGACAAAGCTCACGGCCGGCGATGCCATTTCGCCCGCTGTTCAGGTGGGTGTGGTCGATATTTACGACAACCCGGTGGGCAATTCCAGCATCACCGTCATTCCCAATGGTCCGGCCGGGTTTGCCACGCAGAGTGTGGCCACTCTGCAATCAACCGGTGGCGTGGCTACTTTTGATCAGCTTTATCTCAATAAATCAGGTGAATACACCCTGTCGTTCCAGTCGGCAGGGCTGAGCTCCGTCACATCGGCATCGTTCAGCGTGCTGGCCGGTGCCCCGTCACGAATGAATTACCTGGTTCAGCCAGTCACGGCAACAGCCGGTGTGGCGTTGCCAAACTTCAGCCTGGAAGTGGTTGAAAACTTTGACAACCGTTCGAACTACACCGGCACGGTCACGGTTTCGGCCAATGGTCCCGGCTCGTTTGCCAGCGGCAACACAACCGTCAATGGTGTGGCCGGTGTGGCCACCTTCACGGGCCTGACGATCAACACGGCGGGTGTTTATACGATCAGTGCAGCCGGAACGGGCATGACGACCCGAACCTCGAACAGCATCACGATCAATCCCGATGTTGCATCAGTCATGGCGATGGCAACGGCACCAACCTCCGGCCGGCCCGGGCAGCTCATTTCCCCGATCTCTGTTGAGCTTCGCGACCGGTTTGGCAATCCCTGCTCAATCGTCAGTGCCCCGGTAACGATCACCATGCTAAGCGGCCCGGCCGGGTTTGCCTCGGGCAGCACCACCACGATAAACACTGTGGGCGGTGTGGCCACTTTCTCAAACCTTGTTTTGAACAAGGCAGGTAAATATGCATTCAGTGTCACCAGCCCGGGATTGACCTCGCTCACGATCGCCAATTTTGACATCGTTCCTTACGACTATACGGTGACAACGCTGACCGACGCCCTGACAGGCTCGGGCTCGGACATCACCCTGCGGCAGGCCATCGCCCTGGCCAACGCGCAGGGTGGTACATCGACCATCAGCTTCAGCACTGAGCTTGCCGGAACTCTGACGATTGATCAGGCTCTTGGTGCTCTGCCAGAGATTGATACCAATGTTACGATCAAAACGATTGGCACCCAGGCCATCACCATCAACGGGGCAAACAACCCGGGCACAAGTATCTTCCGGATTCTGGCCGGTGACATTGTTACGATTGCAGGCTTGAACATCACTGGCGGCAGTGCAGCCAACGGCGGTGCGATCAATAATCAGGGCGTGCTGAATCTCTCGTCGGTTTATATTACCAACAGCACGGCTACGGGCTTTGGCGGGGCGATTTTCAATGCTCCCGGTGCAAGCCTTTCCGCTGATTCTTCAACAATCAGCGGAACTTCGGCTTCGCGCGGCGGGGCAATTTATAACGATGCCGGGGCCACGGCCAATCTTGTGAATGTGACCATAACGGCTGCAACAGCCACGCAGGGCGCGGCCCTGTTTAACGCGGGCACGGCGAGTGTCACACAATCGACGATCGCCCGCAACACGGCCTCGATCGGTGGCGGCGTGGCTGAGACCACGGCGGCCACAACCACACTTGCCAATTCAATCATCGCCGATAATATTGGCGGCGACGTGTCGGGTGCGAACCCGACGCCATATGACGATGCCATGGTTTTTGATGGCTCAAACGACTTCGTTGCCCTGCCATCCACCGGCCTGACGAATTTCTCCAGCGGTTTTTCGGTTGGTTTCTGGGTGAATTCCAGAAGCAGCAGTGTAAATCGCTATTTTGATTTTGGTAACGGTGCAAATACTAACAGCGTCCTGATGCACCGAATCGCCGGGACCAATAACCTCAGACTTTACACTTATGACGGTATCTCGAATAATTTCGTCGATTTTACAAATGTGGTAACAGACAATGTCTGGCAATACCTGACGGTGACGGTCAATGCCAGTCGCCAGGCGACGCTTTATCGCGATGGAGTGGCCGTTTCCAGCGGAACGATGCCATTTAACCTGCCGGCTGACGTGATGCGTTCGACTAATTACATCGGTCGAAGCAACTGGAGTGGTGAGTCTTACTTCCAGGGCCAGATGAACCATTTCAGCGTCTGGAACCGGGCCATCACAGCCGATGAAGTGCGACTTTACATGAATTCGGCTCCACCGGCGAATACAAGCGGTCTGGCGGCTTACTATCCGCTGACAGACACGCTGGTGCCTCAACGATTAAATGCACCGATTGCCAGCACCAGTACAAATCTGACACCGCTGACATCGGCCACCGATTTTAACGGCAGCAATGGTTTTGTACAGTTGTCGTCCACTGGCATGAGCAACTTCACCAGTGGCTTCTCGGCCAGTCTCTGGGCATTCCCGACGGTTGCCACAAACTGGGCCAGATTCTTTGACTTCGGGGCAGGCACAGCGGTTGACAATATTTTACTCTCCCGTGTAGGTACCTCGAACGATCTTCGGCTTTCACTTTATATTGGCAATACGGAAAACTCTCTGACGGTAACTGGGGCGATTGAGCTAAACAAATGGCAGCATTATGCCGTTTCGGTTGTGCCCACTTCCGGCGGTCAGGGGACGGCGACGATCTACAAGAATGGTGTTTCAATTACCTCTGGCACAGTCACGATGCCGCGTAACATGGCCCGTGCCAATTGCTACATCGGTCGCAGTAACTGGCCGTCTGATTCTTACTACGCTGGCCAGATGAATCATGTCAGTATCTGGAATCGTGCCCTGAGCGCAGCAGAAATTGCCTCGACCATGACAACGACACCCGCCGCTGGTGCCAATGGGCTGGTGGTTTATAACTCATTGGCTGATGCTTCGGTGCCGAATAAGCTGACGAACCCGACACCGCTCTCATCGGCGATGCAGTTTGATGGCTCTCATCGTTTTATTCAGTTGCCAAATACCGGTATGGACAACTTTTCGAATGGTTTTTCGTATGGTGTCTGGGTGAAGCCGGGGGCTTTGTCAAACAATACACGGCTTTTTGATTTCGGCTGGAACAACGGCACTGACAATATTCTTGTTCAGACCTTTAATGGCGGCAGGGATATTCAGTTTTGGATTGCCAATAATGGTTCGCCAAACTGGGCCGATTTCTCTAACGCGATGGTGAACAACACCTGGCAGTATATGTCATTCACGCTGGATACCACCGGATTCCTGCGGGTTTATCGTAATGGCACGCAAATCGGCACTGCGAATCTTGGCCGGGTTCCGCGAACCATCGCCCGCACGTCGAACTTTATTGGTAGAGATAACTGGAATGGCGACCAGCGTTTTATTGGCGAAATGAATAGTGCCAGCGTCTGGAACAAGACACTTTCGGCCACTGAAATTCAGAACCTTATGACAACTGCCCCGGCTCCCGGCAGCACCGGCCTGGTGGCGTATGAATCGATGACTCCGACAGTTGCCACACCGCCGGCCGGCTGGACAAACTTCTCTGGTGTTGACAGTCACGTGCAATTGCCGTCTTCCGGGCTTAGCGACTTCACAACAGGTTTTTCGGCGAGTTTCTGGACTTATCCGACGGCCAGTAGCAGTTATGCCAGATTCTTTGAATTTGGTCGCGGAGCGGGGCAGGACAACATGATGTTCACTCGTCAAGCGACAACGAATAATGCCTATTTCGAAATCTGGAACGGCTCAAGTTATTCCACAATTTATTTCAATAGTATTCTTGACCTGAATCGCTGGCAGCACTTCACGGTCACGATGACAGCGACGGGGCAGGTCGTTCTCTACAAGAATGGTGTTCAAATTGGTAATGGCACGGTCACTCAGTTGCCACGCAACATTCAACGAACAACTAACTACATCGGTCGTTCAAGTTGGGGTGATCCATACTTTACCGGCGGAATGAGCGGCTTCTCGGTTTGGAACAGGTCAATATCGCGGGCCGAAGTTCAGTCGCTTCTGACCGGGGCCCCGGAGGCCAATGCCAGCGGGTTGGTTGGATACTGGCAACTGGGTGAAACTCAGGGCAGTGTCGCCCGTGATTCAAGCGTGAACGGGCGTAATGCCACCTACGTTGGCGGTGGCACTGGTTCTCTGCCGATCGTTGCATTGCCAACTGGAACAACAGCCACCATTGTCAGCCAGGGCGGTAATGTGGTAAGCAACCCTGGCAGTGGATCTATGACAACCACCGGCTTTGTCGCCAGTGACCAGCTCTATGTCAACCCGATGCTTGGCTCGCTGGGCAATTACGGCGGCAGCGTGCCGACCATACCGCTGACTGGCTCGTCGCAGGCTCCAACATCCGTCACCGGCACGGGCGGCACGGTTACGGGCCTGACACATGCTTACAGCGGCGACTCGACGCTGACAGATTCAGCCAGCACCAAGGTGGCCTCGTGGATTGGCAACGCCCGCTATTCACCTTCAGTAGTGGGCAATGGATTTGATTTCGACGGATCAACCTATCTCTTCCTTCCGGCCAACCTGATTCCGCACCCGAACAGCGGCACCAGCACGCAGCCGCTTTCGATTTCCACCTGGTTCCGCACGACGGACGGTGGTGTGATTCTGGGGCAGGCAGGCACAGTGTCTGGTTATGTGCCGATGCTTTATGTCGGCACTGACGGGTTCTTGAGGGCTTCATCGGGATATGGTGTTGGTTCCACATCTTCTGTTTCAATCAGCTCTGCCAGGGTGAATGATGGCAGGTTCCACCATGTGGCGGTGTCGTTTGATGGCAGCACACAGCGTTTATATTTAGACGGATCGCTGGTCCATACCCTGGCGTTTACTCAGTCTGGCTATGGCTCTCAGGATTTTCTCTATTATCTCGGTGCTGGGCATACCAATGGCTGGCCTGCAAACAATGGCGGCTGGTATCCCTTCCGCGGCCAGGTAGATGAATTTGCGGTGTTTAACCGCGCCATCACAGCTGCTGATGTGCAGATTCTGATGAACACACCGCTGCCGGTGGCCCCGACCCCCACCACCGACAACAGCCCGGCTTATGGTGCGGGCACGATCCAGACGCTTTCAACCGGCAAGACATTGGCCTACACCGGTAATAACACAGCGGTTGACCCGATCGGCAATAACAGGGGCACTTGGGTTGGCTCGGCCAGTTACACCACCGGGCTTTATGGCCAGGCCATGAACTTCACCGGCAATAATTATGTTCTTCTACCGGATAATGTGATTCCATACCCGACCCGGGGCACCAGCACACAGCCGATGGCGTTTTCCACCTGGTTCCGCACCAGCAGCGGCGGCACCATTCTTGGCCAGTGGGCCAATACGGGATTTGTGCCGGCGGTTTATGTCGGCACCGACGGCTTCCTTTACACGGTCGGTTTCCATTCGCCATCAACATCTCAGTTCAAGAGCCAGCTGAAAGTCAACGATGGCCAGTGGCATCATGTGGCATTCTCATACGATGGCAGCACGCAGCGCATCTTTATCGACGGCGTGCTGGCCAACAGTCAGGCGGCCCTGCAGACGGCATATAGCACCACGGATTACAGCTATGCCCTGGGCTATGGCAACACCACTGGCTGGGAGGCCGGCAATGGCTGGTACAACTTCACCGGCCAGCTTGAGGAAGCGGCCTTCTATAACCGTGCCTTGAGCAATTCTGATATCCAGCAGCTTTACACAGGCGCCCTGCCAGTTTCTACACAGGCAATTGGCAGTCGCATTGCCACGACAGATGCCCGTGGGCTGTTGCAGCCGACCAACCGCCCGACAGCCGGCGCTTTTGCCAACCAGATTTCGGCCATGGGTGAATCACTCACCCTGACATCGAACATCGCCTTCAGCGGCCCGGTGGCCACCTTCACGCATGCTAACCCAAATGTTGTGGCGTCGCAACTTTCGGCGGTGATCAACTGGGGCGACGGCTCAGCGCCTGTTACCGTCTCGACAACAGCCTCGGCCAATGGCCAGATCACTTTTGCTAATGGCTTCTACAGCGTGATTTCAAATCGCACCTTCACCGGCACGGGCAACTACCCGATCACGGTCACGATCAGCGATGGCCAGGGAAGCGTTGTGCTCGTGCGGCCGGTCACCACCACCGGCGGGCTGGTGGGCAGTTGGTCGGGCGATGGCCATTCGTTTGATTCAGTGACCGGCAGCCTGGCCACATATGATCCGGGCAATTCGCCGGTGGCTGGCCTGACACAGGTGCCGCGTGTCTTTAACGGCAGGACCGATTATGTGTCGCTGCCGCCGGACGGCCTGAGCGATTTCACCAACGGTTTCAGCGCCACGGTCACGGTTTATCCGACCGCAGCAGGTAATTACGCCCGGTTCTTCGATTTTGGTCAGGGAATGGCGACCAATAATATTCTGCTGCTGCGCAATGCAACCACGAACGACCTGATGTTTGAGGTCTATAACGGATCGACACGGACAGGCATTGAAATCAGGGATGCCATTGAACTGAACCGCTGGCAGCAGTTCACCGTGACTCTTCAGCCGCTGGGCGGCGGCACGGGCCGGGCGACGATTTACAAAGATGGCGTTTCCATTGGCAGCGGCAATGTGAGCATGCCGAACAATGTCAGCCGGAACCTGAATTACATTGGTCGGGCCAACTGGGCCGATAATGCCCTTTATGCAGGCCAGATGCGAGATTTTGCCATCTGGAACACCCCGCTTTCAGCCTCGCAGGTGGCCGGGCTTGTGACGACCCCGCCTGCCACAGGGTCAACCGGGCTTGTGACATACCTGCCGCTGACAGATTCCGTGGCCGCCAGCCCGTCGGCCCCGACCACGGCCACTTATGCACCGGGTGTCAATGAATCGGCTCGCTCGTTCGACGGCTCGACCGACTTCATGTATGTTCCCTCTGCCGGCCTCAGCAATTTCACAGGCGGCTTCAGCATGGGCGTCTGGGCTTATCCGACTTCCAACGGCAATTATGCAAGGTTTATTGACTTTGGTGCAGGCCAGGCTTCTGACAACATAAATTTCTTGCGTGTCGGCACTTCTAACGACCTGCAATTTGAAGTTTACAGTGGGTCGTCAGCTTCAAGCCTGCGTGCAACAAACGCCATTGAGCTGAACAAGTGGCAATATTTTGCCGTGAGCCTGGTGCCGACATCGGCCACGACAGGCACGGCAACCATCTACAAGAATGGTATGCCGATAGCCAGCGGTTCGGTGAACATGCCGCGCAATGTCACCCGAGGTTCCAGCTTCATCGGCAAGCCCAATTGGAGCGGTAACGACCTTTATGCCGGCCAGATGCGTGATATGACCATCTGGAATACGCCGCTGACACAGGCCCAGATTGAATCTCTCATGACGACCTCGCCTGCCGCCGGCACGCCGGGGTTGGTGAATTACTTCCCGATGAGTTCCGTTACCTCGGCGAATGATAGCACCAGTGCCTTCGAGTTTAACGGTGCCAATCAGTATCTCAATGCTGGCTCGGCGTCGTCACTGGCTCTGACAACCCAGGGCAGCCTTGAAGCCTGGGTTTATCCCACGGGCCCCGGCTCGAATGCCGATTCAGGCGGCGTGATCCTGAGCAAGGCGGGCGAATACGAACTGGTGCGCTTCCCGGATGGCAGCATTCGCTATAAGTTCGCCAATTCCAGCCCGGCCTTTGCCACCCAGGCCCGTTATGTTCTGAGCGGTGAAGGCAATGTGACCAACCTTGCCACCGGACAGAATGCCTCGTGGGCCGGCAATGAAAATTATGGCAAGGGGCGATACGGGCAAGCTCTGTCGTTCGACGGTTCCAGCAGTGTTACGCTTGACGGAACAGGCCTGAGCGATTTTTCACGCGGCTTTGCGGCTTCGCTCTGGGTGAATCCACTCAGTGCATCTACAAATGAAAACTTCTTCCAGCTGGCTGACGCCGGCGGAACGAATGTCATTCGACTCAGCCGCGATGGATCAACAACGAACTTGCTTTTCACGGTTATCGTTAACAATCAACGATTTGACTGTCAGGCGCCGCTGGCCTTGGAAGTGGGCAAGTGGCAGCATTTCGGCGTGATCATGAAGACCGACGGCTCGGCCATCATTTACAAGAACAATACGCCAATTGCGTATGCCAATATGCAGCTGCCGGCCAATGTGTCGTATAGCAGCGCTTCGGTCGGTTATCTCTGCAATGGCCTGATGGACGATGTGGCCATCTTTAACCGGACGATGAGCACTGATGAACTGCGTGCCATCAGTGGGAATGTCAATTTCGCCGCCGGCAACTGGGTCAATTCCGGCTTCGTGGCACCTGAAAACATGTGGTCGCACATTGTTGTGACCTATGACAATGGGGTTGTCCGCACCTATGGCAACGGCACACTTGTCTCAACAGTGACCGGCGCCGGGCCGATTGGCGACACCGACACAGCTAATAACGATCTGACAATCGGCGGTGTGGCCGGGGCAACCCGCAGCTTCCAGGGGCGGCTTGACTCCGTAAAGGTTTACAACAGCATTCTTGACCAGTCAGCGGCACGCGACGCCTGGCTGTCGCAGGGCGTGAACACTCGCCAGATTGCCTATCTGCCCGGCAATGGCAACATAGCCGATGCCAGCGGCAATATTGCCAATACCTCGGTGGTTGGCACGGTGGGTTATGCCCAGGGCATTTCGGGCAGTGCGTTCCAGTTTAATGGTTCGCTTGGAAATTATGTGGTGGTTGACCCCGGTGCGGCTATCACCGGCACTCAGTCCTTCGCTGTGGAACTCTGGTTCAAGGTGCGGCGGGGACCCAGCGAGTTGATTACACAGCGAGACGGAAGCAACTGGCTCGGTTACCAGATCAGGTTGGATGGTAACGGAGAGCTTAATTTCGCAACGAGCAATGGCTCAGATGCGATATGGGCTGGACGCATGCTGGCCGACAACCAGTGGCACCATGTGGTGGCCCAGCGTGATGAAACAGGCCGGATGCAGCTTTATGTCGATGGCATGCTGATGGCCACCCGCAATGCCGCGCCACTTTCGCTCTCGGCGGCCAATATCATCATCGGCCAGAACGCAAGGGACAATAATGGTGCCACCGATGGTCTGATTGACGAAGTGAAGATTTATAAGAACACCACGCTTTCGGCCGATCAGGTGCGTGCCAACTGGCTGAAATATGCGGGCCAGTCGAACGCGCTGGTGGGTTACTGGAAGGCCGACGGAAACACCGTTGATACGACTGGTGAGTGGACACCCGGGACAACAACCGGAAATGTGACATACTCGCCAGGCATCACGGGCAATGCCTTCAACCTGAATGGCCAGAGTTATGTCTCGCTCTCGCCCAATGCCGGTAATTTCGCTTACAGCGACTTTACGGCGGGCATGTGGATTAACACCACAAGCCCCAGCACAAGTATCCAGGCTCAAATACTTGGCAAGCGCGACAGCGCAGGCCACGGCAGCTTCTGGGCTGTGCAGTTGAGTAATGGCTATGTCGGCTTTGAAGTCGATCATGATACCAATGGCACAAATCACACCTGGCTGCCCTCAACCATGCAGGTGAACGATGGCCAGTGGCATTATGTGACGGTGGTGCGGCAGGGCCAGAATATTGCACTTTACGTTGATGGCAGCCTGAATGCCTCAGCAAGGAGTGGCTGGGTGAACCTGATGAACACCGACCCGCTGATTGCGGGATCGCTTTTCCCCAGGTACTATGGCAACCAATACAACTACACTGGCCTGCTCGACGAAATTGCACTTTACAACCGGGCCCTTTCGGCTCAGGAAATTCAGGCCAACTATGCCGCAAAGGCGGCTGTTGCAGCCACGGCCACATCGGTGAACATTGCCTCGCCGCTGACGGTGAACACCACCTCCGACGCAGCCAACCCAGGCACAGGTCTGCTTACCTTCCGCAATGCGGTGACACTTGCCATGGCCAGCGGCCAGCCGGTGCAATTTGCCCCGAGCCTGAACGGGCAGACGATCACGCTGACCAATCCGATCACCTTCAGCCGGAATATCCGGATTGCCGGCCCGGGGGCTGATAAGCTGACCATAGCGGCCCCATCGTTCCATATGGGCTCTTTCGGCATGTTCCGTATCAATGCCGGAATCAATGCCGATATTTCGGGGCTGACCTTCGACGCCAACCGAGTTGGCGGGAATTCAGATTATGGTGGGATTTTCAATAACTCGGGTAATCTGAAAGTCTCTGGCAGTGTGCTGAAAAATGCCGCTGTGGGTGCTAACGGCGGCGCCATTAATAATGAAAGTGGCGCCTATCTGACTGTGATTGATACGTCGTTTGTGAATAACTATGCGGCGAACGGTGGCGCGATTTTTGCCGTCAGTAATTCGTTTTTAACGATCGACCGAAGCACATTCAGTTCTAACCGTGCAAACAGCTGGGGATCGGCCATATATCTTCAGCCGGGTGTTTCGCCGGTAATCACCAACAGCACATTCAATAACAACAACGCGCAGAATAATGGCGCTGCAATTGCGGGCGAAAACAATAATACGATCGTCATAACCGGCAGCACATTCAGCGGCAATAACGCACAAACGCAGGGTGGTGCTATTTATGCCTATAACAGCACGGTGACGATCGCGACAAGTACATTCACCGGCAATTATTCCAGGGCGGCCAATGGTGGCGCGATTTTTATCGGCGGTGGAACATGGAATATCCGTGATTCTGTTTTCAGTGAAAATTATGTGATGGGTGGCAATTTTGGCGGAGCGATGTTTGTCGCAAACTCAGCGACGGTGAATGTGACAGGCACGTCATTTATCAACAATAGAACGAGCACCAGCGGTAGTGGTGGTGCGATTCAGGTGCAGACCGGAACTCTACAAATATCGGCTTCGACATTCAGGGGCAATAATGCCAAATACGGCGGCGCGATTGACCTTAACGGAACGGTGAACATTCAGACCAGCACATTTGACGGTAATTATTCAATTGATACCGGCGGTGCAATTAATAACTGGGTCGGTAGCCTGAATGTGAGCCGATCAACACTAATTAATAATTACACCAGTGGCAGTGGCAGCAAGGGTGGCGCGATTTATGGCCATCGTGGTTATACATTCATCGTTAACAGCACGCTGGCCTATAACTCGTCGCAATATGGTGGTGCCGTGGCAACAATGCGGCCCAATGGTACCAGCGAATGGATGATTATTACGAACACCACTATTTCGGGTAACACCGCTCAGGTGCGCGGTGGTGGTGTTGATAATTGGCCCGACCCTTTTACGGCCTATACCCAGAATACTTACAAGGTGTTTCTAAAAGCCTATCCATTTTTTTCCGGGAGATCTTGGGAGTCTTGGCCAGGTGATAGTGATTACAACATCTATTTGACAGCAAACCATCCATTTTACCGCTGGCAAACCGACCAGATTCCGTTTACCGATTATTGCTACAGCGACCTGAAGTTCGTCAACACAATCATTGCGGGCAACACGGCACCGGCTGGGCCGGATGAAGCCGGTTATCTCACCTCGTTTGGAGGCAATGTTGTCGGGAATACATCGGGCTCGTGGTTTAACAGCAACGCCAGCGACCCGAACAATTTTGACATTGTGAACAGGGATGCCCGCCTGCGGCCGCTGGCCGATAACGGCGGCCCGACCAAGACCATGCTGCCGTGGCCGGATAGCCCGGCCCTGATGAGCGGCGACCCAAGCAACAATGGTTGGACTGGGCAGATGGGCAGCGTTGACCAGCGTGGTTTTTCACGGTTGATTAACGGCCGGCTTGATTCCGGGGCCGTGCAGAACCAGGACGCCAGCGGCGACACAGTGCGTGGAACGCTGGTAGGCGCGACGGTCTTCTTCGACCGCAACTTCAATGGCGTGCTGGATGCCAATGAGCCATCGACGGTGACCGGCCCGGATGGCAGCTATTCGCTGGTGGTCAATTCCGACATCCGTGCAGCGGGCGGCCAGTTTGTGGTGGTGGGCGGCACCGATATTTCAACCAACCTGGCCAACGTCATTCCGATGACTTCGCCGAATTCCTACCAGGTTGTCACGCCGTTCAGCACGCTGGTCAATGCCCTGATCCGCGGCGAAGGCCTCACGGAATCAGCCGCTGAAAGCCGTTTGCAGAGCCTGCTCGGCCTGCCTTCCAATAATGACCTGAACACTTATAACCCGATTGCCCAGCTTCAGGCGGCCGACCCGGGTGCGCCGGCCATTTTTGCCTCGGAAGTGCGGCTTGACCAGTCGATTTATGTGGTTGCCAAACTGGTTGCCGGTGCCACGGGCGGCCCTGCAATTGCCCAGGCCGGCCGGCTGGCCTATAACAGGCTGGCCACGGTGATTCATACCAATAGCAGCTTCAGCCTGACGAGTTCGGCAAATATCGCGACGTGGATCAATTCCGTGGCCACGGCGGCGGGTGTGAGCCTTTCGGCCAGTGTGGTGAATGGTGCTGCGGATATTATCGCGGCCCTGAACCAGTATAACGCCGATGTGACCCTGACCGATTCGGCTTCGGTGGTGCCGATTGTGCGGGCCCAGGTGCTTGCGATTGACACAATTGGCACGCAACTGGGGCAGATTGCCGGTGGCACGGGCTCGATCAGCTCGGCGGTGGCGGCTTACACAGGAACAGCCCTTGCCACGGCGATTAGCGGTGCGAGTGTTGGCGACATTGTGCCGGCGGCGCTGAATATCAGCGATGTATCGGCGAAGAGGTCAACCACGGGCGACCTGACATATACCTTCACCGTTTCGATGGTGGCTGTGCCGACCACGACTGCGTCCGTGAGCGTGCAATACACGACACGTGACGGATCGGCTACGGTGGCCGGCGGCGATTATCTGGCGGCATCGGGCACGCTGAACTGGGCTGCGGGCGACACTTCCAGCCGCACGATTTCAGTGACGGTGAAAGCCAGCTCGACATTCCAGCCAAGCGAAACCTTTGATGTGGTGCTGGCCCAGCCCAGCGGCGTGGTGATTGCCAAGGGCACGGGCACGGGCACGATCATATCGCCCACCTTTGCCACAACCACCACACTGATCACCTCCAAGGCGAACTCGGTTTACGGCGAGGGCGTGAACTTCACGGCCACCGTTACGGCGGCAACCGGGGCCCCGACATTGACGGGCACGGTGGTGTTTATGGCCGGTGCAGCCTTCCTGGGCGAAGCTGAGGTGAACAGCAGCGGCGTGGCCGTGCTGCAAAACGTGAAGCTGCCGGTGGATGCCTATACGATCAGGGCGAGCTACAGGCAATCGGAGATTTTCGATGCCAGCTCGGCGACGGTCAGCCAGACTGTTGTCAAGGCAAACCCGATTTTGAATCTCGACTCGTTCACGGTGGCTTATGACACCACTTCGAAGGGTGTTTCGCCAAGAGTTTACGGCACTGATGGCGCCGACCTTGGCCCGGCGACAGTGACTTATTCAAGCGGTTCCGAGCCGGTGAATGCCGGCACATACACGGTGACGGCCAGCTATCCCGGCAACTTCGGCTATAACGCCATTACCAGGACGGCGACGATCACCATTACCAAGCGTGACGTGAGCATCGTCATGCTGGGTGTGAATGCAACATACGATGGCCAGGCTCATGGCACCACGGCAAGGGTCTTTGCCTTTGACGGCACCGACCTTGGCCTGACGACGGTGAACTATACCGGCGGCACGACACCGGTAAACGCCGGAGAATATACGGCCACGGCAGTTTATGCCGGCAGCCAGAATTACAATGCGGCAACAGCCGAGGCATCCATCAGGATTGCCCGGGCGACATCGACGGTTGTGGTAAGTGCAGCGACCTTTGGCTATGACGGCACGGCGAAAACGACCGTGGCACGGGCCTTCGGTGTCAATGGCGTTGACCTGGGAAGTGTGCCGGTAGTTTATGAAGCCGGCAGCAATCCGGTGGATGCCGGCGTGTATGTGGCCACGGCGAATTTTGCAGGGAACCAGAATTATCTGGAATCGGCGGGTACAAACACGGTGACGATTTACCAGGTGGCTTCGACGCTGACAACGTCTCCGGTCACCGTCACCTACGATGGTCTTGAACATCCGGTTTCGGCCACGGTAAGAGGGCCAAACGGCGAAGTGCTTGGGCCTGTAAATATTGTTTACAGCAGCGATTCGGTGCCTTTGAACGCCGGCACTTACACGGCTGTGATTACCTATGAAGGCAACAGAAATTACAAGGGTGCATCGACCACAACGACTGTGACGATTCGTCAGGCGGATGTGACGATGGATCTGGCCAATCTCTCAGCCACATATAACGCCACGGCAAGGTCGGTTTCGGCCAAGGTTTATGGCGTGGGTGGCGTGGCGATTGACGATGCCATGATCAGCTATTCCAGCGGCACGGCACCAATTAATGCGGGCACTTACACAGTTACGGCCATTTATGCCGGCAGCCAGAATTACAAGGCAGCGACGATGTCGCGAACCATCACGATTGCCAAGGCGGCCTCAAGCGTGAGCGTGGCTTCGATTTCCACGACTTACGATGGTCAGGCTAAAACGGTTGCCGGCAGCGTGACGGGTGTTGATGCGGCCGACCTCGGGGCAGCGACGATTACCTATTCCAGCGGATCGGCACCGGTGAACGCCGGAAGTTACATTGCCGTCGCCAGCTTTGCCGGCAACCAGAATTATCTGGCATCGACGGCATCGGCGACGATCAGCATTGCCAAGGCAACGCCGACCATTGATCTTCAGGCCGTGAGTTCAACCTACGACGGCCTGGCACGGAATGTTTCAGCCAACGTCATCGGGGTCGACGGGTCGACGGTGATTGCACCGTCAACGATAACCTATCTGGCTGGATCGGCACCTGTAAACGCGGGAGTCTGGTCCGTTAAAGCGACATTCGACGGCAATCAGAACTATCTTGGCACATCAGCCACCAGTACGATTACGATTGGCCGGGCCTCGCCGACATTGGTCTTCCCGGCAGCCACCTTCACCTATGATGGCACGGCCCGTGGCGTGACGGTGGAAGTGCTTGGCCTTGGCGGAGCGAGCCTGAGCCAGGCCATTGTGAGCTATAGCAGCGTGAGCAAGCCCGTGAACGCCGGCAGTTATCAGATTGCCGCACAATATGGCGGTAACAGCAATTATCTGCCTGTTACGGGTTATGGCTCGCTGACGATCAACAAAGCCACGCCAATCATGGTGATGCCTGACGTTTCAGACACTTACGATGGTAACCCGCATGGTGCCACAGCCAAGGTTTATGGTGTGGGCGGATCGGAAATTGGCGTGGGAGTGGTGAGCTATTCCAGCGGTGAAGCCCCGGTGGATGCCGGCAGCTACACGGCGACGGCCGTTTTCACTTCAACCGATAACTACAATGCTCTATCGGGTTCGGCCAATATCACAATTGCCAAGGCCCCAGTGGCATTCGACCTGGCCGACAAAGCCTTCGGGTACACCGGCAACGACCAACCTGTGAAGTCGTCCATCTTTGGTGTGGGTGGCCGCCTTTTGGGCGAAGCCACTATCACTTATGGCGGCGACGGCAATGTGCCGAACGCTGTGGGTTCCTACACCGTTTTGGCCAGCTATGCCGGTAGCACGAATTATCTGGCCGCAACGGCTTCGGCTAATGTCACCATTAACGCACCGAATGATAACGCTGAACAACCGACAATAACTTTAACACCAGTCACAGTGAACTATGACGGGCAGTCGCACGGCATTCTGGCCGACGTCTTTGCACCCAATGGCGCAAACCTGGGCCCAGCCCGAATCAGCTACAGTTCGGGCGGTGTTCCCACAGAAGCTGGCGTATACACGGCCACGGCCACTTATGACTCCAACTATCTTTATAAGAGTGCGACAGCCACAACTACCATCACTATTAACAAAGTCACTCCGGCAATTTCACTTAAATCACTGACGCAGCTTTATGATGGTTCGCGTAAGGATGCGGTGGCCGAGCTGATTGGCCCCGATGGCGGCGTGATTGGCGCGGCGACGATTGTTTACGACGGAGGTGCTACACCGACGGCGGTTGGCGAATATCCATTCACGGCACAGTTTGCTGGTTCGGCAAGCCTGAACGCGGTGAGCCGCACCGGGGTGCTGAAGATTGAAGGCCTTGTGCCCGTGATGGAACTTCAGCCTGTCAGCGTGGATTACGACGGCCAGCCGCACGCGGTTTCCGTCACCGTGTGGCCGCAGGGGCTGCTTTTTGACGACACACCATCGCTGGGTGAAGCGACGATCACATATTCCAGCGGCACGGCCCCTGTGAATCCAGGCTATTACACCGTCACTGCCAGCTTCCCGGCCACCGGCAACTATCGCGCCCGCTCGATCAGTACGTCCATCACCATTCTTGGGTCAGCATCCGGAACGAACACCAAGCTGACTCCGATTATTGCGATTGATCCGGTAACCGTGAAATACGACGGCCAGACTCAAAAGGGCACAGCCCAGGTGATTGGTGCAGGGGGGCTAGACCTGGGTGCAGCCACTATCACCTATACAGGCGGATCAGCCCCGGTGAATGCAGGCGTTTACCAGTTTACCGCCAGCTTTGCGGGCAATGCCGACTACGAAGCCGCAAGTGTCACTTCAACCATCACAATCACGAAAGCCACGACGCGGGTTGTTATCGACTCGCTGGCAGAGTCTTACGATGGTCAGGCACACCCAATCAGCGGTAAGGTGGTGAGCGATCTCGGGGTTGATCTTGGCTCGGCCACAATCACCTATCCGGGCGGGTCGGCCCCGGTCAACGCCGGGACTTATCAGGTCACGGCGAATTTTGAGGGTAATGGCAATTACCTGCCAAGCAGCGAAACTGCCACAATCACCGTGGCCAAGGCAACGCCTTCGATCACTATCAATTCGCCAATTCTGCCTTACGACGGCACGGCTCGAACCGTCACGGCCCAGGTGCTTGGCGTGGGCGATGTTGACTTGGGTGCTGCCACCATTGCCTACGGCACCACCGACGGCAGTGCTCCTGTACTTTCCGGCACCTATTCGGTGACAGCTTCATTTGCCGGTAATCAGAATTACATCGGGCTTTCCGTCAACGGCTCGGTGCAGATCATGAACAATTCGCCAGGCACGGTTAAGCCAACGTTCACCCTGGCACCGCTGACAGTGACATACACTGGCCAGGCATATGGCATGACAGCCGATGTGCTGGGTATTGAGGGAGTCAATCTCGGCGCAGCCAAGATCTATTACAGCAGTGGTACGGCCCCCGTCGATGCCGGCACCTATACGGTGACAGCCGTTTATGGCGGCGACACCACCTATGCCACATCGACGGCAACGACAACAATTACCATCCTGAAAGCCACGCCGACCATCACGGTCAACGGCTATACGACAACATTCAATGGACAAACTCACGAAACCAGCGGCGAAGTGAAAGGCTTGGGCGGTGTGAGCCTGGGTCAGGCCACAATCACTTACAGCAGTGGCTCGGCACCTCTTCACGGCGGCACTTACACGGTCACGGCCAGCTATGCCGGCAGCAAGAACTATGCTGCCGCCACGGCCACAACCACCATCACCATTAACAAGGCTGCGGCGACTGTCAGCACCAGCCCTGTTTCAGGCATTTACAATGGTCAGGCTTATACCACAGGCGGTGCAGTTTATGGCTTGAACGGTGTTCAGAT
>JBEITT010000137.1:0-10518 GCA_040374745.1 Planctomycetaceae bacterium | reverse complement strand
AGTAATGGAAAGCTGGCCGTTTACCGTTGTGACATTAGAGCCGGCCTGGAAAAAACCGTAGGCAAAAAAAGTCCCGCCGGCGGCATTGCCTGTGATGCTGAGATTTCCAGTGCCCGAAGTGGAAATATTCGAATTTGATTGTACATAAACCCCTGATGAACTCGAACTACTTCCATAACTGGTACCATTAATGGAAAGTTGGCCGTTTACCGTTGTGACATTAGAGCTGGATTGGTAAAAACCGCAGGCAGGAGATGTTCCGCAGGCGGCATTGCCTGTGATGCTGAGATTACCAGTGCCCGAAGTGGAAATATTCGAATTTGATTGTACGGTAATCCCTACTGAACCTGCAGTATTTCCATAACTGGTGCCAGTAATGGAAAGCTGGCCGTTTACCGTTGTGACATTAGAGCTGGATTGGTAAAAACCGCAGGCATAAGTTGTCCCGCAGGCGGCATTGCCTGAGATTGCCAGATTACCCGATCCTGTCGTTGAAATACACGAATTCGTCTGTAACTGGATTCCTCGCGAAAGGCTGCCGTTTCCATAACTGTTGCCATTGATAGTAATATTACCATTTCCGCTGGTAACGTTAGCCGAGGCGAGAGAAACCCCCACGGCAGTGGTTCTGCCGCAGGCGGCATTGCCTGAAATAGTCAGGTTGCCATTGCCTGTGGTGGAAATAATTGAATTGGTATTTATATTGATACCTAATGTATTACATGCCGTGCCACAACCCGTGCCATTGATGGCAAGCAACCCATCAACCGTGCTGACCGTTGTCGCATTAGAACGGAATCCAAATGTATTACTAGCGTTCCCGTTGCCGCTGACTGCGCGGATGGTGATTGAACCGCTGCCACCGGTTAGAACCTGAGTCTGTTCCAGATTGACACCAAAACAGGCGGTGGCCGAACTGCCCCGCCCGTCGATCGTGATATTCCCGCTGGTGCTGTTCACGTTTACATTCGGGCCAGTGATATTCACACCATGGAATGTGCCCGACCGATAAACTCCGCCACCATTACCATAAAGCGAAATATCGCCAGTGGCTGTGGAGATATTGCCCGTGACGAGGACATTCCGGCCGGAAAGGCTAAGACCTGAGCTATTGATGAAACTTGCCGCATTGCCAACGGTTATCTGGCCGGAGGTTCCCGCATAATTTACGGTGAGATTATTGACATAATTGGCCGATGAAGCACCGAAACTGAAAGTGCTGCCAGTGCAAGCACCACTGTTGTCATTAACCAGGATCGAGGCCAGGCCCGAAGGCTGGTTAACGTATAGATCTGAACCAGTGGCGGTAATATCCGTTTCAGAACCTGTCCACAAGCCCGATGAAGTCGTGATCGTGTAATTGCCGCTTTCCGATGTCGAGACGATCGAAAGCTGTTCGTTGTTGGCATCTGTCTGAACGGTGAGCAGCCCCGAAACGCTGTCGTAAGAAAAAGCGGCCATGAGCAGCCGCTGTTCCAACTCGTCGTTGATTATTTCAAGGTGTACTCGCGACTGAGCCCGCTTCCTGGCTGACCTGCGGGCAACGCAAACGGCATAATCGCTTAGATTATATAGACTTACTACAGAAACAATGTTCTTGACTTTCATGATGTTATCTCTGGTCTATTGAATCTCAGTGAATGTTATCAGGCTTACAGGCAACCAGACTCGAAATCTCGAACTTCGCTCGCGTGATTCTTCCTGACACACAGATTCAGAAGAATCTCTAGAATTCATATTGACGATTTAAATGACATAATATTTTTATAACCGCCTTAAAATTCATCTACACCGAATCGTTTAATCATGACTTAAATAATAGACAGCATGAATGTAAATTATTATTTCTCTTTATCTTACAAATTTGCAAAAATTGTAAAAGTTATTTGGATAGTATGATCTTATTTGACAGGCAACTGACAATGACGTGATAAACAGATTAATTTTGTCGTATGAGAATTGGTATACAGAAGCACAAAAACAATAACTCGAATTATTAACAACTCAGGAACTCTGCGAAGGTCGAATAGGTAACATGAACCATGACTGTAAATTCATCAGAGTGATGACAAAAACGAAGTTTTGTAGAACAGATCCCGCTAAAATCCCACTCCAGAATCATCCTGTTAGCCTGATTTACAATGACAACCATTCTTGGATACATGAACCATTAAATATATCGTATATTAATTCTAAATGGATTGGTTGTTAATTTGCTCTCGCTGGCAGACTGATACACACTTCAAAGCCAGGATTCAGGTTATGGGCCGAGATCTGACCGCCCAGGTTTTCGATTATTGAGTTGCAGATGGCAAGCCCCAGCCCTGTGCCACCGGAGTGACGGGCACGCGATTGGTCGGTACGTTCAAAGGGAAGAAAAATGCGTTCAATATCGGCCTCAGCCACACCCTTGCCCTGGTCAATCACGCGAATGGCCACAGTTTTGTCGGATGATTGGATTTCAAGCTTAACCAGAATAATGGAATTCGGAACACTGTAACGCACTGCATTGTCCAGAATATTCATCAGGGTTGTCTCAAGCAGGCCGCGTTCGGAAGAGATGGTGACTTCCCTAAAAGGCTCAAACAAAATGACGCACTGCTGTCTTTCACAGACAACCTTCATCTTCAGAATGGCGTGGCGAATGATGTCGTTCAGGCAGACTGCCTCGAAATCAGGTTGGAATTCACCGCGTTCAATTTGTGCCAGCTTCAGCAATTTCTCGGAAATGGCGGCAATTTCCAGAACTTCCTGCTCAATCATTTTCAGAGAGTTTTCAACGTCCACATGGTCGGCCACGTTGGTCAAGTGCAGCATGACGCGGGCCAGCGGGGTTTTAATTTCGTGCCCGATGTTGGCCCGCAAGCGGCGTTCCGAGTGGATCATGATCTCGATGCGGTCTGCCAGTTCATTGAAAACCCCTGCGATAGTCCCCAGTTCGTCCTTGCTTTTGATGTGGATGCGTACATCAAACTGACCGGATTTGAACTGACGCATGGCCCGTTCGATCTTTTTCATTGGATTTACAAGGATCACATAAGTGAGTATAAATGCATATATTCCGGCTAAGTAAGGATATGGATAGGTAAAAACGGCGATCAGCGGCATGGGATAGTAATGAACAGCAATGATTCTGGTGATGTATCGAAACATGAAAAAACCAAGAACCAACTTGAGTGAAACAAATTTCATGACTTTTCCGGTGGGGATAAATTCGTATCCGACGCCCCAGACAGTTCGGATCATCGCGCTGTGTACACCGAGAATTTTGCGGAGATGATTAATTTTCATGTCAATTCGCCGCGTCGAGGCCGACAGGGTACTGCCATATATTTCCAAAGCGATCGTCTTTCGGCTTAGCACTGTACCCGTGTTTCGCACCAGAATCATCAAGACATCAAAATCTAGCTGCGACGCATCCTGCATATTGCCATCGAGGTAGATTTTTTTCTTGACTGTATCGAGTACCAGTGGGCCGGATTCGATGAGTGTTGATTTTTCAATGCGTTGGGCTGGTTTGTTGCGTAGAAGGTTACGAATCCGAAGCAGCACTTCTTTCGGATAGAAAGGTTTAGTTATGTAGTCATCAGAGCCCAGTTCAAGGCCGGCGATGCGATCTTTACCTTCTGAAAGTGCGGAAATAATGATCACGGGAATGTTGTGATTACGCCGCAACAGTTTGAGAACTTCAAGGCCTGACATACCCGGCAGCATGAGATCAAGCAGAAGCATGTCAAAAGTGCCTGATTCAAGGAGCGTTGCCACACTTCTGCCATCGCTCACCGATTTGGCCAGCATGCCTGACCTGTTGAGCAATTGTACCAGCAGGCGGCACATTTCGGGGTCATCCTCAGCAATTAGAATGTTAGGGATGACTTCGGTTGAAACAGACATCTCGGCCTCAATGAATGAGTCAATGCGAACAGCTGGGGTATCGGAAAAGAGTGTGGGAAGATATTCCGTGCAGCTATTCGAAAGACAAAGAACCCAAGGATCAGGTTACCGGGCAGAGGGCGGATGGCCTGAAAGGCTGATTTCCTTCTAAATGTCAGTACTTTTATGACCAACTTTATATATTTTATCCTATTAATTCTAAAAAAAAAGCATGATGATCAGTCGAGAATTTTGAAGATTGTAAAAAAGAATCTGAACGTGGCATGGCCAGGTCTTGTCAAGATATTACAGGATAAATGGTTAAGTGTTTTTTCTGATTTGTAATTTGTTCGATTATCCTGATTCAATACTGGCTGAATTTCTTGAGGTCGTATAGGTGAACAGGCGATAAAGTTTTGCCCATTCAGCTGAATCTTGATTTCAAGATTACCTTTTCAGTTGCTTGGAATGAATATGCCTGTGTTCATTGAATTGAAAGCCACACGACAATTTTGCCATATACTAACTGATTTTCGGGAGTCGTGATAATCAAACACTATTTTGTACCTTAAGTTGACTTTGCTTATTTTGCACTGAATGATGGTGTCAGAACCAAATGCCACTCAGTCAATCGACTGAATGGCTGGTTTCTCATTACACAGCGAATCTCTGAATTGGGCGGGTAGTGGTGCCCTGGGTCTTCTCCTCTTTCAGGGAGATTGTCGCGTTGTCGTCAAAAACGCATAATAACCAGCACTGTTGCCAGTTATCAATAATGGGACTTCAGAGCATGAAATCATAGTAAAATATCAGTGAATAGCGACTCCATTTACCGGTCCTGTGTTCATACAGAAACTTGTTGAACAGTCACGGTTAGTTAAAGAAGCTCTCGATATTGTTAAATTCTTCCAGACTCCATTGATTGTCGCCATCTGTGTCAATCAGCTTCATTGAGTTGTCAAGCCGGTCGGCCCGGCCCTTCAATTCCGGCGATATGAGCACAAGGCGATCCAACTCTTTGCGTGAGATAAGACCGTTGTGATCAGCGTCGAGAAACCGAAAGATTCCGGTTCGTAACGATTTGTTCGAGAGAACTTTAATCAATGTACTGGCTTTGCCACTGGTATCAGGCGGAGGGAAGTGTACACGTTTGCCGTTTTTACTTTTGTAATCAAACCCGGAGATGAACATTTCGTCTTCGGTGTTCGGACCCCAGGTTACTGTTTTGGTGGGATCCGGATTGTTAATATTTTCAGTGCTATTATCAAAAATGGCAGTTGTCAGAATAATAGAACCTTTTGGGGCAAGAACGGGATCGGTCAGGTTGTAACCGAATTGCCATTCAAAATCCCAGTTGGGGATGTCAAGAAGTGTCATGGAATGTTTGTCAGGATAAAGCAATTCAACCTTGAGCGATTTACCGCGATGATGTAAGTGGGGCTGAAATCCTTCCAGATAGATGTCTTCAGGAATGAACTGTGAAATCGTTTCAATGTGGTCACTTGCACCAGCGGGAATTTTTATACCAAAATTCACTGGCGTGTGCACCAGATCGGAATACATCGGAGGATTCGCCTGAAACTTGATTCCGAATCGCAATTGCTCCTTGACGGCAACTCCTTTAGAGACATAGTGGATCTGGAATCGCAACCGCGTACCCTTAGGGATCAGGCGTGCGGTGTCCTGTGGAGCCATGCTGGAACTAAACCCGGGAACATAGCCAAAGAGGAATTCGGGTATGTGCCGGTGATCGGCATTTTTATCCTTCTTTTCTTCTTCGGTCATCTCTTTCTTTTCTGGGATCAGATAGACCAGGGCGTGGTGAACAACGGAATTGTCCGTTGGCTGTAATTCCCACTGGGTCGCCCATTTATCCTCTGTGAGTTTAAGATCGACATCCACCACCTTGTAATCAATCAGTCCCTGGGCCGGCAGTTCAACCGGTTCGGGAAGCTGAACGATTAAATCTGGCTTGCCAATGAACCAGTCGATTTTCGCGAAGTCATAGTCTTCCGGGTCGAGTGAGGGGTCGCCTTCAGGAAGTTGAGGATTTTTGAGCCAGTTGAGCAGGTCGCGTTTTTCCTGTCCCGAGAGGGTCGCTTCATTATTAAATCCCGGATGCTCCTGCGGAAACTTGTTTGAGGCTGGCCACGGTGGCATCTCGTTGGATTTCAGCACCAGGCTGATCATGGACTTGTGATCCTTCACATCCTTATAGGTCTCAAGCGGGAAAGGACCAACACCACCGGAGTAATGGCAGTGAATGCAGTTATGCTTGATAATGCGGGAAATGCGATTATGGTAATTAACCTCTTTCACGCGGGTGGTGATATTGAAATCCGTTTGAAGCACACAGCCGGATGGATCTGTCACCGGGTTTTGGACCTTGATTTTTTTGCCAATTGAGAAAATGGCCTGTGTAAGCCAATCATTATTTGATTTTTTGAGCTTACGTTCGGTGGTGAACTGGTCGTCAACTGCGCCTCGATATACAATAGAAATTGTGGAATCAACCAGAAAGACTTCAGTGGTCGACCTTGCCCCCATGGCATTGGTCAGCGTGTCGTCGTGGTCAAGAATGTAAGTTACATCAGCCGGAAACTGGGCTCGAAACTGTTTGATTTCTTCGGGCTTGTCGGTTTCATGCGGGTTGACAATGATAAGTTTCAGGCCAGCCTGGCGAAAGCCGGGTTCCATTCGGGCCAGTGTCGGGCCATATTGGCGGGATACCGGGCAACTGACACTGTGAAATGCAATGACCAGTCCCTTGTTCTGACGTGACAGCTCTCGAAGGTTTATGGCCCGGCCGTTAATATCAGTGAAGCTGCCTTCAGGCACCAGCCCACCGACCTCTACAGTTTCCGGCCTGCCTGGTTCATTTCCGAATGAGTTTTCAGAAAAAACAACTGCATTTGCAACAAGACCAATCAAAAAATACAATTTTACTGTATCAGAAATGGTGTGTTTTCGTAAAATCCGCATTGATCTTCATACCTTTCGAGAAAGTTCAACGATTTTTGACAAAGTAAGGGATATGAGCTGAATGGAATTTCCTGTTGGGTCACGGGATGTCAGTCTGAATGAAAACATCCATCTGTTGTCCTGAGGAAAGCGATTTTTCTTTAGAATCAAGGGCATAGACAACCTGTAGAACTCGAGTGTCAATGCGCTGCGATGTTGACCCTGTCAGAACCTGTTTGGGTGTGACGAGTGGTTCGACCCTCACTAATTTCAGGCCGATTCGTCGATTGGCCTGACCACGGGGTGAGGCAATTGCCGGTTTATCAGCTTGAAAACGATGGATCTCGGATTCGTCGATCTCAGCCCTGACATGTAGCACATCAATGTCGCCGACGACCATCAACGGCGTATTATTCAACGCGGCCTGTGCAAATTCGCCAACTCCCAAATTAACCTGAAGCACCGAACCTTCGATCGGTGCGTTGACCTTGCACAAATCAAGTTGGATCTGACCTCTCTCGAGTTCTATCCGAGACTGCTCCATCTGAGACCTGAGCAGCACCAGCGAAGGGCCTTCCATGCCTTTGTCGGTCTGCATCAATCGCAGTTGATCACGGGCTTCGGCGAACTTCGCCATGTATTCAGTCAGCTTCGCCTCCGCTTCACTCCGTTTGTTCTTCGTAATATTGAGTTCCTCCCGCGAGAGTGCGTTTCGATCAAAGAGTTTCTGATCCCGGTTCACAATTTCGGCCACTATGTTCAGGGCGGCCTGGCCCTCCTTGACCAGCGATTCCGTAGAGTTCACCTGATCCCTGAGCGAATCGACTTTTGCCAGTGCCTCTTTTATCCTTGCATCAGCGATTTTGAGCGATGCACCGGCCGCACTCAAATTGGCACGCGCCTCGCGATCGTCGATCAGAAAGAGCGGATCCCCCTTTTTTACGCTTTGCCCTGGCCTGACATACACTTCCCTGACAATTCCAGAAACATTGGTGCCAATGTTGATCAGTTCCGATTCCGGCTCAATCATGCCGACAGCACCGATGCTGTGTTTAGACCCTGGATCGGCAACTGCCGAGGATTCGCCGGCGATAAATGGGTCGGTCACAATATTTTCATTGACTTTCGCTATGGAACCTGACTTTTTCCCGGTACGGTTGACGTAAATGGAAAACAGCACGCCGCTGATAGCGGCGACGATCGTCAGGCGGCTGAGCAGTCGAGAGCCGGAACTCATGATACAGAGGCCTCCACAGGTGCAAGAATTCCGCATGAATCGCCGGCGATCCGGCCATCTGACATGGAGATAATACGATCGGCATAGGAATAAATGCGCTGGTCGTGCGTAACCAGAATCACACACCGGTCAGGGGCTGAGGCCAGTTGCTTGAACAGATCCATGGCCGCTTTGCCACTTTCTGAGTCAAGCGATGCTGTCGGTTCATCGCATATCACAATCTTCGGGTCGTGCACCAGTGCACGGGCAATTGCTACACGCTGTTGCTGGCCTCCGGATAGCTGACCGGGATAACGGTGCAGGTGCTGACCAAGACCAAGTTTCTGTAGAAGATCGCGGGCCCGGGCATGGGCCTGCGATGTTGAAATTCCCTGAATTGTGAGGGGTAACGCGGCATTTTCGACAATGTCCAGCGATGTCAAGAGATTAAATTGCTGAAACACAAAGCCAATCGCCTTCGCCCGGAAGTCAACGAGTGAATTCTTGCCAAGCTGATGAATGGACTGGCCAAAGATATCGATGGAACCTGTGTCAGGTTTGAGCAGCCCGGCAATGATGGTGATCAGTGTGGTTTTACCGCAACCGCTGGGCCCAATCAGAAAGGTGGTTTCACCGGCACGGGCGTCAAAATTCACGCCGTGAAGTACCTGTGAGCGGGCTTGACCAGTGCCAAAGCCTTTTTCAATCCCGAAACAGCGTATTCCCTGGAATTCCGGATCCTGATTGACTTCAATCTTTCTCAATGGATTCAACTCCTGAAGACCGTGGCAGGATCCAGCACAAGCACTTTGCGAAGGCTGATCATCGAGGTCATCAAAGAGATTCCAATCGCAAGAAAAAGTGATATGAAAGCAACATCGGGCCGCAGTTCAATACCTCGAAAACTAGGCGTTTCACGCACCAGATGAAAGAACGCTGCAGCCATGCCAATTCCAATGGCATAACCCGTGAGCCCGGCTACAAAAGCCTGTACCAGAACCATCAGGACAATCCGCCGGTTTTTCACTCCCATGGCTTTGATCACAGCGTATTGCTTAAGGTTCTCCGTTATGAATAGATGAAACAGCAGGCCCACCACCAGGGCCCCGACAATCACCCCCATCCCGATGATCAGAAGAAAATTGAAGGGCAGGGCCGTCTTTTGGTAAGCCCAGGTAATCGTTCGCTCGCGGTAGGTTTCACTCGGCCAGGCTGCCAGCCCGGTTGCCTGAGTGATTCTGCCGGCTACTTCAGCGGCGTCGCTGCCCGGCTGGTGTTGGGCCAGAATGAACGAGAGATAATGCCTGCGAGAATCAACATAATTCAGGCCGTTGGAATAACGCGTGTATATTTGCGGAATCGTCGTGAAGGGCGGGTTTACCTGCACAATCGCCACAAGACGGGCCCGATGATCGTTCATCTCCAGTTCCCGGCCAAGCTGATAGGGTTCACCTGGCCAGATCTTGTGATAACCGTCTGCATCAATAGCTATCGCATCGGCCAGTTTCAGGTCTTTAATGTCGCCCATAATCACTACTTCAGGGACACCCGTCAAAGTCACATCGTCCACTCCGTAATAAGTGACACCCGTTACCAGACCTGAGGGCGTGTGGATATTGCCTGAAGACTTGAGCATGGGCACTGCCCAGAGAACTCCGTCCACACTTCGAACACGGGCCAGTTCCGTATCTCGCATGGGAACAATCGTGTCGGTATTGGGCACCCCAGGGTCCATCACCCAGATACTTGCCGAAGGAACATCGACGATCATGCTGGCCAATCGGCCAATCACATTAATCATCACACCTGCCTGCTGATTGACCAACAGCACCGAAAACGCCATACCAAGTACCAGGCCAAGGTATTTGGATGGGTCACCAAACAGCATTTTCAGGGCGACTCGATTCATGCGTATTTATTTGCTTATTGGCTGAAGTTCTTTTTCATAATTGACATTTATAATAAATCGGGGATTGATTGTCTATCAATTTAAAAGTTAGTTTGAATTAATTTCCTGAAATTATTCAAAATCACAAACCTGAATTTAATTATTATCGGCAGATGACAGTTGATCAAAAAATTAAGACTTGCGAAAATTTCGAGTATCAAAATCCATTACAACTTTTGTGAAAAGCTATTTCATAATGCAATTTACGGTTATTTGAAAATCATCACTTCTTTTAGAAATCATGAAGCAATCAGATCAACCCGAATCACCCGATTTGAAAATGACTGCCTCACAGAGCAATATCTATTCCAATTATGTTTAATTGATGGGTTTTCTGGAATTCACATCAGTCGATCACATGAATATCAATGAAAAGCTGGAAATTATTTGGATATTCCTGAATAATAATAGCAAAAATCATTTTTGTAGAATTTTGCGTTTTAATTAGGTTCTGTTGACAATTACCTCAAGTGCAGTATGATCGAACCTAACAGTATGTATCCTAGAAAGTTAGCTGCCT
>JBEITT010000042.1:0-43161 GCA_040374745.1 Planctomycetaceae bacterium | reverse complement strand
GGTCAAACAGAAATCAGGCGGCAAAAGTTGTAAAGTGCGAGGCAGGTTGTTGAAAATACAATTGAGTGACTTCTTTATTTTTTAAAACTTATAAATGGAGGTGGTTATATCAGTGTTGGTATTGGATGATTCAGGTTAGTCAGTCATGGTGAAATGGAATTGTTTCATCTGAATTTGCAGAATCAGACAGATTCGATGGGGATAATGAGATGCTCTTAATTGATTCATATGACTGATGAATCGAGCTGGGTGCTGATTGCCTTAAAAATGCAAAAGGTGAAAGTCTGGCAGGTCTTTGCTGAATGATTTTGTTATGGTATAGGCAATGGTTACAGGGCTTTGCTTTGTGGGAAGCAACCCTGGCCTTAGCTCATGGCAATGCTTCCAGCTTCTGTGTCAATTCATGATTCGTTCTTCAGCCCGTATAAATCCGGTGGTCTGGTATGTACTGGCCTTCATGCAGGTTGTATGGCTGGTGTGGTTTCTTGCCACACCGCTGCCGAACGCTACGCCTGTCGGTTCTGGCGCCAGTATTTCACGAGGGCTACTGCTATTTTCAACCACACCCGGACTGAATCCGGAATTTCGATGGTCGCAAAGTCTTTTAGGTCAGGCATTTGAAGAGATCCTGGGCTTCCCTTCGCTGGTTGACAGGCTACCTGTGGCTGGAATTGCCGGTGTGATTCTTGCAGGAATCTGGGGGCTTGGTTATGTCATTTTGCATGGCCTTGAAAAGCTGGAATCGCCGCAATGGTTGCCTGGAGAGCGGTTGCTGATCACTTTTGCGACAGGTTTGCCGGCGTGGGGCACTTTTACCCTGATGATTGGCCGGTTGGGGCTTCTGCAACAGTGGTTCTGGGTGGTTGTCAGTGTGGGATTTGCTGGAACAGGTTTAGCGTTGCACTGGCGAGATCAAAAAGGTCGGCAATTTTTTCGGTGGAGTGAAGGACTGAAATTGTTGGCTCCGGTGCCGGCATGGCCCTTTGTTTTGATTATGGTGCTGGCTTCGATGCTGCCCACCATTGACTTTGACTGTATTGAATATCACTTGCAGGGGCCGAAGGAATATTGGCAGGCTGGCAGCATAAAATATTTGTCACACAATATTTACACTAATATGCCCTTTGGTGTGGAGATGTTGCACACCTCGGCGATGAGCCTGGCGGGAGACTGGAAAACTGGTGCTTTGGCCGGACAGTTGCTGATTGGGTTACATCCACTTCTGGCAGCAGGGCTTATCCAGATATTTTGTCGCCGGTTGGGTGCACCTTCGGCTGGTTGGTGGGGGGCGATGTTTTACCTGACGACGCCGTGGACATATCGGCTCGCTTCAATTCCTTATGTGGAAGGGCCGCTTTGTGCAGCCATGGGGGCCTGGGTTTTTGTGGCGATGATGGCCTGGAATGAACGTAAGATGTTCTGGTGGTTGGTATTGGGAGTGGTTTCAGGCTGGGCGATGTCGTGCAAATACACGGCGATTTTGCCGGTGGTAGTACCCGGGGCGGGGTTGTTGGCAGCGGCTTCGGTCCGGTTGAAATCAGCCAGGCCACTGGTGGGCATTTTGCTGGGTGGAACTGCCATTTTTGGCCCATGGATGGTGAAAAACCTGATTGATTCGGGGAATCCGGTTTATCCTCTGGTATGGAATCTTTTTGGAGGAATTGACTGGGATGCGGGGATGAATGCGAAATGGGCGGCTGCACATGGTCGAAAACCCCTGGAGTGGCAATCGCTGATGAGCAATGCGGTTGATGTACTGGGCCGAAGCGACTGGCAGACACCGCTTTTCATGGCTTTTTTGCCGATGGCATTCATGGTCCGGATTGAATTTCGCAAGTCTATGCAATATTTATGCTTACTGGCGATGTGGATTTTTATTTCATGGTGGTTATTCACGCACCGGCTCGACCGATTCTGGCTTCCAATTCAGCCCATTCTTGCAATTCTTGCCGGTATGGGGGCTATGGTCATGGGAGGGTGGAAGGGAGGTCGCCAATGGAGAATTGTTTATGTCGTTTTATGTCTTGTATCCAACTGGATTTACTGTTCATCAGCACTGGCTGGTCTGAATGAGTGGACAAAACCGCTGGCAACTTTATGGAAATCGGTTCCGAATCGGCTTTATCCTGCCAGTGTGCTGGTGGATGGTTCGTTGCAAAACACCGATTGTGTATTGCTGGTGGGTCAGGCGGCGGTTTTCTACTGGGAGCACCCGATTCGCTACAACACGGTGTTTAATCGTGAGGGGATTGAAATAATGGCGTCGGGGAAGGATTCGGCAGAAGTTCATAAGTCACTGAAGAATAATGGTATAACTCATGTTTTTGTTGACTGGTCAGAGATCAGCAGGTATCGAAGGCCTGGAAATTACGGGTTTACCGACTTTGTGACCGAGGGTTTTTTTGAGGGTCTGGTGAAAGCGGGCGTTTTATCAGACCCATCGTATCCCGGTCCGGGTCGGACACTATATCGAGTGAGGCCTTGAAGCCGAATGTCACGAATTCTGTTCGCAACCCTGGGGTCGTTGGGCGATATTCATCCACTTATGGCGATTGGGTTTGAGTTGCAAAAGCTGGGTCATGAGGTGGTTATTGCCACGAGTGATCGTCATGGCACGCGAGTGATTGAGGCAGGATTTGAATTTGCCGAGATTCCACCGCAATTTCCGAAGCCTGAGGATCAGGCCCGGCTGATGCAGCGGTGGATGGACCCAAAACACGGGACTGACCGTGTGATGCGAGAGTTTGTGATGCCCTCATTAAGGGCGACACATGCGGCCCTGGAGCCGCTGGTTAAATCGGTTGATCTTGTTATACCACATCCTTTTACGATCACAGCTGCTTTCTGGGCCGAGAAGCTGGGAAAGCCCTGGATGGCGATTCCCTTTGTTCCGATGGTCTTTGCCACCGAGGCGGAGCCGCCGGTTGTCGGACAGCTTATGTATCCTGAACGATTGCAATGGTTTGGGACGCCATATCCGCTAAGGTGGCTATTTCGTCTGGCGAAATGGTTGAATGCCCGGGGCTGGGATAGTTTCAGGCAGATTCGGCGAGAGATGTCTCAGCCTGAGATCAAGGGGCATCCTTATTTTGACTATTACATGAAGGAATCAAATATGATTCTGGCAATATTTTCGGAGGCATTGGGTCGGCGACTGGCGGCCTGGCCAGAGAATACCGTTCAGACGGGGTTTGCGTTTTTTGATAAGGATGATAGTGAATTGCAGGACGAATCATCCCAGAGGCTGAATGCTTTTTTTGGGGCAGGCGAGGCACCCCTGGTATTCAGCCTGGGTAGCACCGGGGTTTTCACGGCCGGTGATTTTTATCTGCAGGCGTGGGAAGTTGCCCGAAGGCTTAAACAAAGGGCGATATTGCTGGTCGGGCCTGATGAGAAAGTCAGGATTCCGGAAGATGCTGGGCGGGATTGCCTGATCGTGAGATATGCGCCTCATGCACAAGTCTTTCCACAGGCTTCAGTTGTGATTCATCATGGTGGGGTGAATACCACAGGGCAGGCATTAAGGGCGGGCCGGCCGCAACTGGTGGTTCCGTTGGCACATGACCAGTTTGACAATGCGGCTCGGATGGTTCGGCAGGGGGTGGGATTGACCTTGCCGAAATCAGGATTTACGGCAGACAAAGCTGTGCCTTTGGTATCGCAACTTATTGAAAACAAGAGATTTGAGAAACGGGCCATTGAGGCGGCGAAGGTGGTGAGGCAGGAGCCAGGATCGGCGGGAGCGGCCAATGCGATTCACGAGTTTTTATTACGATGGCCGGGGGTTAGCCCATGAATGAAAAACTGGCTTATGTGACTGGTGGAGCGGGTTTTATAGGAGGTCATCTGGTCCGCCTTCTGTTAGGTAGCGGTTGGCGGGTGGTGGTGATTGAACGGCCTGGGGCTGATTTGAGCCGGTTATCGGGAGAGGTTGAAACAAGACTGGCCGATATTCGGTCGGAAGAGCAGGTGAGAGAAGCACTTGCAGATTGTCGTGGGGCAGTGGTCCATCATCTGGCAGCGAATCCTCATTTGTGGGTGCGAGACCGTCGCGAGTTTGATGCGGTGAATCATGTTGGTGCACGGCATGTTCTTGACGCGGCGATTGATGCCGGGGCGGCAAGAGTGCTGCACTGTTCGACTGAATCAATACTTACGAAAAAAAACTGGCCGGTCGGCACATCGGTTAACGAGCAGGTTGAGATTCATGAAGATGATGCCGTTGGGCCTTACTGTCTTTCAAAATTAAGGGCGGAGAATTATGCGAAGTCGCTGGCAGATAGAGGTTTACCGGTGGTGATTGCGAATCCGACGATGCCGGTGGGTCCGGATGATCCGGGGCCAAGCCCGCCGACATGTCTGATTAAGGATTTTCTGGCTGGCCGGATGCCTGGTTATATGGACTGTTTGCTGAACCTTGTGGATGTTAGGGATGTGGCATGGGGTCTGGTGCGTGTGATGGAGCTTGGAGAGCCTGGGAAAAGGCACCTTCTGAGCGGAGAAAATGTGACTTTGGCGGGTTTATTGCAGATGCTCTCTGAATTGAGTGGTCGGAAAGTACCAAGATTGAAGATTCCCTATCCTGTCGGAATTTCCTATGCATGCATGAGTGAGTGGATGGCCGATTATGTGACAGGACGACGACCGCAGGCGACAGTAACGGGATTGAGGTTGGCAAGGCGTGTGATGCATTTTGATGGCAGCCGGACGCGTCGGGAGTTAGGTTGGGAGCCCAGGCCATTGCGAAATTCGCTGACTGATGTCTTGACCTGGCTTGGCGGGTGAGGTAGTGTATAAAGAGAGTGTTATTATGGGTTAGGACATAAAGTGAATGCAGGTCCGCTCATATGGCTGTTGAACAGGTGGCGGAAAATCATGTTGGAAGTAATTCCGAACCATCTGACAGGAATGGCAGGGTTGGCTGGTTAATATGCCAGGATGAAGATCTTGAATTTCCGGTGACGGATGGACTGATCGTGGTGGGTCGGCATCCGAACTGCGAGATCAGCCTGGATTCAGTTCGCGTATCTCGTGTGCATTGTTGTGTTTATGTAAATTCAGGCCGGGTTTTTGTGCGAGATTTAAATTCGACAAATGGGGTTAAAATAAATGGTCAGCGTGTGAGTGTATGTGAAATACTGGATCAGGATTTGGTTCTGATTGGTCAGGTGAAATTTAAGTATATTAATGCCAATTCAAAACTTAAGTATGATTCTGAGCGACGCCGCGTGGAGCGAACGATGATGGAAGAGCCGCCTTCGCATGGGCGAAAGCCGAAGACGGATGTGGTCGAGGCGGGTTTGGAAGTTGAGTTGCAGAATGTGATTAAGAAGCGATTATCTGAAGCGGGTGATGATTGCCGGGTGGAAGTTCATGTTCACTGGAAAAAACCGGATTCGGGACAGATTCCTGACCAGGTTGAGCTTTAAATAAACGGTTTGGGGTCTGAAGAGTTAATCGATGAAGCCTGAACCGACGATTGAACTGCTGACGGGTGAAATATCGCTTGCAATTTCGAGATCAATCGTTTTAATCGGGAGACATCCTGAGTGTGATTTGCAGCTAAACCATGCTGTGATTTCCCGGCGACATTGCTGTATCATTCTGGCTGATAATGATTTATATATTCGTGACCTGGGTAGTCGGCATGGTGTCTGGGTCAATGGCGAGCGAGTGACGGAACGAAGGTTGCAGCATCATGACCAGGTGGCGATAGGGATTTCGTTTTTTCGGGTATTGATTCCTGGTGGTGATTTGCAGACAGATCTTTACGGAACCGGGGATCAGGGTTTGCCGGCGGCAATAGATGTTTCGGCTTCGACAGATCTTGAAACCATGATGCCTGAAGGCTCTCTGGCTGATTCAGCAGGCGATTTACAATCGGATGAGCTGGATCGTGCAGAGATGGTGTTCACTTCTGAAACAGGAGAGGCCGCGGCAGGTGATCAGTCGATTTCGGAGTCAGAGGCGATTGTGGAAAACGATTTGGAGGTGATTGCAGGTGATTCGCCTGATTCAGGTTATGAACCATTGTTTGATTTAAAATTATAAGCAGTCAGGTTGAGCAGATTATTGAAATTTATCTGATGTATTGTTATCGGAGTTTGGTTCGGCGGGTTGAGCGGATTTGGATTCCTGGTTTACAGGGGAGTCGGAGGCAGGTTCCCGACGGGCAGGCTCAACAGGAGGTAAGCCGAGATCTTTTCTCCAATTATCAATATGCTCGGGCACAATTTTCCGGGGTACGAATTTAATTGAGGCGGAATTGATGCAGAAGCGAAGGCCGGTCGGCCTGGGACCATCGTCGAAAACGTGTCCCAGATGGGCATCGCAGACCCGGCAGTTGACTTCGGTTCGGACCACTCCACCGCTGACGTCTGGTTTGTTACGGATGAAATTTTTATTGATGGGTTGCCAGTAGCTGGGCCAGCCAGTGCCACTTTCGAACTTGGATTCGGAGTCAAACAAGGGTGTGCCACAGCAGATACAGGAATAGATTCCGTCATCATGATGATCCCAGTAAATCCCGGTGAAGGCGTTTTCTGTGCCTTTTCGTCGGGTAACATAATACTGGCCGGTGCTCAGCTTTTTTCGCCAGTAACTGTCGGGGCGAGTAAAACTGGGGAACCTGGCGGAGGATTTTGACGAAGTTTTTGATTTGCCGGAAGCCGGTTTTTTCAATGATTCAGCTGGCTGTGAACCAGCAGGAGATTCAGGCTTGATGGTGGACGAATAATTATCGTCGGTATTGGCGAAAACAACGAAGCATGAGATCAAAAACAGCATCAGAGCAGTAGCAATCGATTGATAAAACATGAGATAATCTCCCGAAGTGTTTTGGCTCTATATCAAGTTTATTTTTGTAGAGGATTTCGTCAACGAACAAGTTTCCAGGATGTTATCGACCTGCATTGGAGGAGTGGAATCAAGTCAGGAGTTTGGGAGAGAGCGAACCACAATTCGGAAGAATTCAGGGCCTGACTTTTCGGTTTCTGCCGGAAATTGGGGTCTTAACGCAGGTTGTTTGAAAAAGATGCTTTTATTCGAAACAACAATGGAATATAATCAGTATAAACAATCACTATGCGGAAAGAATCCGTTCTGATCTGTCAGGCAAGGTGGCCGAATCAATATCCCTTTGCACTTACCTGCTTTTCGCACGAGGTTTGATGACATGTTGAAGAAGAATCTCTGGTTAAGGATGGCAGTAGCCGCCGGTTTTTTAAGCTTTTTTACCGGCAGTTCCCATGCCCAGTATGGTGGCTGGGGCGGTTGGGGTGGCTGGGGTGCCAGCACACCAATGCAGGGAATTGGGTATGGCATGGGTGCCATGGCGATGGGTGCCGGCCAGTATAATCTTGACTCATCGATGGCCCGGTCGATGAATGTTGATACCAACCTGCGTATCAGCCAGGCGATGTGGCAGCAGCAGCACTATTTAAACTATACAAATATTTTGCGTCGCGAGCGGTCATCGCAGAATACGGTCAAGTCAATTGAAGGCATCAAGAAGCGTCTGCATGAAAGCCCGAATGACAGCGACATTCGCTCGGGCGAAGCCCTGAATGCCGTTCTGGAAGACGTGACGGATCCTAAGAAGGTGCATCCATCGCAGATGCGTCTTTCCCGCATTCCGCTGGACCCCGGCATGGTAAAGGAACTGCCCCTGTTTTATGCCAGTGAAGCGATTGCCTTCACGATCTCGGGCATGGTGGGTGAAGCTGAAGTTCCATTCCTCTTGAAGTCAAAGACTTACGAGAAGGAGATTTCTACTCTGGGTCAAGCCATCAAGCATGCCGAGCGTGTTGATCTGGAAGGCCACCTGACCCCCGACGATATTAAGGCTGTGGATCAGGCGATTGCTAACCTGGAAAGCAAATTTCAGGAGAATGCCAAATTTGACGATGCCGGCTATAAGGAAGCCAAAGCTGCGATTTCAGCAGTCAAGAAATTGACAAAAATGCTGACCAAGCCAAACTTTGAAGAAATTCTTAAGACGCTGGATCAGGCCAAGAAGAACAATGTTGAGCCGACCGTAACCGACCTGATTGGCTTCATGAAGCATTTCAATCTGCGATTCGGTGCTGCCAAGACCGAAAAGCAGGCACAGGCTCTGGCTGATCTGTTCCCCAAGATGGATCAGATTCGTGATGAAGTGCTGAGCCAGTCAAAGGATGCAACACCTGAGCAGATTGCAGTAAGCAACAAGAACCTGGCCGAAGTGCTTGACAAACTCAGCACAGACGACAAGACACCCCCACCGGGTGACGGATCAGGCAAGAAATAAGGGTTAAGCCTTTACTGGCTTAACGTTGCGACCTGTTTCACGAGCCACTTCCTGCTGGAAGTGGCTTTTTTATTGATACCATGAAAAAGGGTGAGTTGCCACGCTGTCAAAATCGCCAATTTTTACCAAATTATCTGGACTGCCTGATTTGAAAGTTTGCCTGAGAGATTGTTATCCTGTAGAATGATAATATCGAATATTGTTCCTGTAACTGGAACCTTTGAGATTGGAGATTGATTGACCATGAGCACCGGTGGCAAAGTGATGGTGGTGCTGGTCTCGTTGTTGACGGTCGGCTGGCTTGGGCTGATGTCGATGGTTGCCCGTCTCAACTGGAACTACGGCGACGCTGTGAAAAAGGGCGATGCCGCGCTGGAAGCACTTCAGAAAGAAGTGGACGAAGCTGTTGTCAAGCTGAGGAAGCTGGAAGACAACGTCGAGACTTCGCACATGGTCAACGACGATGACCGGACGATTCTGCGTCTGGAATATAACGACGGCGAGAAGACGCTGGCCGAGATTACCGAGAACCTTTCCCGACTCGAAGGTTTATTTAATCAGCTTAACCAGGCCCGTCTTGAAACGGAAAAGCACATTGATGTTCGCAAGAAGGAAGTGGCTGACGACACGGCAAAGTTGGCAGCGACCAACAAAGCGGTGAGCGACTCCAAAGCGACCAATGCCAGCCTGATTCAGAAACTGGCCGATCTGCGGAAAAATTTTCAGGAGTTAAGCGAGTCGAATCGCACCCTTTCGGCGAAGGTTGGCCAGGGCGAAGTGATGCGAGATGTTTCTCCGGGCAGTTCGCTCATAACCGGTCGTTGATGATCCTGAAATAGAAATTTCTTAAAATACCCGGGCGAAATGTCCGGGTATTTTTTTACAATTAATATCGCTGAATTTTCAGATCGCCAAACTGACAAATTAACTCGTTTCAGGCTTGCAGTTCATGACTCAATCTGTGGATCAATCAGCATGGGTCGGATTGATTGCTAATCCTGTTTCCGGCCGGGGCCGGGGCCTGAAGAATGTGGAAATGCTGGAAGAGAAGCTGACTGCCCGTGGTGCCGTAGTTGAACGTGCACTTTCGGTGGAAAGCCGGCGTGCCCTGGTGGAAGCGGCCAGGAGCAGGCCCGAAGCCCGGAAATTATTAGTGGCGATTGGCGGCGACGGCACGATTAACGCACTGATTAACGATAAACCTGAAGTTCCATTCGTTAATTTTCCATCGGGCACAGAAAATGTTTTTGCAAAATCAATGCAGCCGAAACTTGAAACGGACGATATGGTGAACTGGATGCTATCGGCACCGGCAAGCCGGATGGATCTGGGCGAATTTTCTTATGAAGGTCCTGAGGGGCAGGTAAGGACACGCTATCTGCTGATGCTGGGTTTTGGTTTCGACGCTGCGGTTGTCAACAGGCACCACAGCCGGCGCACTTCAGGCAGTGGGCGGGCCCGGCCGACATCAAGGTGGGATTATGTTCTGCCACTGGCACACGAGGCATTATATTATCCCTTCGGGCCGCTGAAATTGCAATTTACGGATGTCGATGGAAATACAATTGAACAGATTGGTTCGACAAGCATTTTATTTAACATGGACTGTTATGCGCTGGGATTGAAATTCACACCCCAGGCCAGTGCGATGGACGGCTATGTGGATAGTGTCTGTTTTTCAAGGAGTGGATCGGTGCAGGCCGGGTTGTATTTCGCCACGGTGGTTATGGGAATGCATCCGAGGCTGCGCAGCGTGGCATTTGGCAAGATGCGTGAATTGAAAGTTGAGGCGATGGAACGACCCGTGCCGGTGCAGATGGACGGCGACCCGGCGGGATTTATTGAGCCCGGCCGGCCGTGGACGGTGCGATGCCTGCCGGGTGCGTGCGAGATCCTGGCGAAATAGTACCTGCCGGTCGCTTTCAAATCACGTTCCCGGCAGGTTTCGTAAGTCATCTGACAGGTGTGATCGCTCAGAAAGCACTTTTAAATAAGGCCCATGGTCGCCAAATTCGACAATGCTTACGCCAGCCACAGCGCAGGCAAGGCGAAAGCGGAACCTGCCGACATCAATACCCAGAAGCTGGCACAGGGCGACACGAATGGTTGCTTTGTGGGCCACCACAAGCACATTACCGCTGTCGTATGTTGAGCGAATTTCCTGAATTACGCCCATCACCCGGTCGGAGATTTCCACGGCCAGTTCGCCTCCTCCGGTGGGCCGATTCCAGGCAGGGTCGGCTGTCCATTTGACATAATCATCGTGAAATTGCAGGTTCACTTCGTCGGTGGTTTTGCCTTCCCAGTCGCCATAGGCAATTTCACGAAGAGCTTCGCGGATGATAATTTCCTGTCCGGTGGCCGCGGCCAGATAGCTGGCTGTCTGCATGGCGCGTGTTTGTGGGCTGCAATAAATGGCCTGCCAGGATCGCGAGCCATAAACATCTGCAAATTGTCGGGCCATCTGCTGGCCGAGTTCGGTGAGCGGAACATCAGTGCCCGAGCCGCAGAACATATTGTCGCGGGAAAGGGCTGTCTGCCCATGTCGCAGGAAGTGAATTTGCAAGTGTTTTTCAGACATGTCTGCTCCGGTATCTGGCAATAAAATTGCATTATGCCTGGAATTGAATGATCAGCGATTGCCCCGCGCGATCGCCGATGCATAAACGCCCATATATCTCTGGATATTTCGCGACATGGCGAAATAATCTTCGGCCACATTTCTTGTGTTGGCAGCCAGTGAATTGGCTTTGTCGGGGTTTTGCAGCAGTTCATTGACACCTGACGCGATGCCTTCAGGCGTGACATCTGTCAGTAGTCCGGCCTGTTTTTCGCCCAGAAGCATGCGGTAATCGCCAAAGTCGGTCGCGACGATTGGCCGGCCGGCAGCAAGATAGACGGCAATTTTTGACTGAACTGAGTAGTTTTCCCGGCAGGCCAGCCGCGGATGCACCAGCACATCAGCCCGGCGGGAAAGGGCGACGACCTGATTAGGCGTGGTGCCGGTGATGGTGAGAAGCCGATCGGCCCAGGGGCCGATGCGTTTTTGATATTCGCGGCCTGCTTCGGCCGGGCCGCCCACCAGCACGCAGCGGGCCAGGGGGTTAGCCTGAAAGATGGCGGGCAGGGCGTCGATCAGGATCGGCACACCCTGGTTCGGGTGCACGATCGAGCCGATATACATGACGACCTGATGCCCTGGCCCAATACCCGGCAACTGGTAAGGCGGAAGCACCTGATCATATTCAGACATGTCTATGCCTGGATAAATTGTGTGGATACGGTCGGCGGGGATACCTTTTTCGTTGCGGCAGACATCACCCACGGGCTCGCCCAGCACGATGACCTCGGCGGCATGGTTACAGGCCATTTGCTCAAGAAACCGGGTTGCCCTGAATTTCAGCCCCCGGCCCAGGCGGTCGCGTTCGACTTCATCGCCCAGCAGTGAATGAATTTCATAGACCATGGGCCAGTCAAAGGCGAGGCAGGCGGCGAGGCTGCGCGTGGCCCCGCCATAGTGCTGGGCATGCACCAGGTTAATACGATGACGTTTGACAATTTTTTTCAGGCCGCCGATCCAGCGGGCTGGGGGCATGGTGTATGAAGGTATACCTTCAAATTCAGTTTGTCGAATGGAGAGACTGGCAGCGGGCCGGGCCGAGAGATGTGCCAGCACCACGTCCACACCGATTTTCCGCAGTTCACGGACAATTTTGATGGGCAACATTGCGGTGCCATCAAATTCCCCGGGGATGGGGAACGAAGTTGTCATGAGAATTCTGGGTGACATGGGTGTTGCAGAGTCCATTGCGACGGGCCTTTTGAGAGATTCAAACTTGAGTTGTTAATTTACCTGAATCGGTATGGTTTTGTCATCGGAATGTCAGGCGGAAGGAAAAACGATGTCCCTTAAATGCAGTATCAGATGCGGCGCTGTTTCCTACATGCGGGTATCAATGACTTCTGACAAATTGTAAAAAAAATAGAAAATACTTGAAAAACAAGAATTACATCGTTGTTTCCCGTCCTGTCGCATGCGGGCTTACAGCATTGCCATAATTTCATGAAAAGCCCGCTTTTAAAGGAGAATCGCTGACGCACTTCGAAGCCATAGTCTATTTTTCATTTACGGACAGACAAAAATGCCTGTCTGTCCCAGATTAACATCTGCCATATCAGGATTTTCAATCTCGGGATTCAGAAGAAAGTGATGGACATGCCATGCTAAGTGTATTGATAGTTGATGATTACCCACTGATTCGTGCGGGATTGAGTAATCTTATTGCAGGCGAGAAAGACATGGTTGTGGCGGGTGAATGCCCGACCGGGCAGGATGCGCAGGTGTTTCTGGCCCAGACTAAGGCTGACATTGTGTTGCTGGATGTAGGGACAAACGAGACGGGGGCGATTGAATCGATTCGTCGGCTGAAATCGCAGAGGCCGGAGATTCGGATCATTGCGATGAGTCTTTTTGAAGTGGTTGAGCAGATTCAGGCCACAATAGCGGCAGGGGCTGACGGATTTATCGGGAAGAAAGCGGCGGGAACGCAGGTGGTTGATGCCATCAGGTATGTGGCCAGCGGGCAGGTGTATCTGAATTCGACATTGATTTCGGCGGTGTTTGGAAACTATCTCAGCCCGAATGGCAAAGGACGTGAACCGATGCCGATGAAAGCCTTAAGCCAGCGTGAATATGAAATTCTGCGATTGCTGGCCAGGGGCTATATCATGAAGGAAATAGGCCGGGCGACAGGTCTTTCGATCAAGACAATAGATACTTACAAGCGACGTTCGTTTGCCAAACTGGGGCTGCGATCACGTGTGGAACTGCTGAAATATGCGGTGCGTCAGGGTTGGCTTAATGACGAGTCGGCTGATACCAATGGGCAGACAGGTGTGCAGGGCACTTTACCGGGTCGGCTGGCCGAATTATCGACAAGTGCCTGAATTTTCTGACGAAAAATGAACAAATACGGAATCAGGCAGCGCAGGACGAACACTGCCTGAAATTCCGTTATTAATCTTCGCTTTTACCGTCATCTGACATTTTCACGATTCGCGGGTCGAAGCGGGCGATGATGTGCACCAGATCAGCCTGCTGGGCCATCACCGTTTGAATATCCTTGTAAACGCCGGGCACTTCGTCGGCACCTGCCGAGAGAATGGTGATGCCCCGGGCTGCAAGGTCTTTGCGAACACTGTTGAAATTGAAGGTGTTGCGTGCCTGAGTGCGGCTCATGACCCGGCCTGCCCCGTGCGAGGCCGAACGCAGGCTGGCCGGGTGGCCCTTGCCGCGAACAACATAGGCCGGTGAACCCATCGAGCCGGGAATCACGCCCAGCTCGCCCTCTGATGCCGGAGTCGCCCCCTTGCGGTGCACGACGAGTTCATGGCCTTCATGAACTTCCTTCCAGGCAAAATTGTGGTGATTTTCCACGCCGGCGATGATGCGGGCACCCAGGTGGCGAGCCACGTTGCGGTGGATCACGGCATGGTTGGCCGCGGCATATTCGCCCATCAGGTTCATGGCGGCCCAGTATTCCTGACCAGCTTCGGTGTTGAGGTCGAGCCAGGCAAGGTCGCCAACAAACTCGTAGTTTTTCGGCAGACGCTGGCGGGCCAGGCGTGAGTAGAAATTGCAGACGGCGGCCCCTGTGCCGCGCGAGCCGCTGTGCGACATCAGGGCGACGTATTCGCCGGGCTCAAGGCCCAGCTCGTTGCCCGGTTCGGTGATGGTGAGCGTGCCGAATTCCACAAAATGGTTACCGCTGCCGGAAGTGCCGAGCTGCGACCAGGCCTTGGCGTGATTTTCGCGGGTGACACGGCAGACGGACCAGTCTTCGTCCATCACCGGGTGATCCTGCGGCTTGTCGTGGCGGCCACCCACCCCGAAAACGGTGCCGCGGTTCAGGGCGTTTTTGAAGTCGTCGTGGCGGCGGTCGAGGTCGGCAACGGACCAGTCAAGCACGCTGAGTTTCATTCGGCAAGCAATATCGACACCCACGCCATAGGGAACCACAGCGTTTTCAAGGGCGAGCACGCCGCCGATAGGCAGGCCATAGCCGACATGGGCATCAGGCATGAGGGCAGCGCCACGGGCCATGGGCAGGTGGCAGGCGTTACGCATCTGGGCGTGGCTGGCCTGGTCGATCAAGTCGCCCCACGTGCGATAAGAGATCGGTTCGAGGTTAATGTCTCGACCGGTGGAGTCAACAGGCTCGGCGGCAAGGCAACCGGCCAGGCCGGCCCAGACGGGGTCGTTCAGAAAAGCCTGCGGGTCGGCCGCGACGGTTTTAACGGCTTCGCGTATTTCCTTACCATGCAGGCCATTGGCCCGAATAGCAGCCAGAACCTGCACAAGGGCATCGTGGGCAAGGCGGTCGGGTATTCCAGCCGCCGTGATTTGCTTGATATTCATTGTCAGTTCGCCTTCAAAAGCCGGGTCTCTCCTGCCCGGAAATTATCAGACGAGGCAAGTCGCCAGAAAGTTCCGTATCAGAATTACAAGACTTCGGCCGATCTGGCGAACAGGCTTAGCGTGGCTGGCCGGCCGATGGGGGGATAATCGATGATGCCCCGACTGGAGCAATAGGCTTTGGGCCACCAGTGGGCAGGCCACCAATGCTGCCGGATGGAATTTGCAGGGGCGAGCCACCCATGCCCGGCAATGCCGGGCGTGGTAAATTGGCAGGAGCCGGCTGCCCCTGAGGTGGTGAAGGCAGACCCTGGGGAGGAGCGGCGGCTGTGGGCCTGGGCAGCGAAGGGGTGAAGGTGTCGGGCGGGGCGGCCGGCAGGGCTGGAGGCAATGTTGCCAGCGGGTTGGCCCAGATGTCGCTGGTGGCGGTGAGGAGGTTGCCGTATCCCTGACCGGTGGGGTTATTGGAACCCAGAAATTTAATTGCGGTATCAATATCGCCCGATTGTTGTGCCAGAAGGCCAAGATTGGTGGTGGCACCCCAGCGATACATGAAGAAGAAGGGGCGATCGGGGGTGGGCTCGGGTGTCAGTCGCAATGTTTCGTTGAAGAAGAAGCGGGCCTGTCGAATGTCGTTAGCCTTGAGATCAGCTTCACGGTCAGAACGCCGGCCGGCATTATCAAGATAGCAAAGGGCGAGAAAATAGGTGCTGTAGAAGTCGATCACCTTCTGGACTTCGGGTGGTATGGGGGTGACACGGTCTCGGAGCATGGCATTTTCAGCGAATCGCATGGTCACGAATTTTTCAATTGCGCTGGCGGTCTCGCCGCGAAGCTGGTCGGTGCGTGCGGCCAGAAGTGGGAGTTTGTAATCGAAAATCTGAATGGAATACTGGGCGGCCTGCACAAATTCGGGGTTGGTGAACAGGAGAGTTTCAACTGTCAGCGGGAGTTCCCACATGCGAACGTCCTTAAGCCGGGGTTGCAGGGCCTGCATGAAGGCTGTTCGAAGTTCGGAGATATCGCGGAAGAGTATCATTCGATTTTTGCCCGAAAGCCGTTGCTGAAGCAGGCGCATGCGGGGCGTGATATAGCCAGTGCCCAGGTCAGCCATTACCACAAGTTCGCCAGTGGCAAGGTCGGCGGCAGTCGGGCCATAAGTCTGGGCACCAGGAAGCTGCATGGCAGAGAGAATGCGAGGATCGCGAATGACTTCATCAAGGGTGGCAACGCTGGAGCCGTCGGCATTCATGAGTGGCAGGCCGACCCGGCAGTCGAAAACATAGGCTTTGCCGTCAACCAGGGCAAGGCTGAGATATTGTTCGGCTGAACGAGAACTGACGAGCATGCCGACATCAATACCGATCTGCCGGGCGAGCGACATGAAAACCCATGTCCGTTCGGCCCACTGGGGGTTCACTTCGGTAGCCATTGATCGCAGGATGCAGTCGTAGGGGCGAGCCTGTGCCTGAAGGTTCTTGCCTGGCGGGGCCAGCGAATTGGCGGGCACAAGCATGACATGGCTGGTGACCCATTCAAATATCCGTCGCAGGCGTGTGAGGTTATCGCCATCGCCGGCAATGCGGTTGGCCAAGCCATAATACATCATGCAGTCTTCGATGTGGCGGGCATCGCGAATGGAGAACTTCGGTTCCTGCAGGCCTCGAATGGCAGTGTCGGGCAGGCCCAGTTCGGTCAGATAAACAAGGCTTGACTGATTCAGATTAAAATCGGCGGCAGTAGCATTCCGGTTGAAATACTGGTTGAGTTGTTCGGTGGCAATGGTGAAGTTGTCGCCGCCGGGGTTGGTTCCGGCCGTGGCCAGCAGGTGCAGTACGCTATCAAGAATGGCAGCCTGCTGCACAATCTGGGGGTTGGTGGAATCGCCGACTGTCTGCCCCTGATTGATTTCAAGAGTGGTCGAGCCTGAGCTTGAGGCCGCAGCCGTGGTTGGCCGAGTGATCACGCCGCTGGGCTGCTTGCTGGCTTTCTTCTTGGGCTGTTCGACACCACAACCGGAAAAAAGAAGAGGAAGCATTAACAGCGGAATGAAACGGAAAAAGCGGGACATGGGGTGATTCACGGCGATTTCTCGAAGATGGATTCACCAGGATTGGCCCGAGGGCGGGCGACTTAGCCTGATTCACTGAATAATACTATTTTGCCAATTGACGTGCATTTCGGCGAGTACCCGCCCCGGCGGACGAATCAAAAAACCGAGGTGAATTTCGATTGGAGAGGTTGACTGAAGTTTACCGGCAATGCGGTTTTTTTTGCGAATCGTAAATGCATCGTCACAGCCGGGTTTCATTCGCCTGGTTGGAAACCGACCTTGACGACTTGCCCGGTTTCGTCGAAAGTTGCCGCTGTGAAAATCGCTGCCATGCCCGGTAACGATATTCGCAAAATATGCAGCAGTAAGGGAATAGGTTTGCCATGAATAGCCCCGTGAAGCCCAGACAGGTTCAAGTCGGCGATGTTGTCTTCGGGTCCGGGCAGCCACTGGCACTGATTGCCGGGCCGTGTGTGATGGAACCGCATGGCATGACAGAGTTTATCGCTGCCGAGCTGAAGGCCGTCTGCGGGCGGTTGCAGGTGCCTTTGGTGTTCAAGGCTTCGTTTGACAAAGCCAACCGGACTTCGAAAAGTTCGTTTCGCGGGCCGGGAATGGAAGCTGGTCTCGATATTTTCCGTTCGATTAAAGAAAATATGGGGCTGCCTGTAACAACCGATGTGCATGAATCGCAGCAGGCTGGGCCGATTGCCGAAGTGGTTGACCTGCTTCAGGTTCCGGCATTTCTGGCCCGCCAGACCGACCTGCTTGAAGCCTGCGCGGCCACGGGCCGGCCTGTGAATGTGAAAAAAGGGCAGTTCATGGCCCCGTGGGATATGGGGCATGTTGTCGGAAAGCTTGATTCAGCCGGAGCTTCGGGCGTGTTGCTGACAGAACGCGGCACCACTTTTGGTTATGGCCGGCTGGTGAACGACATGCGGGCTATTCCCGTTATGAAAGCCACCGGTGCTCCGGTGGTGTTTGATGCCACCCACTCGGTGCAGTTGCCCAGTGCCGGGCAGGGTGTGACTGCCGGCGAGCGCGACATGGTGCCTTATCTGGCCCGGGCTGCCGTGGCCGCCGGTTGCGATGCCGTCTTTCTGGAGGTGCACCCTAACCCGGAAAACGCCCTTTCAGACGGCCCCAACGCACTTTATCTGAGAGACCTGGAACCGCTTCTGGTGCAGTTGCTGGCCATCAGGAAGGCGATTGGCCCAGAGCAGGGCACATAATTCGGGCGAATCATGTCGGGTACATAAAGTTAGCTGAAGATTAGATTTCAAGACCGTCGCGAAGAATCGCATTTCGCGGCACAACCACAATTTTGTCGCTGATGGTGTGCGTGGGCGATTCCACACTTGTTTCCACAAGACCGGCCTTATTGATGATTTTAACGTCGCGGCCAATGCGCGGGTTTTTATCGATAATGGCGTTTTCAATGTGGCAACCCGAGCCAATCCCCTTGACCGGGCTACCTGCGGCAAGTGCTGCTGTGGCCTCGGCTTGTGTTTCATATTCATCAATTCCCATGATGTAACTGTTGCGGATGGTGACATTGTCGCCAATCACGGCCCTTACACCGATAATTGAATTTTCGATCACGCAGCCCCTGCCAATTTCGCAGCCGTCAGAGATCAGGCTGTTGGTGATTTCAACCTTCTCAAGCCGAGAGCAGGGAAGGTATCGCGGCCGGGTGAAAACCGGGTTGCCTTCGTATACAAACTCAAACGGGGGAACGGGTTTGGTGAGGTCGATATTGGCCTGGTGAAACGCGCCGATGGTGCCGATGTCTTCCCAGTAACCATCAAAAAGATGGGCCTGAACCTTGCGATTGCGAATGGCTGCCGGAAAGACCTCGCGACCGAAATCGGTGGCGTTGTCGGTCGTGAGCATCTCGATAAGTGTTTTACGGTTAAAGAGATAAATGCCCATGCTGGCCAGAAAGCTGCGGCCTTTGGAGGGGATGCCCTGACGGTCGATCCAGTCAGGGGTGACACGCATACGGTTCAGGGCCTCGTTGGTCTTCGGTTTTTCTTCAAAGCTCGTAACCTGTCCGCCAGCATCAAGTTGCATCACGCCAAAGCTGCGTGCCTGGCTGTCGTCAACGGGCAGGGCCGCGATCGTGACATCGGCCTTTGAAATGAGGTGCGTGCGGATCATCTCCTGAAAGTTCATGCGATAAAGCTGGTCGCCAGAGAGAATTAACACCAGGTCGTATTTTTTGGAAAGAACTTCAATGTTGCGGCGGACGGCGTCGGCCGTTCCCTGATACCAGCCTTCGTGCTGCATGGTCTGCTGGGCGGCCAGAATCTCAACAAAGCCACCTGAGAAAGGATCGAATTTATAGGTGTTGGCAATGTGGCGATGCAGGCTGAGGGAGTTAAATTGTGTCAGTACATATATTTGGGTCATCTCGGAATGGATGCAGTTTGAGATCGGGATGTCAATCAGGCGATATTTACCACCGATGGGAACGGCCGGTTTGGAGCGGCTTTTGGTGAGTGGATAAAGCCTGGTTCCCCGACCACCGCCCAGAATGAGTGAAACGACCGATTGCATGAAGAGTTATCCGCCCGTGTCAGGCCGGTGAACCGGCGCGTTTTGTGTCAAAATCAGGCTGAATTATCGCAGTTAGATCAGCATTCGTATTAAATCATAAATACTGATTTTCTGCAAATATGATATTCTTGTCAGAATAAGAAAGCAACCTATAAAACGTCTGATACGGTGACGACTGATGATTCATGGAGTATTGTTATGTCATGGATCCTGATTTCAGGATCAGATACAACACCCCTGGCCGGCATCTGAAATGACGCTACTGCTTTATGCTACAGCTTTTGTAATGCTTGTCTGGGCCCGGCTGGCGGTTCGCTCGCTGAGGCTGGCGGTGGCTTCGCCGAGGCTCGTTGGATTATCGACACAAGCTGATTCGCAGCAGGAACTTCCGCAGGTTATAGCTATTGTGCCCGCCCACAATGAAGCGGGTGGCATTGCGGCGATTGTTTCAGGTGTGCTTGCGCAGAAATGGCCGACGGATAAACTGCAATTGATTGTGGTGAACGATCAATCGACTGATGACATGGGAGCGATACTTGATGAACTGGCGACACGGCCAGAATATGTAGGCCGATTGCAGGTGATTCACGGAGAAAAAAGGCCGTCGGGCTGGGCCGGCAAGACGTGGGCGGTGCATCAGGGTGTGATGGCGGCGGGCACTGCCGAATGGATGTGGATGATTGATTCAGATATGCGTCTGAATGAGCATATTCTGGCGGTAGCCTGGGTAAAAGCCAGAGAAGTGTCGGCGGATATGGTCAGCCTGACGGCCGGCGTGGATGCCACCACGCTGGCCCAGCGATCAACTGCCCTGGCGATGATTCATCTGCTGTGGCAGCTTTATCCGCTGCCTTACGTGAATTCAGCCAAGCGGGCGGAGGCTCTGGCCCATGGTGCTTTTATTCTTGTCAGGCGACAGATGTATGACAAGATTGGCGGAATTGAATCGCTGAGGCATGAAATAATAGAGGATATTCGTTTTGCGCAGCGAGTGAAGGCGGCAGGCGGAACATTGGCGGTGCATGCGGCACCCCGGCTGACCAGAACCGACTTTTATGGGTCGCTGAAGGATATATTAAACGGCCTGCGAAAAAATGCCTATGCAGGCATGGACTACATGCCACACAAATTCTGGACCGGCCTGATTTTCGGTGTCGTTTTCACTTGGTTGCCTTTGGTAGCGATGGGTGTGGGGCTGGCTTTGATGGTTGTCAGTGGTGTGGCTTTTGGGGCTGTGGCTCTATTTGTGACAGGGCTGGCGGGCTGGTTTTTTCAGGCCCAGAGCCTTCTGCCCATTGTCATTTATCTGGATTTGCCGGTGTATTATGCCCTGAGCCTGCCGGTGGGAGGTTCGATATATATGTATGCCTGCTGGCTGAGTTATTGGGACTTTCAGCGGGGCAGGGTGGTTTGGCGGGGCCGGGACTTTCAGGTGAGCGACCTGCACCAGAAGGCTGATGAAAAGGCAGATGGGCCGGGAAATGAGTGATAAAAACGACAAACCGGAAATTCGCCTGATCAAGGCCCAGAAAAGCGGCTGGCAGCAGTTCTGGATCAAGAAGATGATCCACTACAAGGTGCGCACCAGCTTTCATGCATGCCTGGGACAGGGGCTTGAGAATCTGACAAAAGCCTATGCCGAAAACCCGGGCTGCGGCGTGCTGGCCGTGGCTAATCATTCCAACTGGTGGGATTTTATGTTTGGCCTCTGGCTGAACGACTACCTGAAAGTGGATGGCTATGGCATGACCGAGCACGCCAATATGCTGAAATATGGCTTTTTCCGGCGAGTCGGCGTGTTTTCGATGGAGAAGTCGCATCCGGCCTCGCTGCGGGCATCGCTTGATTATACCGCTGAGCTGCTGCAAAGGCCTCGGGGCTATGTCTGGATGATGCCGCAGGGGCGAATCCTTTGTAACGATGTTCGCCCACTGGATTTTCAGGAAGGCCTGCGACTGCTGGTGAGGCGGGCAAAGCGGCTGGTGATGATTCCGGTGGCTACCCGCTATGACTTCTGGCAGGATGAAAAGCCTGAGGCCGCTGTGCGATTTGGCACACACGAGTTAGTGGAATGGTCGGGTACATCGGCTGCCGGCCTTGTGAGCCACTGGGAAAGCCGGGTGACTGCCGAGCTTGATGCCCTGAAAAGTGACATGCTGACACAGGATTTTTCGCGGTTTACGGTGCTTCAGCGCGGGCCAAAGTCAATGAATGAACGCATGGAGGGGCTTTCCAAATATGCGGATTGAAATTTCAATAAACCGTTATTTCAAATTATTTTCAGGTTGTTGATGCGTTTCAGGTGGGTATTTTCTATTGGATTTGATTTTAAATCCGAAGTAAATAACTTGTGCTGCGGCCTCCGGCGGCGTCTTTTTGTAGCACGCCTCGACTGATAAGGTCGTTAATGTCACGGCCGGCAGTGTCCTGCGAGCATTTGGCCAGGCTTGCCCATTTTGAGGATGTGAGTTTGCCCTCGAAACCATCAAGCAGCCGGTTGATGACCTTCAATTGTCGATCGTTCAATGATTCGCCAGCGTGGGAGTCCCAGAACCTGGCTTTTCGCATGACATTGGAAAGTGTCTCTTCTGAACTTAGAAAAGCCTTGTCAAGGCATGTCAGGAACCAATGCATCCATGCTGAGACGTCGAGCGAACCTTTCTGGGTCTGTTCCAGAATTTCGTAGTATTCTTTTCTTTCCTGGCGGATCTGGGCCGACATGCTGTAAAACCGCTGCGGACTGGCCTCAGATTGAGCCATGGCCATGTCGGCAATGGCTCGGGCAATGCGGCCATTGCCGTCGTCGAAAGGGTGAATCGTTACGAACCAGAGATGGGCCTGGGCTGCTTTCATCACTGGGTCAACTGTGGCCGGGGCGTTAAACCAGGCCAGAAATCGTGCCATTTCTGACTGAAGTCGATAGGCCGCCGGGGCCTGAAAATGGATTTTCTCCCGCCCAATGGGGCCTGAAACAACTTGCATCGGTCCCGATGCATCGTCGCGCCACTCGCCGGCCCTGATGGTTCTCATGCCGCTGCGGCCTGTAGGAAAAAGTGCCGCATGCCAGCCAAAGAGACGATCAGGCGTGAGTGGTTCGTCGTAATGCTGAGTTGCGTCGAGCATCAACTCAACAACCCCTTCAACATGCCGATCCGCTGGCACAAGAGCCCCGCTTTCCATTCCCAACTTTCGGGCAAGCGACGACCGAACCTGATCAAGGTCGAGCAAATCGCCTTCAATTTCGCTCGATTTCAGTACATCCTGCGTCAGCGTGCCAAGAACCGCTTCCTCGCGTAGCCGAAAGCCCAACGCCTCCATGCGGCCAACCAGTCGCCCTTGCCTGTGCCGCACCGCCGCAAGCAAATTGGCAAGCCCGTTGTGATCCCACCTGAATTCCGGCCAGTCGGGTCGTTCATGAATATACATGCTAATCTCCGCAAGATATGCGGATATTGTGCGGTTTATTCTCCGCAAAGTCAAGATGAATCTCCGCAGAAAAGGCGGAGTTTATAGGAAGAGGATGGGCAGGGTTGTATCAGTAGGAAACTTCCCTCAACTTTCTTGAAGGATAAAACCGATATATTCGTTACAGGCCATACCATGCCCTGTGGGGATGTGGTGGGGCTTCTGTGAAGAAAAGCCGGTAGAAAATGGCACGGAGGCCACGCGACCATGCGATGCATCGCAGTTCTGAATCAGAAGGGTGGGGTTGGTAAAACGACATCCACCGTGAATGTGGCCGCCGCGTTGGCTCGCAAGGGGTTTCGCACGCTTGTCATCGACCTTGACCCGCAGGCCCATGCAACGCTGCACCTTGGGCTGATGCCTGGCCGGTCGGGGCCGTCGATGTATGAAGCCCTGACGGATAACCTGCCGCTTGAGCAGGTGAAGAAAAACGTGGCCAAGAATCTTGACGTGTGTGGCAGCCATATTGATCTGGCCGCTGCTGAAGTCGAGTTGATTACCACGGTGGGTCGAGAGATGATTCTGCGTGACCTGCTGGCGGCGGAATCGGAAAATTATGATTATGTGATGCTGGACTGCCCGCCGAGCCTGAGCGTGCTGACGCTCAATGCTCTTTGTGCTGCTGGTGAAGTGATCATTCCGCTGCAGGCCCACTTCCTGGCCCTTCATGGTTTGTCGAAGCTGCTTGAAACAATCCATCTGGTTTCAAAGCGGGTGAACAAGAACCTGAAAGTGGCGGGCGTGGTGCTGTGCCTGTTTGAGTCGGGCACGAGGCTTGGTTCGGAAGTGGTGGATGACCTTGACGCCTTTTTTGACAAGCGTCGAAATGGTGCGGTGCCTTGGGCTGAAACCAAGGTTTTCCGTACGAAAGTCAGGCGAAATATTCGCCTGGCCGAGGCACCCAGCTTTGGTCAGTCGATCTTTGACTATAGCCCGACCAGTCGTGGGGCCGAGGACTATGCCGAACTTTGCAATGAGCTGGCAGGCGAAGTGGTTACAGCCGTAAAACCTGAAAATTTGGACGCTGCGACTGTGACTGAACCTGAAGTGAAAGCTGAAACGATAGCTACACCTCAGGCCAGCCAGGCTGCTGAGGCCGAGAGCGTATCATTGCCGGTTGTGGCCAGGCCAGTGCCCATGCCTGTGGTTTATCAGCGGCCTGAAACGACAAATTTCATTCCCCGGCCGCACTTGAAGGCTGCCGGATCTGTTGAACCGGCAAATCTGAATGAAAAAAACAGCCAAAGCAGCTAATTCTCTCAAAAAGCGGGGCCCTGGCAGTTGCCAAGCCCCGCTCTGAGCTTTAATTTTTAGGATTTAAGGTTTTTCGGTGTTTTGCACCTTGGCGATCGAGCCTCTTTGTTTAAGTTTATGATAAATCTACACGGATTCAATTATGAACTGAGTGCAAAATGCAATCGTTGATCGCTGCCTGGATTTTACCTGATCAATTACTCGAGCCGTCAAATCACCCCGTGCTGCAGGAATCTTTGCGAGAAAGTGGAGGAGATCAAAAAGCTGTTCGGGTTTTGCTGATTGAATCTCGGAGACATTTCACGGCGCTACCCTATCATAAAAAGCGATTAACACTTTATATCAGTGCCATGCGCCATTATGCCGGGGAATTGCGTTCAGCCGGATGGCAGGTGGATTACCTGCGTGAAGAGACATTTGCGGACGGCCTGCAAAGACACTGCCAGGCGAATCGGTGGCAGAGATGTGTGGCCATGGAGGCTTTGGAGCACCCGACCGCTCAATTGCAGAAGCAGATGGCTGAAAAGGCAAAAGAATTTGAATTTAATTTGATTGTGAATTCACAGTTTTACTGGCAACAGACGGAATACGTTCGAGCTGTATCAAAAAATGTGATTATGGAGAATTTTTACCGTGCCATGCGCCGGCAGTTTCAATTGTTAATGGATAAAGATGGTGAACCAGAAGGTGGACAGTGGAATTTTGATTCTGAAAATCGCAAGCCCCTGCCGAAGAAATTGCAATTGCCCAAGGAGTTGCAATTTGAGCCGGATGAAGTCACAAAAGAGGTGATGAGTGATGTGGAAAATGATTATTCAGGCCATGCGGGTAATACAAAAGGCTTTAATTTGCCTGTGACACGAAAAGAGGCATTGACTGCATTTGATGATTTTCTGCAGCACCGAATGGTTGATTTCGGGCCATATGAAGACGCGATGAGTCATTCCAAAGGGCGGTTGTGGCATTCGGTGATGTCGCCGGTGATGAATCTGGGTCTGATAGACGCCTTGACGATGTGCCGACGTGCTGAAGCCGAATATCGGGCCGGACGTGCACCGATACAATCAGTGGAAGGGTTTATCCGGCAGATTATCGGCTGGCGCGAATATATTCACTGGCAATATGGCCGGCAGATGCCTGACCTGCGAAATGCAAACGGCTGGAATCACACCAGGGCCACACCGCGATTCTGGTGGGATGGCCAGACCGACATGAACTGCCTGAAGCAGATTGTCGGCAGGCTGATTGATTCCGGATATAATCATCACATTGAGCGACTGATGGTTCTCTGTAATTTTGCGATGCTTGCCGGGATTGATCCTGAGGCCGTGGCAAACTGGTTTCTCACGATGTATGTTGACAGCCATGACTGGGTCGTTCTGCCGAATGTAATAGGCATGGGCCTGAATGCTGATGGCGGAAAAACGGCAACAAAACCTTATATTGCTTCGGGTTCTTATATCAATAAAATGTCAGACTTCTGTAGTCATTGCAAATATCAGGTGAAAAAGAGATCTGGTGAAGATGCCTGCCCATTTAATTATCTTTACTGGTATTTCCTGGTTGAAAATGAGAAGAAAATGCGGTCAAATCCGCGAATGGGTCCAAATGTGCTGGGCCTGAAGCATGTTTCGGCTGAGGAGCGTGTCGCTATCACGCAACAGGCCCGTGAATTTCTGGACTCGTTGAATTATTACACTGATCCAGCCTACGAGCCTGATGATTCAGCAATTTGAAGCCTGTGGCACCTTAGCCAGAACATTGCATTTCATTGCAATTTCGTGCTGTATGTCATTCCAGAACTGCAATCTGGTGCGTAAACTTGAGACAGCCGCATTTTCGGCAATGCGCCAATTCTGTGAATCATTACCGCAGAGTCTTTCAAGCATGTCAAATGCAATTGGACCATGTTCATCTTCATCAAGGCTGATGTGCCTGTCAAGATAATAAAGAAATTGGTCGGCATGATTCTGGCCATGATTGTCAAGGCCTTCAACAATGCTCCGAAACAGGCCAGGGATAAGATTCTCGCGACCAAGCGTAAATGCAGAAGCAACAGCCACGCTGTTTTCGGTTTCAATTATTGCAAAAGTCTGAGTCATAAATGATCTGGCTGATTCGGGCACACCTGCAATTCTGGCTGCAACCGGCCATGGTTTGCCCGATTGCATTTGACACAGAAATTCATTAATAATGGTGGTGTCAGCACCAATCTGTTGCATGGCCTGAAGATAGAGATCAAAATGGCTGGCAGGGTTGCCGCTGGTGTCAATGTCTGATTCTTCGCCAAGAACGATTTGATTAACCATCCGGGCTGCGATAGGATCAGCAGGAGGTATCCAGGGGATTTTGACACAAGTAAGATGTTGCTGCAATGTCTTTAATAAACTCATGAAATCCCAAACCGCATAAACATGTAATTCCATAAAAAGACGCATGGCTGGAAGTCCAGTCAGGCTGCCATAAATGGAATGATTGAGTAGATTCTGGCGAAGTGGTTCGCATGCCTGATTAAGCAATATGAGACTCATAGTCGACTTTGCGTCTCCAAAGTTCCGAAAATGATTGTTTGGTTTCAATTTTTTGAAACCAGATTATCTGTTAGTATTATAGTCGAGTATGGTCGGATCGACCTGTGTTGAATCATTCATCTTTGACATTGTCTAAATTTGGGTGGGCCGTGCATCGTCGAGGCAAATATGGGATTTACGATCTTTCGGAGTGTCGTCTGAGCGATCATGCCATGCAGCGACTGAATGAACGCTTTGGATATAAATTAACGGATGTATCAATTCCGGGATTGCTCTCCCAGGCCATGACACATTGCAGGAAACTTGGAACTGATCCGGAAAATGAGACGGAAGCCTATCTCTTTTTGCTTGAGGCGGTTCCGTGTGTGCTTCTTTTGAAGGCGGAAACGGTACTGACTTTTCTTAAGCCAGAACAGTTTGAAACAGTCATGGCCAATTTTGGCAGGCACCGGTGGCCAGCCAAGTGGAATCGATGGTTGGGCAGGATTCGGGTCGAGGGTGATGAAAAATCGGAAGAAACAGAATAATCTGATTTTTTTTGCAAAGTCGGAAAGTATTTGAGCCGAATTTAATTGTAATTAATGACAGAACTGTGTCACGGCAGGGTGTCGGGGGGTGTGGCAATGCGAACGGTGCACTGGTCACGATTTGTTGCCTGGGCGATGATTTTGAGCTGGCCGTGGCTGGTTTGGCTTGTGGCGAAATCAAGCCCTGAGATGGTTTTGAAGGGAATAGCCACAGACACTTCAGCAGTGATGCCGGTGGTTGCCGATGTGGTGCTGTGTCTGGGAGCCTGTTATGCGATGCAGAGCCGCAAGGGTCTGATAATCAGGCCTTCGAAGGGTTCCGAGCAGATTTATGCCGGCCCGCATTTTAACCGGATTCCGCGGAAGCAACAGGCCGGTCAGCCGGTAAAATAAGCACTTGCCAGCTAGATTTCAGAGTTTTGATTAGTTATCAGTCGTGCATGAAATTTGCTGGTCACTTGTCGAACCGACGACAAATGCACAAAATCAACATCAATGATTCAGCAGATTGCTGAAAATCGCAATATCAAGAAACGGCACCTGTGGACGAAATGCAAATGAAATATTCAGGCCTTGCAATTTTGAGAATTTTTCTGGGTTTGGCCCTGCTTGGCACAGCACAGATACATTCAACCATATTGGCACAGGTTCCCGATGTAGCCACAACGGAATTCAGCCTTGAAAACGGCCTGAAAGTGGTGCTGCGGCCGGATAAATCAGTGCCCCGGGTGAATGTGGTGGTGGCTTACCATGTGGGCAGCCGCAACGAGCGACCGGGGCGCACGGGTTTCGCCCACTTTTTTGAGCATATGATGTTTAGAGGCACGAAAAATGTGCCAAATTACGACAAGCCCCTGCAGGAGGCTGGTTCGTCGTCAAACGCTTTTACGACAGAGGACATGACCGTTTATTTTGAAACGGTGCCGTCGAATTTTCTGGAGAGGGCGATTTATCTGGAAGCGGATCGGCTGGCATGGCTGCCCACTGCCCTGGACCAGCAGAAGTTTGACACCGAGCGAGAGGTTGTCAAAAACGAGCGTCGGCAGTCGTATGAAAATGTGCCTTATGGACTTGCGGAAGAAACCATACTGGCGAATCTTTATCCGGCGGGTCACCCTTACAGGTGGTCGGTGATTGGTTCGATGGCCGACTTGTCGCGGGCTTCACTTGACGATCTGAAGCAATTTTTTGCCGAGTTTTATCATCCGGCCAATGCCACACTTTGCCTGGTGGGCGATTTCGACACTGCAACGGCTGAAAAGCTGATTCGCCGCTATTTCAGCCCAATACCTGCCGGTCCGAAGCCAAAGAAGACCAGTGTGCCGGTTGTACCCCGGCCTGAAAAGGCCATAGAGCTGGTGGATAAAGTAAGCGTTCCGCGCGTTTACTGGGTCTGGCCGGCTGTTAATGAAAATGCACTCGATGCCCCGGCTCTTGAGCTTCTGGGCCAGATTCTTTCGGCCGGTGATGCTTCCCGGCTGCATGAACGACTGGTGATTCGCGACCAGTCGGCGACGAGTGTCAAACTTGGCTTCACGGGTTCTGAGGTAGATGGTTATATCCAGCTTGAGGCGACGGTTGCCCCCGGACACACCCTTGACGAAGTGGAAAAAGCCGTGGCGGAAGAGCTTGAGAAGATCAGGGCGGCGGCCCCCAGCCAGCGTGAACTTGACCGCATGAAGGCCCAATATGAGCTTTCAGCCTTTTCGCCGCTGGAAGAGCCGCAGAGCCTGGCCTTTGCCCTGGCGATTGGTTCGGCCCAGTATGGCGATTCAAAGCAGTTTCGGAAGGATATAGAGCGTGTGCTGGGCGTGACGGCCGAACAGGTGCATGTTGCCGCACAAAAATATTTGACCACTGAAAAAATGAAGTTGGTCGTGAGGCCTGCCAAAGAAGGCGAAGAGAAAAGCCAGGCAGTGACAGGTGTCGGGCCATTGGCCGGCAGCGATACGGAAATTAAGCGGGAATTTAAAGGGCCGGCGACCAGCGATATTGATTGGTCGCGCATGCCGGGGCCGACGGATCGGCCAAATTATGTTCCACCTGCTTATGAAACGAAAAAGCTCGTTAATGGCATGGAATTATGGTTTGCACGACGTGAAACACCGCTGGTGCACATGGAACTGGTGATGGAAGGCGGAACGATTGACGACCCTGCCGGTAAGGATGGTGTTGGACAATTGACAGGGCGATTGATGGACAAGGGCACAAAAAACAGGAGCAATCGCGAATTGACCGAGGCTTTTGAGCTTCTGGGCAGCACGCCGGGTGTTTCGGTGGGGCCTGACCAGGCGGGGATCAGCATCACGCTTCTGCCGCGGAACATTAAGCCTGCGCTGCAACTTGTGCGAGAAATGCTGACAGAACCTCGATTTGAGGCTGACGAATTTGAGCGACAGAAAACGCAGATGATTGCTGGCCTGAAGCGGGGCCCCGACTCGCCAGGCTATCTCGCCGCAAGAGCCTACAGCAAATTGCTTTATGGCGAGAGGTCGCGGTTTGGTCACCCGGCGGATGGCACAATGGCTTCAATGGCGAACCTGACTTTGGAAGACACTCGCCGGTTCTTTGAAGTTCTGACCAATCCAGGGCGGACGAAGATCTTTATCGTTGGTGAAATGTCGCTTGAGGAAGCAGTGAGCCTGGCGGAATCGACACTTGGCGAGTGGAAAACCAAAGACGGGCTGGCAGGAATGAATGGTCAGCGTCCGGCTGAAGAGACTTCAGCCGAGGCGGGCGTGGTTTATCTGGTGGATAAGCCTGGAGCGGTGCAGAGTGTGATTCGCGTGGGGCGGCGATGGAATTCGCGAACTGATGCGGCGACATATCTGCCTGGTCAGTTGGGCAACTATACGCTGGGTGGCGATTTTCTGAGCCGGTTGAACCAGAACCTGCGTGAGCGAAATGGCTATAGTTACGGGGCGGGGTCGGCTTTTGCCTATATCAGGGGCGGCGACCGCTGGGCGGTGAGTACATCTGTCAGGGCTGATGTGACGGGGGCTGCGCTGCGTGAGATTTTTAATGAGCTTGATGTTGTTGCCAGCTCAGGCAAGCAACCCTTGACGGCTGAAGACATGAGCCTTGCTCGAGATGCCCTGATTCAGAGCTTTCCGGAGGGGTTTGGCACACCCGGCGGTCTGTTATCGGCCATGGAGGAACTGGCCGAGTTCGGGCTTGGTCGCTCGGAATGGGTGTCGTACATCTCAAATGTCAGCAAAGTGACTGATGACCAGGTGAAAACGGTCATGGCCAGACTGGTTGACGCAACAAATCGAGTGGTGGTGATTGCAGGCGACCGGAAATCGGTCGAGCCCCAGCTCAAAAAAGCCGGTTTCGAAAAAGTCGTGATTATTCCCCTTGCGGAATTGACCGATGCTGCCGGTTCGCAACCAGTTGTGAATAAAGTGAAGCCAGAAGAAAAATAATTTCCTGAAAGATCAATCATGATTGAGTCTGCACCAATTGAACCAGCCTGGGCTGAAATTGCATTTCAGGTTGTGAATAATGCTGTCCTGCCGGGCTGGCTGATCCTCTTTTTCTGGCCGAGGTGGAAATTTGGGGCATGGCTGGTCAGCGGGGTGATCATTCCGGGGCTGCTGGCAGTGGCCTATCTGATTCTTGTTGTTTTATCTACAAGCCAGCCGGGTGCGGCAGGCCCCGAGGCATTTTTCAGCCTGAAGGGGATTATGTCGCTCTTTGATAATCCGGTGGGTGTGGTGGCGGGCTGGACACATTATCTGGTTTTTGACCTTGCAGTTGCCTCGTGGGAGGTGCGTGATGCACAGGCGAACGGTATTTCGCACAAATGGGTGGTGCCGTGCCTGTTTTTCACGCTGATGCTTGGTCCGGTCGGGTTTCTCTTCTACCTGATTCTTCGAAGTGTGCGGCTGCAGAAGCTCTTGCTTGCGTGACCAGCATAATCAGTATATTTCTCATGTGCGGACCTGAATTCGATCAAGTGATCAATGTCATGAGATCGATATTGATTTTGATGGATTGAAGAAAGGGAGCTGGCCTAATTTTCAGCTCCCGGAAGAAGAAATTGAGTTGAGGGCGGGTTTTGTCCCTCCCTTTCCATGAGAGACGAGCCGAGGGATCGGTGCAATGAATCGACGTGATGCCTTACGCACCGGTTTTGGTTCGGCCCTTGCTCACCAATTTGCCGGTTTTGTTGCTGCCGACGATAACTCTTTGTTGCAGAACACGTCGCCGGCCGAGAAGCCGCCGATTGTGGCCGCAGCCGAGGCGGCCCAGCCACTGGGCGAGCTTGTGGCCGGGAAATCGCTGGAAGCAGGCTGGACACTGGTGGAGGCAAACAGGGTTCGGCTGAGCCTCAAGAATACATCTGAAAAGCGGCTGGCGATCCTGATCGATCCTGGCACAGTGCTGCGACATGAAAAACAGGCTTGGCTGGTGGGTGGTCCGGGACGCTACATCGGTCAATTCGGTGGCCTGTTTGTGACGAATTCGATTGATTCTGATTTCACGCCCAACACGATTCCACTCGGGGCCGGTAGATCAGCGACATTAAATCTTCCTGTGGTGGAACTTAAGCTGCCCGAACCTGGCAAGTTCAAGGAAGTTGTGCTCAAGTCTGAAAAAGTATCAGAGTGGACGAAAGATGCACCCACGGCCGCCTTGCTTTCTGCACTTTCGTCGATAGGGACATCGCTTGGTGTGGCTCAGGGTGTTGCCTGGAAGGTGGCGGGACTTGAGTTGGAAAAGTTGATTCAACAGCGAGTGGAAAGCCAGACTCTGACAGAATTTGACCGTTTTTCTGCTGAGCGGTTCAGCGATGTTTTCAAGACGATTCCTGACCAAAGCAATTTGCAGACAATTGCCGCAGCACTGAACCGGGAAAAGTTACATGTGCAAGTGCTGGCAACGGGTGTTAAACGCCTGCCAGCTCAGAAGATATTGGTGTCAATTCTGCCTAAGCAGAGTTTTATGGGTCTGCCGATTGGCGGGGTTTCGTCAAGTGCGACCGATGCGGCTGCGAAGTGGGCGAGCATGAAACTTGATTTTCAGGTGGTCAGTGAAATTCGCCCCGGGCTTTTTTCAGTTGACGCCTCACTGGCTTCGCGAACGGGTCTTGGCGGCATGTTTGTGAAATTTGCCAAAGTGCGAATGCCACTTCGCAGCATTGCCGAAGGTTCAGAATTGCTTGCATGGCTGGAAGGTCAGATGGCCCCTTCAATGGCTCGGATGGTGCGTACCGGACAGGGCGGGATGGCCAGCCGATTTCGCCTGGAAAACCAGACAACCCAGACACTTGCGGCAGTTGAAGCGACGACAGGCGGTGATTCAGTCGATCAGGCTCTGTATCAACTGACTGGTCTGGGAGTGGGTCCACGAGGCCGGGCATCGGTGCGTATTCCGGCTGATTCGGCCCGCGCTACCCGCATACGATTTTCAGCGATCTGAGATTTTTCAGGTTCGTGCGTCAGGCAATTTTTAGATTATCATCATCGACTGCTCTGATATGATTATCGCGTGATCCCCAAAGTATCCAGCAACGGCTGGATTCCATGCCCCGAGGCTGATATGAGACGATCCCTTCACCAGAAATATTTCGGTCAAGTCCTTTCAATTGCGGGCCTGTTCTTACTTCAAGGCGTTCTCATCGCTCATGAAGGGCCACACAAGCACCCAGAAGCCGAAATTCACAAGCCAACACCAGTGCCCGACCGGATCACACTGTGTGTGACGCAGGATCTTGCAACGAGCATGGCTGTGAACTGGCGGACGGATCTCTCTATTGCACAGGGGTTTGTGGAGTATACTGTTTCGCAGGCCGGGCCAATGTTCATTCGTTCGCCCAAGCGGATTGATGCCACGAACGAGGTGCTGAAGTCAGACCTTTCCGAAGCACGCTATCACAGCGCGGTGATGAAAGACCTTCAGCCCGAAACGGTTTATGCCTATCGGGTAGGCGATGGCCTGAACTGGTCGGAATGGTTTCAGTTCCGCACGGCTTCCAAAGGGCATAAGCCATTTAAATTCATGTACTTCGGCGATGCACAGAATGATGTTAAAAGCATGTGGTCGAGGGTGATTCGGTCGGCATTTCAGGATGCTTCCCGGGCCGGTCTGATCATTCATGCCGGCGATTTAATTAACTCGTCCAACAAGGATGCCGAATGGGGTGGCTGGTTTGGTGCAGCCGGGTTTATCAATGGCATGCTGCCGATGATGCCCACGCCGGGAAACCATGAATACAGCAAGTCGGACAATGGGCCGAAACTCTCAAACCACTGGAGACCGCAGTTTGCTCTGCCGACTAATGGCCTGGAGGGACTTGAGGAGTCGTGTTATTACATTGATTATTCAGGGGTCAGGTTTGTTTCGCTGAACTCGAATGTGAAGCAGGAAGAGCAGGCCAGGTGGCTTGATACACTTCTGGCAAAAAATCCAAACCGATGGACGGTGCTGACATTTCATCATCCAATCTATTCGCCGGCGAAGGGACGCGACAACGCCAAGCTGCGCGACCTTTGGCAGCCAATTTTTGACAAGCACCGAGTGGACCTGGTGCTGACCGGCCACGACCACACCTATGCCCGAAGCGGACCAAGGGTTTATGACAATGTGCCTTCGGGTGGCACGGCACGCGATACGAAGTCGGGCACGGTGTATGTCGTTTCTGTCAGTGGCCCAAAAATGTATAAGGTTGAGAAGCAGCCGTGGATGCGCCGGGCCGCTGAAAACACGCAGCTTTATCAGATTATCGAGATTGATGGCGACAAGCTGAAATATGAGTCAAGAACCGCTATTGGAACACTTTACGATGCCTTTGAGCTGATCAAGAAGGATGGTCAGCCGAATGAAATGATCGATAAAATTCCGGATGGTCCCGAGCGAATTGGTGAAGAAGTGAAAACCAGCCACTCGCTGAGGATGGATGCCGCCAAATCGATTGTGCGTTGAATTAAACCCTTGCCAAGTTGGCACATGCAAGCCAAAAAGCCGGTCACATACTGGGTGGGTGTCGATGAGGCGGGTTATGGCCCGAACCTCGGCCCTCTGGTGATGACCGCTATTGTGGCCAGAAGCGCAAATGACACCCAGCCTGACATTTGGAAGGACGTTATTCGAGTTTCTCGGGCAAGGCCGCTTGCTTCTGGCGCAAAGCTGATCATCGACGACAGCAAGGCCGTGATGGCCAGGGCCAATGGGCTGGCGTGGCTGGAAAAGGCTTTTGTTTCAATCGCGGCGACAATTAACCAAGACCGAAAATTGACCGATTCAAGCCAGTGGTGGACTGAATCCTTTGGTCCTGATGTATATGGCGGAAATGAACTAAAGACGTGGCAGGACGAGCCGGTCGGGCTGAGGATGCCGAGTGATGAATCAGCTGAACTTTTAAAATGCAGGAAATGGAAAGTTTGTGCGGCACAGGTGCGGGTCGTTGGCCCCCTGGAATTTAACGAGCTTTTAGGTGATCCGCCGAATAAATCAACGGCCCATGGCCTGATTTTCAGAGACCTGATGCGCTGGCTTCAAACGCAAGTCGCTGCGGGAGATAATCTTCGCATCGTTTCCGACAAGCATGCCGGCCGGAAACACTATAACGACCTGATTATGGACTGCTTCCCAGGTTGCTGGGTTCATAAGGAAACTGAAAAACAGGAGTTAAGTCGTTATCGAATTGAAACGGCCGAACTAGTCGCCGAGATTGAATTCAAAGTACAGGCCGATGCCGCCAATGGCTTGGTTGCCTTGGCGAGTATGGTTTCTAAATATATTCGGGAAAGGTGGATGGAAGAATTTAACGCGTGGTTTGCCAGCCGAGTGCCGGGTATCAGGCCGACAGCAGGTTATCCCCTTGATGCTAAACGCTTTGCGGAGGATATTCGTGATTTCTGCAAAAAAACAAACCTCGCCCGGGAGACGTGGTGGCGTCTCCGGTAGTAGGATTTATGTAGGTTAACAGCTTATACTGAAAGGGATTAACGTTCGCGGTAAACGATCCGTCCCTTGGTCAGGTCGTAAGGTGTGATCTCGACCGTGACACGGTCGCCAGGCACGATTCTGATAAAGTTTTTCCGCATTTTGCCGGCGATGTGGGCCAGCACGGTGTGCCCGTTTTCCAGCTCAACCATAAACTGCGTATTGGGCAGAGATTCCACGATCTTGCCTTCCGTTCTCATCGGCTCTTCTTTCGCCACACAAACCTCCACAAGTTCATTATTTTCGACCAGAATAATCAGGCAACTTCGCCTGAACTCAAAGGTCGGGTGATTAAACAATTATATCGAACTTGCGGCGCGTGGATAGCCCTAGCCGGGCCGGATTTTCAATGATTCGGCAGCCAATCGCCATTTCAGGCATTCATCTCCAGGGCTTCTTCCCAGTGTTCATACAAGCCCAGCAGCCTGGCTTCAATCGCATCAAATTGTTCACGAACCTGTTTCGCCCGTGCTTCGTCACGATAAGTGGCCGGGTCGGCAAGCTGGGTCTCAAGCCGGCTTTTTTCTGCTTCTGCCTTGGCGATATCGGCTTCAAGATCGACGGTCTTGCGAAACGGAAATTTTCGCTTTTTCTTGGGCAGGGGGCCTTTGGCAGCAGCTGATTCCGAAGCACCAGGTGGCTTGTTGGCTGCGACCTGGGCTGCGGCCCTGGCTTTTTTCTCATCTTCCTTAGCCTTCAGCTCGGCCTGCGTCCGTTCCCAAAGCTCGTAATTTCCTTCAAAAATTTTGGCTGTGCCGTTGTTAACGATGATCAGTCTGTCGGCCACCTGATTCAGAAAGTAGCGGTCGTGGCTGACCACAATCACCGTGCCTTCAAACTCTTTGATAGATCGCTCAAGTGATTCGCAACTCCAAATGTCTAAATGGTTTGTTGGTTCATCCAGAAGCATCAGGTTGGCCCCTGTGGCGCACAGCCGGGCGAGGGCGGCCTTGCCTTTTTCACCACCGGAAAGGGCTCCGACCTGCTGAAAGGGCATATCGCCTGTAAGGCCATAGCGGGCAAGAAGATCGCGAATGTCATTCTCAATCCAGCTCAGGTCGTCGTCGGGCCACACGGCACGCATCAGGGTGGTGTCGGGGGCAAGGCTGGTCAGGCCCTGGTCGTAATAGCCAATTTTCACATTGGCACCCAACCGCACGCGGCCTGAGGAGGGCTGGACCTGCCCAATCAGGCACTTGACAAGCGTCGATTTTCCTGCCCCGTTGGGGCCGATCACGCCAATGCACTGGCCCCGCAGGATGCTGCCGCTGAAATTCTCGAAGAGCTTTTTATCGTATGACTTGGAAAGATTGGCGGCCTCAATGACGATGTCGCCTGACCTGACAACTTCCTCGAAACCCATAACCGGGCCGACGATTTCCGACATTTTTTCAATGCGTTCAAGCCGGGCCAGCTTTTTCTGGCGGTCCTGGGCCTGTTTGGTCTTCTGCCCAGCCATGTTTTTGCGGATAAACTCTTCCGTTTCCTGAATATACTCCTGCTGTTTCTCATACTGCTTTTCCAGCAGTTCCATGCGTTCCTGCCGCAGTTTCCAGTATTTGCTGAAATTGCCGGGATAGGCCGTCATGCGGCTGCGATGCAGTTCCCACGTGGTGTTTACGACTCTGTCGAGAAAGGCGCGGTCGTGCGAAACGACGACCATTGCCGCCGACTGCCGGGCCAGGAAGGCCTCCAGCCATTCGACGGTTTCCAGGTCGAGGTGGTTCGACGGCTCATCAAGCAACATGACATCCGGGTTTTCCAGAAGCAGCTTGGCCAGCATGATGCGCGACTGCTGGCCGCCGGAAAACGAGGCTGCCGGGCGGTCAAGATCGGCCGGCGTAAAGCCAAGCCCGAAAAGAACTTCTTCAATGCGATGCTCAATTGAAAAGGCGTCGCGGTGCTCTAGCTGGTCGTGAATCTGCTCGTAGCGTGTGCTTGCGGCCGAGCGTTCGTCGTCGGTCTCGGCCCCCGCCAGTTCTTCCGCGGCTTCGTGAAGCTGTTCCTGCAGGCGTACAAGGTCGGCCAGGGCCAGCCGGGCCACGTCTCGCAGGCTGACTTCAGGGCCAAAATCAGGCTGTTGCCGCAACAGGCTGACACGAATGCCCTGACGAACATAAAGCTGGCCGTAATCAGGGCGATCGGTGCCGACAAGCACTTTCAGCAAGGTGGTTTTGCCGACCCCATTCGGGCCGACAAGGCCGACCCGCTGGCCTGTGCGAAGCTCAAATTCCAGACCCTGGAAGATCGGGTCGCCGGAAATCTGCCGGCCCAGTTCCCTGGCTGAAATCAGAATCATGTTCGCTGCCTGCGGGCCTGTCGCTGCCATGTGGCAGTGGAAATAGTTTTCACTCTCGATCCATTATCGAATTTCAGAGCCGGGCGACAAGATGACTTGGCGGATTGATCATTTGCGACAAAAGTCAATCCACCTCGGGCGGCACGCTTCCATAAGGCCAGGGCTTGCCTGTGAAGCCGGGCCAGGGCGGCGGCGTGGGCAGGGGGCCAGGTTTCATTCGGCGCGCCATCTGCACCAGGGTGTCGGCCATGGTTCGGCCGGCGGAAGGAATCAGGTTGGAATAGCTCGTCAGGCGGGTTTCATAGCCGCCACCACCGGGGCCAAGTGCCTCAGCTGTAGGCACATAGCCAATACAATCGTTGGCCAGCGAAACGGGCATGGTAACGGGGAACGGGCTACCGGCCTTAATATCAAGGCCTAACTGGCAGAAATACTCGGCCGGGCAAGAGAGAAAAACCGCCGGGCCGATCTGAATGGCCTGCATTTCCACGTCGGCAATCGGTTCTTTTTCTATGCGGGCGGCCAGTAAAACTGTTTCTTTGGCGAAGGTCCAGTCGGTCAGGTCAACAGCCGTTTTGGGCTTGGCCGCCAGCTCGCGTGATTTGGAAACTTTATCGGCATTGGGAACGCGACGAGGGATTTTTAACACTTTGGATTCAAATGCAATTGGCGAAAGAGGAGCGGCCGATCTTTCCTGCACCAGCAGGGTTTTCAGGGCTTCGGCACCAACACTGGCGCCAACATAGCGGCTGGCCGCTTCGCCGGATTGTGCAATTTTGTATTTCAACTGATTGTCAACCTGGGTCACGTCGCCGGCCATACCAGGCAGAAAAACCACGGCCATTTCAGGATAAACGCCCTGAATCGCTCGTTCGATATAGTAAATGTAATCGGCCGAGCTGCCACCGGGGCCCGTGGTGGCATGACAGGCGTAGTTGACAATACAACCCAGGGGCTTGTTATCAAGCGACCAGACACCCAGCACGCCCACCTGCGGGTCGATCGGCCCGGCCGGAGCAATAATGTCGGGATTGCCCTGCCCAGGGTGCGTGTAAGTGAGGCCGTTGGTCATCTTGAACCGGCGATTGAATGCAACCTTGCCTTCGATGCCGAAACCGGCTGAAGCACGTGCGGGGACGCGTTTTTCCCAGGCTTCAATAATGGCATCGGATATTTGCTTTTCGACAAGTTTCAGATATTCGATGTCGGCATTGGAACTTTCTTCATAAGCAAGGCGGCGGGTGAACTTGTCGGCGTGGTCATATTCGCCCGGCACAATCATGCCTGTGGGGCCTGCCGCATGCGAGTGCGAGGCCGAAATCATAATCGCATCAGGCTTGATACCGGTTTTAGCGTTAACTGTCGCACGGACAGCTTTTACCTGCGGGCTGCGAATGATCAGGGCATCAATGCCAACAACAACTACGGGCGATTTGCCGTCGTCGAAAACGCTGGCGCGAACTTTGCAGGAGTCATGGGCCACTTTATGAAACGACTTGCCATAGCCGCCCGGCTGTTCCATACCGGCCTTCGGACTGATGTCGCGATAAGCGAAACCGGCCTTGAAGGTGATTGGCGATGGTGTTTTTTGATCCTGGGCCTTAATTGTCGAGGAGATCAGGCAGAGAAATGCAATTGCCCATGTGGCATGATTGCATTTCATTGTTTTTGTGATGAAACAGGGCATGTAAGGCTCCGGTTGCAGTTCAATTAAGGATGAAGTGTGGCGATCGCTTCAGGGTTTATCAGATTTTGGCTCGGTTGGCCAGCCTGGGGGAATTGCAATTTGAAAGATGTCAGTGTTTCCTGTGTGACCAGAAACGTAAGTGATTTTATTTCCGTCCGGGTGAAAGGTCGGAAAGAGATCGGGGGCATCGTCGCGAGTGACCTGGCTCATATGATTTTGAAAATCACCCAGCCAGATTTCGAGATTGCCGGAACGGTTTGAGACAAATGCAAACGACTTGCCATCTGGCGCAATGGCCGGATAATCGTCGAGCCCCGGGCTTTTCGTGATGCGGGAAATCGCTTTATTTTCAATGTCGAGTCTGGCCAGTTCAAAACCGCCCCAGCGGTCGGTGGCGAAGAGGATAAATTTGCCGTCGGGGCTGACAGCCGGGTGCACATCCTGCCCTGGGCTTTGTGTGAGACGTTCCAGCGGTTTTGAGCCGTCAACTGTGCCCAAATACAATTCCTGATTGCCTTCATGGGTTGAATTAAAGACAAACCGGCGACCATCAGGCAACCAGGCCGGCCAGTCCTGATGAGAAAGTTTGCCGGTGTCGCCAGCAACTGTTTTGGGGTCGGCTGAACCGTCGATCGGCATTAATGCAATATCAAGATTGCCCTGGGTACCCGATAATGTAATTGGCGTGTAGAGAACCTGTTTTCCATCAGGTGAAACCACGGCGTTATATTCTGGTTCCTTGCGTTTGGTCAGTCGTTTGGGTTCGTCGTTTGAGCCTGGTGTCAAAATGCGGATAAAAATGGAATTTCCGCCGCCCTCGTGTCGGGCGAAAAATAATGATTTTCCGTCGGGAGACCAAGCCGGGCGATGCTTGTAGGCCCCATCGGTGGTGATTCGAACAGGTTTTATTGCATTTGAAATGGAATGGATTTGCTGGTCATCGCCAGATGCAAACTGATTTGCAATGAGCAGGAGAAAAATAATAAATCTCACGAATTTCATGTAAAGACGTCCGACAGGGGTTCGCCCTGCGGCAAAAGACCGATACTTGTGATGTCAGACGCCGTCACGCCCAGCCGATAAAGTATGGTGGCACCAAGATCTGCCGGAGAAACGGGCCTGTCGGCGGGATGTTCGGCTCGTTTGTCGGATGCGCCGATGATGGCCCCGCCACGAGTGCCCCCACCGGCCAGCACAGCACTATAGCAGGGGTTCCAGTGGTCGCGGCCGGCTTTTTCATTGATTTTTGGCGTTCGGCCGAATTCACCCACGGCAACGATGAGCGTGGAATCAAGCAGACGACGATTGTCAAGGTCGCGGATCAGTGCTGACATGGCTTTGTCAAGCATCCAGCCGTGGCGGTCCTGCATGATCTGGAAATAGCGGTCGTGCATGTCCCAGCCGCCATCGCCGGCATCTTCCGGGCATTCGACATGTGTTGACCAATTGACCTGCACCACTGGCTGGCCGGCTTCAACCAGACGACGGGCCAGCAGGCAGCACTGGCCAAAGCGGTGGCGGCCGTAGTCGTCGCGAATTTTGTCAGGTTCCTTCTGCAGGTTCAGGGCGTCGAGTGTCTGGCGTGATGTGAGCAGCGTGTGGGCCAGCTGGTAATGTTGATCCATCACCTTAACGGGCCTTTGAGAAGCCTGCTGCCGGGGGGCTGCGAGATTGCTTGACAAAAGGCTGAAGCGGTCGTCCATGCGGCTGGCGGAAACACCTTCGGGCACTTCCAGCGAAGGTACTTTCAGGCCTTCCAGCGGGTCGTAATCAAGCCGGAAGGGGTCGAAGGCCGAGCCGAGAACGCCGCCGCCTTCGCCCACAACTCGTTTTAAGCCCTGATGGAGCTGGCTGCCGAGAATGACATAGCCGGGAAGCTGACCCGATGGGCGGGGATTGAGCCGGCCAATGATTGAGCCGATGGAAGGCCGCATGACCCCGGCACTGACGCCGCCGCCAAGGTTCACAGCCCCGGCCTGCGAGCCGGTTAAAGCGATAGTGCCGGCCACGCCGTGGTCGTTGGATTCATGCTTCATGCTGCGAATGATGGCCATTTTATCGGCGACTTTGGCCAGGTTTGGCAGCAGTTCGCAAAAGTTCAGGCCGGGCACTTTGGTGGCGATTGGTTCAAACGGGCCGCGATATTCCAGCGGGGCGTCGGGCTTCATGTCGAAGGTGTCGAGATGGCTGGGCCCGCCCCATAGCCAGAGTAGAATGACCGAACGAACCGGGCTGGGCTCGACGGCCGAGGCACGCATGGCCAGCAGATCCGGCAGGCTGACACCGAATGCCCCCAGCGAGCCGATTTGCAACAGGGCACGGCGGCGCGAGAGTGGGTCGGGGCGGGGCCGGGTGTGATTTTGCATGGCAAAGACCTTGCCGGAAAAGTGTTTGGCCTTATTCTTGATTGAATTTCAGGCCAGGCTTCAGGGCTGATGGCGGCAAGCAGATTTGTTAAATATTATGTCATGAAATCTTGGTTTTTTCAAGTGATTTGGGATTCAGACAATTATTTCGGATGTTTGTCAAACTGAAGAATCTGCCAGCATTTCAAAAGCATGCGGGGCAGGTGGAAAGGGCCTTTCCACAAAGTGCCCTTGCAGGGCTGGCTGACTCGTCCATCGCGGTGCAGATAGCCATACCACTCGCCATATTCAGGGTCGGTGAAGTGGCGGAAGGCCCAGTCGCTGGCCGAGCGGTGCCACTCGGCATATTTTGCCTGGCCCGTCATGCTCCAGGCCATGAGCGTGGCGATAATCGCTTCATTCTGGGGCCACCAGAATTTCATGTCGTGCCAGTATTCCTGCACCGGGCGATTGAGCACATCGCGGAAATAAATGATTCCGCCGTGCTGTTCGTCCCAGCCCCAGCGCCACATCCAGTCGGTGATTTTCAGGCCAATTTCATTGTATCGGGGCACGCCGCCTCGCACTCGCGATTCTTCCAGAATAAACCAGGCACATTCCAGAGCGTGGCCGGGGTTTAAGAGCCGGCCATCGGCATGATTCACGAATTGACCTTCAGGGGAAACCTGTTCCAGCACGGCTTCCAGGTCAGGGTGCATGAATTTTAATTCAATTTCATTAATCATTTGATCAATCAGATGATCATATTCTGTTGTGATTAAGTTTTTCCGCAATTCCTGCGCGGTGGCAATGGCGATCATGCGTGGTGCCAAGCCGATCATGGGCCTGGTGGGTGCAAACTTGGGCGGCATGATACCAGGCAGGAAAGACCAGTCGAGATAAATTTGAAATAAATCAATGGCACGTTTTTTGTGAACCTGGTCGCCCGTGGCTCGATAAAGAGCTGCATGGGCGATGGAGGCAAATGCTTCGCTGTAAACATAACGACGCTTGCGGATGGGGCGGCCGTCGGCTGTGACATGGAAATACAATCGGCCATCGGTATCAATACAATAGTTTTCAATGAAATTAACGCAGCTTTTTGCAATTTCAAGCCACTCCGGTCGCATTTCCACTTCATTATACAAAGTGGCGAACATCCAGCCGGCGCGGCCCTGAAACCAGACGCTTTTGTCGTCGTCAACCAGCGAGCCGTCGCGATCAAGACAGGTGAAAATACCGCCGTTCTTATGGTCGATACCGTGTTTCATCCAAAATGGGGTGATATTATCGAGCAGGGTGTCGCGATACAAAGTCAGGTAATGATCTTTTGACTGGTTGAGCAGCATGGCTTGGTTCCAGGCGATTTTTTTTGCGGCAGCTATTGATGATTAAGATACAATCAAGGTTGAGATAATTGCAATATTTCTGGAGTACGCATACCGGGCGACTTCTCGCCTGAAATAATCAGGTATTTACCTTGAAACATAATACCGGGTGCGGTGACTTTCGCCTGCGATTGTTGAAATTGATTTTTCCGGATTTCCCACTTTTCTTTCAATGTATTAAGAACAAGCATGTCGCCCGACCAGCCAGGATGATCCCTCTGCGGGAGGCGATGGCGGGCGGAATCAGCCCCACCGGGAATTACAATCTGGTGATTGAAAAACCATGCAGGGGAAGGAGCAGCGGCACGCTCCGCAGGTATATCAGGCAACCGCTGCCAGGTTGATTGCATTGGATTATTTCCAATTTCCATTCGCCAGGCATCAGTGAGATAAGGCATTTT
>JBEITT010000015.1:0-72765 GCA_040374745.1 Planctomycetaceae bacterium | reverse complement strand
GGCCCTGAAACTGCATTTTCCAGCGATAAAAGGCCGAGCTCGAAATCTGGTTCTGTTGGCACCAGGCTTTGACAGACAGACCGCTGGCCGCATGGTCGCGAATGAAATCAAGCCAGAACCGGCGTTTTTGAGCCCGTTGACGAGGGATTGTGTGATTGGCCAAGCGTGACTCCCAGGGAAGTGAATTTGAGTTGTGAACTGCGAAAACTCAAATTACCACGGCCTGGAAGATGTGTTTCACCGGACGGATACACAGTGGAACGGAGCCTGCTACCCGCCTCACGCCTAATCCGAACGTCTTGGTCGAATTGGGCTACGCACTCAAAGCATTGGGACAGCAAAGAATCATCATGGTAATGAACACGCACTTCGGGAACCCAGAGCAGTTACCTTTCGATCTCCGACTGAAACGGGTTCTTACGTATTCCACTGCTCCCGAAGCAACCGAGCGCGCTCAAGAACGGAAGAAACTTCAGGGATTCCTCGAAGCCAATCTTCGCGCTATCTTCTCGTCTCCGCGTCGCAGCCCAACAACCGAGGAGGGGCATGACCATCGCCTCTTCCGCCTGTTACTTGAGGAGCTTCCATCGGGAGGCAGCATACACTTCATCAAAGGAAGGAACATGGCTGGTTTCTCATTCCCTTCGAGTCGGCTGGAGCAACTTGACTCGTTCTGGCATGAGTGGACTGATGCGGACCACGAGTTTCTGGATCAAGAGCTGGAGGCTCAGAGGAGGAAGCTGTTTGAGCTTGTGGATAAATACATGACGGCGATCGTAACGAATACCTTTTCGGCGAACAGCCCAGGCTTCCAGACGGTCCCTCCCGAGTGGGAAATAGAGCAGCCCGACCGATTCCAAAAGGTTGTGGAGGAACTGCATGATCTTGCGGGAAAGGTTTTTGAAGCACACCAAGACTTAGTCCGGCTGGGTAAGGCAAAGCTGGGAGTGTCGCCAATCACATAACCGTACGCTTCCGCAGGCTTGGTAACCGCGTAGCCTGGCGACCTCAAGGGGAGTGCCAAACAAAATGCTGCACCTGACCCGGCCCGTATGTCGGCTTTTCGGAGTTTATCGCTCACCGAGCGGGCCGTGCAGGTGAGCTGAGTCGTTAGGCGGCCTGATCGAAGCCGGAATTGTCAATTCGGCTTTAGCGGCAGCAATTCGCAAGAAACCGGCACAAGACCCTTGCATCATCGGGGCTTGCAGGTCAAATTGAACTATCACTCAGTTCGTCCTTAGTAACCTGCCTGACCCGGCGCTTCAGCGGACCCCGTCGGCTGCGGTGGTTGGCCGGGAAGTTCGATAGTCAATCGCCCGGCGGCCCGGTCCGCTGAGCTTTGTCGTTAGGCAGCGTTGTGCATGAGCGAACGTCTCGACCGTGCAAAGCGGTATCACGAAGCGATCCGCGGTATCCTGCTCCGCGAGTGGGACCCCTTAGGCATCGCCGACGAGCCCGCCGCGCAGGACGAATACGACGGCTACATCCACGAGATCCACGGCATGCTCATCCGCCACGAACCCCGGCACCGCCTCCTCGATCATCTCTGGTGGGTCGAGACCGAGCACATGGGCCTGTTCGGCAACCGACAGCGGACCGAGGCCGTCACTAACCGGCTAATCGGGCTGCGTGAGCAGATCGAGGCCGACGCCTAACCTCGCGCTACAGCGGACCAAACCTATAGCGATGGCTGAGCTGAAATTCTCGTATATGTCACGCCTGGCAGTTCGGTCCGACGGCTGCGAATAACCATAGTACATTGCAATTTCAATAGTTTTTAACGAGCCGGAAGCGTCAGCTACGGCCAATTTGATTTTAATTTTCTTTGTCTTGATGATTTTCCTGTATCAGTGTCATTAAACTTTTTGCGTCTTCGCGCCTTGGCGTGAGCCAAAACTAAACAAATTAAGAATTTCATTTCACCGTATGGCCGTCGCTCACGCTTCCAGCTCGTTAAATCCCATGAATATTCATAGCATTATCCATTCATGCACCGGCCATTATCCATTTTACGTCTTCGCGCCTTGGCGTGAGCCAAAACTAAACAAATTAAAAGTTTCATTTCACCGCATGGCCGTCGCTTACGCTTCCGGCTCGTTAAATCCTATGAATATCCAAAATTTTATTTGATCACTCACCCGTCGGCTCACGTCCACGGCTAAAAAAACTCCCAAAATTTTCTTTTTTCTGGCTTGACAGAATTCTCTTATCTGCAATACTCCCGCATGTATCGGGCTGACACCGGCACGGGAAGGATTCACCATGTCCGAAATCTTTGACCAGATCTCCGACGAAATGCTTCAGGCCCCACCGGCCAAGTATTCCCGCGCTGAGACGCTTGCCCTGCTCACCCAGATCTTTACCCCGGTCGGCCCAGCCGAAAACCTGTTGGTTGAAGATCTTGCCAACGTTCGAACACAGATTCAGCAGGCCGACTCGCGCCGTGAATCGCTTTTTGTCGTTCAGCAAATCACCGCCGCCAAGCTCTATGGCATCAGCTCGGCACGCGAATCGGCCGACCTTGAAACGCTCTGGAACTCCGACCCAGGCCATTTTCACTCGCTGATGAGGCAGGATGTCTCATTCCTGAACAAGCATGCTAAACTTTGGCGTAATCTGGTTTCCGTATGTGAGGATCCCGCGGCTGCACCGTCCACGCGTCTTGTCGCCGGCATCCTGCGTGTCAATGCCCAGCCCGGGCCGGCGGGCGAACTTGACCCTGATGCCCGCGATCTTCTTCACCTCGCCCTGGCTCTGCAAAAGAGCCCCGAAAGCTTCGTCCGAAGCCTGCAATCGGCACTGGGCGCAGAAATACCAATAACAAATATCACCTTACAACTGACCGACGCGGCACAGGCCCGCCAGGGTCTTCTTGCCCTCGCCCAAAACCGGCTCAAGCAGACTGAAGCCGATTTGGCCACGGCATCGCAGCGTCAGGCCATTGCCCAAAGCCACTTCAGCCAGTGCCACCATGCCGGAAAAGATCATCTGGAAAGCCTGAAACTCATTGTCACCGACATCCGTCAGCTTCAGATGCGTCATGACAGAACCCTCAGAACCCTCTATTTCCTTCAGAACAGCCGCCTTCGTGAAGCCGAAAGGGCCGCTGCACGTGCCCGCCGCGAAGCGGAAAAAGCCGCAGAAAAAGCCCGCAAAGAAGCCGAGAAACTCGCCAACCCGCCCGCCCCAAAGTCAGGCACTGGCACAACCAGCGGCCCAAACACAAACCCGGCAATCACCGCCAGCCCTGAACGTAAATCAGCCGTAACCACTGATTTTAAGCTAGATGATCATATCATCACTAAAATATATAATGATATTGTCAATGAACTGACCCAGGCTGAAACTCCTGTCACACAATCGCCCGAGGATGCCAAAGCCCTTGAGGCAAGCCTGGCAAACGGCACCCTGTTAAACCCACGTGCCGACCAGATTCGCCAGGTTTTCAGCCAATGGACAGATCACGAGCTGTTTGACCATTCCCACCGCTATCGAACCACCTTCCGAAAGCTGAAAAACAGCTTTCTGGTTGACAGGATCAAGGAAATCGCCGCACAGGAACGCGAAGCCCGCCACGATCGCCTGAAAATCACCGAACAACATCAGGCCGGCTGACTGATTTATCCTACATAAGTAAAACATAGATTTCCACACCGACATGGCCCCTGGCCATGGCGGCCGAATTTATTGATATTGCCGGGAAAGCCTTCGCAGATCATCTCCAAACTCACTATTCCTAACCTTAAAGAGTGAAAACCTAAATTAGCATTAAAATTGTAGAATTTTAACAACAGCAAAATGCTTTAATTGTTATAAAAATTTTTATCGATGTTTAAGAAGAAATATCAGGTGTTACGATCATAATGTAGGCGATTTAGTGATGTCACGTCGTCTCTATGTTGTTTGTCGTATGATAAACTACAAACCTAGTTTTCGTTCAAACTTGACCGGTTTCCAATTGAGAATAATATTAATCAAGAAGCTTATTCGAGGGAGGGTAAATCACTATGATTCAGAGAACTACATTACAAAATAAAGCAATGACCCTAATTGAATTACTCGTCGTAGTTCTGGTCATTGCGATAATTACTGCTTTAATCCTGTCAGGTATTCAGCAATCGCGAAAGTCAGCATTGCGAACATTGTGTTCGAATAACTTACGTCAAATTGGTATTGCTTTGAATCAATATGTTTCAAGAGAAGCTTACTTACCTCCAGGAGCTTCTCCACCAGCCTGGTCTCCTCATGTTATGCTACTAATGGATTTGGAACAATCAAATGTTATGTATTCTATTAACTTCAGTAAGCATCATATTTCAAATGAAAACTTTACCTTATCTTCTTTAAAGCTACAAATATTTTTATGTCCTGCTGATGATAATCCTAATTCAGGATTTACAAATTATCTTGGGAACCGTGGTTTTACTACTGAAAACATGTTAGAATTAGGTTCATTTAAAAATGGAATTGGAGTTTCTGCTTCATCCATTACGGATGGAATGTCAAATACAATTTGTTTCTCGGAATCCCTGACCGGTTATCGTGGATTTGAGCGAATGACTGGACTCAGAAAAATTTTCAAATTAAATCGATCATTTACTGGTATCGACTATCCTTCAAGCCTGCAAAAATCATGCATGGTTGTTGATCAGAATAGTACTGATATTAATATGACTCCGAAAAACTATATGTGGTTTTGGGGTGATTATGGGCATGCACTTTACAATCACACATTGACACCAAATCAACCTACCTGTCAAAACGGTGGGAATTGGCAAACTGGCGCTTGGACGGCTTCCAGTTTACATGGGAATGGAATCTATAGCTTGTTTATCGATGGGCACATACAATGGGTAAGTGCCAGTATCGATAAAAATCAGTGGTTTGCGCAAGGAACCATATCTGGTTCTGATTATTGAAAGGTGATACTGATGCGTGTGACCAAACTATTGTCGGCTTTGCTTATCTTCCCTTGCAGTTTTGCAACGGGGGCAACTTAGGATTTCGATGCACCGAACGCAGGCTCTAATTATGTGGTTGGAGCTGCCATTAATTACAGAGGTTCTGCGAGTTGGAGTGATGGCCGTGCAGTTGCAGGCGTTCAGGTCGACCTCTTGTATGTAAACAACAATGGGACTGAATATATTGTAGATGGTTAATCGGCCGATCTGATTTTTGGTCAGAACGGCCATTCATTAACATTTCTGCGGCGTGACCCATCTAACTTTTACGCTGCACAGGTATCAGGAAATATAACCACCTATAAATTAAGGGCACTTGCTTACACGGCTAATTCGCCATATATTCAAAATGGTGAACAGCTTTCAGCCGAACGAAGTCTTGGCGAAATCATCAGTAATTGAGAAGGGATAATCTAGATGAAGCGAATCGAATTCTTGGCGATTCTCTTTATTCTTGGCTGTGGGTCAAATGACCCACAGCCATTAATCATAGAGCAAGACCAGCCAAAACCTGAATTTTGGACTGATAAAACTGTTCGTGTTTTGACACCAATCTTGGGTGGTGAATTTGAAAAAAGTTCCAAAATCAAAATTCAAATTGAATTAAAGGAGCTTTCACATAAAATTTGGCCTGAAGCCGTTGTTGCAAACTTGGAAGGAAAAGCTAAATCCTCAAAAAAATTATTTATATTTGATTCAATTATTTTAAAAAAAATCACTGAACCATTAAATGGATCAGTAATTTATGCAGGCGAAATCAAATATCCAAATACTGATTCGGATTTGGCATTAGTCATTGAAATACAACACACATTTTACAAAAGAAATGAATCAGATCCTTCAGAACTTCAGAAATTATCATTTGATATATTCCGAACAAAACCGATTACTATTAAATTGAAGAAATAATAAGAGCAGCAAGAGACACAATTCCCTATGATATTAAATAAATGTATGACTTATGAAATTCCGACATGATTTCTTAAACCAGAGTTTCCACAGAATACCACTGTTAAGACATATACTAATAAGCTCGAGAAAAACCCACTTTCTCATGACCTTCCTGTCTGCTATATTATGAATAAGCTTTACCGGCTTTGTGCCCAAAAACCCTCGCGCCAAGACGCCGCCTCACACGGTAAACCCTTGCATGGGCACAGAATAGAACCATAACCCGGAGAACCTGAAAATGACTCATCCTGAACCAACCCGGCGCACCGTTCTGCGCACGGGTGCCGCCCTGGCTGGTGCCTTGTCAGCCATTGCCATTCCCGCCGTTCATGCCGCCGGCAGCGACGTCATTAAAGTCGGCCTGATCGGCTGCGGTGGCCGTGGCACCGGTGCCGCTGAAAACTGCGCTGAGAGCTCAACCGGCGTGCAGATTAACGCCATGGGCGACCTTTTCGAAGACCACCTGAACACCTGCCGCAAGCGTCTGGCCGGAGCCCTGGGCGACAAGTTCACGGTGAACGACGACCGTGCATTCCACGGCTTCGACGCCTATAAAAAGGTGATTGACAGCGATGTCGATCTGGTCATTCTGGCCACGCCGCCCGGCTTCCGCCCGATGATGATTGAATACACCATCGAAAAGGGCAAGAATCTCTTCACCGAGAAGCCCGTTGGTGTTGATGGCCCCGGCATCCGCCGCGTTCTGGCCGCTTATGAAAAGGCCAACGAGAAGAAACTGGCCGTGGTGGCCGGCACGCAGCGTCGGCACCAGGCTCCCTATGTGGAGAGCATGAAGCGGATTCATGCCGGCGAGATTGGCGAGCTGGTCGGCGGCCGCTGCTATTGGAACCAGGGTTCGCTGTGGCATAAGGACAAGCAGCCAAGCTGGTCCGACATGGAGTGGCAGGTTCGCAACTGGCTCTATTTCACCTGGCTTTCAGGCGATCATATTGTTGAGCAGCACGTGCACAACCTTGACGTGATCAACTGGGCCTTCAATGGCCACCCAACCCGCGCAGTGGCCCTGGGCGGCCGCCAGCAGCGGACCGACGCTGTTTATGGCCAGATTTTTGACCACTTCGCCACCGACCTGGAATATGGCAACGGCGTTCATGTGCTTTCAATGGCCCGGCAGATTCCCGGCTGCGAAAACAACGTGAGCGAATCCCTGGTGGGCACCAAGGGCACGTGGGATTCCCGCGGTTATCGCTTCACCGGCAGCGGATCCAAGGAACGCATCCGCGAGATGGGCAAGAACCCCTATGTGCAGGAGCACACCGACCTGATCGCCTCGATCCGGGCCGGCAAGCCCCTGAACGAGCTGAAGACCGTGGCCGAAAGCACGCTGACAGCCATTATGTGCCGCATGTCGGCCTATACCGGCAAGGCCGTGACCTGGGAACAGGCCCTGAATTCAAAGGAAGACACCTTCCCCAAGAAGCTGGAATTCGGCCCCAACGCCGTTCCGCCAGTCGCCATTCCGGGTGTGACTGACCTGGTCTGACTTTTGTCAACAGGTTCAGGCAGGCATTAAAAAAGGCGGGGGCTAAACCCTCGCCTTTTTCTCTCTCTCTACTCTACTCAGCTCTACTACAAATGGTTGATCAGGGCTGAAGCCGGTCAACGGCGGCGGCAATGCAGGCCAGCTCGACAATCTGGGCCGTGCCGCGATCGCCAAAGTGCTTGCGCACGGCCTGAATGTCATCATCCGCCACCCAGGCCGGGTTAATGGTAATGAGCCGCACCAGCTTAAGCACGGCGTCGGTTTTCTCATCACGGCCTGCAGATTCGGCCATTTCAAGTGCCTTGAGCCCGTCATCGGTCACGCCCAGGCCATGCAGCATGGCTCGGGCCTCGGCAGCGGCGTGGGGCGCATTATCAAGCCGGGCCACTGCCCAGAGAATCTGGCCACGAACCAGGGCCGGCACAGCCACATCGGCAGATTCGGCCGGAGCAATCGCCCCCTGCCAGCTCTTCAGTCTGGCCTGCCCCAGCACGCCCTGCTTTTCCACAAGCACCCGCCACGCTGGCTGGGTTGAATCCTTAGCCGTGGCGACGATGGGCAAAACCGGCCATGTGGCCGGGCTCTGCACAGTTTTCAGGAAGGTGCTGAAATCTGGCAGCCTGCGATTGGTCCATGGGGCCTTGCCTGAATCGCCCAGAAGGGTTGATGCCTTGCTTTTGGCCGATTCGCCCAAACCCGACTTATAATTCCGGTGTTCTTCCTGCGGGATATTCAGCGGGCCCGTCCAGCGGTTCATGGCATTGTAATTGCCGATGGTCAGCAGAATCTCGCCGATCTGGTCATCGTTAAACTTCGTTCGAAGGTCTTGCCAAAGCTCATCCGGCACAGGCTCGTGCGGCGATTTCGTCTTGAGTACAGCCAGTTTCCGGGCCGCCCGGGTGGCTTTGTCGGCATCGGCCCAGTCGCCGTCAAGGGCGGCAATCTGGGCTTCCGTCAGCCCGGCCGTGGTCAGTTTGGCCTCCTGGTGCCCCAGGCAATAGGCACAATTGTTCAGGCGCGAGATGATCCAGAAAAGCTCGGTTTTGAAGGCATAATCAACCAGGCCCGTCTGGGCCGATCGGCCCGGAAAAGCCGCTGTTGACCAAGATTCCGGCAGATAATAGCGACGCATCAGGCCGTTATTCACCAGCCCAAGCTGGCTTTTCGTGGCATTTTCGCGGTCTTTTGCAGTGGGTTCGGGCAGTGGAATGCGAGGTTGATGCTTCTTGGAGTTTTCAAGCATCTGGAGCATCAGTTCGCGATTGACGGTGAGACCGGGCGCCGGGCGATCAGGCTGGTTAACACCCGATTCATCAGCCCAGGCTGGCACAAGCAGTCCAAAAATCAGTAATCCCATTAATTTCATTTGACGAATACCTCTCAGTGTAGTATGTTTGTCGTGTGTAGATTGCATTTGGCTGAAAGTCAGCCATCCTGCCGCAGCACAAGCAGAATCGGGCTTGTGCTTACTGAATAAATCACCTGTTTTTTCACAATCCGGCCGCGTGGCGATTTCATTTCCAGCACCACTGGATAATAAACCGAATGACCAGCCTGGCGCACATCGGCACCAGGCTTGTAATTGATCAGCCGGTAGCCAAGCTGCCGGTCCTCATCCTGAAATACAATTTCCGGGGAGTTTTCTGGTTTATTGTCAGCCGGTTTGCCTGATTTCCAGGCCTCAAGCGTCTGCTTCACGGCAGCATGGGCCTTATCCAGGTCGGCCACAGGCCCCTGCGACGATCCACATTCGCTGGAAACAGCAACCAGCACCGCCATCAGATAAATTGCAATTTGCTTGATAATGCTTGTCTTCATGGCTTGGCTCCTTTCTGGTGATTGCATTTCAATAAGAATCGGCACTGATGGTTTCGCCGCCGTTTCGCGTGCCAATGGCCCGCCAGGCTGTGATATTGACCGATGTTTTGACGAAGCGAACCGAGCCATCAGCCATGGTGAGATTCACGCCGCCAGGGTGCCGGCTGGTAGCCGTGGTTGAAATGCGGGAAGGCGGGAACATGCAGGAACGCGTATTTGGGCCAGAACTGTGCCAGTAGCTTGTGGTCGAGTGATAGCCGTATGTCCACGGGGCTCCGACATCTGACCAACCTTGAAATGCAACATTGCGAAAATCAAAATTCTGGCAGAACTGCACGGCCTGATCAGAATTTGCCGGATAAGTGCCTGGCCTGAAGGTGTCGGCCATTTCTGTTACAATTGCATTATTAAAATCACCGATCAGATGCTCGCTGAATGCCGCCGTGTTGCTGGTTCCATCAGTGATCGACGCCAGATTGATGCCCTGAGAGCTGAAAAACAGCCCATTGGGCGGAATGACAATATTATTATTGACATTTGACGTATCCTCAGCACCATACCACATGGCCACGCTGGTGCCTTCATTGGCTCGATAGCTGATCGGTGCCACCTTGAATCCGGCTGCCACCAGGCCCACAGGCGCGGTTGTCACAGGATCGCTGGGGCAGAGAAATGATTGCACGGTGATGGTCGATGCCGTCACATTCTCAACATTATAGCTGCCCAAATTAAAGTTGATCGTGTCAAAGGTGTTTCGCTGCTCCATATAGTTGAGGATTCTCGCAAATTGCGAAAATGGCCTGTAAGTTCCGGCTTGCAGCGTCCTGCCAAGAGGCAGAACATTGTTGACATCGTTGTAATTGTGCATGGCAAGGCCAAGCTGCTTCAGGTTATTAATACACTGGCTGCGGCGGGCGGCTTCACGAGCCGACTGCACCGCCGGCAGCAATAATGAAATCAGAACGGCAATAATGGCAATAACCACCAGCAGTTCGATGAGTGTAAAACCCCGATTATTTGATTTGAACAGGCTTCGCATGATCTATAAACCCCTGACTGTGTATATACGATGATCCTGGCTGACTAGCTGTTTTGCAGCAGGATTCTGCCTGGCTGAATTGCATTTCATGGCCCAATTTGATCAGGCAGGAAATTGCATGGAATCAGCCCATTTGCCTGCGAATTTCAGTGGAAATCAAACAGGGCTTGATTTGGCTGTTATTTCATCGTGATTGAAATTGCAATCAAGGGGCGGTTTTCGAAATGCAACCGGGGCGGCAATCGCCGAATGGATTAATGATTTCGAGACAATTACAACAGTGATAATAGTCACTGAGTGAATTGTATTGTCATCAATTCCCGTGGGCAGATTATTCGATCACCGGACTGATCAACCCAGTTTGGAACTGACCACATTGAAGCAGTTGGGATGAACAGACGAGACCTCTGACAACAATCTTTTAAACAAACCAGGGGGGCTTAAAAAGTGCTTGAATAATAGGGTTGTTAACCTTCACAAACCCACCAACAGAAAGGCGGCAAGACGTTTCAACATTTGGCACGGCAAAGAGAATGGCATTACACTTCCAAGGCATTGGCCCGCCAAAAACTGCACCTGATGATCCCGATGAAAACGGCTCGGGCTGCTGACGACTACACAAGGGGCCTTCACATTGGCTGGTACGGATCCGGCCGGTTTCCGAATCAAACTTGTCAGAAACTACCTGGGCCTGGCTTTCCCAGGACATCAGCGACTGGTTCCACTCAGGCACATAACCTGAGCGACCGCAGTGCTGAGCTTTCGCCACCGTAGAAACTGCAAAACACTGCAGGCAAAGCACCAGCAGGACAAGCAAGGCCGGTCTCGCGAAAACCCTGAGGTCAGCCACAAGGGCAGCCTGAATAGATTTCGCAATGTCTCGGCTTGGCGGTGTCATGCCGCATGAATCCATTTTTGATGGTCTTGATTTTGGATATGCCTTGATCAGACATATATGTATATTATTTCACACGATCGCATCAAAAAACAAGTGCAGTTCTTTAAATTCTATTTGGACAAGTCTATCATTTTATGAGATTCTACAATCGAACGAACTGTTATTCCGGGAAATGTATTGAAAATCATCCGCGGAAACCGTTTGATTTTCACATGATTTAAGACGATGATATTGCAGAAGATGGATCAGAAGAAATCGATGTCTTGCATGGACACTAAACCGCACCCGTGACAAATCAGCGACTGACGGATTCCGCTGGCTCCGTCGCTTCCCAATCAACCGGTGGTTCGCTCATCTCCGATTTCCTCACCTGCCCCGGTAACGAGTTGGCTTTTGAGGTGATCAGGCTTTTGGCCGACGGCCGCCAGGAAGGCTATTCGCCGCTTCTGCTGATGGGTGAAAGCGGCACAGGCAAGTCAATGCTGCTTGACATGCTTGAACAGGAATCAAGAAGGCGCCGAACCGAACTGAAAGTCACCCGATTGACTGGTGCTGACCTCAAGAGGCTCGTTGGCCAGCTTCGCCGGGCTTCGATCGACGACACCGCTGTGTTTCAGGCAGGGCGAAGGCGATCGGATTTTGAAGACTGGGCCGACCTTCGCTATCGACTCCGTCAGGCTGAACTGTTGCTGATTGACGATATTGACGAACTGGCCGGCTTTCCTTCTGCGATTGAACAGCTTGCGCTGGCCGTCGACCATTCTTTTTATCAGAATTCCATCGTGGTTTTCACCGCACGATCGCTACCTGCCACTGGCGACGACTGGTCCACCCGGCTGGTTTCCATCATCGGTGGCGGCCTCGTTGTCAGAGTCGGTCTGCCCGACGAAAACGCACGCCGCCGGTTTATTCTCCGGTGGTCGGCCGCCCGGTCGCTGGCCATCGAGCCAGCTCTGGTTGAGGAAATGGCAGGTGAAAACCTGAATTTCAGGACTCTCAAAGGCCGTCTTGAAATGCTGCAGATGAAGTCGCGAATGGACGCCAGACCCATTAATCAGGCACTTGTCGAATCTTTGAAAGTCAGCAGGCAGATAGAGCACGCCGACGAGTCAAAACCAGATATACGCGATATTGCGAAGCTGGTGGCCCGCTCGTGCAAAGTCAAGCTCCATGACATTCTGGGTGCGGCCCGTTATCCCAATATCGTACGGCCCAGGCACATCGCCATTTATCTGGCCGACCAGCTCAGCGGGTTATCCCGCGAGAAAATCTCGCTGTTTTTCGGCAACCGCGACCCGGCCACCATTCGCCACGCCATCAGACAGATGCAGGAGGGGCGGGTGAATGATATGGAGCTGAATGACCTGCTGAACAACCTGACCGCCGAACTGACAAAAACAGGAAGCCCAAATTAAAAATCCACTTCCTTTGGCGAAATGGCAAACCACCAGATACAAATTGGCTCATCGGCTTCAAAATCGTTATCGGAAGCTATGAAAATCGACTTTTGTCCGTTTTCCATTTCGGGTCCTTTGGCAAGCCCCTCAATCTTTTCAGGAAAATTTTTGCCGCCAAGGCCATATTTCGGGTCAAGCAAGTCAATCAATACCCGCTTTCTTACAGGAATAATACTGGCAGGCAAACCGTTTCCAGGCAATCGTTCGATACTTGAAATATCGGTGGCATTTGAAATGTCAAAAATTATGATCTTTTTAAATTTCGCTTCCTTGCCATCGCGTTCAATAGCCAGAAATTTCGAGCCTTCCAGATGACAGATTTCACTGATTCCATGACTTTTGTCATCAAGCGTATAAACCAGCTCGCGCGGCTTGCAGTTAGGCCCGCACATGTTTAAAATCCGCACATTGGTGCCCACCCGCTTGCCACTGGCGTCCACGCCGCCATCCTGCAACAGCGGCCGCTGCAAGATCGCCAGTATGCCGCCATTGCCATCGCTGCAAAGCCCTTCAAAACCCGCATTTGGCTGCCGGCCCGATTTGTTTTTCGTTAGCTCTTCAGCCTCATCACCGCTGGGCCTGCCCACCCTGAATCGCTCAGGCACAGGCCAGTCAGAAACCTGTTTTCCTTCTTTGTCAAAGACGCGTATTACCGGGCCATATTCATCAGAAACGATGGTTTTACCCTCCCACAGGGCAATGCCTTCAGGATCAAACCGGTCCGATTTTTCAGGATTGTCGCTGTCAATTGCCGTCGCCCGGCCCGTCAGCGGTTTGCCATCTTCAGACTTTAATTTCACGGTTTTTTCAATTTTTAATTGAAAATCAGGTGACATCATATTTTCCAGATCGACCCAATGAAATCGCGGCGTGTGGCTGGTTGCACCATCTTTCGGGCCTCGGTCCGAAAGCCAGAGATACTTCATCCCCTGCCCTGTCCAGACCATTCCTGAAGGCCCGCCCAGCTGGTCGGCCGGTGTGCCATCTTCCAAATTGCCGCTGTCGCCTGATTTATCTTTTGATTTACCTGAAACCTTGACTTCTTTTAATAATGTAACCTGCCCGGTCGATACTCCGGTCAGGTTTGCCAGCAGCAGAAAAACCAGCATTTTCCTGAATTGCATTTGTTCATTCCTGTGCGAATTGCATTTCCCAATACTCAATTCCTACTATTCTGCGAAAAAACTTAAATGAAAGTCAAATGATGATTTCATGAAGACCATTCAGTATTACAAATTCCCGATACCCATGTAACGGCGGAAATACATAGGTATTATCTATCTGTAATAATCAGGTCGTGGCATACATACCAATCGTACGTATGATCATATCAAGATCATTTGCCACTACTACCGGCCTGTTGGCAAAGCCTGCACGCTTCACACCACGCGAGCCCAGCACTTTTTCAAACTGGTCCTGATCCGCCGAGTGATAAGCCACCGTCACGGTCGGGTCCTTCAACTGGTGCCCCGTCAAAATACACACCACGCGGTCGCTGGCGGCAATCACGCCCTGCTCCCGCAGCAGTTTGGCACCCGCCACGCTGGCCGCCGAAGCCGGCTCGCAGCCCAGCCCGCCGGCACCCACTCTGGCCTTGGCGTCCAGAATATCCTGGTCGCTCACCTCTCGCACCACGCCATCGCAGAAGTCTATGGCACGCAGGCATTTCTTGAGATTCACCGGACGGTTGATTTCAATCGCGCTGGCAATGGTGTCGGCCTTCAGATGGGCTTCGTCAAGATGATGATAATAATCGCGAATCACATCAGGGTCGGGCAGGCCGTTACGCCACGTAAGTCCATGCTGGCACACAAGTTGATCAAGTGTGTGGGCACCTGATGCATTTATCACAGCCAGCCGTGGCACCCGGTCGATCAGACCCAGGTGCTTCATTTCGATAAAAGCCTTGCCAAAGCTCGATGAATTGCCCAGATTTCCGCCAGGAACCACAATCCAGTCTGGCACTTCCCAGCGCATCGCTTCCAGAATGCGGTACATGATCGTCTTCTGACCCTCAAGCCGAAACGGATTTACCGAATTCATCAGGTAAATACCCAGCTTGCCCGACACTTGACGAACTCGCTCAAGGGCGTCGTCAAAATCACCTACAATCTGAATCGTCAGCGCACCATGATCCAGCGCCTGGCTCAGCTTGCCATAAGCAATCTTGCCCGATCCTATAAAGATAATCGCTTTGAAACCATAGGGCGTGGACGAGCAATAAACCGCCAGCGAAGCCGAGGTGTTCCCGGTCGAGGCACAGGCTACCCTCTTGGCACCGGTCATGCGGGCATGCGTAAATGCCGCCGCCATGCCGTTATCCTTAAAGCTGCCCGAAGGGTTCATCCCCTCATATTGCAGCATCAGCCCGCCCGGCTGCACACCCACATAACTGGCTACGGGGTCACTTCGTTGAAGCAGTGTCTGCCCTTCGCCAATCGTCACAACCTGATCTTTTGATACAAACGGCAGAAGCTCTCTAAACCTCCAGACGCCTGAAAAACTGGCGGGTTCGGTTCGTTCGGCCCATTTCTTTTCGAACCACTTCAGCGACGAAGGCACTTCGGCCCTGTCCCAGTCATAAACAACATCGAGCAGGTCGCCGCAGTTGGGGCATTCAAAAATGGTTCTGTCGACCGAGACCGTCGTCCGGCATTCGGGATTAATGCACTGCTGGTAAGCGATTTCCGTGCCGGTCGATCGTGTATTGCTCAGAATCGTGACGCTCATCAGCCTCTCTGCTTCCCGCTCGGTTTGAACTTTCATTCCGAATTGCGAATTGACACATGCCTATTATAACTTATTAGACAAATTTTGTGGTCGTCTCTCATCGTATTTATCAAATTCGATAACCAAACTCCGGCTGAAAAACCCGCATTTTCCCTGCAGAAAATCTGTGCAGAAAGTCATCAGATGCCCGCTGGAAACCGCTATCCAGCGGGACATTACAACCAGTTCGCCGATAAATATTCAGATCCAGCCGGTCACCTTCAGCCATTCCGCACACCGGGCCGGCCACTGGTTGGTCGGCAGGCCGTTATCAACCATGCCATAGCCATGCCCGCCCCTAGTGTAAACGTGCAGCTCAGCCGGAATCGCAAGTCTCTTCAGGGCCAGATAATAAAGCACGCTCGACTCCGACGAAAGCCCGTCGTCGTGGGCATGCACCAGAAACGCAGGCGGCGTGTTCTTGGTGATCTTGATCTCTTCAACCAGGGCACCTTTATCTGCCAGATAGGCCGGATAAATCAGCATCGAGGCGTCGGGCCGGGCAGAAAGTTTGTCTGCATCGTCCACCGGCTTATACATTTCTCTATCATAAGCCGTTGATGTCATAGCACTTAAATGACCACCAGCCGAAAACCCGAGAATGCCGATCTTCGCCGGGTTCAGCTTCCATTTGGCGGCATTCTGGCGCACCAGACGCATGGCCCGCTGGGCATCCTGCAGCGGGGCTTCATACATGGGCTTACCCTTTCGCCTGGGCACGCGATAACGCAACACGAATGCCGTGACGCCCAGGCCATTAAGCCAGTCGGCCACCATGGTGCCTTCATGTTCATCGGCCAGAATGTTGTAAGCGCCACCGGGGCAGATAATTACAGCGGCATCCGAAGGCTTCTCGGCCTTGGTCTGATGCACTGTCAGGCGGGGCTTGGTCACGTTCGTCAGCCGGTTCACGCGGCGCTGGTTTGGCAGCGGTTCCATCGCCTTTTCCGCAGGAACTTCGCCGGCCACTTCGCCGGGAGCCTCGCCCGGCCACAGCGAGATTACCTCGCCTGCTTCAGCCTTGGCCGGGGATGTAACTGTTGAGAGTGCGGCCATGGCCAGGCCTGCCTGCTGAGCCATCTTACGGCGATTAATCATAGCCGGAATTTTCCTGATTTGAAGAAGCTGGTTTCGAGCTGATTGTTAACCATCCTAACCGCACAGAAAACCGATCTCAAGACTCTACATCAACCGCTGATCTCTGGACTTGCCAGCCCACACCGGTTATTCCTATTGGAAACCAATCAGGCGATGACTTTAGATTCAGCGCGAGAATTACCAACAATGGCCAGTAATGAAATTGCATCTCAGGAAAATCCAGTTGAACCTGTTTTAATATCAACACAGGTTGATCAGAATACACCAGCAAATTTATTGACCACTGGAAATTCGTCGGGCCGGTTGCTTTCGCTCGACGCCCTGCGCGGGTTCGACATGTTCTGGATTCTCGGCGGCGATGCCCTCGCCCGGGCCCTGAAGAACATGAACGAAACAGAAGTCACCAAAACCCTTTCCACCCAACTGAGCCATGTGGACTGGGAAGGCTTCCGCTTCTACGACATGATCTTTCCCCTTTTCGTCTTTATGGCTGGTGTTTCCACGGTTTATTCGCTCGCAAAAGCTCATGAAACGGGCGGCCGCGGCAAGGCCATGCGGCGCATCATTTCACGAACCATTCTGCTTTTTCTCTGCGGCATTTTTTATTCGGGCGGATTCAGCAATAAATGGCCTGATATGCGCGTGCTGGGCGTACTTCAGCGAATTGCAATCGGCTATGGTGGCGCGGCACTGATTTATCTTTTCGTTGGCCCCAACCGTCCCAAGACACTTGTCGGAATACTCGTCGCCATTCTTGTCGGCTATTGGGCGGCCCTCACTTACGTTCCTTTCCCTGATATTCGCCTGACCAAAGAGGGCCTTGAACCACTCATCGCCAAAGCCGGCGGCTCAACCAACCCCGATGAGATTCTGAAACTGGTTTCGGCGACCACCAGCGGCCAATATGAAAAAGGCTATAACCTGACAAATTACATCGACTGGCGATTCCTGCCAGGCCGGAAATACGATACCTATTTTGACCCAGAAGGAATCCTGAGCATGATTCCCGCCATTGGCTCGGCCCTGCTGGGTATCATTTCAGGTTGGATTTTACGCGAGTCGAAATTAAATACCATCGCCAAGCCTTTCATTTTAATTGCAATTGGCCTGAGTCTGGCCGCACTGGGCTTTCAGTGGGGGCACAGCTTCCCGGTTATCAAAAAAATCTGGACCAGCTCGTTTGTGCTGGTGGCCGGTGGCCTGAGCATGGCACTTCTGGGGCTGTTTTATCTCGTCATCGACGTCATCGGCCTGAAGTTCTGGATCTGGCCTTTTGTCTGGATCGGTTCAAATGCAATTACGCTCTATCTGCTCGGTAATTTAATGGGCTATGGTAAGCTGGCCACGCGGCTTGCCGGAGGCGATGTCGCCGCATGGTTCGACACCAATCTTGCCACCGGAGCCGGTGGGCTGGTGCAGGTGCTCGTCAGCCTGATATGTGTCTTTCTGATCGCCCGCCTGCTTTATGTGAACAAAGTCTTTCTGCGATTCTAAAAACATAATACAATCGGGCCGATTGCATCTTTTCGGCCCGATTGGAGATTAATGCAACTATTTCGGTTCAGCCTGAAGCCGATTGGCCAGATCTGTCAGTTCCGGATTTGCCTGCAAGAGCATGCTGACCAGCCCCGCGATTTGATTGGCACCATCTCTGGAAAAATGGGTGCGGTCGCTTGTCGAAGGGCTGAAAAAAGCCGATTTTTCATCTCCCAGTTTGTCAAACATATCAAAACTTGCCTGATGCAGGTCGAGCACAGGCACTTTCATTTCATTTGCAACAGCCTTAACCGCTTCGACATAAGGCCCAAGCGTGCTTGTGGCATGGCCGTCTTTAAACGTGCGCCGGGCCACGGGTGTGATTAATACCGGTTTCATGGCCCGTTGTCGTGCTTCAGTGATCATTCGCCTGAGATTATCGCGAAAACCGGTTTCCGCCGGCGACGATTTGGCCTTGCCCGGCTGGTCGTTATGGCCGAACTGTATGAAAATATAATCGCTGTCAAGTTTCAATGTCTTTTCCCACTGCCCAGTTTCAAAACAGGTTTTTGTGCTCATGCCTGAAACGGCCTGATTGGTCACATCCACTTTTCCATCAGCAAACTGGCCGCCAAAAACCTGTCCCCAGCCTGTCAGGGTCGGTCGGTCGGCCGGTGGTTTGGCATAGCTGCTCATGGTTGAATCGCCGACCATCAATATTTTCACGGGTCTGTTTTTCAAAAAATTGTCAACTGCCAGATTCGGCCCCTTGGGCAATTGCAATCGGGCGAGATAGATCGACGTTTTCCCTTCGTGCGAGCTGTAATAGCTCATCCAGAGTTCATTCTGATGAAATACAAATCCGGGATAACTGTTATCTCCCCCACTGGGCAGCACCAGTTCCGGCGTATAACGCTCGCCTGTCATCCGTCCGATCGCCGTTTTCGACTCCTTCTGCCGATGGTCGCGGCTTCCCACCCACATTGTGCCATCGTCCATCACGAGAAAATTCGGCCCGCCCAGCCGATAATGCGATTCATTCCATTGCCAGTCGGTGTAAGGTGGCCGGCTTGTGCCAATCCAGCCGTGACGATTGCCCGACTCACGCCGCACCAGTGCCACCATCGTGTCATCCGCTAGAAACCGCACGGTAGATTCATTGGCAAAACCTGGCACATCAAGATATTTGACAACTTCATAATTAATACCATCCGTGCTTTTTACAAGTTTCAATTTCCACTCGGCCGCGCCTGGCTTGATTGCATCGCTTTTGTTCGCGGCTGCTTTGGCGTCAGGCTGAACGCGTGCCTGTGGAATATACGAAATGCCATAAGCCACGCCCTTGTGCCATGTCACCCGCCAGAGCCAGTCGCCATCGCCAAGAATGCGTCTGGGCGGTGTCCAGTTTTTGGTATCACTTGAAAACATCACCCGCGGCTGCCTGCCCAGAAGCACTTTGCCACCTTTATAAACCGAGCCGCCGGCCACGATCATCAGGCGACCATCGGGAGTGATTGATAATTTCGGGTCGCGCAGATCAATTTCATTTTCCGTGATAAATGCAACCGATTCCCATTTCTGGCCGTTATCGCTGGCAATCACCCGAATTCCACCATCGCCGCCCACATGTGCCGTCGATTCACGAAACGTGCAGTACCATGTGTCGTGAAATCGAATCAGATCCGTAAAAGCATTGTGCTTACCGGCATCCCAGATTTTTTTGACTTCAATAAGCCGGGGCGATTGTATTTCATCAGCCGCAAAACTATCATTACCCACGGCAACCAATGTAGCGATTACCGTAAAAAGCAGATTTAATCGAACTGGCACAGAGCTTGTCCTTCGATATGGTTCTGGCAGAGATTTGTTTACATGTAATTAAAATAATGCGACGGGCTCTGCTAAGCAAGATTATGCTTTATCAAAAACTACCAGAAATGAAAAATTACCCGGCTGTTTGACAATGACTCTTCCAAAGAGTGTACTGACAAATTATCATGGAAATATCTCCTCAAGAATCAGTAAACCAACGAAGTTGCCCCATGCCCTGCTCAAATAAACGCATCGCCCTTCTGGTCACGCTTGTGGTCAGTGTTCACTGCTTATCATCGGTTACTGCGGAAAATGCAAAGGACTTGCCAGGCAAAGCCCCCAACGTGCTATTTATCGCCGTTGACGATCTGAACGACTGGGTCGAGCCTCTCGGCGGCCACCTCCAGGCTAAAACACCGAATTTCACCAGGCTTGCCGCCCGTGGCACCACTTTTACCAATGCCCATTGCCAGTCGCCCCTGTGCAACCCATCGCGCACCAGCCTGCTGACCGGCCTTCGTCCTTCCACCACCGGTGTTTATTCGCTTGAGCCATCCATCCGCAAGGTGCCTGGTTTCACAGGCGTCGTTAGTCTGCCGCAGGCCTTCGCCGCAAATGGCTACACAACACTTTCAACCGGCAAAATCTGGCATGATGCCTATCCGGAACCTGATGGACGCAAACCCGGCACCGAATTTACAGTCTGGGGTCTGCACGGAAACCATGGGCCATTTCCGGAAAAGAAGTTCGTTGATACACCTGACCCGATTCTTGCCATGGATTGGGGCGTATTTCCGGCAGAAGATTCCATTCTGGGCGATTATCAGGTTGCCTCATGGGCGATAGATCAAATGAAATCGGAGCTTGATCAACCGTTTTTCCTCGGTGTCGGCTTCCGCAGACCCCATGTTCCCTGCCTTGTACCGCAGAAGTGGTTTGATCTTTATCCGGAAGATCAATTGCAATTGCCGGTGGTGAAGGATGACGATCGAACCGATCTGCCAAAATTCTCGGATTATCTTTACTGGAGCCTGCCTGAACCACGTCTGGCGTGGCTGAAAAAAGAAAATCAGTGGAAAAATCTGGTTCGCAGCTATCTCGCGTCAATCAGCTTCATGGATGCCCAGCTGGGGCGGGTTCTCGACGCACTTGAGCAAAACAAGCTCGCGGAAAATACAATCATTGTATTATGGTCTGACCATGGCTGGCACCTGGGCGAAAAGGGCCTGACCGGTAAAAACACGCTCTGGGACCGTTCAACAAAGGTTCCCCTGATCTGGGCCGGGCCGGGCATCACTCCCGGGTCGAAATGCAATGAACCCGCTGAACTACTGGATATATACCCAACGCTGCTGGAACTTGCAGGCCTGCCCAACCGGCCTGATCTTGAAGGCACCAGTCTTGTTCCGCAATTGCAACACGCCGCCACGCCACGGCTTAAGCCGGCCATCACCACCCACGGGCCCAACAACCACGGAATTCGCACCACAAAATGGCGATATATCCGCTATGCCGACGGATCGGAAGAGCTTTACGACATGCAGGCTGACCCGCGTGAATGGACGAATCTGGCACGCGATTCAAAATACAATGATGTGAAAACGGATCTGGCACGCTGGCTTCCGAAATCAAGTGCGGCACCTGCGCCGGGCAGCCGGTCGAGGTTAATTGAAATTAAACCCGACGGTATTTACTGGGAACTTGAGAAAATCGACGCCAAAGCTGACCTGCCTGGTATTAAAGGTGAAATTCCACCCCGAAAGATACCGGCCAAAAAAGCCGCTGCCAAAAAGAAAAAGGCGGCCTGAAATGCAATTTCTCACAGGGTTTCATTTCAGCCTGATCTGCACATTTCTACTTTGCTTTTCACCCCTAATGCAATCGCCGGTTGTTGCTGAGCAAGCAAAGACACGAGCCAATATTCTGCTTATACTATGCGATGACCTCGGCTGGGCTGATCTGGGCTGTTATGGTGCAGACCTTCACGAGACCCCGAATATCGACGCACTGGCAGCCTCAGGCATACGATTTACTCATGCCTATTCAGCGGCGCCGGTATGTTCACCCACCCGGGCGGCCCTGATGACCGGCTTACACCCTGCCCGAATTCCCATCACCATCTGGTCGGAAGGTGCCACAAAGCCTGATCAATCGCGAAAATTGCTGCCAGGTCACTCGCTCGATCACCTGCCCCAGAAATATGAAACGCTGGCCGAGAAATTAAATAAAGCGGGTTATCGCACGGCACTGGTTGGCAAGTGGCACCTGGGCGATGGCGACAACGCCCCTGAAACACAAGGCTTTGAAGTGAATGTCGGGGGCACGCGCTGGGGTGCCCCACCTACTTTTTTCTGGCCATTTAAAAATAATACTCGATTTCGTAATGAATTTCGTTATGTGCCCGGCCTTGATTTCGGGCGGGATGGCGATTTTCTCACCGATAAACTGACCGACAAGGCAATTGAAATAATTGAAAATGCCGGCAAGAATCCGTTTTTTCTCTATATGGCCCATTATGCGCCACACACACCCATTGAATGCCCGGATCCATTAAAACTGAAATATCAGATGAAATTAAAGCCGGAATACAATCACCAAAATGCGACTTATGCGGGCATGATTGAAAATCTTGATATGAATATCGGCCGGATGATCAGTCACCTGAAAAAAACAGGTAAATATGATAATACGATGATCATCTTTACTTCGGATAACGGCGGATACCTTGGTGATAAAAACGGGCGAAATGGTGCCGTAACATCGAATTCACCGCTCCGCAGCGGCAAGGGATCGCTTTATGAAGGTGGTATCCGTGTTCCGCTGATCATTAAACCGCCTGGAACAAATTCAACAGGAAAAATGATTGACGAGCGAGTTGTCAGCTACGATCTGCATCAAACCCTTTTGCAACTGTCAGGTTTTTCAAAAGGTGATCAGAACCTCGATAGTGTCGATCTTTCCGGCTTGATTTCCGATCATACAACAAAATTAAAAAATCGGCCGCTTTTCTTTCATTATCCGCATTATTATGAAACCACCACACCTGTTTCAGCCGTCATTTTCGATAATCACAAATTATTACATTATGACGAAACCGGCCAGACGGAACTTTATGACCTGAAAAACGATCCCGCTGAATTAAATGACATCGCGGATCAAATTCCAGAAATGACAATGAAATTATCATTTATGCTCAATAACTGGAAGAATACAATCAAGGCTCATTCGCCAAAACCCAATCCGAATTTCAAAGTCAAATCATGAAATTGATTCAGCCATTACTGATTGCATTTTCTGTATTCTTCACAGTCTGCATAAATGCTGCATCAGCTACAAATCCCAATATCATTTTCATTATGGCCGATGACCTGGGCCGAAATGACATTTCGTTTTATGGTCAGGGGAAAAACGGAGTCCGCACGCCTCATATCGACAGTCTGTTTAAAACCGGCGTCAGTCTACCGAATTTTTATGCCAATTCGCCAGTCTGCTCGCCTACCAGGGCTGCGTTGATGACCGGGCTATATCCTGATCATGCCGGCGTGCCAGGCGTGATCCGACAGAACGCGGCCGATAACTGGGGCCATCTTCGCTCAGATGTGGCACTGCTTCCGGAACGGTTCAAATCACTCGGTTACAAAACCAGCATGGTCGGCAAATGGCATCTGGGCTTTGAATCACCAAATTTGCCGAACGAACGTGGATTCGACCATTTTCATGGCTTTCTGGGCGATATGATGGATGATTATTACACCCATCTGAGAGGCGGCAAAAACTGGATGCGATTAAACCGGGATGAAATTAAACCCGAAGGCCACGCCACCGAGCTTTTTTCGGCGTGGGCCGTGGAGGAAGTAGAAAAGCGGTCGAAAGAGACAAAGCCATTTTTTCTCTATGTTGCTTTTAATGCGCCACACGACCCAATTCAGCCGACACAGGAATCGCTTGAACGTGTCAAACAGACTCGGCCGGAAGTTGACGAGAAAAGAGCCAGGCTGATTGCATTAATCGAGCACATGGACGACGGTGTTGGCAAGTTGCTACAAGCCGTAAACAAAGCTGGAATTGAAGAAAATACGATTGTTGTTTTCACTTCCGACAACGGCGGCCAGAAAAGTCATTCGGCCGATAATGGCCCATGGCGTGGCACCAAGGGCGAAATGTATGAAGGCGGACTGAGGGTTGTCTGTGCGGCCAGGTGGCCCGGCCACTTCCCGGCGGGCTTGCAGTCCCATATTCCTGCCGCGACATTTGACTGGTACCCGACACTTTTACAGGTTGCCGGAGCAGATGCAAATACAATTCAAGTCGATGGTCGTTCGCTGGCCCGAGTGCTTGTGAATCCTGCTGATCAAGCAGAATTCTCTGGTCGCGAACTCTATTTTGTGCGTCGCGAGGGCGGCCCGGCCTTTGCCGGCAAGACGATTGAATCGCTGAGAGTCGGCCCCTGGAAGCTGGTGCTTAACACACCCTTTGAACCAGCCGGGCTGTTTCAACTTGATGATGATCCTTATGAAACCAATGATCTTTCCACATCAAATCTACAGAAGAAGCGCGAAATGATCCGCCAGTTGCAACTTCATCTGCAAAAAAGCGGAGCAATTCCCTGGCAGAAACCTGTGAAATAAAACGAAAGGACGTTTCTGATGTCATTTACCCGTATCGGCTTCATTGCTGCGATTTTGCTGAGTCATCTAAACATCAGAGCCTTTGCCCAGAAAATTGAACTGGTGGCAGGTGGTGGAAAGTCTGCTCCGCCCTGTGCTGCGAAAGAATTGCAACTGAAAGAGCCATTTTATTCGGAATTCGACCCACAGGGGCGGTTGGTGATTGCCGAAATGGCGGAAGGCCAGCGTATTTTGAGATTAAACCCCGATGGCCAGGTGGAATTGATTGCCGGAACGGGTAAAAAAGGCAAGCCCGGCATGGGAAAACAGGCAGCTCTTGAGGCTTCGTTTGATGGTGTTCACAATATTGCAATCCATCCGGTGACGGGTGATATTTATCTGGCTGATACCTGGAATGTGGTCGTCCGCAAATACAATGCAGCCGATAAAACAGTTGAAACCGTTGCCGGCACAGGCACGAAAGGCTTTTCAGGCGATGGCGGACCGGCGTTAAAGGCTGATCTGGGTGGAATTTATTGCGTAGCACTTTCGCCCGGTGGTGAAACGCTTTATCTGGCCGACCTGCATAATAATGTCATTCGCAAACTTGATTTGAAATCAGGCATGATTTCTCGCGTGGCGGGTAATGGCAAGAAAGGTCGGCCCAAGGAAGGTGGAATTGCTATTGATGAACCGCTGGTTGACCCTCGGGCCGTGGCGGCTGACAAATCAGGTAATGTTTATGTGCTTGAACGTGGGGGTAATGCCCTGCGCGTGGTCTCGCCGGATGGTAAAATTTCCACTGTGGTGAATATGGACGGCAAAAAAGGCCTTGAGGGCGGCAATGGCCCGGCCCTGAACTGCCGGATGAATGGCCCGAAACATATCCAGATTGATAGAAATGATCATGTCTTGATTGCTGATGCCGAAAACCATCAGATTCTGAAATACAATCCAGCGACGAAAACCACTGAAATTCTGGCCGGAACCGGCAAGGTGGGCACAGCAGGGCTGGGTGGGCCGGCGCGGCAGGCTCAGGTGAACAGGCCGCATGGCATTGTAGAAGCGCCCAATGGAGACCTGATTATCACCGACAGCTACAATAACCGCGTTTTGAAGATCACAAAATAATGGCCAGAAAAGTCGCAAAAGAGTTGTCGATTGATCGATGGGCCGGGGCTTTGGGCCATCTCAAATCGGTTGATGCCAAACTGGCCCGGCTGATAGATCAGGTCGGGCCCTGCCGGTTAGAGCCCAGGTCAGATTATCTGGCCACACTGGCCCAGTCGATCATTTCGCAGCAGATTTCCACCAAGGCGGCGGCCAATATCTTTGGAAGGGTGGCGGCGATCATGCCCAGCCCATGGACGATTGAATCAACGCAGCAGCTCACCAGCGAATTCCTGCAGTCGTGCGGCGTTTCGCAGCAGAAAAGAAACTATCTGGTCAGCCTGATTGACCAAGTTGGCAGTGGCCAGTTGAAGTTGAAGCAGCTTGAAAAACTTGATGACGAGACGATCATCAGGAAACTGACAGAAGTCAAGGGGATTGGCCGGTGGACAGCCGAAATGTTTCTGATCTTCGCGCTGAATCGCCCGGATGTTTTGCCTGTGGCTGATCTGGGAATTCGCGAGGGGCTGAAAAAGCATTTTGAACTTGACGATCATCCAAGCCCCAGCCAGTGCCACGAACTGACAAACCACTGGCGGCCCTGGCGATCGGTGGCGATGTGGTATCTCTGGCGGATGTCAGAGATAAAAGAGAAACAGTCTTGAGCAGCATCTGTGCTGCAACCCTTCTCTGCCGGCTCATAATGGCTGGGGCCAGTTGTAAGCCATTTAGCCGAATTCAAATTCTGTACTGCATCACTGAGTGATTGACCTTCGCCCGGCAATCGTGTTGAATAGCGTTAAACAACCTCACCTGCTCCTACCTGAACAGAGCCACGCCATGCAAGATTACCCATTGACCAGCGGTCAGTCGCTTCCAGTGAATCCTTCGCGCAGAGACTTCTGGCGTAAGTCGATCGGCGCGATGTCGGCGGCGGCCCTGGCCAGGTATTTTCCGGGTGAAGTGCTGGCTGAAACGGCTTATGATGCCGAGAATCCGCTGACGGTCGAAAGCATTACACGCACAAGCGTGCGGCTGCCATTTCGACCAGTGGCGGCCCGCAACATGGCCAGAGAACTGCCCCACTGGGAATATTTTGACATTTTTGAGGTGAGGCTGAAGTCGGGCGTGGTGGGTGTGGGCGAAGGGTCGATGTTTTACAGTTGGGGTTATACCCGTGATGACGATATTGCACGGCTGAAAGGCCAGAATGCGGCCCGGTTCATGTGGGACGATTCGCTTGGCCCTGGCCTGCAGATTGCCCTGTTCGACGCCGTGGCCCGGCAGGCAGGCGTGCCAGTGCATGCCCTGCTGGGCAGGAAGGTGCACGACCAGACGCCGCTTTCTTGGTGGGCGATTGAGATGAACGCCGACGATTGGCTGCTGGAATGCCAGGACGCCGTGAAAAATGGCTATAAGTCGTTCAAAACCAAGGGCCGACCCTGGATGGACGTCTATGCTCAGGTTGAGACCATCGCCAGGTCAATGCCCGAATCGTTCAAAGTGAATTTTGATTTCAACGATACGCTGCTTAATGCCGAGCGAGGCATTCCGGTTGTGAAAGAGCTGGCCAGGCATGCCCAGATGGACATCTTTGAAAGCCCGATTCCGCAGCAGGATGCCGAAGGGAATGTAAAAATCAGAAATGCCACCCGCGTAAAAATTGCGATGCACTATGGCACGCCTGACCCTGATGTGGTGGTTAAAACCGGCTGTTGCGATGGTTTTGTGGTGGGCGGTGGTGCCACAAAAACCCTCAAGCAGGGTTATGAAGCGGAAGAGACCGGCAGGCCGTTCTGGCTCCAGCTGGTGGGCACAGGCATTATGGCATCGTGGAGTGCCCAGGTGGGGGGCGTGCTGAAAAACGCCACCTGGCCGGCGGTGAATTGCCATCAGCTTTATGAACACACATTGCTGAAGGAACCCTTCGTGGTGAACCAGGGCAAAACGGAGGTAAAGGATTTGCCGGGCCTGGGTTATGAACTTGATCGCGAAGCCGTGAAGAAATACACAATTGAGCGGCCAACCGAGCGGCCTGACCCGCCCCGGCTGGTGAAGTCAACGTGGACGGACGGCACGGTGATATACACGGCCAGCAACGGCAAGGTGAACTTCATGCTGACACCGGGCCAGAAGGGGCTTTACCCTTACTTCAAGCGAGGCGTGCGCACCGAACTGGTGCCTAACGATGGCTCGGCCGGGTGGAAGGAACTCTGGGAAAAAGCCCAGGCCGCCCCGGTGAAAGCCTGAATACGCTGTGAATTTTTTACACATCTTATAACTATCAGATGCAGGGTGAATTCCCTGCATCGAATAGTCCCGTTTTTTGGAAATAATTTTCGAGCCACTTTCTTGAAGCATTTCAAATCATAAGTTAACGAAATTGACAAATTGATTACTACAATACTCATGCGTTGCATAATCACTACGTCTGGTTATTCCATACTGTCACACCTTGAGGATTAATCTGTAAATTTTTACAGGAACAATTGGCAGCATCATTGTCAGAATCGAACTTATACAGTTAGATTACATAATATGGCAAGTTTGCGCAAGATACGCAAATCCGATCTGATTGTCTGCAGGCAAGTCGAATTTCGAACCGGAGTTCATCAGCGATGTTCAAGGCTAACCAACTGATTCGGTTTTTCCGTTTTCTGGATTCCCAGAGGAGCAGACAGCGGAAGAATGCTCGCGGAGATTTTTTCAATCCGGTTACTGATGAGCTGGAAGCCCGTCGCTTGATGACGCTGAATGTCTGGATTGATCAGGACAACATCCTGAACATAGCCTCGACGAATAATTTGGGCCAGGCTCTGACATTTGACTACACGCCGGGTTCAGGTGCGACTTTTGGGTCTTACACAATTCGGTCGCTGGTATCAACCGAGAATTTCTTCCTGACGACAAATAATCCCATTGGTCTGACGGTGACCAAGACAGACTTCACTGGCGGTTCTTATGCCACCCTGACAGTCACTGAAAGTGCGACAGGCGTGCTTGGCAGCATAGCTGTTGCGACTGGTTCGGGGCCTGACAGTTTCACCGACGATCTGGCCAGAAATACCGGCCCGGCCAACGTTCCGGCGAGTCTTCTGATTTCATCGGGCGCAGGTGCTGACCAAGTAAACAAAACCACTGGTTTGGCTTCATCAATCCTGACATTTGACGGCGGTTCAGGCGAAGATCTGCTGACTTACTCGGCCACATTGTCAACGGCGACAAATGTAACTCAGAACATTCAGAGTGCATTTAATCCGGGGCAGGTGAATTTCACGTCGTTCATGAATGACAGTTCCAATTCTGTTTCATCAACGATGAATCTTGCCAATGTCGAAAATATTAATAACGAGTTGAATGCCGCCCTGGCGGCTGTCGACCAGTTTGTGAATGGATTCTTTGGCAGTGCGGCTGGCTCGCTGGCCACAGTGAATCTGAGATCTGTTGACAACTATTTCATTTCAGCCGCTTCTACAAGCATCAGTGTTTTCGGTTATAACACCAATGATGATTTTCAGGTGACGACACCTGTAGGTGTTTTCATACCTGGGGTTCAGGTGAATGCCAGTGGGCTGCCAGTATCCCGTTATTACGGCATGACGAATGCCAGTGGCGTGCTGAAACTGCTTGGACTTGATGGCAATGACGCATTCAGCGTTCAATCCGGGGCTGCTGCGATAACAAATGTTTCGATAACGGGTGGTTCGGGCAGTGATCTTCTGCTGGTCGGGAACGACAGCGGAGCAGCGACGTTCAGCGGCGATTCTTCCGACGTGGTCAGGTTAACCGGCTCGGCAAATAACGATACTGTCGGTCTGAGCGACGGAAGTGCCTCTGATCTGGCACTGGTTCTGAATGGTGTGACCCAGTCGCTTGTCGGTGGGCCCAGGATTGAGATCAATACGCTCGCTGGCAACGATCTTGTCAATCTGGCTTCGACTACAAATGTAAATATTTCTGTGGATGCCGGTGACGACAGCGACACCGTTAATGCAAGTGGTCTGACGGGTGCCACTTCGAACATCAATATTGGAGGCGGCACCGGAAACGACAATATTTCAGGCCCCGCAGCCGGAACTATTGTGATTTCCGGCGGTATTGGCAACGACACGATCAACTCCAACGCTGCCAGCCAGATCTTTGGCGATGAGGGTAATGATTCCATTACTGGCTCATCTGGTAAAGATTCCATTTTCGGTGGAGCTGGAGACGATAACCTGGTAAGTGGAAACGGCTCAAATTATATTGATGCCGGACAGGGAAATGACTTTTTAACCGCAGGTAACGGACAATCGACTCTTCTGGGTGGCGAGGGTTCTGATACCTTTAGCGTTGATCTGGCATTAATGCTTGGTACTAATCTGGAAATTCAAGGTGGTGAAGGAATTGATGGCTTTGGTGTAAGTGGGTTAGTCGGCGACGATAACATTTTCTTCAACACAGCAGTCGGCTCGCCCCAGACTGTTGAGATCTCATCACCCGGATTATTAAATTCCTATTCAACCACTGTTGAAATATTCGGGATTTACCCGAAAGGTGGTAATAACAAGATTGCCTTCGCAATTGAGCAGAACAACTCAATCAACTCAATTCAATTTAATGCCGGGACCGGCACAAGCGATATTTCTATAGCTGGCAACGGTTCTAATGATAGCATCGAAGTCAGTTCTACAACTGCCTCACAATATAATGTTACGGGTCTGGGACCCGTCATGTTCTTTTACGGTTCTTCAGTTGATGACAAGCTGACCATCGATGGCAGGGGTGGCGACGACAGTATCAAGGTAAACAGCGGAATTGAGAACTTCACACAGGTTTCTTTGGTGGGTGGCGACGGTAACGACTTCCTTTCGGCCGACGCCACGCTTATCGGCGGTGCTGGAGACGACACCCTCAGGGTGGTGCCGGCAATGACTCGCTCGATGGCGGTCTCGGAAATGATGTCTTCCTGCTTTCCGCAGGCACTGACACCATGAGTGGTGGTGCCGGATTCAACCAGGTTGTGATCGAAGGTGTTACAGGCTCGAACAATCTTTACCTGATCACGCAGAATAATGGCTTGCCCATCAGTTTCTTTGTCAATGGCACTGGTTCATTAGTCAGCCAGACAGGGATCAATCAGATTTATGTTCTCGGTTCAACGAGTACCGACAGCCTGATCCTTCTGGGCAACTCCTTCAGCCCGGTGCCAATTCTGGCGATGCTGGGGTCGGGTAACGACTCGATCAACACATTTGCGGCTTCAGCCCAGCAGACGGTGACTGCCTACGGCGATGACGGGCAGGATGATTACTCGGCTGGCCCTGGTATCGATAACTTTTACGGTGGCGACGATTTCGATACCTTCACTGAAAATGCTAATTCCGTTCAGTCATCCGACACGTTCGATGGCGGCTCGGGGCTTAATCAACTGATTATCCAGAACGTGGCCGGTGGCACCACTACACTGATCCCCATTCCTGGTGGTTTCGACGTTTCCAACACGGTGCCGGGCGCAGCAACCAGCAATGCCCGTAACGTGGCCTACGTTCAGGTCATCATGGCATCCACTTCCAACGGCGTGTTTGTTTCAGGCACTAACGCCGATGACACCATTCGCACCTTTGATTCAGACTCGGGCATAGTACCACCGGTGCCAGTGAACACGATTGCCGTGGCCGGGCTTGCATTTAACCTGAATATCTCGAATGTTTCCGCTGGGCAGAGTATCAATATTCTGGGCCAGGGCGGCAACGATACCTTCCAGGCTATGGGTAACGCCGGCGCCAATGTCAATTTCTTTGGCGACTCGGGCAATGACACAATGGTCATTACCCAGGAGAGCAAAGTCGCTTACTTCACCGGTGATGCCGGCACTGATGGCATTCAGGTCACGGGCACTGTGAATAACGATGTGCTTGTGGGCGACCTTAGCACCCTGACCATCAACTACAATGGCTCGGCCAAGGCTGTGGTGCTTGAGGCCGAAGTCATTAATGTCGATGCTGGTGCCGGTAACGACACCATCCAGGTGATCAATCTGCCGGGTGCCCCTGTCAACCTGAGCTTCCATCTTGCCGGTGGCGATGGCAACGACATCATTTCGGGCCCTGCCATTGGCTCGATTGTCATGACTGGCGGGATTGGCAACGACACAATCACGGCCAATGCAGCCAGCCAGATCTTCGGTAATGAAGGCCACGACACCATCACAGGATCCGCGGGGAACGACACCGTCTCTGGCGGATCAGGCGACGATGTGATTAATGCCGGAACCGGCGACGACTATGTCGATGGTAACGACGGCATCGACACCATCACGGCTGGTGGCGGCAACGACACACTTGACGGCAATGCCGGTGCTGACTGGTTTATCGTGGGTATTGGTGCCGGAACCACCAAGATCGACGGCGGCACGGGCAACGACCTGCTGTGGTTGCAGGGCACCGGTGCGGCTGATGCCGTGAGCATGATCTCGCAGCTGGGGGCTCTGATTGTCACTTCAGGTGCAATGACAGTCAATCTTTACGACACGGAAAGCTATTATATCGATCTGGGCAACGAAAACGACTCGCTGACTCTGGGCGATGTCAGTGAATCGCCTGCCTCGGTCATCGAATTTGCCGCCGGTGCCGGCCAGAACACCGTTTCTGCAATGGGCACCATCGGCAACGACCAAATCAATGCCTCTGTTGAATCAGCAGGCAATATCCTGGCAACCGGCATGGGTTACCTGCTGAAGCTCTCGGGCGTGAACACCGCTGACCTGCTCGTTCTCGACGGCGGCGATGGCAACGACTCTCTGAAGGCCGCTGCCGGTGTTGAAACTTATGTCCAGATTTCGCTTTCCGGCGGTGCCGGTAACGACTATCTCTCAGCCGATGCCACACTTTCAGGCGGCTCAGGTAATGACACCCTTCAGGGCGGTGCCGGCAATGACTCGCTTGATGGCGGTGCCGGCGACGATCTCTTCCTGCTCTCCGCAGGCACTGACACCGTCATCGGCGGCAGCGGGTTTGACATTCTTCAAGCATCCGGTTCCGTCGGTGCCGACAACGATTTCATTGTCAATCAGCCCAACGCGGCCCCGGTGCAGATCATTGTCAATGCCAATACCTATCAGGCCGCCCTTACTGGTATTGACCAAATCTCCATTCAGGGTTCCACAGGCGACGACGCTCTTCAGGTTATCGGTGATAGCGCCATACCGGTTGACGTCTTCGCCGCTCTGGCTGAAGGCGACGACTTCGTAAACACTGTTGCTTCCTCCATTGCCCAGCGTGTGACTGCCTATGGGCAGGCTGGCGATGACAGCTTCGTGACCGGCCCGGGCACCGATCTTTTCTATGGTGGCGACGATTTTGACGACCTGATCGTCTCTGCCGCATCGGTCAATTCCTTTGACTACCTTGATGGCGGCACGGGCTATAACATGGCCTATGTCGATTCGGTCGCAGGTGGCACCAGCGTCATCACGGCGATTGCATCCGGATTCCTGATCAGGAATACAGCCGGAACCGGAGCGACAACAGCTCTGAACGTCGGCGGACTGACTGTTGATGGTGCCAGTGGCGTTGCCATTCAGGGCAGCAATAACGACGACGTGATTCGCACATTCGACAGCACATCCGACCTGACCAACCCACCTGCCCCCGATCAATTGATTGTCACAGGTCTTCCGGGCGAGATTCTGATCTACGGCATCACGCCGGCATCGATCATCAATATCACCGGCGAGGGCGGTAACGACACCTTCCAGGCTGTGGGCAATGCTGGTGCCTCGCTGAACTTCTCAGGTAACAGTGGTAATGACAGGTTCGTTGTCAATCAGGAAACTGCCCTGGCCAGCTTCAATGGTGGCGATGGCATAGACACCGTCAGTGTAGAAGGCACTGTCGGCAATGATGACATTTTGGCCCAGAACAACGGCTCAGCTGTTGAAATCACCTTGAACGGCGTAATCGCCGGCACTGTTAACCGGGCAGAGAATCTCGTCATCGACGCCCTTTCCGGAAATGACTCCATCGGGGTAATTACCGGTGGCGACCTGGCCAATACCAGTATCACAGGTGGCGATGGCGACGACATTGTCAATCTCTTCGGCAACAACTCTGGCAATTTCGTGGTTGATGGCGGGGCCGGCACCGACTCCATCTCGGGCCCTGACGGCACTTCCACCTTCCGGGCCTATGGTGGTTCCGGCAACGATGCCATCAGCTTCGGGCTGGCGGGTGGTGAAGCCTTTGGCGGCGACGGCGACGACTTTATTTCAGGTTCAAGCGGAAACGACAGCATCTATGGTGAAGCAGGTAATGACATACTTGCCTCAGGTGCTGGTAACGACATTGTCTCGGGTGGTGCCGACAACGATCTTCTGTTGTGGAGCGAAAACGGCGGCAATGATACCCTTCAGGGTGGCACAGGCAGCGACGCCGTGAGCATCGGTGGCACTCTGTTTGGCGACAACACCTTTGAACTTCGGCCAAATGCCGCCTACAGCAATTACTTCGAAGTACTCATCGCCGGTAATGTGATTATGGGTGCAGAAGTTGAGCAGGTCAGCCTGCGAGGCGGCACCGGCAAAGACAATGTAGCGATTGGCGACCTCATCAATACGGGCATCAATCATGTTGATGTCAATATCCTGAGCGACCAGTCGGCCGACTTTGTCAGTGTCATGGGCACTGTCAATTCTGATTACATCATTCTTGGTGGCAGCAGCATCGTGACGGTCACCGGCCTGCCATGGCAAGTGAACCTTCAGGGTGCAGCTTTCTCGGCCACCACGCTGATCGACGGTATCCTGATTGATGGTGGAATGATGGAAGACACCATTGTCGCCAGCAATTCACTGACCGCTCCAGTTCTGGTGACACTCAGAGGCGGGTTGGGTTCTGATGAAGTCCGGGTGAACTCTCCAACACTGGGTGATAATACCAATCGTGTGACAGTTGATACCTCGGCCGACGTATTCAGCGACATCATTTCTCTTCGAAATGGCCGCAATCTTGTGCTTGGCTCGGCAGCCGACATACTTCTTTTTGAAGGCACAGAAGCCGCCGACGTGATCAACCTGAGCACCGATCCGGCCGGCCGACTGCTATACACGCAGAGCACCCAGAACCTTTCAAGCTCAAACGACATCAGTGGCTTTGCCGGCACAGTCAATGTCAATGCCATGGGTGGCGATGACGTAGTCAATCTCAGTGGCTTCGGTCTCTCGGCTTCCGTTCTGGGTGGCCTGGGTAACGACAGCATCAATGCCAGCGGCATGGCCGTTGCCGTCAGCCTCTACGGCGAAAACGGCGACGACTCACTCGTCGGCGGCTCGGGCAACGACCAGATAAATGGCGGCGATGGCTGGAACACGCTGATTGGTAGCCTTGGCAACGACGTTGTCAATGGCGGAGCCGGCACTGATTACTTCGTCTGGAACGAAGGCGACGGCTTCGACTACTTCACCGGCAACGGCGGCCAGGATTACGTCGTAGCCACCGGCAATGCCGGCGGTAACAATTCATTTGACGTGAAGCGATATAACACCGTTTATTACATGGAATATAACGGTAACCCGAACCAGGGGTTTGAGGCCGACGGCGTTCCTACGGCTGAATTCAACGCTGGTGCCGGCTCAATTGCCCGGGCCAGTGTTCAGGGCATGAATGGCATCGCCGTCTCGCGGCTGGCCTTCTTCTTCGATCAGGCCGCTTCGGCCTCGATGGTGGTTGACGGGACCAATGCCGATGACAACCTGACAGCCAGCGTGAACCCCTATTCAAGCACCCTGCTTCAGATCTCGGGCCTGCCTTACGAATTCCGTTTACTGGCAACTCCATCCAGGATTAACAACACCCTGACGGTTCAGGGCCTGGGCGGTAACGACACCCTCAAATCAACCGGCGCTGCTGATGCCCTGACCAATATCACCCTCGACGGTGGCGATGGCAACGACCTGCTCAGTGCCGATGCCATTCTGCTGGGCGGCCCGGGCAACGACACCTTCATCGTGCCAGTCGGCCCGAATACGATTGATGGCGGCGATGGCTTTGACACCATCCTGGTTGAAGGCACCAATGGTCCCGATTCAGTCACCGTTAATCAGACATCTGCCGGGGTGGTCACTCTCACGTTGAATGCATCCTCCAGCACAAATGTTGTGACTAATGTTGAGTTGATCGACGTTTACACCAGGGCCGGCAATGACATCGTCACCCTTTCAGGCAATGGCCTTATCGGCGTGAATGTGCATGGCGGTGAAGGCGATGATCTGATCAGTGCCGCTGGTGCATCGGCCGCAGTCACGCTTTATGGGGAAGCCGGCGACGACACCCTGAATGGTGGCCTGGCTGCTGACTACCTTGTCGGCGGCGAAGGTAATAACCAGCTTCAGGGCAACCAGGGCGACGACACAGCCATCGGCGGATCGGGTGTTGATTATTTCATCTGGAATGCCGGCGACGGGCTCGACAGCCTGACTGGTGACGGCGGACAGGACAATGTTGACGCCTTTGGTGCTGTCGGTGTCGCGAATAACTTCGCCATTGAACGCAATTTCACAGCCTATTCGCTGGCCTATAACGGCGATGAGAACCAGGGCTTTGTTGCAAACGATGTCGAATCAACCAACCTTGTTTCGGGCATCGGTTCCAATGCGACCGGCACCATTCAGGACATGACAGGCATTGCCGTCAATCGCGTAGCATTCAATTTTGAATACGCCGCCACCGCCACTGTCATTGCTGACGGTTCCGACAAAGCCGACAATCTTTTTGTCAATTCAATCCCTTACACGGCCACCCTGCTCAGCATCACGGGCCTGTCTTACCTGTTCCGCATGGTCGGCCCTGCTGGTCAGATCAATAACAACCTGACCGTGCGTGGCCTGGCCGGTAACGACACCATCACTTCGTCAGCCTCGGCCGATGCCCTGGCCATCATCAAGCTGGAAGGCAATGAAGGCAACGACTTCCTCAGTGCCGACGCCATCCTCCTGGGTGGCCCCGGCAACGACACCTTCTTCGTGCCTTACGGCTCAAACACCATTGATGGCGGCGATGACTTCGACACGATCCTTGTGGAAGGCACCAATGGGGCCGACCAGATCGGCGTGAACCAGACAGCCGCCGGCGTGGTTACCATCGGCGTGAATGGCAACACAAGCACAAATGTTGTTACCAACGTTGAATTGATCAATATCAATGCCTATGCCGGCAACGATTCCATCACACTCTCAGGCACCGGCACCATCGCAGCCAATGTCCATGCCGGCGAAGGTAATGATCTTGTCAATGCCCAGTCGTCTGCCGCAGCCTCGACACTCTATGGTGAATCAGGCAACGATTCACTTTATGGCGGCAATGCGGCCGATTACATCGATGGCGGCGACGGCACCGACTTGATCGTCGGTAATGGCGGCAACGACTCGCTCTTTGGCGGTGCCGATGCCGATACGTTCAGCTGGGCCTTTGGCGACGGCAGCGACACCGTTGATGGCGGCACAGGCAGCAACCTGATGACCTTCACCGGCAATGCCATCGTCGGCAATAACTACAATGTCAGGCCCAACCAGATAGCCAACCAGGCTGTTGATGTGACCGTTGCTGACAAGTTTGGTTCGCTCAGCGGTGTTGTGATGACATCATCCGTTCAGCAGCTGAATCTTATAGGAAGTAACGACTCTGATTTCTTTGAAATTCAGAACCTGACGGGTACTTCCATCCTCACGGTCAATGCTGACTTCGGCCAGGACACAGTGGCCGATCGGCTCAATGTCGTCGGCTCAGCCAATAACGACAACATCCGTGTGACCGGCGGCAATGTATCGCAGGTCACCGGCCTGCCGTGGGCTGTTAATGCCTTCAACGCGGCCATGAACGGCAACCTGCTTGTTGACGGAATCGCGGTGGACGGCAGCCTGGGCGAGGACTACATGCTGGCTTCCGGCGATCTTACCTCGCCTGTGCTTGTCACACTCACCGGTGGTCGTGGATCCGACAGCATCATTGCCAATGCCGGGGTGATGGGTGTTAACCCGGTTCGCGTCCTGATCGACGCCACCCAGGGCACCCTGCCCGATACCATCCAGCTTCTCTCGGGCCGCAATCAGGTCTTCAGCTCGCCCGACGACCTGATCCTGATCAATGGATCGGTCAATAACGACACTGTCAGCGTCCAGCAGACTGTCGAAGGCACCGTCTTCACCGTCAATGGCCGCAGCAGCACCAATGATCTGGCCGGCTTCCAGGGCGTGATTCACATCGAACTTATGGGCGGTAACGATACGGCCGTTCTTGACGGCTACACCGTACCGACAAGCGTGATGGGTGGCGATGGCAACGATTTTGTCAATGCCGCACTCTTGGCTGTTCCCGTCACGCTTTATGGCGGTTTGGGTGACGACACGCTTACGGGTGGTTCAGCGGCAGATTATCTCGACGGCGGCGATGGCTCCGACGAAATGACAGGCAAAGCGGGTAACGATGAAATCTATGGCGGAGCCGACATCGACTCGTTCTTCTGGGCCTTTGGCGACGGTAACGACAACCTCGACGGTGGCACCGGCCAGAATAATGTCATCGTCAGTGGCCATCGAATCAACAACAACCGATTCACCCTCAGCCCTTTCAGCCCACTCAAGGGTGTCGCCAGCATCGAACTGGCAGATGCCGCCTCGGTGCTTCAGGCCACCATCCTGACGGCAAGCATTCAACAAATTGACCTGGTTGGCGGTGAAGCACAGGACACCTTTAATATCGCCGACCTTACCGGCACGGCTGTTACCATCATCAATACCAGTTTTGGTCAGGATACGGTTGCAGACGAGGTTTCCGTTAACGGAACGGCAAATAACGACCATCTTATGATTGGCGGTTCGCAGAATACGAGCACAGTCTCAGGGCTGCCATGGATCGTTTCAGTCACAGGTGCCCAGTTCTCGGGCTCTCTCCTGGTTGACACAATCCGGGTTGATGCAGGACTTGGCGATGACAATATTCAGGCCTCGGCCACATTGACTCAGCCTGTTCTGCTTCATATGGCAAGCGGCCGAGGCTTGGATGAACTTCTGACCAACGCCCCGGCTCTGGGTGCCAACCCCTACCGCGTGACGTTAGACGGATTAGCCGGCGTTTCCTCCGACCTGTTCCGTTTGTACAACGGCCGTAACCGCGTTCTGGGCAAGGCTGCAGATCTTATACTCGTCGAAGGCTCCGCCAACAACGACAATGTCTCACTGACACAATCTCTTGAAGGAACAATCTTTAATGTCAATGGCGTGACGAGCACCAACGATCTTTCACAATACGCCGGTGTGATTCATGTCGACCTGCTGGGCGGTAACGACACGGCTCTGCTCAGTGGCTACGCTGTTCCGACCAGCGTGATGGGTGGCGATGGTGCCGACCTGATCGACTCAAGTCTGATGGCCGTTTCCACCACACTTTATGGTGGCAGTGGCAACGACACCATCAATGGTGGCTCAGCCGGCGACGAAATCGACGGCGGCTCGGGCAACGATGACATTCGTGGCAATGCCGGCATCGACAGCCTCTCAGGCGGCGACGGCAACGACGATTTCCTCTGGTTTGCCGGCAGCGGCCTTGACTATGTCGACGGTGGCGATGGCGACGACTGGACCGTTTACACTGGTGCCGGCAATGTCAAGAACGCCTTCACCATCACCCCGCTCACCATCGGTGGTGCCAGCTCGGCCCCCGGCCTTGGCCTGGGTAATTCAAATCGCGTTCTGGTCACGCATGCCAATGCTGAAATCGCCCACATCGGCGACGTTGAAGCCCTCACCGTCAATGGCGGAAACGATTGCGACAATGTCGCCATCGGCAACCTCCAGACGACTGACCTTCGCATTGTTGATGTCGTCTTCAGCCTGAACGCCAGCGGCGGTGCTGTCTCAACCTGGGCCACCAACCTGCCCGACACCATCACCATCACCGCTGATTTACCTAACCAGATCAGTGTCAATGGCCTGGCTGTTCCCGTGCGGGTCTTTAACACCGACCCAACCACAGCCGTCATCGTTCACGGTGGCTTCGGTGCCGACAACATCGAAGTTGACCCGCAGGCCGAAGCCCAGGCAACGATCGTTGTGGAAGGCGGCGCCGGCAACGACAATATCACTGGCGGTTCGATCATTATCGGCGGGGCAGGCAATAACCTGCTGATTGGCTCCGACGCACCGAACACCATCGTCGGCGGTGTCGGCTCCGACACAATCCATGGCCTTGGCTCGGGCGACCTCCTCTTCGGCGACGCCCAGGTTGCGTTCATCGATGGTGGCAAGGACGACTGCGACTACATCGGCAATCTGGTCATCACACCGACATCCACCGGTGCCCCTGATCTGATCGATGGTGGCGAAGGCGACGACACCATGAACGGCAACATCGGCAACGATACACTGCATGGCGGGGCCGGTAATAACCTGATGGGGATCATCACTTACAAGGGTGTGCTCTTCCCAGAACCTGGCGACGACCTGATCGACGCTCTCAACGGCAATAACGAAGTTCACTCCGGCGAAGGCAACGACACAGTCAACCTGGGTAACGGCAATAACTGCGTTTTCGGCGGCGAAGGCAACAATGTGATCAATGTCGGCAACGGCAATAATCGCATCGTGACAGGCACGGGTAACGACGCCATCAACACCGGTAACGGTAACAACACCATCTTCGCCGGTGCCGGTAACGACACTGTGAACACGGGCACTGGCAATGACGTACTCGTTCTGGGTGCCGGCAACGACGTTGCCAACATGGGCCCGGGTAACGACCTGGCATGGGGCGAAGATGGCAACGACTTCATCGTCGGCGGCCTTGGCAACGATTCCATCTATGGCGGCAACGGTAACGACGTCCTCTGGGGTGGCACACACGCCACCCAGCCTCTGACCAAGGGCCAGACACACGCCCTGCTCAAGCCATGGGATGGTGACGACGTTATCGCAGGTGAAGGTGGCTTCGATATGGTTGACGGCGGCACAGGCAGCAACGTCATGGACGCCGGTGCTGACAACATCCGCGAAACCATGGTCGGCTCAGGCGGCTGGGATACCGCTTACATTCACAAGAACGAAGGCAAGTATCAGGACATCCTCAAGAACCACTCGAAGCGTTATACGCTGATTCCTTATGGTTCGATGCCAATTGCCCTGATTCCTCCCACCCCGGTTGATTGCACATCGCCAATCAATATCGTTATCCCCAACCCGCTTTCAGGTGCCACCGCCAAGCCAGCCGCCAAAAAAGCCCTGCCCGGCAGCCTGGCCGGCATGTTCGGCGGGTTCAAGAAAAAATAATCCGGTTCGGCCTGCCCGCACCTGATCAACTTCATTAAAACTGGCGGGCTTCGGCCCGCCTTTTTTTATTTGACCTCACCAAACTGGCAATAAACAGCTAAACTGTCTACAGGTCAGCACATCCAGCCCCTTATCAACAGGCCTTTTGCCCCCTGATGGCACCCGCCGATTACCTCCTGCCACTGGCCATCTTCCTCATCGCCGCCCTCTATTCGGCCATCGGTCAGGGCGGTGCTTCCGGCTATCTCGCCCTTATGGCCATCGGCGACATGCCCACCACACAGATGCGACCCACCGCCCTGGCCCTGAATATTCTTGTCTCGGCCACCGCGGCATGGCGTTTTTCGCGCGCCGGGCATTTCTCGCGACAAATCTTCTGGCCCGCCATCTTCGGGGGCATGCCCATGGCCATGATCGGGGCCTCCATCGACCTCCCCGACCCCGCCTATAAATCCATGGTCGCCCTGGTGCTGCTCTATGCAGCCGCCCGGCTGCTGCAGTCCACCCGAAATGTTCGTCAAGCGGCAGATTTCATCATCATACCGCCACCCCTGCCTGTGGCCCTGGCTGGCGGCGTCATCGGCCTCGTCTCGGGCCTCACCGGCAATGGCGGAGGCATCTTCCTCAGCCCACTCATGCTCCTGGCTCATTGGTCTAATGCCAAAATGGCCGCTGGCACTGCCGCCGTTTTCACTCTTGTCAATTCCATCGCCGGCCTGGCAATTGTCAGTAGCCGTATCGACAAAATACCTGATTATCTCGGAACCTGGCTGCTCGCTGCAGGTATGGGTGCCTGGCTCGGTTCCGAACTCGGCCTCAAAGGGCTCTCTGAAAATGCCGCCCGACAATGCCTGGCATTCGCACTGGCATTGGCGGCACTTCGATCAATCATTGCTATATTAAGCTAGCATGTAAGTCAGAAGGGGAGATCTTCGTCATCATCCCAATAGAAAAATTCGTTCAAATCGTTCTCTGAATCGTCCACAGCACTTTCCAGCTCTTCTACCCACGGCAATGCGGCCAGTTCTCGAAACCTGGCTTCTTCAGGGCTGAACTCGGCCCACTCGGTGGCTTCGTCGGTGGCCAGATAAGTTCTCTGGAAAAACTCCCATTCCTCGCGGCTTTGAATGGGTGTCCAGCCCACCATCAGCACGAATCCGTCAGCACCCCGGCGAATCTCGGTGTGCCACTCAAATTCCCTGGCCGTCCGGGCCCAGGCTTTCAATTCGCCCAGCCTTGCCGGCAAGAAAATCGGATAACGCCGCACTGGCTCAGGCTCGATTTTCTTCACTGAAGCCCTTTGCTCCAGCCCTTCCTGAAATTCTTCCAAACCGGCCTCGTCCTCAGGCTCTTCGTCAAACATTTCCTGAAACGTCGGGTCAACCAGCGATACAAAATAGGAAAGCGAGTGCGGGCTGGGAAACGCCGCCTCGGCAACGGCAATCGCTTCCTGCGCTGAAGTGGCTTCAATAAAGCCCATGGTCGCTTCCCGACACTCCGTTCCGACAAGTGCAATCCTGTATTTCATGGGCGCAACTCCATTCAGGGTGAAAGCCAAAGGCTCTGCTCAAGATGTCGGTCTTCACACCGCTGTCACACGGCCTGACCCTGCAATCGTTTCAAATTGCATTTTCAGAATAATACAACCCGATTCATTTTTGCAAAGAAAAAATGAAATTTTATTAAAAACGGTCGTTTACGTTCTATAAAGTTTACGTTTACCTGTTTACGCCCAGTGACTGTTCAATGGCCCGCGACTCGCTCGACCACCCACCATTGCGGCTTTCCTTACGACCGAAAAAACCTTTAGGCGCAGCCAGTTCCTTCTCAATCGGCACCGGCTCTTCCCCGGTCTCCGTCAGGTCCATCACCCGGTCCACTCCTGCCGGGCGCGCTTCATCGCCCAGGTCTGTCGGCACCTGCCGACAACCCGTTGCCATGCCCATTACCAGACAAATGCCTGCAAACCATTGCCCATAACGCATGACGGCCGGCCTCCCTGCCCGCTTTTTTCATGCCCCTAATCTATACCGAACCATTCTTTACATCATTTCAGGCCATTCGTCCAGCCCGATCTTCATCACGCTTCTGCTTCACCCAGCGGCTTCGAAAAACCCCAGAACAAACCCAATGCACCCAGGCCAATCAGCGGAATTACGCCTACTATCACAAAAATCGGCGCAAAACTGCCGGTGATGTCCTTAACCTGGCCCGCATAAGGCAAAAAGCCACCGGCAAACAAGTTACCCAAGCCACCCAGAAGCCCCACAATCAGCCCGGTGTGCTTCCCCGAAACTTCCTGGCAGAAGGCAAAATAGTTCGCCATAAACCCCGCCGTGCCCATTGCCATAACAGCCAGCAGCACAATCGCCCGGGCATTGCTCGAAACGCTGCCCAGCAAGGCCCCTGAACTCACCATCGCGGCACACCCGGTCATCACCAGCCACCTGGCCTTGGCCGCCGGCAGGTGGTGAATTCTGGCCACCTCGCGTGAAAGCCACCCACCCAGCAGGTTCCCGCCATCAGCCGCAAGAAATGGCAGCGCCACAAATAGCCCGCTCTTCAGGAAGGTCATGCCCCGGTCCTGAGCCAGGTAACCCGGCATCCAGTTCACCAGAAAATGCCAGCAGACATTGATCGACACCGACACCACCACCAGAATCCAGAACCTTTTCATGCGAACGACTTCGATCAGGCTGTCGAACCATGTCTCGTTGCTCTTGTCACGTTTCGGCTGACAAACCACCGCCTGAATCAAAAGGGCCGCGAAAAACACCGTTGCACCCACCCACCACCTGAACTTGCCCAGCCGCTCGGCCAAAGCCCACCACGACCCCACCGCACAGGCCAGCGGCACCGCCAGATAAACCAGCGACCCAACCCCTCCGCTCTTCGCCCCGGTCTCTTTTTTCGGATGCACCAGCAGCACATCGTGCCGGGGCTGCACAAATATCTGCCAGGCCACCATCCACACAATGCCCAGGGCCCCCAGAATCATAAACGCAATGCGCCAGCCGAAATACAATGTCAGCGGCGGCACTACCAGCGGCGTGATCACCGCCCCCACGGCCGCGCCCGAATTAAATATGCCGTTGCCCAGCGCCCGTTCGGCCGGCGGCAATATCCTCGATGTCATCTGCAGGGCACATGGCCAGTTGAACGATTCACCCATGCCCAGCAGGATGCGCATCATGATCAGCACGGCCACGCTGGGTGCAAAGCCGCAGGCAATGGCCGCCAGGCTCCACCAGCCCACGGCAAAAAGATAAAGCAGCCGCACATTCAGCCGGTCGGCCAGAAATCCGGCCGGTATCTGGGCCAGGGCATAGGTAATCTGAAACGCCGCCATCACCCAGCCGAATTGCTCGTTATTCAGGCTGAATTCGCCGCGAATCTGCTCCTGCACCAACGCCATCGACTGCCTGTCCATATAATTCAGGGCCGTCGCCCCAAACATCAGCCAACAGACCAGCCACGGCCAATTTTTCGAAATTCCCGGCTCGGAAGAAACGGACATGGAAAATTGAATCCATCTTGATGACATTCGGGCAGGTCCTGGTGCGCTTCGTGCCTGGGCACCCCTCTACCTTCCCCGACCCGTGCCGGGCTGTCAAGCATCAGGACCGAAAGTTGCGTTGTCAAAGTCATAATCGAATCAAAAACTGAAAGTCACCCGCTCTGCCCGACTATCGGCCCATAATCAGGTCGATTCCTGAAAAAATCGATTCCATCTGCTGTTTGGGAACTTTACCAACACGCTCAGTCAATTGCCGTTTGTCGATTATCACAATTTGTGACACATTCGCAACAGAGTCTCGATCAAGCCCTGTCTGACGACGACTCAGCAGCACATTCCCAGGTGCTTGAGCCCAGCGAAGATTACTTATCAAGATAACACAAACGACGGTCGCAAGCTGGCTTCGATTCAGCGAGTCAGCCTGAACGATTAAAACAGGCCGACGATAGCCGGGAGCAGAGTCAATCGGTTCCGCAAGGTCGGCCCACCAGACGTCGCACTGGGCCACTACCATTCCGCCCGCTCAATCGCCTGCCTGGCAGCTTCCTGCACAAATAAGTCGGCATCCCCAACTGCTTCCCGGACTGCCTGATTCATCAGCTCAGTCACCTGGTCATCGTCATGACGAGCGACAAATTCGGCAAGTGCCCGGGCATAAAGTTGGCTGCGGGAAGTCTGAAGCCGCAAAGCAAGTCGCTCCGCATCTTCAAAAATATCATCAGGAATGGAAACAACAGTTTTCATACCAGATGTACAACCATTTTGATCATCCAGGGCAAGCAGGTCTAAAAACCATACTTCGAAAACTGATTCAAACAGATCAATCCTGTCACAACGTCATCATATGATGCCCGATCTTGCGACTCTTGAATCCCCACTCCACATCTGTCATCATCTGCAGACCAAAATCAGCAAGATCACCATGGCGGACAGCAAAAAATTCAATCCCATGAAAAAAACTTCGGAAATTACCTCCTCCAGCACTCAATCTCTTGCCCCGATTCTGACCCTCAGCCATTATCTTCTGGCCACGGTTGCCATGTCGCTGGGCTGGGGGCTGCGTGGCACCATCGGCGGCGGCGAGATTGGCGCCATGATCCCCGGTGCCATGCTTGGCCTGGTTTTTGCCGGTTTTGCCCGGCTTGATTCAATGCAGTCATCGCTCATCACGGCCGCCTGCGCCCTCGGCTTGGGCCTGGGAGGTGCCGAAACTTATGGTCAGACTATCGGACTATTGAAAAACCCCCAAACCACAGCCTGGGGCCTGCTTGGGTTGTCGCTGAAGGGGGCAAGTTGGGGCATCGGGGCATCGTTTTTCGTCTGGCTTGCATTTCATTTCGGCCAATATCGCCAGAAGAATCTGCTGATTGCATTTGCACTGTTTATTGGCGGCACACTTGCCGGATGGTGGTTTATCAATCATCCGAAGCTGATTTATTTCTCTGACCGGATCAATAAACCGCGTGAAGAAGTCTGGTTCGGCCTGATTTTTGGTCCACTTATTGCAATGGCTTATCTCTCGATTGCATTTCGAACCATTCGGCCCCTGAAATATGCAATCAGCGGCTTTCTCATCGGTGCCCTTGGTTTTGGCCTCGGTTCGCTCTGGTTTTGCATCGGATTTGCCCTGCCGCCCGAGTGGCGATCAGGCCCATGGTGGAAGCTCATGGAATTCAGCTTCGGGGCCATCCTGGGCGTGGGATTCACGAAAACATTCTTACCAATTTTACAGAATTCATTTTTACCGGCCCATCAATTGCAATATTCCAAATTCAGTTTCAAAAATTTCATTTCCGGGTTTTTCATCAGCACATTGGCCGTTGAAATTCAATTTTCACTGCCGCACCGCATGCCATTTCTTTTTCTTGGCGTTGCATTATTCTGGCTCGCCTGGCATTTTCAACAGCTTGCCTGGCATATTGCATTAACCGTAACAACAATCGGATTTCTGCGCGACGTGACCGAAGATTATTCGCTGAGTTTATCAAACGAAATGCTTGTCGCCACCATTCTGCTGCGCAACCTGACTGTCGCCCTTGTGGTGGAATGGCTGACGACATTCAGAACCGTCAACAACAAGGCCTTGCTGCTCTATCTGGGCTGGGCTGGTTATCTGGCGTGGCTTGTGCGCGATCTGATTCTTGGCCACATTGCCCTGGGGCTGGTCCCAGTCATTTTCACACTTGAAATATTCCTGCTGAGTTATCTCGCTTTCAATAAATCTGATGAAATGCAATCGCTCTCTGCCGAATCTTCGGCGAATAAATAATCATGGCAGATTATTGCATGACGATTGTGTAATTTCAGCGGTTATCAGCAGATCATCATATTTTTATGACTGACTGACATAAGCCATCAATTCTGAGGGTACGGGCGGGGAAACGCCGGGCGGAGGACCATGGCGAAAGCTGGTGTCGGGTCGGCCCCTGAAGAGCCTGGGAACCTGCGGAAACTCATCGCTCAGCACGTAATGATAAATCCCGTCGGGATATTCCGGTGTCGGTCCAAACCGGCCATTACATTCGTCAAGATCACCAAGCCCGGGAACATATTCATAATCTTCCACAAAAGTTCCATCATATCTTCCGCCCGGCCCTGATGGTCGGCGCCCTTTTTTTACTGCATAACTTGATCGAAGCCGTTTGATCGGGCTTCGAAGGTCCAGCGGGTCGCCCGGGCATTCTGGCCCGTATATCGGGAAACCGTCAGCAGCATAGCCTAATTGAATCATCTTCGCTTCAGGTGCCGCCGATTTCAAATTCCACAAAAGACCGGATGGCAGGCCATGATAATGATATAGGCCCCGGCCCTGTGTGTGGGCACGATTGGCATCTATGCCGAAAGCAACAGTGGCCCTGGGGTGCAGCACCTCAAACTGCCAGCCGGAGAATCCATCGCGTCGCCAGAACGGACCCGAAGGATCAAATGGCACACCATTCCGGGCAACACCAAAAAACCACATTTCCAGGGCTATCGGCTGCTCGGCCATGGTCGGCGCCAGCGGCAGTTCAAGCTGAATGCGCTGCGCACGCATTGAAACCGGGTCATGAGCATTCGGATAATCGCCACACGGGTGATCAGGAATGGCATTTGAGATAATCTGACGCTTGCCCGCCACTGTTTCCATTCGCACAAATGACGCCGGCCGCTGACCCGATCGCCTCAAAACCATAAATCCGCCAACCCCGACGATGGCCGTGCCAGCAATTGCCGCTCTGCGTGATACTTTCATAACCTGCCTCTCCTGACAATCGTATCAATCAGACTTCTAAGCCATTGGTGATGAAATCAAAAATACACCAGCTGCCCGAAATCAGCAAATTTATTCTGCCCTGCACCGGCTTCAAAACCAAATCAAATATGTGGCCTGAACCGGAATTTTTTCTTGCATGATTCTTCAGCCGCCAATTGCAATCTCTGATCGTGGTATTAATGAAATGAAGATAAAGCCCTGCAATATTTTTTTATGATTTGCAAGTTGATGAAGTCGAGAATTGCCTTTCACTCTGCTGATACGAGAACAAAAAAATGCGACAAGGTATTTCAAAAAAATGGGAAGGTGGCCTTGGCCACCCGCCCACGCGGTTAAACAGCACGATATTTGCTGAATTGACTGCCGGTAAAAACTGATCAACTGAATGGCTGAATCTGTTTCAGCGGTCACAGGGCCGCTGGAATCAGGCCAGCCGGCGACGGCGATAGCCAATCACACCTGTAGCACCCAGGCAGATTGCACCCAGGGCCCATGTGCCGGGCTCGGGCACCACCTGGAAGGTGTATGTGCCAAGCCCCGAAATGGGTGCATTGCCGGCAACCAGTGTTCCTTCAGCCTTGAACCTGATCTGGTATGTCCCAGGCGTGCTGAAACTCCAGTTGTAGTGTTCATGACCAAGAGCAGGAACATTGATAAACTCTGAGGTCAAAATGCCGTCAGCCGTGTTAATGAAAACCGTTGGCGATACGCCAAACTGAAACATCAGGAATTCGCCACCCGCAGGTCGGCTCACGAAGCTGTCGAAGCTGAATTTCAGGTTATCGCCGACCAGCTGGCCAGTCGGAATTTCTTCCGCACCCAGACCAAGAAAAGGCACGCCGGCTGTCGAAATCTGCGGCAGATACCAGAACGTTGAGTTGCCCCAGGTGCCCGGCAGTCCCGAGACACCACCTGCTGCACGCGACGCATTCGGCACTACCGTAATCAGGTCGGCAGGCGACTTCACAGCTATGCTACCAATCGCTGTGCCATTCAACACGGCATTGGCTGCAAGTTCATACTCAAAATCAAACGCAGAGCCATTTATCACAATGGATACGTCGCCATGGCCGGCAGTCCATATATCCACCGCCTCCGACGGATTATTGAAACTGCCTGTTGCCGCTAAAAGTGCGGCAAGAATCCACAATCCTCTTCTGATCTTCATTCTTTTTACCTCTCCTGAATATGCCCTCTGAATAAAGAGCTACTTCACAAGCCCGGCCTGAAACGCTTCAAGACGGGAAAATCATGGAGTGAATCAAGGGTGTTCGCAATCATCGCCATGCTGCCACAGCGGCTTATTTCAACCGGCCTGCCGGCAATTGGCGATTGACGATTGTCCTGTAGACCATTCTGCCATCGATAATTGGCAGTCTCCTATCGCCCAGAATCAATCTGGCAATAGTCATTGCATTTATTTTATCGTCCTCAATACTGTCTGAGGTTAGCCTGTGATCCACACGCCACCAGGGCAGTGAATCTCGGGCCTGGCCAGTAAATCGCTACCGGCCCTCAATTCAGGGTTGAAGTCAATAGCTGTCAGAACTGATCACTTCGCTGCCATTGCGGCTGCCAAGAGACCACCAGACAGGGTTGGCAACTGTCGATTTGACAAACCGCACACTGCCATCGGCAAAAAGCAGGTTGATCCCGCCCGGATGCGATCCGCTGGCGGTAATCATGTTGTTTCCATCATCTTCACCACCATAAAGATGGCAATTACGCTCATTCATCGGCATGACATGCATGTAAATCGAACCAGTCCTCGACCAGCCTGAAAGCCACGAACGACCATGATAGACCGTCCAGGCGGGGTCGGGCAAACTGACTGACTTGCAATAGGGCACCCATGCCGCAAGCGTTCTGATTCTGCCTGAAGAGCCGGCACAATATGAACTTGTGGCCTGTGGCTCGGTCATCATCGCATTCACATCGGTCGGGCTTGTGGCCCGCACAATTCGCCGTTCGGCAACGGCAACCGTGTTGCTGGTGCCGTCGTAAATCTGTGTTATCGAAACCGGCCCCGTGTGCCATGCCACATGGCGAACCGGGTTAACCAGCCCGATAAAACCATTATGCCTGCCAATCGAACCGCCAGCATTCAGCCCCGATGTGTCCGGCGTCCAGCCTGCATTGCCCGCATAACTCTGCGGCGCAGGCCTGGCTGTGCCCATCGTATCAGTAATGCTGTAATTGTCTGAGGGACAGAGAAACCCCGCGATTATCGTCTGGCTGACTGTCGCATTCGGATGACCCTGAGAAATGGTCGCCTGGTCATATACCATCGAACTGCTGCAGTTGTCTGCATTGCCAATCATAAAGTTCAATGCATTGGCCAGCGTCTGCTGCTCCATCTGGGGCAGAATTCCCGCATGCCAACTGTAAAAGCCGTTCTGGCATACACCACCAGGCCCCCCACGGGCCGCCGTCGTTGTCATCGGAAATACACCATTAATGTCCTGATAATTATGCAACGCCAAACCAATCTGCTTCAGATTGTTGGTGCACTGAATCCGGCGGGCTGCCTCGCGGGCCGCCTGCACCGCAGGCAGCAGCAGCGAAATCAGCACGGCTATAATGGCAATGACCACCAGCAGCTCAATCAGTGTGAAGCCACTGCTGGCTCTCAACTTACGACGCAAATGACTGTATTGCATGGTCTCGCTCTCACGATTGTACAGAGATCGTTAATTCCAGATGTTCTGAAACGTGTTGTTCAGCAACCATGCCGAAATTCAGTCAGACACTCGTTGTGCTGAACGATGATCCTGCTGCCGACTCACGCATCCGGCACACTGAGGCACCAATGCATGAAAGCATATAATCCCTGATGGATCAGGCTTTTCAGACAATAATCGCAAAAACGGAAGGCGGACCCCGGGATACAACACAACTCAAAAAATCTCGACCGGCAATTACTGATTCAAGGCACGCAAATATATCGCCTGCCGCAGGACTATTCAGCCTGCTAACCGGAAAAATGTCCGATGGCGACAGAGTGTTTCGACAAACCGTGCAATCTGTATCCGCTTCATGTTCCAGCAACAGCCCGGAATCAAAGTGCAGTCTGGTTTCACTGCACTGGCTGCCCTGCTCTTCCACTGAACTCGTGTCGTGAAATAAATACAGGTGTTGCGGCCCCTGCAGGGTCAACACCAATACGAGTAACAGGAATGAAATGAATTTGGACTGTTTCATATCTTAATGAATTATAAGTCGTTGTCAAAGTCACTGCAAGACCTACTGAACAAAGTGCCGATTATCAAACCCACCCGCACCAGGACTTATTCTTTAATAAGCACCAGGCCAAAGTTGGCCAGATCATCTACCAATTGGTTTTACATTCGACATGGAAGTATTTTTGAAGAGGATGGAGAATCAACCAACGAAGAACGTCAAATTCGAGTCTAACATGGACAATAAAAGCAAATGAAAATTATCAAATGAAATCGAACCGGGTACTTTTGAACCGGATTGTAAATCAGATTCATAAGGCGGATAGTCTTAAAATATGAAAACGGTTTGGTTTTGATGCATGAATAGAGGTAATAACCCACGCAATATTGAAAATGTAATGAGATAATGATAATTACAACTTCTTTTTCCTGAGGAACCGCATACCAATTCTTTTTAAATATGTTGCATTATTACTATATCCTGACATTCATTTTCAGGGGCTTGCCTGGCATGTTGCATTATCCTCGACGATGATCTGATTTCTGCACGATGTGACCGAAGATTATTCGCTGACATTATCAAGTGAAATGCTTGTCGCTACCATTTTGCTGCGCAACCTGATTGTCGCCCTGATGGTGGAATGGCTGACGACATTCAGAACTGTCAACAACACGGCATTACTGCTATTTCTGGCCTGGGCCGGCTATCTCGCGTGGCTCGTGCGCGATCTCATTCTTGGCCACATTGCGCCGGGGCTGGTTCCGGTCATTTTCACATTGGAAATATTGCTGCTGACATATCTCTGTGTCATTAATTTGCTTGAAATGGAATCAGATTAAGCGATGAGTTATCAATGACCATAGCTGATGCTGCTTCGCCAATACTAAACTGGCTCGCAATCGGAGTCTATAACATAACCAATAGCTTTGATAACTTCCCGCATCGCCATTTCGTCTAGACTCCCAATCGGCCCATTTGCAAGGTCAAGCTGGGCTTTGTCTATAGAAAGAAGGTTTTCACATTGAGCAACGCAATCTGTCTTGAATCCGAACTGATTTGAACCAAATGGAACGCAGTTCGGCAATACCCTGCGGACGATCAGACGGGCTGAAGTACAAACAACTGCCAGTACGTATCGCCCTCGATTGAGACTTTCACGAGAAACGATAATAACTGGATGCGGACCGGCTTCCTCAAAGTCAGCGATATAGACTTCGCCTGGCTGGATCACGGCAAGTCATCCATACGACCGGCAGCGTTTTTTAGAGCCATGCGGCTGATTGACTGTTGCCTCTGCTCATCGTCGAGCACCTCGCGAATCATGGCATAATCCTGAGCCGGTACAAGTACATAACTTGCACTCGTGCGTGGATCGATCACCTTGAGAGGCAATTCTTTCGCGGCATCAAGGGTCTGTTGCTGAAGCTCGGTCAGTTCAATCGGCATCGACATGACTCACAAAAATCGACTGCGAATTCGATTGATACCATTATACCTGGCAGGAACAAGAAAGTCCAGTAAGGCAAGACCCATAAAGAAATGTGCATCTGTCCGCTAACCTTGGTAACGACGTTATTTCAAGGCATGCCGGAAATCTCGTAAATTCCGCGAACTGTGTCGGTTGATGATGGTGCTGAGTCAACCATTGACAAAGTGCGAAATCTTCGCCAGATTTGGTAGGAAACGTTTTGATCTACTACATAATTCAAACTTGATAAAATAAATCTCGATTTCTTTCAAAAATTTAGCTGTACTTTATCCATCTATTTTCTTATTGATTAATGATTTAACAATGTCTATCAGATTTGTATCTGTGTTTTGGGCCATTCGATCACGTTCAAGTTCAACTGTCGTCTGATCTTTAGTGAGAATAAAATTCCGTTCGATCTTAACAAGTTCTTCTGTCAGTTTGGCCTTAAGTGCCTTATCATTTGAATTCAATACAATTTTGAGTGCTATATGTTTTGATTCAATATTCGTGATTTCATTTTGGAAATAGTTTATTTCTGTAAGACTCTGTTTATAAAGCCTAAGAAAAAAATAGGCGAAAACTTCAATGAGTACAGCAAATGATAATCTAGGTACAAAATGAAGAAACAATTCTTGTTGAGACTGACCGTTGAAAGAGCTAAAAAGAATATATCCTAGAAAAATTAATCCGGCAAGTGTTGTCAACATTCCCAATAGCAAATTCAGATTTCCTCTTCTCGACAAATCTAGAATTTCTTGTTTTAGCCTATCATAACTTTTCTCGAAAATCTCATCATAACTTTCAACTTTAACTTTTACTAATAAATCTTTTCTTATACCCTCAAGTATTTCTTTAAATGCATCAGTTTCAAGTTTGGACTGAATATTTGTCAAAATTATTAACTTGTCGTTTTCCTCAAATTTTAATGAATTCTGAGATAGCTCACGAAAAGACCATTCTTGATCTTTTTTTTGATAATTTTCTCCTGTAAAAATTTCTTTTTTAGTAGGGTTCAAATATTCCAAAAAAAAACGTGAGATTACAATGATTGTTCCCATAATGGTAGGGATTATTACTACCTCAATAAAAATCTTTCTCCCGATCTCGGTAAGTGTTTCACTAGGAGACGACCATAACATAAGAGAAAAAGAATATCAAAATCATACTGAAAAATAAAATATTTTTATATTTAATCCACACTGAATTAATTCTGCTGTTCATGGAAATTCCCCATTGTTTGATTTTTCATATTAAATTATTATGTAATATAACTGATTAAATTTTACAAAAACTGACAGACATTGTGAATTGATAAACAATAAAAACCAAAAAACCATGAATATCACCAAAAACCACACACCCCTAAAATCTTCGCCAACCGGAGTAACCCTTTCACTTCAATCGTCAGAATCGCTATAATCAAAACATCGCTTAACGCCAATGCGACTTTATTGCCAATTGACCGTGCCTCGGGCGGCGGGTGATGGGATAACTAATTGGAGTTCGAAAGTCTGAATGCGGATTGTTGAGTGATCATCGTATGGGCGCAGGATGTGCATCGGTGTGTGGAGTAGCCCATGACACGGACAGGCTCAATGGTTCAATCGCACGACTGGATACGCGAATTACTCTTTGACCAGGGCTTCCTCGCCCTGATGAAGGGTGAGTCCGTAAAAGTCTATCTGACAATGCTTTCCGCCTGTGGCGGCGAGCCCGGCAAAAGTGTGACCATGTCGCTTAAATCCCTGCAGGAAGCGACTAGTCTCTCGTGCCCCACCGTGATTGAAAGCCTTGAACGTCTGGAAAAACTTGGCCTGGTAGTCTCTACCACGCGCAAGAGCGGCTCGCCCAACACCTATTACATCCCCGGCCCACCGATCCAGTCATAACCTGACAACCAACTGCAACTGACACCCACTGTGCCCCTTTCGCCAGGTCATTGATCGACCAGGCGCGACCAGGAAACCCAGGACGGATTCCAGATGGATCCCTTTTTCTTCCGCGTTGAACATAACCTTCTGAAATCAGAAGCCTTTAAGCAACTCAATGGCTCAGCCATTAAAGTTTACCTGGTCATCGGCCTTTACTCCGACTTCGGAACCGGCTGGGCTTACCCAAGTATCCGCACCATCGCCAAGCAAAGTGGCCTGAGCCGGCAAACCGTACTCAATGCCATTGAAGAACTCGTCAACCTGGGCATGATGGCCACTTCCAAGTCAACCGGCCGTTCCACAGCGTACCGAATTCTTCAGAACACCCCCGTCCGACCGTCCTCAAAAGATAAGAAACAACGCTCAAACCCGTCTAATAATTTTAGTGTACAGCCTCAAACTGGTCCAGAATTTTTAGAGGTTACCCCGCCAACTGTTCTGAATTTTGGGACACCCACGGACGAAACTGGTCCATTTTCTGAATCCGAGGAGGCCCAGTTTTGGGCCGAGGCTGTTCCAGAAAGTGGGCCCAAACAATATAAGACAAACAATAAGAATCAGAACGACAACGTCCCAACGATCGAAATTCCCGGAACGCCGTTCCTTGTTTCACTTACAGGCGTGTTGTCGAGTTCTCTACCGATCAAAGACGTACTTGTTCAGACGAAGATCGCCGCCAACACTGCCGATCAGATCGTCAGGCAATATGATTCTCAGACCATCATCCGCGTTGTTCTCAACTCAATCCTGCTCAACAAAACCGGCAAACTGCAAAACGCCGCCGGCTACATAAGAATGGGTGTGGAAAAGGCTTACGACCTACTTCCACAGATGGCCAAAATGATTGAAAGCCGACGCCAGAAGCTGGAAGCCGAATTTCAGGCAAACCAGGCAAAAGAACGCAAACGCCAGGAAGTCGAGCAACTGGCCATGGAAGAAGCGGCCATTAACATGGTGATTGATAACATGAATCGCGAAGAACTCGATAAAATCATTCGCCGCGCTGTCAATTCCCTGCCCGAAACGCTGGTCAGGCGCAACCCTTCCATCACTAATCCGCTGATCCGGGCCCGGGTCTATGAGCTGATCAACCGGACGATGGAAGATAACTGACTTTTTTTACGCTCGCGTCAGTTCGGTCTGCGGAAGACCAGCAGGTCGCGCACCTGGCCCAGCAGTTTACGCTCGTGCCGCGACCGGTTGATCTCATCCGGTCGGTAAGTACACTGCATCGGGCATGAAATGCGCCTGATGGCTTTAAAACCAACTTCATTTAAAATCGCGTAAGTTTCAAAGGCATGATCAATATAATTGCAATTTTCCGGCACGTCGCGGTCGGTCTGGTTGGCAATTAACACGGCCAGTACGCCGCCCGGGCGTAAAATTGCGTAAATATTTCGATATACGCCACTCATGCCCTGTTTCCATGCCTCGGCATTCAGCGATGAAACGCTGGCCGGGTCATATTGCTCGCGCAGCATGGAGTGATAAGGCGGGTCGAGAAAGACCAGATCACAGCCCCGGGCTTCGTCAGGCAGCGGTTTTTCGGCAATGTTCCAGTGGGCAATCTCTTGCCGCGATGGCTTAATGTCATACGCAAGGCACCTGCGCCCAAGGCTTTGGCAAACGTCAACCGTGGTGCCGCCGCCGGCCATGGGGTCAACCACCAGGTCGCCCGGCTGGCTGAAGTAGTGCACGGTGTTGGCCACGATACCGGCCGCTATTGAGCCCGGGTATTGCAGGCCATAGCTGCGGTCGTGCTTGAAAGTCCAAACGTCATAGGGTGTTGGCACAAAGTCGGTCGCCAGGTGGTCGCGGCGGCGAAGGTCCTTGAAGGCCGCAAAAACGGTCTTCGTACCGGCATCAAGCTCGGTCAGCAAAGTTCGGGCCCGATCGTCGCCGGCCCCGGCCGCCAGCCAGATGGCCCGGGCCTGGCGGTAAAGATCCTTGCCGCCAAGGCCAATCGCCTCGGCAATCGCTGCATCGGTGCGCTTGGGCGGGGTCTTCCGACCCGGCCGGGCTGAATCAGGTTCAACCACACCATTTGGAGTGTCGGAATTCAGACACTCCCGCGCTTCGTCATAAATTTTCAGGCCCCGGCCCTGCTCCAGGTTGGCCAGGCTTCGCTTGCGAGCCTCGGCCTGCAACAGCCGTTCCATCAGGTCGGCTTCACGCATCCGGTCTGAAAATCGCTTGGCCCGCTGCTGGTTCGACGCCAAAATCCACCATCGTCGCTGGTCGTCGTCGGCCGGTTGCCGCACCACCGCCGCCATTTCGGCCCAGCCCAGCCGCCGCGCTGCCGCCAGCCGCCGTGCACCGGCAATCACCTGAAAGGCGTTGCCCAATGGCTCAACCAGAATCGGCGTCAGTTGCCCGTCGCGATCAAGGCTTTGTTCAAGCTCGTCAATCGCCGTGCAGGGCCCATAAAGCCCGACCAGTTCGGGGCTTATTACCAGTTCGTCCAGCCGCAGGCAGACCATCCCGGTTGTGGCCCGGCTTGCCTTGGCCACTTTCGCAGATAGTTCCTTTCGCCTGCCTGAAACCGACGCCATTTGTAGCACCTCTGCATTCCAGCTTATCCCAATCTGCGCACATTCAGGCACGATCCTAGCCAATCGCCGCATTTTGTCCAGTGCGAAAACCAAGCCTGAAACAACTATAAAACACCATGGATATAATGAAATCATAATATCATGGTTTTTCCCTGGCGATTTGTTAGTATCTTGTTATCAACCTGATCAGCCCCGACCCCGACACGGTTTAACTCATGAAAAAAAGCATCTTTTGCCTTGTATTCCTGTTTTTTGCGTTGCAGGTTTCGGCGCAGGATCAAAAACCCGCCAGGCCATTTTTTGACCCTGTGGAAAAAGATGTGGAAGGCTGGAAAGTCTGGGTTGATCCGGCTTTGTTATCGGGCGAGCATGCCGAACTGGGGCGGCAGTCGATTGGCATGCTGGCCAATCACCTCCAGCGCATAAAAATTCTGATAAACCCCGGCCCGCTGGCTGATTTGCAGAAGGTGGGCATCTGGCTGGAGCTTGACAACCCGCGGCTGAAAACCATGCAGTATCACCCCAGTCGCGAGTGGCTGGTGCAGAATGGCCACGACCCCCGGCTGGCCCGCAAGGTGCACGTCACGCAGGCCCGTCAGCTTCTCTCGCGTGAGCAAATGCTCAAGCACCCAGCGGTGATCCTGCACGAACTGGCCCATGCCTATCACGACCAGATTCTGGGCTTTGAGCATCCGGAAATCATTAAGGCTTATGATCATGCGAAAAAAGCCGGGAAATATGAAAATGTGCTGCTTTACACCGGTAAAACAGTGAAGCATTATGGTCTGACGAATCACAAGGAATATTTTGCCGAAGCGACCGAGGCCTATTTTTATCGCAACGATTTTTATCCATTTCTCAGGGCCGAGCTTGAAAAATACGATGCTGAAATGCACGTGCTGCTGGGCAAAATCTGGGAAAGATGATCTATATCCATTCAGTTTGCGGGTATCAATTCCATTTACCCATAAATGCATACAGATATGTAACATTTTGTATCATTAAGAGGTCCTCAGGTGGAATTTGCTTGACGCTGGCCATAACCTGTGCTTTTATGTATTGACTGCCGCTTTCCATGCCCTTGTCTCGGGGTCATGCAGGTTTCACAGAACTCCATCGACTATCAAAATTCAAAAATCTCTTGGCTGACAGGAGCAGGTTTATGACCAGAATGCGCGGGAACCGGGCTTTCACCCTGATAGAACTGCTGGTTGTCATTGCGATTATCGCCGTGCTTATCTCACTGCTTCTGCCGGCGGTGCAGTCTGCCCGCGAGGCTGCCCGGCGTGCCCAGTGTGTCAATAATCTCAAGCAGCTTGGGCTTGCCCTGCACAATTATACGGATGTCAATCTGCGGTTTCCGATGGGTGCCCAGGGGCGGTTGCCTTCTAACGGGCTTTATCCGGCATTGAGTTACCGCCAGCCGCTGATTGTCACGATTCTGCCCTATTTTGAGCAGTCAGCGGCTTATCAATCCTATAATTTCATGCATGTGCTTTTTGAGCACGCGGCCAACAACACGGCCCGGCTGACCAAGATGTCGATGATGAACTGCCCTTCTGACGAGCAGCTTGTATTTGGCAAGATTGTCAGCGGTGCGGTTCAATATTTTGATATTAAGGGCAATTATGGAGTGAACTGGGGTATGAACACCATGTTTAACCAGGGCCCGCTCAATGCCGCCGCCGTGCCCACAGGCTATGCGCCGTTTTTCTTCAGTTATGGTGCATCGCTGGCCGACATTACCGACGGCACCAGCAACACCATGGCCATGCTTGAAATGCTGCAGACGGCATCGCCAGCCGGCCCTTCGGCCGTAATCGACCGTCGTGCCCGAATCTGGAACGACGATACGGCAACTTACCAGATTACCGCCCGGCTGGCACCCAACAGCTCTGCCCCTGACTATGGCCTCTGCTTTAACGATCCCGGCAAAAAATTGCCATGTACCACCGATGCCTCTAACGGCCTGAATTACTATCTTGCCTCGCGCAGCCGCCACCCCGGCGGTGTCAATGTGCTTTTGTGCGACGGCTCGGTGCGTTTCCTGAAAAACACCATCAACGTGCCGACTTTTCAGGCTCTCAGCACGCGTGGCCTGGGTGAAGTCATTTCGGCAGATGCCTACTGATCTGCATCGGCGTTGAATCTGCTGATTAAGGCTTAATCTCTCAATTGTCAATTGACAGGCATCATTCACTGACATGAAGAATCGCATGAATTTTCTGCTGAAAATGCTTCCAGGGCTGGCTTGTGTGGGCCTGACACTGGTTTTTGCCGGCTGTGGCGAGGCCGACCCTTTTGAGCATGTGGGCGTCTCGGGCAAAGTCACCCTGAATGGCGAACCGCTTGATGGTGCCACTATCACCTTTGTGCCGACCGTAACAGGTGCAGGGGCACACGGGCAAATTTCAGCCGGTACCTATAAAATTGGCCGGTCGGAAGGGCCCGGGCCTGGCAGCTATCGGATTGAAATTTCCAAGAATGTCGCCAGCGGCCGCAAAATACCCGACCCGGAGTATCCCGGAAAAATGATGGAAGAGACGCAGAATCTCATTCCGCCGCAGTATAATATCAATTCCGATCTGAAGGTCGATGTCAAAAACGAGGCGGAGCAGGTCTTTGATTTCAGCATTGAAACCAAGGCCAGGGGCAAGTAATCTGCCAGCCAGACCCTGCCAGCCACTGTCAGAAAAACCAGCCGGGGACCGGACCATGCCTAAATCAATCACGTTCTGCCTTCTGCCACTACTTGCCTTGGCCCTGCCGGCCCTTGCAGCAGCCGCCCCGCCCAATATTGTGGTGATCATGGCCGACGACCTCGGCTATTCCGACCTTGGCTGCTATGGCGGCGAAATAAAAACGCCCAATCTCGACCAACTCGCCAGGAACGGTGTGCGATTCAGCCAGTTCTATAACACCGCCCGGTGCTGGCCATCACGAGCCGTTCTGCTCACCGGCTATTACGCCCAGCAGGTGCGTCGCGACGCCATTCCCGGCCTTGAACCCACCGGCGGCCAGGGCACCCGCCCCGCCTGGGCCAAACTGCTGCCGCAATATCTCAGGCCCATGGGCTATCGGGCCTATCATTCAGGCAAGTGGCATGTTGATGGCCCGGTGCTGGCCGGCGGCTTCGATCATTCCTATGCCTTGAACGACCATGATCGCAATTTCTACCCGAAAAACCACACCGAAGACGACAAGCCCCTGCCCCCGGTCGCTCCGGATGCCGGCTATTTCACTTCGACGGCCATCGCTGATTACTCCATCAAATATCTTAAGGAACATGGCCAGAATCACGCCGGCAAGCCGTTTCTCAGCTTTGTCGCCTTCACGTCGCCTCACTTCCCGGTGCAGGCACCGGCTGAGGATATCGCGAAATATAAGTCAGCCTATGACAAAGGCTGGGACGACATGCGTCTTGACCGCCTGACTCGTCAAAAGGAACTTGGCATTTTTACCGGCGATATTTCGGCCATGGAGCGCGACCAGGGCCCGCCCTATGCCTTCCCTGAAGCCATCAAAAAACTTGGCCCGAATGAAGTCAATCGCCCGCTGGCGTGGGCCTCGCTCAGCGCCGACCAGAAGGCTTTCCAGGCTTCAAAAATGGCTGTGCACGCTGCCATGGTTGACAGGATGGACGCCGAAATCGGGCGGATTATTGACCAGCTCAGAGCCATGAATGTGCTGGAAAATACGATCATCATGTTTGTCTCTGACAATGGTGCCAGTGCCGAGATGATGGTGCGCGGCGACGGCCACGACACCTCAGCCCCGGCCGGCTCAGGCAAAACCTTTCTAAGTATTGGCCCGGGTTGGTCAAGCCTGGCCAATACCCCTTTCCGCAAGCACAAAACCTGGGTGCATGAAGGCGGCATCGCCACGCCGTTTATCGTGCACTGGCCTGCCGGAATCGCCGCCAGGGGCGAAATTCGCCACACGCCTGCCCACCTGATCGACGTGGTGCCCACGCTGCTGGCCGCTGCCGGAACTTCAGCCGAAAAGGCCGCTGAGGCTGATGCACCGGCTTCGCCTGGCAAAAATCTGCTGCCCGCCTTTACGACAAATGCAACAGTGGCCCGCGACCATCTCTGGTGGCTGCATGAAGGCAACCGGGCTCTGCGCGTGGGCGACTGGAAAATTGTGGCCACCAAGACTGGTGAGTGGGAACTTTATAACCTGGCCTCCGATCGAGCTGAAACAAAGAATCTGGCCGCTTCCATGCCCGAAAAGGTGCGCGAAATGGCCGAGGTCTGGTCCCGTACACTCGACGAATTTAAAACCAGGGCCGCAAAAGATATTCCAGCCACCAAACCCGCCGCTCGCAAAAAGGCCAGGAAGGCAGAATAAATGTCCTGTCTGAATAGTTGTTCATGATTGTAAAGGCATCGGATTCGTTACTGATAATTCTGTATTGATTCACGTATTTCTGGCCACCCCCGTGCACGATTTCCAGGTGCAAGTGGCCAGATTCGCGGCTGTTAGTGGTGGTATAAATTCCACTTTTGTTGATTTTTTCATTCGATGATTGACATCCTATCCTGTGTATTTTATCGTCACCAGACCCTGTTATTCGATCGCCAGGTGAATTTGCACCTGTGTTCGCAAAAAGCGTACAAAACACCTTTGGAATCAAGCACTCCATGAATCTCTTCTCGAAAATCAAGCCGGTTTTGGGTTTACGCAACTCAGCACAGCCCCGGAAAATTGCCAGCCGCAAGCCTTTGAATTTCCTTCAGGCTCTTGATATTCAGCTTGAATCGAGAGAACTGCTCGCGATCAGCCCCGGCATGGTTTATCAGGCAGCGAATTACATCGATGCCACTGGCAACCGGGTGGATATTACCGTTACCGGGCAGGTGACGAATCCACTGGCCCAGGGCTTCACCGTTGAGCTGGCCGGCCTGGCGACCGACAATGCCGACGCCACGACCATTTCCCTGCAGGGCCTGGGGGCAACCAACGGCGTTCAGATTGTGGTCACACCGGTGGAACAGCCCAACGCCGGCACGAATTTCAACAAGATTTTCAGCTCAGGTTATACAAATGTCGGCTGGATCAAATCGGCCGATGCGACGATGACCAATCTGGGCGGCATTCAGATGAGCGCGGCGGTGGTCAATTCCATTCAGCTTGCCGGCGTAACGATCGGCAATATCACGCTCGACCCTGGTCAGGCCCCTTATGTTGACCGTATCAACACGACGAACAATCAGCAAAGCCTTGATTCGACTATGTATCAGTCGGTCACCGGGCTGATCGATATGGGCGGCATCAGCGCGGCCAACATCGGCTCGCTGGTCATTAATGGTGCGATCAGCAATATTACCGGAAATCCTTATGATACCTCGACAACCAACGATTTCCGCAGCGTGATCAATGTCTCGGGGCGGATTGACAGCATTGTTGGCCTGCGAAGCAATATGGCGGCATCGGTTTATGCCAGCAGCATTGGCTCGGTGCGGGTGGCGGCGATTAACGGCATTTTGAAGACGACCGACCCGACGCGTTCCTTCTATATCAACATGCCAGGCACGTTCCAGGGCTTTATCGACGTGGCCGGGCACCTTGATATTGGCTTCCCGATGTCTTCCGCCGCCCTGATCACCGGCACCATTATTTCGCGTGGCGGCATTTCGGGTGTGGCTGAACGCAGCGAGAACAATCCGAGCCCTTCTGCAAAAACCGACCCGATCTATCTTCCCGGCGATTTTGTCGGCTCTCTGACAAATGAAAGTACCACAGTGGGCATTGCCGATGTCAATGTTGACGGCATAGCCGGCTTCCAGCTTTCTTCCCAGAGCGGCATCGGCAATCTCTATGCCGGCAGTTTTGGCGAGGCCTTCATCGCTGAAGCGGGCAACAATATCGGCAACGTCACGGCCAATTCCGGCGAGCTGGCCGGGCATTTCAAGGCCGGTGGCAATGTCGGCAACTTTAGCGCCGTGGCTGCCCTGAACATGAACGTGGTAGCCGGCGGCAACGTGGGTGATATTTCGTCGTTGACGGGCCTGATGGAGTCTCAGTCCATCCAGGCCGGTGGCAATATCGGGGCAATCAGCACGTATCTTGGTATCAATATGACGTCGTTTGTCGCAGGCGGCGACATCGGGCCCTTCAAGATCAATTTCGGCGACCTGGCCAATGCCTATATCAGGGCCACGAATATCAAGGATATCAATATTGTTGATGGCTCGGTTCAGGCTTCGTCGTTTGTTGCTTCCAACGATTTCGGCAATATCAGCACATTCGGCAGCCTTCAGGCTTTTGGGCTGGGTGATGTGAGCATCGTGGCCGGCCGCGACATCGGCCAGATTAACGCTTTCACCCACACCGGCGATGGCATGTATGTAGTCAAGGTTGATGCCGGTCGTAATATTGCGGGCATCACCGGCAAGACTTATGGCCAGTTTGGCACGCTCTTCGGTTCTGGCATTTTCGAGTCAAATTTCGTGGCCGGTGCCAATATGGGCCCGGTGCTGGGCTATTCTTCGGGTGGAACGGGCATTCAGACATCGACATTTGTAACTCGCCCGCACATGGCCGTTGATGGCACCATCGACCGATCGGTCGGCAGAATTGATTCCATCACGGGCGATGGCTGGATTGACGGTCTTCTTGATGTGATCGCCGTGGCACACACCAGCATTGGGTCGATCACGGGCCGGGCGATTAACAATGGTGTTGATGCGGCTGGCAGCGGTTCGGGCATCAGCGGCGGTTCCTATGATGCCAACTATGGCGATATTGGTCAGATTATTGGCGAAGGTGCTGCCACGGCCGGCTGGGGGATAGAAAACACCCGCTTCCAGGCAACGGATCAGAACAATGGCGGCATTCTGGGCCTGACGGCCTCGGGCAATGCCAATGGCCAGGGCGCCATGAGCCAGACAAATATTTATGCTGCAAAGATCGGCCCAATTGTGGCCGTGGTGCATGGCGGGCTTGATGGCATCGGCATTGATGGCGGCGAGATCCGTTCCTACTGGGGCAATATTGATTCGATCAATGTCAATGTCCGCTCGATCAATGGTGTTGGCATTCAGGACACCATCATCCGTTCGTCACTCGACATTGGTACAGGTAAGGGCTCAGCCGGCCAGGAAATGGGAATTAGGGTCGTTGCGTTTAACAATTCGGCGATCCTGCGCGGCGATATTCAGGCCCGCGGCAATTATGGTCCGATTTATGCCGAATCAACCAAGAAGGGCAATGCCATTGATCAATCGAACTTCTCAGCCCCAGGCCGCACCTTCTTCCTGCCCGACGACCGCAATGAAGACCCTTATGGCCGCTTCAGCACGATCACGGCCATTGCAGCAGGCTCGGCTCTTACCGACAACGCAATCACAGGCTCGACATTCACGGCCATAGGCAATATTGAAAAAATCACGGCCCGGTCGCGCGGCGGCTATGGCATTACTGGTTCGACTTTCACCGCCGATTCTGATGGCAATTATGACCCCAATTCAACCGTTCCCCAAGAGCGCCGGGGCGATATTGGCGGCATTGAAGTGGAAGTGGGCGGGCGGAACCTGATCTCATCAACGGGTATTGATACTTCCACCTTCACGGCGGCCAATATTGGCGATATCAAAGTGGATGTCACAACCGTCGAAGGTGGCGATGCCATCAGTGGCTCGACTTTCATTGCCCGTACATCTGTCTATGATGGCAAGGGTAATTTTGACAACACTGGCTCGATAGGTCATATCACGATAACCAACGCAGCCGACCAGCCTGAAGTGGGCGAAGGCATTTACAACAGCAGCTTTTCGGCCGGACCGGCCGGCACAGGTATCGGCAACATCACGGTGACATGCGTCAGCGGTGCGGGCATTATCAGTTCAACTTTTGATGCCACATTCCTGGCCCGCGATATTGATCAGGATCTTTACAAGTCGAAAATTGGCAATATCACGGTCAGAACCGGCCGGAACAACGACTTCACGCTGTTGCCTTCGGGCATTGCCCTTTCGACATTCACGGCTGCGGCGGGTATAGGCAATATCACGGTCGACTCCATTGGCACAGGCATCACCGGCTCGGTGTTTATCGCTGATTTCGACTGGACAATAAATAACAATGTCGTTGGCAATATCGGCAATATCACCGTCCGGGTGCCGGGCCGGTTCGGCAGCGGCATTGTAGCCAGTGCCTTCTACGGTTCAAACATTGGTAATATCTATGTCAGCCTGGCTGATTTGGCAAAACAGGGTATCTGGGGAATTGGCACGTCTATCTTCACAGCATGGGCTGGTTCCATTGGCAATGTCACGGTGATTCACTCACAGACCGGAACCCCTTACAACCTGAGGCTGGGCTATGCCATTTTCACTTCCACCTTCACGGCCAGAACCTCTATCGGAGCCATCAACATCCAGGGCCGCACTCTGGGCGCAGTCTTCATAGTGAATGGCCAGGTGGTGCAGCCTGCCGCGTTCAGGCAGGCAGCCATCAAGGCCGCTTCGGCACCCCCTGTCGGTTTGATCGGCCCCGTTACGGTTCAGGCCGAAGGCGACACCGACCTGACATTCCAGACCAATGGTGCCCTGGGCGATCTGAATATCAGCAACGTGCCTGCTGCCGCCTCGGTGAAGCTCAATGTCACTGCAGCGTCTCAGGGCAATCTGGTGATGACCGCCAACCCTGGCGAACGACCGGCCCTGAACTTCACAACTTCTGAAACCTCAATCGGCAATGTTACGGCCCCCGGCGACTTGAACCTCACGGCCAATTCGCTGATCACGGCAGGCCAAATCACTGTCGGCGGTAACGCCAGCCTGAAAGCCCCTGCCCTGAAAACTGCAGGCGACCTGAACGTGGCCGGCAACCTGAACCTGAACACCGGCCTGCCCGCCCTGGCCCAGATCGGCAGCTTCAATGCCGGCTCGCTGTCGGCGATTAGCAAGAAGATCTGGATCGGCTCGAAGTCAATCAAGGGTTCGTCGATCGGCCCCATCAATATCGGCTCAATTGCCAGGGGCAAGGGCGAATATCAATTCGCTTTTAGCCAGTTCAGCGGCACGCCCAATGCCACCATCGGCGGCAAATCGGCCAACGCCAAATCCGGCGCAGGCCATGCCGTCAATGGTGCGCGGCTGATTCTCACCGCCCCCGCCACTGTGGCTTCTGCCAGGTCGTCAAGCGTCAAATCAACCGCCAGGCCAAAGTGATTTTTGCCTCTGCTGCCGGGCTTTTGCCGCTTGCAGGCCTGGCTCAGACAGAATTCGACTTTTGAAAGAGCATCAAACCAAAGGCGGTTCCGATGAACGTCAATCGACAAAAAAAACGCTTTCGCCCCTCTCTTTTCGCCGAATCGCTTGAAAGTCGCCAGTTACTTGCCTCCAGCCAGGTGGCTGCGACTGTTGCCCCCATAACGATCAAGGCGGCAGCCCTCAGCCCGCCACCCGTGGCCAGTGTCGCCGTAGTCAGGGTGGGCAACCCGGCCCTGAGTTATTACGAAACTATGGTGCCTGGCCAGCGTGCCCTGGGCTATGACCTGACCAGGTCCGGCAAGTCCATCAGCACCAATGTTCCGGTTTTGGGTGTCGATCTGCCGGCCGGCGGCACTCTTCAATTGCAGGTTCTTACCGGCCTGACTTACTGGAACGGCAGGGGCTTGCCTAATTTTACACCTGTCACCGGTAATACAGAGCTGAACCTGAACGTCTCGGGCCAGAATCTGCGCATCGGTGCCAATTCCACAAAAACCTTCAGCCCCTATAACGATTACATCCGCCTTCCGATTGATATTGGCATTTCCGGCGGGCTGCCCGTCAGCCGCGACATGATCGCCTCCATTGGCAAAGGTGGCTATCTCGACAGCTTTCAGCAGGCCGGTGCGCCTGATGGCCTTTATGCCTTCACAGGGCTCTGGACTGACAAAAATACGACAGGCATTCGCGACTCCGACCCGGTGGCTTTCGTCTTTCGCGCAGGCAACGTTGCCGAGAGGGCCGTGCAGGCGGCCCTTGACAGGTTTACTTCCACAGCAACCCGGCCCGTGGCTGCGGTTGATGTGGTGCCGCAGGTTGTCAAACCCGAGTTTCTTGGCAGTACTTTTCTCAGGTTTAATGTCGAATTTTCCGACCCTGTTACTGTCAGCGGCCGACCGCCGCAGCTACCAGTCACAATCAACGGCGTCACACGCTATGCCCAGATTGAAAAAAACAGCCCCGCCTTAAACACCACACGTCTTTCGTTCGTTTACACCCCCACGGCGGCTGAACGAACTGCGACAAATATCGTTCTTGGGTCATCTTTACAGTTGACATCCGCCGGATCAGTCAAGTCGCCAGGCGGCACGGCCGCCATTCTCAGCCTTCCCAGCCAGTTTGTCAGCCGAATTTCTGTCGGCCCGCTGCTTGATTATCAGGTCATCAGTGGCAATATTACCCGCAATACAACGCTTAAGGCCGGCACCCGATATATTATTGATGGCGAGGTGCATGTCGCCAAAAACGTCACCCTGACCATTGAAGATGGCGTAAAAATCGGTATCCGTAATGGCCGCCGGGCTGTCACAAATCTTCTTGATGCCTCATCGCTCGTATTCGACAGCGGTTCGAAACTTGTCGTTGGCACCACCACCCGCCCCGGCACAGCCTACTTCAGCGCAATTGATCTCAATAATCGTGAAGTGCCTTATGCCGATAATGGCGGTGTCTTTTTCTGCGGCACTTACCGCAGCGGTGCCCGCCAGGGCATAACGGTTGATCTTGCTAAAACCCGTGGCCTCAAGAGTTCGTTTTCGGCGGCGGCACTGGTCTTCTCTTACTGTGGCCGGACTGACCCGCTGGGCCGGAATGGTGACAAATTCGGCGGCGACGACATGGACCCCGTTTCCATCATTGGCATGGGCCCCACCGAGTGGAAAATCGCCTCGGTCGAAAGCCGCTTCGCCGGTAACAATGGCTTTGATGTCACCAATTCCAGCTTTACGCTGACGAGCCTGGTTGTCTCTACGCCAATTGAAGATGGAGTGAATGTGACCAGCAGCAATGTCACGATTACCAAAAATCTCTCAGTCGAAATGTCGCTTCATCAGGCCAACGACCGCGAGCTTTTTGACCTTGAAGCCGACGACGGCCGTGCTACCGTAATCATCAATCAGTTAGCGTTCGTTAATCTTCAGGGCTACATGGGCGGTCAATACGATGAAGTCAGCATCACCTCGCCCGACCTACCGCCCATGGCCAAAACCCGACAGTATTACCAGTTCAAGGGTTATCTGACCAAAGGCCCCGCCCGCTTCTGGACAAGGGTGGACTGAGCCGTGAAACAGCATGCCAAACGCCAACGGCCTGGGTTTGAATCGCTTGAAAACCGCCAGTTGCTGGCCGGAACTGTGTTGATCGATGACTCCGGCGGAAATCTTGTGATCACCGGCGATGCCTTGGCAAATCACATTGAAATCAGGCAGACCGGCCTGGCTGAATTCACCGTGACAGGCAAGGATGGGGAACAGATTCGATCGCCTGGCGGCATGTTTCAGAAAGGGCCGGTCACGATACCGGTTGTGCGCGGTGGCCTGCTCGTCTCGCTGGGTTCCGGCGACGATTCTGTCGGTATCGAAGGCACTCCGGCAGTTCAACCCACCGGCACATTTCTAACGATTATCACCGGCTCTGGCAAGGATCAAGTCAAAATCAGCAACGTGCGCACAGGCGGCCAGCTATATCCACCTCAGATGGTTGTTCCCGTTGAACTCAAACGCCGGCGCTCAGTCATTGGCGAAGCTCAATGGCTGAATGCGCTTACACCGGGCTCATTGACAATCGACACTGGAGCAGGAGACAAATTGACTGACGCCGACACCGTAAATCTGGCGAGTGTCAAAATTGAAGGCCCGACAATGATTAACACTGGCCCAGGTGCTGATCTCGTGACGCTTGATGAAATATCGGGCCGCCAGGTCGTTATTGATACCGCCAGCGGAGCAGACAGGGTCGAACTGGCGGTGCGTGGGCCGGTTTCACTGATCAATCTGCATATGACTCTTGCCAATGATAATGATTATGTAAATATCGGCACGAGTTCGTTTGTGCTGACCGGCATCGAACTGAGCCGATTTGAAGGCGGTCGGGGCCTGAACTACCTCACAGGCTATGCCAATCTCAATGTTCGCACACGAAGCCGACTGGTTAACCCGCGTACCACCGGATTTATTGTTGATCCAGTAAAATAAACGGATTTTGAGTTTCGCCCGCCTGCACCATGACGAAAAAATCAGGGAAAAATCTTGACCGATGGCGGATAGATCCGATATTATTTTGGATTCTCTGCCTGGGGATGGTATGCGCAGAATATTTTCTGCAATGCCGGCCTCGCGGAATTTCGCGTGATTGTTCCAAAAAACTCATGCACGAATGCCCTGCCAAATGGTTTTGCGGGGAACCTCATTCGGGAATAGTGAAGCAGTAACGAAGGGAAATGTCTGTGTCCCTGGTAGTCAAAGACCTTATTGAAGCCGGCGTACACTTCGGCAGCCGCGCCCGCCGCTGGAACCCGAAGATGAAGCCGTATATTTACGGCAAGCGTAACCTGATTCACATTATTGACCTGAAAGAAACCGTTCGCGGTCTTCTGCGGGCCTCAAAATACTTCAAGCGGGTGGCCTCGAATAATGGCCTGATCCTGTTTGTGGGCACCAAGCGTCAGGCGACCGATACGATCGTCGAGCAGGCATCGCGCTGCGGCATGCCTTATGTGACGGAACGCTGGCTGGGTGGGACACTGACCAACTTCGTAACGATTCGAGCCCGCCTCAAGCGGCTGGAAGAGCTGGAACAGATTCTTGACGGCGAACAGGCCGCCAGCTACTCCAAAAAGATGATTTCCACGCTCTCGCGTGAGCGTTCCAAGATCGACCGCAACCTTTCCGGCATCCGCACGATGGAGCGTCTGCCCGAGGCCCTGCTGATCGTCGATCCGCTGCGCGAGAAAATCGCCGTGCAGGAAGCCAAGAAACTTGGCATCAAGGTGATTTCGCTCCTCGACACCGACTGCGACCCTGATTCTGTCGATCTGCCCATCCCTGGCAACGACGACAGCATGCGGTCCATCGAACTGGTCGTCAAATTCCTGGCCGACGCCATTCTTGAAGGTCGTGCCATCGCCCCTGAAGTGGCCCCCACAGCCCACGAACCTCGTGAGCAGGGTCAGCAGGATCGTGGCGACCGCCGCCGTGATGGTGGTGGTGGCCGTGGTGGCCGTGACCGCCGCGATGGTGGTGGCCGTGACGGTGGTGGCCGCGATGGCGGTCGTGGCGGCATTCGCCGCGTCGGTGGTGGCGGTGCCCCAGCCCAGGCCGCTGCGCCGGCGGCTGCTGCTGAAACCCCTGCTGCTGGAGCCGCCCCCGCACCCGCCCCCGAAGCTGCCCCAGCCCCTGAAGCTCCGGCTGAAGGCAGCGAAGGCTGAGACCAGGCCTGCCCTGGCCGTGCTGTGAAATTGAACTCTCTCCGCGTGATCGACTGATTCATTCGGAGAGAGTTATCTATTCTGCGGTTGCCGACGATGAAGCGGCCGCCGTCGCCAAAATTGCTTACAAAGTCTTCATCTGGATTGCTCGCCTGCCGGCGGGCCTGATCGGTTAAGCTCAACAGGGTCGTGCCTCTGGCCATGCCGCAACCCGGCTGATCCTTTACAGGGCTGAATATCACGGAGAATTGAGGAAAAAAATGGCTGAAATCACCGCAAAGATCGTCAATGAATTTCGTCAGATCACCGGCCTGGGTCTCATGGAGTGCAAAAAACTGCTCCAGGAAGCCGAAGGCGACATCAAGAAGGCCACCCTCCTGGCCCGCGAACGTGGCCTGAAGAACGCTGAGAAGCGTGCCGACCGTGCCGCCAAGGCCGGCCGCGTCGAAGTCGGTTTTAACGAAGACAATACCGCCGGCGCGATTGTTGAACTCAATTGCGAAACCGACTTCGTGGCCCGCAACGACGCCTTCCGCGCCATGGCCGGCGACCTGGTCAGCCACCTCATTTCCACCGCCGATGCCGGCGTGGAACTGCTGGCCCAGAAGTTCATCATCAATCCGGCCGTGACCATCAAGGAAGCCCTGATGGAACTCAATGCACGCACCGGTGAAAACGTGGCCCTGGCCCGATCCCAGGCCTACAAGCTTGATGGCCCTGGCCGTCTTGAAAGCTATGTCCATCACGACTCAAAGAGCGGAGCCCTGGTTGAACTGACCTGCGGCAGCAAAGAACAGGCCGCCCGCGACGAAGTCAAGCAACTTGCTAAAGACCTGGCCCTGCAGGTGGTTGCCACCAACCCGCTGGCCATCACCCGCGACGCCATTCCGGCCAACATGGTCGAAGAGCAGAAGCAGGTTATCGCCAAACTCATGGAAAACAACCCTGACAACGCCAAAAAGCCGCCCCAGGTTCAGGAAAAAATCGCCGAAGGCATGCTTAACAAGTGGTATGCCGAAAACAACCTCCTGGACCAGGAATTCACCAAGGATCCAACCCGAGGCAAAGTGGCCGACGTGATCCGTAAGGTGGCTGCTGAAACTGGCGGCGGCACCATCGCCGTTAATCGCATCACCCGCTACGTTCTGGGTGAAAGTGCTGCCCCGGCGGCTGAATAAGCCACTTGCCATCGGCCTGAACAGGCCATCATGTCAATCAATCGACGGCCGTAAAATCATATGGTTCGCGGCCGTCGGGTTATTTCTAAGGATCGTTACAATCTGCCCCATGGGGATGGCCTGAAAATGAGCACACCGGCATCGCGCACACCTCTCTTCAAGCGGGTTCTTCTGAAACTGTCGGGCGAAAGTTTCGGCCGGTCGGGCGAAGGCGGTATCCATCAGGACGAAATCAGCCGCATTGCCCGTGAAGTGGCCGACGTGGCCGCCCAGGGTGTTGAACTGGCCATCGTTGTCGGTGGCGGCAATATCCTTCGTGGCTCAGCCTTTGCCAAAGGCAACCCCCTGATTCGCGAATCCACCGCCCACTACATGGGCATGACAGCCACCGTGATCAACGGCCTGGCCCTGCGAGATGCTCTCGAACACTATGGCCAGGAAGTGCGCCTGATGACCACCATTCGCATGGACGAAGTGGCCGAGCCTTTCATCCAGCGTCGGGCCCTGCGACACCTTGAAAAAGGCCGGGTCATCATCCTCGCCTCGGGCACCGGCAGCCCTTTCGTCACAACCGACACCGCCGCCGCCCTGCGTTCTATCGAGCTTGAAGCCGAGGTGCTGATGAAAGCGACAAAAGTCGATGGCGTTTACACCGCCGACCCCGAGAAAAACCCCCATGCCGTGCGATACGACAACCTCACCTACGAGCAGGTCATTCGCGACCGGCTGAAAGTTATGGACATGACCGCCATCGGCCAGTGCATGGAAAATGCCATGCCGATTCTTGTCTTTAACTTCAAGCGTGAAGGCAATATCGAACGCGCCATCGTGCACGGCGAACCCCTCGGCACCTGGGTCGCCAACCAGCCCCGCCCTACCAACGCCTGAGCAAGGCTTAATAACTTCAAAACACCCGCAGTGTCAATTGCAGGGCACTGGCCTGCCACGCTTCTTTTCTGGTCTTTCATTTGTATGGCACGAGCAATCGTGCCATTTTTTTTGGCCTTGTCGAAAAAAGGGGTCACGGAAGAAAAGGGGTCATTCTACTTCAATTGCAGGTGTTGGTCGCCAGCGGCGACACCTGTGCATAGTTATGGCCTCTGGCCAGAAGCCAAAAAACAATTTCGCAACCAGATGTTGGTCGCCATCGGCGACACCTATGCATAGCCATGGCCTCCGGCCATCATCCGAACCCAGAACTGCCGACTCTGTCCATGAATTGAGAATGCGATTTGTTAAGTCCCATCGGTCGCCAGCGGCGACACCTGTGCATAGACACGCCATCACATCCCGCGTAATCGTGTTATATTACGCCTGATATGGCATACAGGTAATTCTTTAACAAATTATTTTTATAATTTTATATTTCTGGCACACAAGATTTTACGATCCGTTTATGGCTCGTTTCGGTGAAAATACACAAAAGTAGATTCATTAACGGTCTCAGATTTCCCGATAAAGCAATC
>JBEITT010000214.1:0-2045 GCA_040374745.1 Planctomycetaceae bacterium | reverse complement strand
TTGCTCTGCAAGATTTCTTACTTCGGCTGCCACCACCGCAAATCCCTTACCCTGCTCGCCTGCCTTAGCTGCCTCAATCGTCGCGTTTAATGCCAACAGCTTTGATTGATCTGCTATGTCATTCACCGCCGCCGTAATCTCCCCAATCTGCTGCGTCTGCTCAGATAAAGCCAGTATGTCCTGCGCAATCGCCTGAACCTTCTCACGAAGTGAAAGCATGCTCCGCAAGATGGAATTCACCGAGCCCCTCCCGTCTTCACCAATCTGGGTTGCCACCCGAGCTGAATCAATAACAACCTGAGCCCTGGCCAGTAGGTCGTTCGTCTTGATTCGTATCTGGTCAAGAATCACGCGGGTTTCATCTACCGCAGCAAGCTGTTCTGAGGCCGATTCATCGAATCGGGTCAAACTTGATAAAATCTGGCTTGTAGCAGACGACAGGCTTTGAACACCTTCCTGGATCGCGGTTTCCGTCTGCTGACGATTGATTTGGTTTTCAGCGAGCTTGGATGCAAGCTGATTCACTGAACGAGAAAGCGTCTCGCAATCCTGGTGATCAGTTTCTGTCAGGCGGAAGCTATATTCCCCAGCCGCAAGTTTCTCGGTTGCTTCGGTAATTTCAAGAACCCGACCATGAAACTGCTGGATTCTTCCGGCCATGACATTAAATGCACGAGCCAGGTCGCCTATCTCGTCATCCGTGTTCACTGCAACATGGGTTTCCTGGTCATTTTCTGATAATCGTCGGGCGGCTGATGAAAGAACATTGATCTGATCTATCACCTTTAAGCGAATGAAATAAAGTATCCCTATACTGAAAATAACAGCCACTATGACGATGATCAGATTGGTACGCTGTATCTGCTGAAAATTCAGCCGGGATCGGTTGATTTCCTCACCACCCATTTTATTTCGAGCTTCCATCATCCGATTTATCGTCTGATTAATCTTCGAAACAAGCGGGGTTTGTTGTTTCTGAATCAGATCAAGGGCCTTTAGATTGTCTGTTGAATTGCCTTTACGTGAAATTGGCAGAAGTTCATCATCTGTCAGACGGATAAATTGATTCCATAATGTAATCAGATTCGAGTAATCTGACTTCAGGATGTCATCAGACAACAGGTTTTTACCAAGTCCGGTGAGATTTTTGTTAACCAATTCGAACGACTGCCTGATGTCACTTTCAATTCGTTTCATCTCGTTCTGATCGAGCGATATCATGTGCGAGAGTATTAACGAGTTGCTGTCAGCAATGGCTACGGTCAGACTATTAATTTCAATAAAAAAGGGATGGTCTCTTTCTGTCAGTTTTTCAAAAGTCTGATGAGCATTCGACAAGCCCAGACCTGAGAAAATTCCGGTTATACCCCACGCCACAAAAATCAGGCCAAATGCAATCACAAACTTGGCGAAGAGATTTTTTTTGATGTAGTTCATGATTCTGCCGAAATGATCTCTTCGTTCAGGGGGGCTATCCAAAAATTGATTCGCCACTGAAAAACTTGAACCGGTTTGCCCGGGCCTGATGATTTGAAGTCTCAGAAGGCCCGGGTCATATCCAGGATCAATGTGCTGATGCCAGTTTCTTCAGATCAGCGGCAAGGCGATCAAGATCTTCGGCCGCAACCTGTGTCTGTTTCGAACCGCTCACAAATTGCTTGGTCGAGAGATTAATTTCTCTCATGGCCTGTGTGATCTGATCCATCGCCTGACTTTGCTGGCGGGCACTGGAAACGATGGTCTGCACACTCTGGGCGTTATCCTTTAATGTTCCAGAGAGTTTTTGAATCACTTCACCCGCACGTTCCGCAAGATTCATGCCGGCTTCCACGCCCTTCGTGCCCTGCTCGGTTGCCAGTACCGCCGTATTTGTCGCCTTCTGAATATCTCCCAGTATCTGTCGAACCTTCGCATTCGACATCTTCGATTGCTCTGCAAGATTTCTTACTTCGGCTGCCACCACCGCAAATCCCTTACCCTGCTCGCCTGCCTTAGCTGCCTCAATCGTCGCGTTTAATGCCAACAGCTTTGATTGATCTGCTATG
>JBEITT010000063.1:0-30115 GCA_040374745.1 Planctomycetaceae bacterium | reverse complement strand
TTGCTCTGCAAGATTTCTTACTTCGGCTGCCACCACCGCAAATCCCTTACCCTGCTCGCCTGCCTTAGCTGCCTCAATCGTCGCGTTTAATGCCAACAGCTTTGATTGATCTGCTATGTCATTCACCGCCGCCGTAATCTCGCCAATCTGCTGCGTCTGCTCAGATAAAGCCAGTATGTCCTGCGCAATCGCCTGAACCTTCTCACGAAGTGAAAGCATGCTCTTCATGATCGATGCTACAGCCTCAGCACCGTCATCGCCAACGGAGACAGCACCTTGAGAAGACTGTGCTACAACGTCAGCCCGTCGGGCCGTTTCGTCACTCTTGGACTTAAGTTCATCAAGTGTTGCTGAAGCCTGTGTGATGCTGGAGGCCTGCTCGGTCGCAGAACTATTGAATTGCACGACACTGGCCAGAATTTCAGACGAACTGCTTGAAAGTGCCGAGATACTGCTGTTCAGGGCTGTCTTGGTTTCCTTATCCGCCTTCTCTGCAGCATCAAGCTGCTCGGCCATCGTATTAAATGCCGACGCCAGTTGCCCTGTTTCATCATTTGTATTGGCTGGCACCCGAATATTGAGTTCACCACCGGCCAGCTTAACAGCAGCATTCTTCACCGTATTGACACTTGATGAAATCTTCCTGGCAGTGACGATGCCCCAGATTGCACTCAATACGATTGCCGCGATATTGATCAGCGTCGTGAGACCAAAATTCCATGAATAAGAGGCCGAACTATTGGCCGCATCCTTATCCGCATTAGCCTGAATCTGCTTGCTGATATCATCGCAAATCTTAATGATATTGCTGACATTGCTATCCAGTCCTTTATCAAAAAGCATACTCGCTGCCTGAGCGTTTGTTTTAGCGGCATCTTCTTCCGCTTTTTTCTTATCCACAGCGTTTGGGTCTGCCTGACCCCTGCGTGAAACAGGCATAATTTCAGATCTGATTTTCCGGTAAGTTTCCAGGTCTTTTGATATTTCCGCAACCTGTGTGCCATTTTCATCAATGACATTTTTATTTTTCTGGAGATCTGTTAACTGTTTATCTATTGTTTTGTCCAGATCTTCAATCTCTCGTTCACGCTTCAGCATATCTTCATTGCTTGTTGAAAGCAGGTGCAGAAAAAGCGTGGCCCGCAAACGATTCACCGACCCACGGATATTTGTAATCTCAATAAAATCAGGCAACGAATCCTTAACCGCAATTTCCAGGTAGGAATTCGTCAGTCTTGAAGTATTCAGCGCTACGATACCCCCGACCAGCGAGAGTACCCAGGCGATCACAAAGCCGAAGATGATTTTGGAAGAAATGGTGCGGAGCATGGCAGGTTTTTGACCTCGCTGGTCTGTTTGTCAATCGGGTTGCAGAATAATTGTTGGAGTCTGTTTGTATCACGTTGCAGAGAGGGCGGATTTCAGTCGCTGAGTCAGACAATCACCTCGGTTACTGAATTAATTTCGTCCCTCAATATGCTTCAAATGAGATTCGGCCAGGGCCACCATCCGGCCGACATTGATGTCTTCCGTAAATGGCAGAATTTCAGCAGAGTCACGGTTCTCCAATCCTTTCAGGATGGACTTCAGGTGGCCTCGGGCTCGCTCTAACTGACCTTCACGTTGCCAGAGTCCAGCCAAAAGCAAGTGTGCCATCCAGAAGCGATCATTCAGAAACAGCGACTTCCGCAAAGATTCTCTGGCTTCTGAAAGCTGATCAAGCTCCTTAAATGCCACTCCCCGCAGATAGGGTATTTCAGGATTCAGTGCAAATGTCTTCAAAACAGACGCTGATTGTTCAACCAATTCCTGCCAACGCCCTGCCTGGGCGAGATCACGAAGTGGTTTGATACTTGACTCCGCCGATTTGATGTCGGTTCGTCTTTCCGACCTTACCGGTACTGTGCCTTGGTTCTGTTTGGAAGGCTGTGATTCGGCTTTCGCCTTCTCCACGGAGGGCTTCGATGAAATGGTTCTCGACGCCGAACTTAGTAAATCCCTGATTGATTGATTCATCGAAAGTTCCGATGATGCCCCGTTAACTGGCACCTTTTCTGACTCGTTCACTGGCTGGCTGGAGGATCGATCGACGTGACGCCGAAATAGAGCGGAATTTGCTGATGCAACCAGTTCAAGCCCAAGATGGGAGGGCGGTGGCGGCTCGGCCGGGCCCAACGCCAGAAAACCACCCGGGGCCAGGCATTCAGCCATTCGGCTTAAAGTCAGCCCCATCTCTTCGCGAGCAAAATAGATCAGCACGTTGCGGCATAGAATCAGGTCAAAATCAATCATGCCCGAAAGAACCGAAGGATAATTCCCGGTTTTCAGGTTGAGAACTTCAAAACGGGCATGACGGGAAATTTCAGGCCTTATCTGCCAGTGATTGCCGGCAACCGGCTGAAAATATTCTTCACGGATGTGCATGGGCGTCTGCCGGAAGGACCATTCGCGATATTGCCCCCGGCGAGCCTTCTGCACAATATCGGGCGAAATATCCGTACCGATGATCTGTATGGTCCAGAGATCCGCATCCGGCAACACCTGATCTATCAGAATTGCTGCGGTAAAGGCTTCATCGCCGGATGAACAGCCTGCCGACCAGACCTTAAGTTTGCGTTCGTTTCGACGGGCGGCAATTCGCTCGGGCAGAACAGTCCGCTCAATCGACTGCCACTGCGGCAGGTCTCTGAAAAAATACGTTTCATGAATCGTATAATTTGAGATCCAAACAGTCCGAAGTGCATGCTCAAGCGGGTCTTCCAGCCGTTCTATCAAACGGTTCAGATCTTTTTCCAGGGCAAATTCACCAGCCCTGACAGTCGAAGCAAGCAAATCATCGCGACGATTGTCCGGACAATCCATACCGGAATACTTCTGCAGAATCTGGCGAAGCCGAGTGAGGTGCATCTCTGTCACCGGGCCAGTCCATGACATGACGAGCTTCCTCGTTTTGGGCTGCAGTGTAGGAACTTCGTACAAGCTGATCATCGGCCACCTGGCTCCGCCTCACAACCGCTGAGAAGGGCCTCCTGCAAATTCGGCATGGCACCCATTCGCGACCACTCACTGCGAATAAGGCGGTCCACATCAATCAGCAGAATCACCCGGTAATTCTCTTCCCGATCACCCTTACTATCGGCATTTTTGAGCCGGGCCACTCCCAGATAATTATTTGAAGTTCCAAGCAGTGGGTCAGCAGGCCGAATGGAATCCTCATCCAGATCAACCACTTCATCCACAGCATCAACAACCAGACCCACCAACCTATTGGCAATCATCACAATCACTATCGCCTGATCAAGACTGGCCTCACGCTGTAATCCGCCCAAGCGTTCCACCAAATCAAGTACTGGTACGGCATTACCCCCGCAGATTCAATATCCCGGCAAAACCCCGGGGCGCTTCAGCAACTGGCGTAAGTAATGCCATACGCAGGACTTCAATCACCTGTTCAACACTCAGGCCATACTCCTGACCATTCACTTGAAATACAACCCACTGTCTGTTCATGGTCGGGCCACCTGAATCGAATGCTGACATACTGTATCGATGAGATCTATATTCACTGATTTCCACCTATTTTTAATATCTTATCCAGTGTGAACCATTGCCCGGCAATGTCAAGCTGAGAAAAATACATAATATCAGCAAAATAAATAAACTCTGATCGGTATTGGAATTATATCAATTGGTTTCTCTGTAACAATTTTGCAAGTTGTGATAAATTTCTGAATCAAGCGGATCGTTCATAAAAGCACGGTAAGTTCTTCGCAAGAACTTTGCCGAAGCATCTGGAAAACACTGAAAAAATGTCCATCTCCGGAACGTCAGTGGCTAAAACACTGGAAAAAAGTAGTTTAAAAACTAAATTCGGAATTCCAGTATCAGTGTGGGTTCTGGCGGTAGGACATGGTCTGGTTGATTGCCACGCAACATTTGTGCAACCCTTGTGGCCTTCACTGGCTCATTCTCTGCGAATTGAAGATGGCCAGATGCAGTGGACATATATGGCATGGAGTCTTTCGGGATCGATCACTCAATTCGGTTTTGCTTACCTTGCCGATGCCGGATATGGCCGAAGGCTTCTCTGGCTGGGCCCGCTGATCGGCATCATACTGATGGGGTTAATCGGGCAAAGCTCTGGTCTGGCAATGCTTACGCTACTTTTAACCGTTTCGAATCTGGGCTTCGCGGCATTTCATCCCGAAGCGGCCACGCTGGCTGGTGCCGCTGCTCCGCATGATCGAGCACGTGCCATGTCTATCTTCGCCGTAGGTGGTTATCTGGGCCAGGCCATCGGCCCTTCACTCAGTGGCACTCTGGTAAGCCATGGCTCACTTAATGCACTGAGCAAGACAATCGCACCCGGATTTCTGCTCTGTTTATTGCTGATCATCGGGCTCAGGCTGGCCGGGCCGATTGTTGTTCATGGCAATTCAAAAAGTTCCAGGCAGAAATCACCAGGCCTGAGAGAAGTACTCAGAGGCCGGGAATGGCGTGTGGCTCATCTGGTAATAATGAGTGTTCTCAGGGTCTCTGCAGCAATGGGTGTACCTCTGGCCCTGGCTTATGGTCTGGATGATCTGGGAATCACACCGGAAGTAATCGGCGAGACACAGTCATTCTTTCTTATTGGTATGGGTGCAGGTACCTTCGCCTGTGCACTGCTGGTGACAAAAAGAATCGAGAATGCAGTGATGTGGCTGGCTCCTCTAAGCGTTGCACTTATTCTGCCGATAGCCCCATTTATTCAACATAACCATCTGTGGATACTAATGTTATTGAGCGGTCCGCTATTGGGTCTTTCGCTCCCGATCCTCACAAGTCGTGGGCAGGAATTACTGCCGGAAGCCCCCAGAATTGGCAGTTCACTAACCATGGGTGTCACATGGGGGCTCGGAGGCATTCTGGTCGCCGCCCTCATGAGTGCAGTCGACTATCTTGGCAATCATTTCCTTGCCTTCTACGCACTGGCATTGTGGGCGGCCATGTCAGCCATAATGAGTTGGCCAGGCTGGGAATTACGAATCCGGCGTCAAAGTTGATCAAGCAAAATCCGGCCAATTTGATTCCAGCTTGATTGGGATGTCGCTAAAACGGTTGTGAACACATTAATTACAACAGTAATCCAGAAAACCACCTGAAACGACTTTTTCGACGTCTTGTGCCTGAAAATCCTTTGCCCGGCCAGTGCGCCCGGCCAGCCACCAACCAGGCTGAGCAAGTGCAGTGTCTTTTCAGGAGTTCGCCATCGGCCATTTTTAGCCGACGACTTATCCCAGCCGTAAATTAAAAAAGCAATAACACTCATGGCAAGGTAAACAAGCACAATCATCCAGGGTAATACGCCTGTAATGGCAGCGAGCGAGAGTGCAGTCAGATAAATCAACCCTGAATAAATCATGTCTCTTTGTTCCTCATTTGATAGATTCTTTCGATTCGCTTTCGTCGTTTCTCATTTGATTCGTAATTTCTTTTTTTGATAAGGCGAAACTGCCAACAAAAATTCCATCAACTTTTTAAAAATTTTTGCACGGGCCAGCGATCATTTACCCACAAATAATAACAGCGACACTGAAACAAGAAGGGGCACGACGACCATGAGACTTACTCTTCGCACTTTACTGGCCTGGCTCGACGACACTCTACCCCCCAAAGACGTAGCCCGCATTGGTCGCCAGCTTCAGAAGTCTAAATTTGCCCAGGATCTGGGCCAGCGCATTCAGCGGGTAATTCGCCAGCGTCGGCTCACGGTGCCCGGCATGGGAGCCAATACCCCGGTTGATGCAAATGTCATTTCCGCCTATCTTGACAACAGCCTGCCGCCTGACCAGCTCGCCGCCGTTGAGAGTCTCTGCCTCAACAGCGATGTTCACCTGGCCGAAGTCGCCGCCTGCCACCAGATTCTGGTGCTGCTTGAACAGCCAGTGGTGGTCTCGCCCCGGCAATCATCGGCAATGTATCGACTTGTAAAAGGAAATGAATCGCGACTGCCCTCAGACCACAAGATTTACAGGCAAATTGCCACATCAGGTCATTTAGGAATCGCTGATCACGAATTTAAAAAAGAGTTATTGATCCGGAATTTGAAATCAGACAAATCCAGGAGCCATTCGCTCTTGTTGCTGAATTTCTTGATGATTTGCGCCATGGCCACTTTTGCATTATGGCTCAACTCAATTTCTGGCGATCCCTCCTCTCTCGCAAAAACACCATCATTGATCGCACCAAAAGTCATTGAAGCTGAACCGGTCATCATTCATGAAACCGCGACAGAAATTGAAAAAATTGACTCGAAAAAAGCAACTGAACTGGATACAGAGAACGTTGTTAAATCAGTAGATAACCCAAAGAATCAAGCCTCTCCGGAACCCGAAAAAACAACCGTGGCAGAAAAAAGAACTGGTCAGGCCGGGCCTTCACAAGAATCGACACCCACAATCGCTGATTTCCTCCAACTCTCGCAAAAATCTATACTTCTGCATGGCACTACTGACACGACTGGCGATGTGCAGAAATCTTCATGGAATTTGGTACCTGCTGATTTTCAGGCCACTTCCGGGTTTTTTCGATTTGCTGATCCAGCCCCGTTGATTCTATCAACCAACAGTGGCGAAACGAGTGTCCTCTCCGGCACTCTTCTAAAATGGAACGAAAAATCGGAAACTCAATCCAGCTTGCCCCAACTGATCGCTGGAAGCATGAAATTCAAGTCTGATAAACCCGCAAATTTCGGCCTGAAAATATCTTCAATTGTTTTCATCAGGTTGAATCTCGATTCAGGTGCTTCTTGTGTTGTTAAATCTGGCCCGGTTGCTGATACTTCCAGGCCTGCCACAGAAACGGCAAGATCTTTTGAAATTATCTGTGAAAAAGGTAGTTGCACGGTTGATCTGGTAAAACCCGCATCTCCAGAGGCCGATGTTAAAGATCTGAATGCAGGCGAAGCTATTAAACTTCGATTTGTGAAGGAAGGTGGCTGGCTGTTCGGTGATATTTTAGAAGTCAATTCTTCTGGATGGCCAACTGAGATAACCAGCCTGGAATTAACATCTGAACAACTGGGCCGCTATCTTCAGCGTAATCGCCCCATCGCCTCAAAATTAATGGAAGCCATGGCCGACATGCAAAAACAAGTTCGCAATCAGGCTGTGAAAATTTCCATGTGGAGCGATCGACACGATTTATTGTTGCAATCGGCCAACGAAGCCGGTTCGACAGATTCAAGGCGCAGCATCATCGACTCTCTTCGTGATGGACTTGACTCAGGCGACTGGGAAGCTGTCCATCTCTTTGAATCACTCCAAAATTCACTTCAGAATCGCGAACTGAGTGGTCCGAAACTGAAATCTTATATTTCAAGGCCTGGCGAAGCATCAAATCAAATGAAACTGGCTGAACTTGTGGAAAGCCTGCAGGATATGAATGTGATCATCAGAGATCTGGCCCTTGATCACCTTAAATCCATCAGTGGCCGGGATAATCTGGATTATGACCCCGACAAGCCCAGCGAAGCAGGTATCAACGCATGGTCGAAATGGCTCGAAATGCAGAAATAACCAGAATAAAAATCACTGAGAGTTGATTTAAATCTGCCAAATCTTCGGGCCCTGTGTATTGCATTTTGCACTGATGCTGGAGAATTCAGCCTCCAATCGCTAATCTGTAATGAACTTCAGCAGATGAGCAGCCTGATTTCATGGTTCCTCAGGACAACTACTCAATTTCATAGAAGGGTCCAGCCCATGCTTCCACCCGTCCAGCGTCGCACATTTCTGGCCAGTGGCATCGCATCGCTCTGCACTTCCGCCATGGGTGCCGTATCCACCAAACCGGTCGGTAAAGGCAGGCCAGTGGTCGTTTCAAGTGCTAACGGGCTTGAAACGGTGAAGTTGGCGATGGATCTGATTAAAAAGGGGCACGATCCTCTCGATGCCGCCATTGCCGGCGTAGCCCTGGTCGAGGCCGACCCCAATGACCACACAGTCGGGCTGGGTGGCATTCCCAACGAAGACGGCGTGGTCGAACTGGACGCCGCCGTGATGCATGGGCCAACACATGGTGGTGGCTCGGTGGCCAGTCTGCGTAACATCAAACACCCTGCTGCCGTGGCCCGACTGGTGATGAAGCGGACGGATCACTGCCTGCTTACCGGCGAAGGTGCCCTGCGATTCGCACGAATGCACGGCTTTCCGGAAGAAAATCTACTGACCGACGATGCCCGCAAATTCTGGCTCTACTGGAAAGAAACCGTCTCGAAGAATGACGACCGGATCCCGCCCCCCACTGAAGAGCTTGACCCAGCCGTAAAAGCATTCTTCGGCCCACGTTATATTCGCGAATATGGCACCATTCACTGCTCGGCACTGGATACACACGGTGACTTGGGCTGCACCACCACCACTTCAGGCCTCTATTTCAAAATACCAGGCCGGGTGGGCGATTCGCCTGTTATCGGTGCCGGGCTCTACCTCAATAACGACGTTGGCTCGGCAGGTTCCACGGGTCGGGGGGAAGCCAACATCCTGAATCTATCCAGTTTTCTGGCCGTTGAGGAGATGCGGCGGAGCCCAGAAAAATCACTGAAGGACTGCCTTATCGAAAGTTGCCGTCGCATCGCCGCAACCAATCGCGATAAACGATTGCAGGACACCAAGGGCCGGCCTAATTTCAATGTCAGATTTTATGCTGTCCGCAAAAATGGCGAGTTCGCTGGTGCCTCACTCTATGCCGGAGTAAAAATGGCGGTTCACGATGGTGAATCTGCACGGCTGGTTGATTGCACACCACTTTACGACGAACTGCTTGATGAATCACTTTGATCAAATTATCAAAGTCAATGTGTGTGGCACGAACTAAATCCCGGGAACGACAGACGACGTATGGACACCCACACGCTAGAGCTTCTTGAATTCGACAGACTTCGACAGATATTGGGCTCCTACAGCGTTACCAGTCTTGGACGCGAAGCCTGCCTGGCTATTGAACCACTCAAAGCCCTGACTACCATTGAGCACCGTCTGCAGGAGACTGACGAACTGCTCGGGCTGGTCAGGGCCGGCCTTGGGCCATCACTGGGCGGATTGACAGATGTCAGGGCAGAAGTGCGTCGCGCCCAGACACATGCCACGCTCTCGGCCGATGAAATCTGTGCTGTGGCTAATTCCCTCAGGGCCGTTCAGCAAGTTTCAGCATGGCTTGAAAATAATACTTCCGACACCCCCCGGCTTGCCGGATTAAGGCTGGGTTTGAGTGATTTCACTTCGTTACTGAACACAATTGAAGGCTGCCTTGACGCCCGGGGGGAAGTGCTCGACACGGCCAGTAGAAAACTCTCTAATATTCGCCGCGAAATTCACGTGGTTGAGCAAAAAATCCAGGACTCGCTCAAAAATATCATCCGCAGTCTTGATGCCAGGGGCCTTCTGCGATATCCAAATTACACCATGGTCGGACACCACTACTGCCTTCCCGTGATTCGTGAACGTCGTGGCGAGTTAAGCGGCTCCGTACAACGAACCAGTGCCTCAAGCGAAACCGTCTATGTCGAGCCGACAGCCATTGCTGATCAATCAGCCCAGCTTTCATTTTTAAGAGACAGGGAAAGAAGCGAAATTCGCCGTATCCTGCACTGGCTTTCAGAACAGATTGGCCACGAAGCCAGCAACCTGCTCACTGCAATTGGCAAGCTGGCAGAACTTGACTTCGCCCTGGCCCGAGCCCGCTTCGCACAGGATTTCAGGCACTTTCGCCCTGTTTTCGCCACATCAGGCATTTTTCTCCGATCTGCCCGTCATCCATTGCTTGAACACCTGTTTCGTGAAGAAGTTCTCACTCCACCAACACCTGCCGAGGCTGACTCATCCGGGCAACCTGAATCGAACGAACATTACCAAACCGATAACCCCCAAGATAAAACCGAAAAACCACCTGCCACCGATTCGTCGCCAGCCATTCATAAACCTGCGAGTCCCGACATTCGATTCGCCAATCTTCCTGCAGGAATGAAAGCTCCCCACACCAGCGAAACAAAATCAAAACCTGAACTTCCTGCAGCATCACCACTTTTCGCCCAGTTGCCCAAGGCTCCACCGCCCAAGCCTGAAGCTCTTTCAGTCGAGAAAGTCGAGGTCGAAACCAACCCTCAACCAGAAACGAATCTGAAAGGTGGCCTTGGGCTGGACCTGGCAGCCATGGCTGAAAAAAGGCGGATTGAACAGGAAGCGCGTCGGCAGGCAAGGGCTCAATATCAGCAAGTTGAGCCACGCAGACCCGAAAGACCTAAAGCCTCTTTGCCAACCCCTGAAACTCCGCGTCGAAGGGTCACCCCCATCGATGTTCACCTCGGTTTCGACTTTCGAATTCTGATCGTGACTGGCCCCAACACCGGCGGCAAAACAGTTGCCCTGAAAACGCTCGGGCTTATCTGCCTGATGGCACAGTGCGGGCTTTTCATCCCGGCGGCTGAAGGATCACAAGTGCAGATGCTCGACGAAATCCTGGCCGATATTGGTGATGAACAAAGCCTGCAGCAATCTCTTTCCACATTCTCTTCACACATGAAGCGCATGACAGCCATACTGAATCAGGCAAGCGAGCGAACACTTGTTCTGCTGGATGAAATGGGGGCCGGCACCGACCCCGCGGAAGGCGCTTCGCTGGGGCGGTCGATCATCGACGAACTCGACAATATTAGTTGCCTCGCCGTTGTCACCACACACCTGGGCGAAATGAAGTCAATCGCCTTTGGAAACAGCCGGGTTCGAAATGCCAATGTAGAATTCGACCTGGAAAGCCTTCGCCCGCTTTATCACCTGCGAATTGGCGAAGCCGGCAAATCGCACGCACTGGCAATCGCACGAAGGCTCAATCTGCCCGGACATGTGGTTGACAGGGCTGAGAATTTCTTGAACGCCGGTGCAACTGGCAGTGGTAAAGAACTGGATGATCTGCAGAAACTCAGGCTTGATGCCGAAAAAGCACGACAAGAGGCCCTGACAGCCCAGGCTGAGGCCCATCGGCTGAAAACCGAGCTGGAAAAAGCCCTGGAAGAACAGCGAACCCGCGATCGCAACGCCGAAGAATTAAAGAAAGCTCGCGAATTATTGAAAATTGGCGATCGTGTCGTCGTTCCTCGACTTGGCTACGACCGGCCAGGCAGGATCGCGAAAATCGATTTGAAAAAAAGGGCTGTCTCGGTCTCGATCGGCCACATGAAGTGGGACGCACAACTGGACGAAGTTCTGCCTATCGACGACATCAGCCCAACCGCCTCTCCAAAGCCGCAATATAAAGAACCGCGAAACTGACCTGCATAAAACCTCTATTTCTCCCAGCCAATCTCAAATCAGTTTCCTCGTTTCACGACCACTGAAACTCTCGCCCTGCGCTGATTGAGGGTGAATAATCGGCAGGTGAATCATAAAAGTCGATCCTTCTCCAAGCCGGCTCGATAGGCTCACTTCACCACCCATCAGCCTGCAGAATTCCCTCACAATTGATAGCCCCAGCCCCGTTCCCTCATGTTCGCGGGTCAGCACACCTTCCGCCGTGCGTCGACTCTGGCGGAATTTTTCAAAGATCAGATCCTGCTCCTCTTCAGCAATGCCCACACCATTATCCGTCACATGAATCCAGATATAACTGCCTTCCTGATAGATACGAAGTGTCACAAATCCATGATCATATGTAAATTTGATTGCGTTTGAAATCAGGTTGAATATTACCTGTCTCAGCTTCACCTGATCCTGAAACAGCAGCGGAATATTGCCGGAAACCGTTACCTGAAAATCAATTTTCTTCTTTTCGGCCAGGTTCCGCAGTTGGTTGCTCACCACATCCGCCAGGTCGCGAATGGAAAACTCCTCGAGATTCACTGTCATCTTGCCACTTTCGATTTTCGCCATGTCAAGAATGTCGTTAATCATGGAAAGAAGCATTCGCCCGGATGACTGAATATTGCTCGCGAATTTCTTTTGTGGTGGCTTCAGTTCCGGCACTTCTGCCAAAATCTCTGAAAACCCGATGATCGAGTTCAAAGGCGTACGCAACTCATGGCTCACGGTCGCCAGAAAGTCGCTCTTCACCCGGTTCATCTCGTGCAAAGCAAGGTTGGCCTGGGCCAGCTCATCCAGCTTCCGGTCAAGGTCGTTATTCACTTCCCTCAAAGTCTGCTGCATGGCCACCAGGTTATGAAGCATTCGATTAAACGCGTGTGAAAGCTCCTCGAATTCATCACCTGTCTGAATCTGGCTGCGAATGTGCAGCACACCCGCGGCAATGGCATTGGAAACGTCTTGCAGATGCTTCAGCGGCTTGACAACGATATACCGCACTATCACATAACTTGCGACCATCGCCAGAATCGCCGTTACCAAAGCCGCGGTGATCAAAATTGCCCGGTTGCGGTTAATCGCCTTCTGCGTCTGGCTCATCGGCAGCGTGATCGAAATAATGCCGGCAAGATCCCCGGGGCTCACCAGCACTTGTCGCCCGTTCTCTTCACGCATCATATGATTAAATGCCGTATTGCCCTGATGGCAGTCAACCAGACATCCAGGCTGAAACAAAACGGCCTGCATATACTGGTATCGCTGCTTGCCGGGTAATATCCGGTCCTCGTAAACACTCTGGCCATTCGGAAATCGCATCATGCCGGCCAAAGCCGCTTTATCGCCTGATCGGTCCCGCTCCTCAGCCGCCCTGATAAATCGCTCAATCACACGGGTTTCAAAGCTGTCCTGCGGCTTTTCCGCGTCCGCGTCATCTGAATACGGATTGAACATCCGGGCTGAATATCCGCTGGTAATTTCATTTCCGTTGGGTGTCAGGTCGTTTGCAGGCGCCAGCACCTGCGAAAGCTCGTCCATCACCGGCTCAAATTCCTTGCCCACCCAATATCGGGCGTGCAGGTTCACCACCACCGGATTGACCAGCATCTTGGCCGACTGCGTATTCTGACCCAGCACCAGCCCTTCCGTCTTCTGGCCATAAAAATAAAAACTCATCGTGACCAGAATCAGAATCCCACCACCAAAAATAAATCGGCACTTGCGCTCGAGACTCGTCTCGCCAAGCAGATGCTTGAATGTCTTGTACGACACGGCACAAATCCTTGCCAGTTAATTCCGTTGCGAATTGCTTAGACTGACCAATCTTATCCGGAATCGACCGGCTTGAGTAGCCTGAACCCTTACCGCATCGAAAACGGCCATATGCTTTTCTAATGAAATTATATTTTATCCAAACTAACCCTCAAATTAAGAGGAACAAATTCGTATTAAAGCCTGTTTCTCATGAAATACAGGGCCGTTTAATTCAACTTGGCGGAAAATGAGTGACAGGAACATTCGCTATGCTCAATGAGCCAGTCTCCATTTTCGACGGACTTCAAACCCCTGCTCACGTCTTCGGCTTCTCCGGTCGCGGCTCCGCTTCGCGACCTTCGTGCCTTCGCCGTTTAAGTCCTTACTTGGGGATTCCAGAGGAACTCAGGGCCACACGAAAGCCGTCGCTCTGGTCACGGATGCCAGGAAAGTACCCGTGGCGATTGGCCGAGCGGCAAAACGCCGCTCCGTGGTACCAACCGCCCCCACGAAGAACGCGGAACGCGCCCCCCCGCGGTCCGACTGGATCAACAACCGCTGATTTTGCATCCGGACCATACCAATCCGAACACCACTCCCAAACGTTGCCGTGCATGTCATAAAGGCCCCAGGCGTTCGCCTTCTTTTCGCCCACCGGGTGCGTCTGCCCATCGCTGTTACCGTTAAACCATGCATAAGCACCAAGCCCGCTTGGGTTATTACCAAAGGTGAAAGCTGTCTTGCTTCCCGCCCGGCAGGCATATTCCCATTCCGCTTCCGTGGGCAGGCGATAAACCCGCCCCGCTTTTTTCTCTTCGGGCAATTCTGAAAGTCGTTCGCAGAATTTGACTGCATCCTCCCACGAAACTTGCTCAACAGGATACATCGAGCTATCACGTTTCTTGATGACCCGTTTCTGAAAATGACTGGGATTTCCGCCCATCACCTGCTCATATTGCCCCTGTGTCACCTCAAATGCGCCAAGGTAATAACTCTTGCTGATAGTCACCTGATGCTCTTTTTCATCCTCATCCGCGCCATCTTCTTCAATAGGTGACCCCATCGTGAATGTCCCGGCCGGGATCAGCTTCAGCTTCATGCCGATACTGTTAGTGATCTCTTTTGGTGTCTGTGCCATCAGAACACCACCGCTGCTTAATGCACAGCAGGCAAGGGCCACAACCATAACCGACAGGCTATTACGCAGATACATCACGATGAGGCTCCTACAATTACGAAAAACATCGTCGTTACCAACCACACTTAACGTAATTTAACAGAGTAGCAAAGCAAAATCGAGCAGTAAATTACAGCTTACTTTCTTCATTTACTGTTGGCCTTTCAGAGAGATCTGAATCAGCCAGGGCCGTTTAATTCTCTTGCAGGGCACGTTGATGATAAGCAGTGCTGGAAAATGGGGACTGGCTCATTCAGCGTAGCGAATGTGCCTGTCCCCCATTTTCCGCCAACGAAAATCAAACGACCCTGCTGAATTCGCAGATTCGCCTTGCCCGATTTCTTGATTCCACTTACCATGCCCCCAGCCACGGAATCGGCGAAATGGCAAACGTCAGGAAGATTTGTGAAAATCATGAAAACACCCAGTTTTGACGCTTCCCTCAAGGTTTTAAAAGCCGTTTTCACTTTACTTTTCTGTATCGTCAGCACCGGCTGTGCCGGCTCACTCGGCACCACGGCCCGCAGCATGCTTGCCCATGTTCGCCAGGACCAGGACCCGAACAAACGCTATAAGGCGTATGAAAAACTTGGCAGATCAGGCACTTATGACAACTCCGAACAACTGGGCGAATCGGTTGCCGAACTCTCAAAAAGGCTGATGGAAGGCAAAGAGCCGCCCATTTCCCGCGCCGTCATCTGCCGCAGCCTGGGCAAGCTCAAGCAGGCCGAGGCACGCGACGCCCTCGTTAAAGCCATGGATGACCCCGACGAAGAAGTGCGCTGCGAAGCCGCCCGGGCTCTGGGGCATGTCGGCAAGCCGGAAGACGCCGTGCTGCTGGCCCGCATGATGGCCATCGACCCCACCCATAACGGGCGTGTTGCCGCCGCAGAAGGCTTGGCGAACCTGAAGCCACAGGAACCACGAATCCTCATTTCTTTAACCGAAAATTTGAATAACGACGACCCCGCCATTCGCCTGGCGGCCTATCGAGCCCTGAAATCCATCACCGGTGCTGACCCGGGCTCTGAGGCTAACAGCTGGCACGAATATCTGGCAAAAAACAAACCGGGTTATATCGACGACCCAGTCGTTGCCCAGGCAACACAGAAAACATCAGCCAAAGCCAGTCTTGACCCGACTGTCTCCAAGGCGTCGAACACGCCTCTCCCCCCGGCTTCAGGCCCGGTCAATTCGCCCTTTCCACCCGCTGCACCGGGGCTTGCCAACCCATGATCTCGCGTCTCACCGGCACTCTTGAAAGCCTTGGGCTTGACGAAGCCTTCCTCACCATCGGGCCTGTGCAGATTTCTGCCCTGATTTCAGAAGAAACTCGGCTCAGGCTTCAGTCAAAAGTCGGCCAGGAAGTCACGCTCTTCACCATTTTCGACATCGAAGGCGGCGTTGGCGGTTCACACATGAGCCCAAGACTCATTGGATTTCAATCGCCGCTTGATCGAGAATTTTTCGACGTTTTCACTTCCGTCGATGGTGTTGGTGTGCGAAAAGCCCTGCGAGCCATGACCCGGCCCGTGGCCGACCTGGCCCGAATGATCCAGAATCAGGACGTGAAAGGGCTCTCGACTCTTCCAGGCATTGGCGAGGCCTTTGCTGAACGCATCGTCGCCAAGCTGCGCCGCAAAGTTGCCCACTTTGCCCTGGAATCTGCCAGGATGACTGCAGGCAGCGATACCGCCGGTGGCAAAAAAGCCGGCATCAGCAGCGATCTTTTCGACGATGCTTTTCAGGTTCTTCTCACTTTCGGCCACACCGACCTGATGGCCAGGCAGATGATAGAAACCGCCCTGGCCGATGGCCGCGAATTCAGCAGTGCCACCGACCTGTTGGCCGCCGTTTACAACACAGAAACCAAGTCGACTTCGAACAAAAGCGACAGCAAATCGAAAAAACGCAAAGATTAAGGTCTGAATATCTGGTCAAATGCTCAGTCACCTGTTATCATGTTTAGCAGACAAATTGGCCTGTTTGCCGAATATTTAAGGGTTGTATTGATTTGAACATCATGCACCCGGGCCGGCAAAACGCAGGGATGTTCAATAATGCGTGAGCGAAAAATTCAAGGCAATGGTGCCGGTAGTAACAACACGCCTCCCCAGCGGCCCATCCGGAATGACGATCTGCACGAACCGATCGACCCTGGTAGTGACAGCCTTCGGCCGACCCGACTGGTTGACATGATCGGTCAGCGATCAGTGGCCGAACGTCTTCGCGTCGCTCTTGAAGCCTGCCAGAAACGCGGCGAGCCCCTGCCGCATATCCTCTTTGACGGTCCGCCGGGCCTGGGCAAGACGACTTTCGCTTCAGTTCTGCATCATGAGCTGGGCGTTGAACTTGCGATGACCAGCGGTCCCGCATTGGATAAAAAAGGCGATGTTATGCCGTTTTTAACCAACGCCGCTGAAGGATCGATACTGTTCATCGACGAAATACACCGATTGCCAAAGTCGGTTGAAGAATTTATTTATCCGGTGATGGAAGACTTCCGGGTTGACGTGGTGCTGGGCGAAGGAGTCTCGGCACGCACATTAAACCTTCCGCTCAAGAAGTTTACGATCATCGGTGCCACCACCCGCAGTGGCATGCTTTCCAGCCCGCTGCGAGATCGGTTTCACATGCACGAGCATCTGGAATTTTATGACATCGAAGATTTGGCACGCATCGTGACAGTCAACGCCGCTAAACTAAAAACCACAATCACGCGTGAAGCCGCCGTGGAACTGGCGCACCGAAGCCGCGGCACGCCCCGGCTGGCCAACGCTCGCCTGAGATGGGTGCGAGACTTTGCCACGGCCAGAGCCGATGGTATTGTAACAGAAACCATTGCCCGCGAAGCACTTAACATGCAGGAGATTGACCGCGAAGGGCTTGACAGACAAGACCGTCGCTATCTTGAAACGCTTATCCAGGTCTTTCAGGGCGGGCCGACGGGCATAGAAGCATTGGCAGCAACGCTGGCAATCTCTCTGGACACAATTTCCGATGAAATTGAACCTTACCTGCTGCGATGCCATTTTATTATTCGCACGCCACGCGGTCGGTGCGCCACACCCAAAGCCTATGAACACCTTGGCATGAAAGTGCCGCGGGTAAAACCGGCTGGATCGGGCCACACTGATTTTTTTGGAACCTACGGCTGAATTAATTGGACTTTATTCGTCGTTTCATCGCTGAATTAATGTTGAAAAGTTGACCTTCGTGGTCGATAATAGATTAAAGAATCCTGCCTGCCCGATCTGAATCGAGCCTTGCCTCCCATGCGATTTCCCGGCCTGATCACATTTTTCTGCTCGCTGGCTTTAATGCCTTTTTTGCATGCGGCCGATGCTCCAGCCACAACCGATCCTCAGTTTCAGGCAGATTTCGAGACAAAATTAAAGCCGTTTCTTTCAAAATATTGTCTCAATTGCCACGGTGCCGATAAACCGAAGGCCGGCTTGAACCTGGCCAGGTTTGACAAAGTCGAACTGCTGGCCAAAGACCGCAAAATCTGGCAACGTGCTGCCGAATACATGGCCTCGGGCGAAATGCCCCCCGATGAATCGCCACAGCCCAAGCCGGACGATGCTGATGCAATGTCAGGTTGGATCGAAGGCTATCTGACCAGCCAGGGATGCAAACCTGAAGATCAATCACCGGGTAGAGTTACGCTTCGTCGGCTAAATCGGGTGGAATACCGGAACACAATCAGGGACCTTCTCGGGGTGGATTATAAACCGACCGACGAGTTCCCATCGGATGACGTTGGCTACGGATTTGATAACATCGGCGATGTGCTGACGTTATCAACTGTGCTGATGGAAAAATATTTTGCCGCTGCAGAACAGATTTCCGAAGAGGCAATCAACGCTGACGCCAACTCAAAGGGCATTGCCACTCCGATTGAGCTTGACCGCGTAAATGCCACCGAAGCTGTCAAACCTTTTGGTGAAGGCGGAAAATATTTCATTTCAAACGGCGCTCTCAGTTTTCAGGTTAAAGCCGAAAAACCAGGTGAATACCGTGTTCAGGTAAGGGCCTGGGGTGACCAGGGTGGCGATGAGCCAGCCCGCATGAAAATCGAAATCGCCGGTCAGCCTGAGAAAGTTATCGACGTCAAGGCGATCCGCACCAGTCCGGGCAGTTACGAGGTAATTGTACCTCTCGAAAAAGCCGCTGAACTGCCAGTCAAAATCAGCTTTATCAACGATGCCTACGTTGAGAAAAAGGATGGCAAAGCCGGATACGATCGGAATCTTCTGGTCGAATCCATACAGTGGGTCGGCCCGGCGCCCAAAGACAAACCAATCTTAAGTAATTTTCATAAAAGGACTTTCGCATGCCATCCTGATGGAGACCATGCAGACGACTGTTCCCGAAAAATCATTTCAAAACTCACAGAGCAAGCTTATCGGCGTCCGCCCCGAAGTGAAGAAATTGGCCGTCTGACCGATCTTTTCAACCAGTCACGCAGAGCAGGTGAAACCTTTGAATCAGGTATTCAGCTTGCACTGAAAGCCATGCTGATCTCACCTCATTTCCTGTTTAAGATGGAAGCTGACCCGGGCTACAATTTCAACGCTCCTGTCCGCAAACTCAGCGACTACGAACTTGCCACGCGCATTTCGTATTTCCTGCACAGCACCATGCCTGATGATGAACTTTATGATCTTGCCAGGTCTGGTCGATTACAGATGGACGGCAATCTCGAAAAACAAATCACTCGCATGCTCAGAAGTCAGAAGATCAATCAGTTTGTCGAACAATTTGGCATGCAGTGGTTACAGCTCCGAAATTTACAGAATATTGGTTTTGACCGTAAGCGATTTCCCTCTTTCGATGGTGGTCTACGGCGAGACTTTATGGTCGAAACCCGCCAGTTTCTTGGATATGTGATTCGGGAAGACCGCAGCGTGCTGGAACTGCTTGACGCCGATTACACATTTGTGAACGAAAATCTGGCAAAGCATTATGGCATCAACGATGTTCAGGGAAGGCAGTTCCGCAAGGTTTCCGTAGACAAGGCAAGTGGCCGTGGTGGCTTGATCACTCAGGCCAGCATTCTCGCCGTGACATCCAATCCGACACGCACAAGCCCCGTCAAACGTGGCCGGTGGATTCTGGAACAAATTCTGGGAACCCCGCCGCCCGCCCCACCACCCAACGTTCCTGAACTAAAGGCTGACGACGCCGAACTTTCAGGAACTCTGCGACAGAAAATGGAACAACACCGCAAAGACCCTGCCTGTGCCAACTGCCATGCCAAAATGGATCCCCTTGGTTTCGGCCTTGAAAATTTTGATGCTGTGGGAAGCTGGCGAACCATTGACGGCAAGGATAAGATCGATTCATCAGGGGAATTGCCGTCGGGCGAGAAGTTCAGTGGTCCAGCAGAACTGAAAAAGATCCTGATGGGTCGAAAAACGGAATTTGTACGAAATCTGGTTGAAAAAATGCTGATCTATTCTCTTGGCAGAGGCCTCGAGAGCAATGATCAATGTGCTGTGGAAGAAATTGCAAAATCCGTTGAAAAAGACGGTTACAAGTTCTCCCGCATCGTGATGGAAATCGTCCTTAGTGAGCCATTTCAAAAACGCCTGACAGCAAAGGCCAAATGATGAATCGTCCAGCCCCGCTTTCACGAAGAACTGTTCTGCGTGGCCTTGGCACTTCCATGGCACTGCCTTGGCTGGAGTCCATGGGTGCTGCTCCACAATCGAAGGCAGCTGTTATGAATAAGGCTGCCAAGGGGTTCGCCAGCGAAGCCCCGACGCGAATGGCCTTCTTCTACGTGCCCAATGGCGTGCATATGCCCGACTGGCGGCCAGAAAAAACTGGTACCCTGACAGACCTTCCCAAAACCTTGTCAGCACTTAATCCTTACAAGAAACAACTTCTTGTATTGTCAGGGCTTACACAAAACGGCGGTCGTGCTTTGGGCGATGGTGCCGGCGATCATGCCCGGGCCTTGGGTAGCTTTTTGACTGGCACACACCCGGTGAAGACCGACGGTGCCAACATTCGAGCCGGAATTTCGGCTGACCAGGTGGCGGCTGACGCCATTGGTCATCTCACCAAATTCCGTTCCCTGGAAGTCGGCTGCGACCGCGGTGCTCAGTCTGGCAATTGCGACAGTGGTTATTCCTGCGCTTATTCCTCAAATATTTCCTGGCGATCAGAAACCGTTCCCAACCCCAAGGAAGTCAATCCCCGAATTGTTTTTGACAGACTCTTCGGCGACTGGAACGCAGATCCGTCAGACGTGAACGCCTGGCGGCGAAAGCGACATCGTCAAAGCATGATTGACTTTGTGCTGGAGGATGTAAACCGCCTCAAGCCGCGGCTGGCTGCGAACGACCAGCGAAAAGTCGACGAATATCTTAATTCCATTCGTGAAGTTGAAATGCGTATTGCCAGGGCAAGTCGTCCGAAGAATGATGGCAGTGAAGGCACTCCAGAATCGCCCACCATTTCCATGCAGTCACCAACGGGAGTTCCAGCCGATTTTCGTGAACATATTCGTCTGCTCATGGATCTGATGGTGCTTGCTTTCCAGACAGACCAGACCCGTATCGGAACTTTCATGTATGCTAATGAAGGTTCGAACCGAAGCTATGGCTTCATTGAAGTGCCTGAAGGTCATCACGACCTCTCACACCACGGAAACGCCCCTGAAAAGCAATCAAAAATTCAGAAAATCAACACGTTCCACATTGATCAATTTGCCTACTTCCTCAATAATCTTCAGGCGATTGAAGAAGGCGATGGCACATTGCTCGACCACAGCATGATCGTCTATGGCAGTGGCCTTGGTGATGGTAACCGCCACAACCACGACGACCTCCCTATCCTTCTGGCTGGCAATGGCAGCGGCACTCTGGTGAGTGGTCGCCACATTCAATATCGCCAGGATATGCCACTTAATAATCTCTTTCTTTCAATGCTGGATAGAATGGGTGTACCTGCTGCCTCAGTTGGCGACAGTACAGCCAGGCTGCAGGATCTAGGCATGTAATCGCGGAACCTGTTCAGCGAATCCCCCCGAAAACGAAAGCCAGCCGGCTTTCGTTTTTTCTCACCAGAACGGCTTGTCATCAGGCGGGTTCCGCAAATTGTCGGGCAATTGGTAAAGTGTTACGGCATCGAACATTTTACCGTCCCAGACAAGTTCATTAACCGCGACATTATCGATCTTGATGTTGTGAAGTTCAGCAAAACTCATACCCCTGACCATACTGGCCAGAAGCACGCGAATCAGCATGCCATGGGAAACAACTACAACACTTTTGCCTGAATGCTGTTCTGCAATATTCCGCAATGCCGGAACACCTCTCACCTGCATTTGCCTGTAGCTTTCGCCAGTTGGGTGCGTAAAATCCAGATTTCCAGCAGACCACTCGTCCATTGCCTTAGTGTAAATGTGCCGAAATTCCTCGCGACAGGCCCCCGCCAACTCTCCCATTGACCTCTCGTGCAGTGCTCCCACCTGAATCAGTCCAAGCCCTTTTCGTTTCGTCAGTGGTAAGGCTGTGTCAATCGCCCGTCGCATGGCTGAGCTGTAAACAAGATCAATTTTTATATCAGCAAATAAATCCGCCAGTCTCTGGCTTTGTTCATGCCCCCATGCGGAAAGCCCAATATCTGACTCGCTGCCATGAAACTTCGTAACATCTGCGGTCTGTGCATGTCGCAACAGAAATATCTTTGTCATCGAATGATCCGCCGATTTGATTAGTGCGACGCAATTCGCCTGGCTGGTGGTAATGGCTCTGAAGTTTTATGAATCACTGCTGATTTGGAACTCTCAACTTTTCGGGATTCTGTTTCCTCAGGCTTTGATCCACAGCCCGGCACACCACTCAGCAGCGGCACAATAAAAAGAAGCAAGTATTTTCGATTCATCAGTCTGATACCCCTGGTCATTTCTTGTCCCAACCTTCAGCAATTTTCTTATTGATGAAGTTTTCAACATCATTCCCTTCATAAAACCATAGTCGGCCAACCAGTTTCGCTTGCTGCCCCGGCTCGAGGTCTGGAAATTGGGGGTCAGAATGCAGGCATGGGCATGGTGCATTACCCCAGACCCTTACAGGCCTGGACCATGCATGTAAAACCCATCGGTTTCCGGCCATGTTACCCACCACGGCATAGGGCGAAATAAATTTTTTGTTACTATTGGTTTGTGCATTAAACTCCTTGGTGCCTTTCAGCATCGCGCATTGCTGCACTTTCAAACCCGTGAGTTTCTGGCCAGTACCATTTTTCAGTTCCAACTCCATCTGAATTTCGTTGTTTCTTGCCATTGCTCTCGCCGAATACGAAATTCCATTGGGTAAATTTCGGGTCAAAGAAAGATCTCCGTTTCCCTCTCTCTTCCACTCCATCACATCCAGCTTCGTACCCGTCTTGTCAAAAATTGTCGGAATATGCGTGTGAGCCAGATAAGTCAGACCAAGGTTCGAAAAGATCGCTTCCGGCAAGTCAACCACTACATAACTCTCGGTATCCCAAGGCGTAAAAACACTAATTTTAGTTTCTCGGTGCGGGTCAATGGCACCTTCCAGAAAACCAATTCGCGGGTGCCTTCCCCCAGGATATGGTTTGAGAATCAATTTGCCTGATTCTGGCTTCGAAGGTCGTAAATCAATGCTCAGTCGATCTAATTCCAATTTAATCTTATCACATTCAATTCCTGTGACTTCGGCTGCTTCATCCAGGGTATAGCGATGATAACGCAACATATTTTCAAGCCAGAACTTAAGCTCACTATCATTGTGTGCAGGTCGTGTTTGAGAACTCTTTTTCGCCTGATATGCTTCAAGACCCAAAATTGATCGCCCCGTGACAAAAAAGCCTGCTGGTGCCATTAAAATAACGATACAGAAACTTATCCAAGATTTTTTAATCAAATACTGAGAAGCCATTTTTGTTCTCCCAATGATCCAGATCGATCGCAACCGGCAGGGCATCAATGAATGACAGTGTACGGTTAATCTGCTGAATTTGAAAATGTTTCATCGTTGGCTCTTGCTTGGATTCCCAAGTTCATGTTTTCAGCTCAGGTCTTTCCATGTCTTCTCACAAGGCAGAATATTCAGAAAATGATCATAACTTTGAGAGGCCATGGCTTTAGGTTTAACCGGGTGTCATCTGCAGTCGATTGAGACCGGCACCCACTTGATTTTTTAGGTTCAACCTTTATATTGGAGTGGTCAGATGCACTCGTAGCTCAATTGGATAGAGCATCGGTCTACGGAACCGAAGGTTATAGGTTCGAATCCTATCGAGTGTACTTATGGAATTTGGTCTCACCCCAGAATCCGATTTATTTTACATGGGTGAATGCCTTGAACTTGCTCGATCAGCGGCGGCAAGTTCAGAAATACCTGTTGGCGCAATTCTGGTGTTGCGTGATGGGGAAGTCTTTAAGTCAACCAATCAGGTTGAAGCGACAGGCGACCCGACAGCCCATGCCGAGCGACTGGTAATCAGCAGTGCTTCCAGCAGATGTGGTCGTCGTGCATTAATTGGTTCAACACTTTATGTGAGCCTTGAACCATGCCCCATGTGCGCTGCCGCACTGGTTCAGGCACGGGTCGGACGCCTTTGCTATGCGGCCCGCGATAAAAGATTTGGAGGCTGCCGAAGTATTTATCGAATCGCTGACGATCCAAGGATGAATCATCGACTAACCATTACTGAAGGCATCCTCAGTGACGAATCAATCGCGCTGCTTCAAGGTTTTTTCGAACAGCGAAGGTTGCACTCGGACGATCAGATCGTATAATGATGTAACCCGGAGGGGTGCCTGAGTGGTTGAAAGGGCCGGTTTCGAAAACCGGTGTACGGTTTGCTCCGTACCGAGGGTTCGAATCCCTCCTCCTCCGCTTTGTTCCACAATGCTATGCATCGACTGGCCAAGCCGATATGATCAATGCCTCAATCTTGCCACTCTTAACAACCGCAATTGCTGCTGGTCTTTGTTGCTTGTTCTCTTTTGGCAATCAGCCCGTTTTTTTAAATATACTCTCGTCTCTGGCCTTGCTGACAATCATTGCCTCGCCGCTGATCAGGTTAAAACGTCAATCGGCAAAATTGCCCGACCATGACTCATCCAGCACTGATATTGCTGCCTATCAGGGTCTTTCCAGCATTTCGTCAGTCATCCTCTCAACTCTGACCGTCGCCCTTCTCGGCCTGCTTTTGATCACTCCCGTTCGATGGCCTGCGTCTGTGGCCTTCGGTCTGGCCCTGATTAACCTGTCTCTCAAAAATCCTTCAACCTCTCCTCTTAAAGACTTGCTTACGGCAATTGTTGCCATGTTCTGCGTCTGGCCTGTAGCACCAGAACTTACTCAACGAATTGAAACCCGTTCTCAGCTTTATGTCACCAGGCTGGTCAGTGACCGACTCGACAACCGTGAAATTCTGAATTATCCATCCGGCAGCACAATCGAGATGGAAAAGGGCAATGTTTCTCTACCGGGAACTGCCGGACACCTATCCGGTCTTCGAACCGGAGTACTTGTCTCCTGCGCCACGGCAATGCTGATGCATCGTGGCCCCGTGCATACAATTTTGCTCTCCATGGCTGGTTTTGTCTGGGTTCTTTTTTCCAACGCCCTCTGGCTCTTCGGCAGATGTATTGCAGTCTCAGGTGTTGCAGGGCTGGCTGACGGATTATGGGCATCGGTAGCGGGTGTTACATTAGCCGCTTTGATACTTATTCTCAGCTCTGATCAGTTACTTCTGGTCCTTGGTTTGCTTAATCCCCTTATGTGGATCAAGCGTGACCGCAAGATCCTTGAGAACGAAACACGGCTGACTGATGATCCTCAACTGGTTGAGAATCCCATAAATAAAGCAGATCAGCCTCTGCCCGTTCTTGTCTTTGGCGCATTGGCGATTCTCAGCGTGGCGATTGTTGCCTTTGACTGGTACAAAATCAGGTCGGCTTCTTCTGCCCGTTCAACCATTACGGCGAATTGGCAAAACTATGTCATACCTGAGAAAAGTCCGGTATGGCCACTGCGAATCGGTCGTTGGACACAGTTAAAACAGCCTGTGCTTGGCGATTCTGCACCACTGGTCTTTTCGTCGGGGACAAAAGCTTTTTCCGACACTTACGCTTTTAACAACAAAATTGTACGTGCCTCATTAATCGGTCCCGTCTGGTCATGGCAGGACCGATTCCAGGATTACATGCATCAGGGATGGAAAGTAGGTAATGCCAGAATCATAGGGGAAACTCAGAACACCAAGCCTTATATTGTTGTTGATCTGTCACAACCGACAGGCGAGCGGGCAAAACTTGTTTATATGATTCAGACAACGGATGGGAAAACCGCTCTCGAACCGACTATTCGAAGCATTCCCCGCACCGCCTGGTTTCATTTTCTGCAAAGCCTATTTCTCCGCGACAACCAGACCAGACCTGACTACATCACCGAACTTTTTCTTCAATCTTATGCAACACTTCGCGATGAAGATTTGCAATCTCTCGATGAACTTGCAACCGGAGTTTTTACAAGAACCCTGCCTGATGAATTGAAATAAAGATCAATTCGCGGCAAATTTATTGATATTTCAATTGAGGATTTCGAGCAGTTTATTATTATTTTGTGATGAATCATAGAGAAATTATAATTACAAGTCGTATAATATCATAATAAACAAGTGGCAGGCCCGTGAATTAAAGATCTTCCCGGAACTCTCAGGTAACATTCGAACCAAGACCTGTTCAGAACAGCCAAGCACGGGTAATCTGATGAGTTACGAATTTACTTCGTCTGAAAATGACCCGGAAAATGATCCTGATTCATGGCAGAATCAGGATTCGGAGGACGACCTGGAAATTGCCAGTGAATCTGGGTTGGCCCCAGAGCAAACCGGCACTTTTCTTGGCAGGATAACTTTTTTTTTCAGTTCCATTTTCAGCCATTACAGAAATAAAGCGAATTCTGATGGATCATCACTGATCGGCGATGATCAGGATCTACAAATCGGCTCGCATCCAGACTATGACTCCCAAAAGCATACCGATAATGAAGAACTGAATGATATTTCATCCCGAAATCCATCTGGTCGCGAGCAATATTCATCTACAAATACTGACGACTATTTTATTGCCGGTAAATCAGGTCCCGCTTCATTCTCTGAAATTGATGATCAGATTCCGAATGCTCAATATCCGGTCTCATCTGAACCTGAACCTGATGATTTTGTTGTTCTGAAAAATAAGAAAGCCTCAAAGCAACTCTTTCGCGACCACATCACGGCTGATGAAATTGAAATCGTCGGCGATGAATTTCAAATTGCCAATAAATCTCAACATTCAAAAGCGGACAAAGCCGATCAAGATTCAAAGCCCGACCCTGGCCCAACTGATAAACATGATTCCGATTCCTATCTCGACGAATTTGGCTCTGAAGAACCCAACCGCCAGAAACTCAAATCAATCCTTCAGGATCAACTGGTTGAATTGATGACAATAATGGAGAATCCCCGACAGGATTTCTCCGAGCCTGACGGCGTATCGAACACTGAGACCGAATCCTCGCATGACGACCCGCAAACAGCATCAGTCGGCGATACCCGATTCAGTTTTATCCTTTTAATTCTCAAAACCATTTCACGCACTCTGAGATGGATTTCCAGGCTGCCTCGCCGGGCTCTTTTCGACACAGGCAGCATCTCCGACATAAAAAGAAGGAAGCTCGAACCTTTCATACTCGGATTGCCGGCACTTTTCATCCTTGTCTCGATTTATCTCTGGCAGATTCGAATTCAGACAAAAAACCTGCTCAGCGAAAGTTCGCGATTCAATACGCTGACTCGCCAGAAACTCAAGTCTGGAGACTTCAACTCAGCTTATATCGCTGCCAGACTCGTCTGTAATCAATCAAAAACTCCTGCCAATCTCTGGCGACTCGCAGAAGTACTGCTCACTTCTCAATCAGCGACTGATCAGTTAAGAGCCAATGAACTGATCAACGCACTGGCCAGCCCCGAAAATGGCGATTTTGCCGATGCACATCTCTTTCTTGCCAGAAAGGCTTGGAATTCGGAATCCATGAAAGTCGAAGAGGTTCCAAAGTTACTTAATATAGTAAAGTATCATCTTCGCAGCGGATTCTCTGCTGAACCGAATCGGGTTGATCTGCTTGAATCTCTTCTTGATCTGTTAATGACAACTGGTGAATACAACGAGGTCATCCGGCTGGCAACTCCCCGACTCGAGTCGTGGCCCACCGGTTATTATTATCTGGCCCGGATTGCATTTAAGCAGGGTGATCGGCTGAATCAGGAAATATATGCCCGGTTCATCGTCAACCGTTACGAAAGTCTCTCGGGTGTGATTGCAGAAAGCACCCAGGATCGTGAAAGATACCTCCTTTGCCTGGCTCTTTCAGGGCAGTGGTCCAAAGCTGAACCGCTTCTGAATGACTGGCTGAGTGAACTGGATGGCGAAAAGTCGATCCTCTTCTGGAAGAACCGGTTTCTGGCGATCAAGGCCCTTGGGTTGCTGGAATCCAAGCCTGATGAATATCAACCGGTTGTCAGTGAGGTTATTGATTCCATTTCAAAATCGCCGGAGAACCATGAATTATGGAATGCACTGACTCGATTTGCCGACCGCAAGTCACCTTTATCCAACGAATTCTACAAATCCGGAATTCAATTAGTTAACAAATACAGAAAAATACTGGACTCAACAGAATTAATGATCTGGGGAAATCTGGCAAGAAAGAAAAACGATTCCGGAATTTCCCGTGAACTGCTTGAAGAATCCGTGCTGCGTGATCCGGAAAATATAATTGCATCTAATAATCTGGCGAACCTGCTTTACAAACTGGAACCCAAAGACCCTGCCAGAGCTCTTAAACTGATTGAGAATGTATTGAAGAGCGAGCCTGATAACCTGATATTTATCGAGACCAGGGGTCAGATTCTCGCCGAACTGGGTGAGGACGATAAGGCAATTTACGACCTCACCAGAAGCCTGACCGCCTTTCCGGAAGTCAGCGAAATTCATGAAACGCTGATCAGGCTTTATCGCAGGAAAGGCAAACCGGATCTCGTCAAAATTCATGAAACCAGGCTTCGTGAAATTAATGAAAAGCTGGAAAACCAGAATCAAAGCCGGCCAAAAGTAAAAACAGGCTCGGCCGATGTAAAACCTTAACAGACCTTAAAACAGCCGATGTCACAGCGTAAACGAAAATACCGAAAACGCAATTTCTGGAGCATTTTTTATCGAAACGATTCGCCCGGATCGCGAATCACCGGCAGCCGCTCGTTAACTGTTGGTTCAGGTGATTTGAAACCACGTAAGTCATTGAAAGAACGCTGGAAGCAATTTAAAAGGATTTTCTTTTCTGCCGGCAATTCTGATCTGGATAATTCAAGAAAAGGTAAAAAAGAAAAGTTAACACTGAAATCCATCAGAAAAATTCTGTCCGCATATTCGCTGGACGGCTCGGATTCACAAAAACTCAGAAAAAACAGCAAACCCAACAAATACATCTTATTTTTAAAACAGCAATATCTTACACTTATCCTGATAGTGCCGTGCTTAATTACTTCATTAGTGAATATTTTTATTATTCTTACGCATGTCCAGGCTGACACAAATTTTTCGTTGTCCTATTCTGCCCGATTTGAATCTGCTGTTGCTGAAAAAAACTTGAAAGTTGCTGAAACACTTCTGAAAAAACAGGCCGGCATGCTGCCACTTCCCAACGATAATATACTGCTGGACTATGCCAGCATTAAGGAACTCTCAGGTAATGACCTGATCGCTGACCAGATATATCAAACACTCGCCCTGAATACCACCGGAATAAACGGCCAGGCATCCTTGCATATCGCCAGAAAATACCTTAATGATTCGAATCAGTCAGTAGAAATGAAACTTCTGTTAGAGCGGATGCTGCTTCGGGCCATGGCCGACAAAAGAGTCGAACCTGCTGTGAGGCTTGAACTTGGCAGATTCTACCGATCAAACAAAAGATTAAATGATGCTGCCCGGATTCTTGACCCTCTCCGCAAAATCGAAGAAAGTGCCATTGAACTCTGCACCATTCGCCTCGAACAGAAAGAGTTTAATGAAATTGAAATAATCTTGACACCATTTCTTTTGAAGTGGCAACAGCAACTTTCAAATCCAACATCCGAGTTGGAATTTGACCATGCCATGACAGGCCTTACGATCCTTAAAGACGAAAAAAGAGTAATTGATACAATTAAAAGAAATCCACGGTTATTGTCGCCACTACGGCAAAGCGAATTAACAAGATTCGCCATTAAATGCTGGATGGACCGACTGCTGCGTGAAGGACAGCGTGCATTTGCTGAGATTATTACGATTGTCAATACCTATGAACCTGAAATATCCTGTAGCAATATCTGGTTCAGGCCGCTGATGCAGATTGCTCTTTCTGATTCTCCGCTCAACAAGGATGCTATAGGTCTGGTGAATAACCTTATTCTGAAAGAGAAATGTAGTGCGGCTTATCTGCTTGAGATTCTCATTGAAGTCAAAAGCTGGGGTGACCTGAAGCAGGCTGAAAAAGTCGCGGATCTCATGATTGAAAAATATCCGGACGAAACCGAATCCCTTTTGAATTCGGCCCTTGAGTTTGAACGGGTAGAGCCCAGAAATCCCGGCAAAGCTCTCGAAATACTTGATCAATTAATTTTACGGAAGCCTGATTTATCGACAGCACGCCTGGCCAGGGCCGAAATTCGTATCAAAAACAATCTTTTCAGCGAGGCTATCAGTGATCTGCTCACTACCTCAAAAAGCAATCAATTATATCCCGAATTTCATTTGCGCATTGCCAGTCTCTACCGA
>JBEITT010000045.1:0-42542 GCA_040374745.1 Planctomycetaceae bacterium | reverse complement strand
TCATGGCGCGGCAGATGTGATGGAATCGTTCTGGAAATTCGCCATCAGAGACCAGCGAAATATTGGTCATAAAGCCATTTTTGCAGCCCAGTGCTGGCGAACTCTTCAGGCTATCGGCTGGCAGAATTCCGAGCCCGTGCTGCGATCGTTGGCCTATGCCCTGCTTGACAGGCAAGGTGCGTCCGGCACAGATGTTGTGGGCCATTATGCAGAAAATCAGGAGGTTGTTCGCCAATTCCCTGAGCACTGGCTCGTGGGCACTGGAAGCAACGGCAAGTCAGCGGAATCACTTATCGAAGGCCTTCGACAGGCGGCTCCGAAAGATGCCGGTGCGGCGATGGCAGAATTTGTAAAAGCAGGCAGCAGCCCACAGGCCATTTGGGACGTGATTCTGAAGGCATCGAACGAGCTGCTTCTGAGAAAGCCCGGCATAGTCTCGCTGCATGCGGTGACATCGATCAATGCTCTTCATTATATCTTTACGGCCGCTGGCGATGACCATTCGAGAAAGCTGGCCATGGCACAGGCTGCAGGGTGGGTGACACTCTTCCGTCAGGCCCTGGGCGACGCCCCTGCCCTTGATATCAATAAGCTTGAGGCGATGGATTTACCTGGGAAACCTGACGAAGCCATTGCCGAGATCTTCACCACAGTTGGCAAAAATAGAACCGAGGCAGCACGAAAAACGCTTGGTTTTCTTCAAAACGGCGGGTCGCACGAGGCCATTTTTGCGGCAGCCCGTCGCATGATTTTCCATAAGGGGCGAGACAGTCACGACTACAAATTTGGAGCGGCAGCGTGGGAAGAATCACTCCTGGCCGGCTCTTCGAGGAATCGTGAACTTCTGACGGCGGCGATGATGGGCAACCTGCCAGCCTCGACAACGGCCGACAGCCCGTTGATGATCAAAGCGAGGGAAGCAGCCCATTCTCTGCAGGGATAAGTTAGTGCGATAAAGTATGGCCCGAAATGATTTTGCAGCCGGGAAGCAAGGGCTTTCCGGCTTTTTTTTGAGTTGTTTTGATGTTCAGATCTGAAGTCGATTCATAAGGCTGCATCATTGCGGAATTCACTGAGAATTCTACGGTCTTGAGACAATAGCCAAGACGATTTATTTATTGATTTTAGACTAAAAAGTGTCAATTCAATTCGTGAGATTATCTGGCACGGGTTGACACTTTAGTCAAAATACGAAATTAAAAAAGTTGTATTGATATTACAACAGAGAAGTATCAGTGAATGGACTGTAAATTGAATAAAAAAAAGTATGGAAATGGGCAGAGAGAGAATCGAACTCTCGACACCAGGATTTTCAGTCCTGTGCTCTACCAACTGAGCTATCTGCCCGACTCCAAGAATATACGCCTTTGGAGATAGTATTGTCAAGAAAAAAGCCGACTTTCTCTGAAAACAATTCAAAATTGAGCTTATTTCGCCTTTCGGTTGATTCGTCGGGTATTGAGTCGAGCTCTTCCGAAATTGCCCTCAGCCTGGGCGGCATCCGATCGAATTCTCACGACAACTTCATCTACCGAGGAGCCTCTGCCAGATTCTGTAAGTTCGTTCACTAAAAATTTTTGATTGTACAAATCTTTGCGAATTTCTGCCGAAGTTACAAATTTTTTATTGTTTTCTGAAACAGGTTTCTGAGGCGAATTACCCTGAGATTCTTTCAGCCTGGCCTGAGGGTCGTCAGATTCGGCCAGTGCTCGTTCGATGGTTTCGCTTGAAATGGGTTCAAGCTCTTCGGCCGTCTCGTCGTTCCACTGTTCATCAAAAGGTTTGTGCAATTCAACTTTGCCATTAAACATCTTATTAAGTTCGGTATTCATCTCTTCAACGAGCTGAGTGGGCACAATGGCAACAAAGTCGTATTTCGGGGCCGTCTCTTCGTCCTCCTCGACCCGCCGAAGGGCAACCTGGGCATCTTTATAACGATATTTTTCAATGGTTCTAAGAATTCGGTTAAAAACGCGATCGTTGGCAACATCAACATGGATTTGAACCAGGTGTCTTCGATCAATCTGATTCAGGCGTTTGACCAATTGCAGAATGTTAGTATCCAGTTTTTCTGAATTTAAATCCGCCGGAATTTGTGCGTCAGAATTCGGTTTCAAAATATTGACATTGGTTCTTGAAGCCATTATTGATGCAATTTCTTCTGGTTTTATTTCTGGAGGAGTGATGTCGATTTGGGCGGCCGGGTCAAATCCGCTTTCAGCAAGAGTGCCTGGATTGACTGGTATGGTTTGTGTCAAAACGGGTTGATTAACTTCCTGGTTATTTATCAGTGAAAAACAGTACAGGCTGCCTGAAAGAAGAATCAGGGCGGCTGAAGCGCTCAGCCAGCGGGGCACTACGGTACTTGCCACTGCACTCGCCAGTCTGGCAAAAAACGGCTGAGACGTCGGTTCATTCAGGAATGGGGCCAGTCTGGCCACCATGTCTTCCGGAATTCCTGCTCTTGGCATAGCACCAATTGCATCCCGCACCTGCCCGTATTCATTCAGACGCGTGTTAAGTTCCTGGCTTGAATTGATCTGGAGTTGTAATGCCGTAGCCTCTTCCGGCGTCAGATCGTTATCCAGAAATCGGTTTAACAGCTTTTCGTCTGATGAGTTCATCGACTCTTCCTGTTTCTTGATTCAGCTTGATCGGACGGGAAAACCGGCAGGATTTGAAACCTCGGTGTCGCCATGGGGTTGCCCGGCAGGAGGCTCGGTATCACTTAGCAAAGGCAGCAGCCTCTTACGCAGTTCTTCTCGAGCACGGTGGATTCGGCTTCGGATAGTTCCAATCGGAACGTTCAGGATGGCAGCGATTTCGTCGTAACGAAGTTCGTCGTAATCACACATGACGAGAACGACACGCTGAGCAGTAGGCAAAGAATTCAAAGCCTTTTGCACCAGTTGGTTACGTTCGGATCGGGCAAGTCGGTCAAGATTCGATTCATGCGAATGCGGATCTTCAGGGTCATGGTCGAACTGAGCTGATTCCTCATTATTCTGATTCAGGGCGAATTGAACAGGCCGTCTTTTACGGCGATAGCTGATCGATTGATTCATCGCAATTCGATAAGCCCATGTTCTGAATGCGGCCCCCCGTTCGAATCGGTGAATGTTCCGGAATATCTTGATATATGTTTCCTGAAGAACATCCAAGGCTTCGTCTCGGGAACCAACGATTCGCACGATGCTGGAATAAAGACGCCCTTGCGTACGGCGAACCAGTTGGTCGAAGGCAGATGCCTCACCGGCCAGATAACGTTCCACCCAGTATTCGTCGGTCTGTTCGTCAGCCATCGAAGTCCCGGTTCTTAAGACGCAGGCCGCGGAAATTCAGTTCCAGCCATTCCAAATTTTTTGTCGTCGGTCAGTCTGCACCATTCCCGGCTTGTCTCAACATTTTATGAAGTCTATGATAACCTGCACAGATGGTAATACATGACTATTCGGCAAGAGGCGAATCATTGGCTGATTTATCGAGCAGAAAATTGAAATGGAGGGACCAGAGCCTGGAGTTCCTCATCGAAAACGACAGGATTCCAAGCCGTTTTGCTGGACCCGATCCCCTGAGCTACTCAGAACTTCAGGGGAAAGTGAGTAATGAAATTTTCAGTTCTGGTGATAAAGTGCCCTTCGCCCTGAGAGATCTGATAATCGGTGGCGACAGAATTGTGATTCCTGTTAATGGTGGGTCTAAACAACTTTTTGCACCTTTAAATGAGCTTATTTCAAATTTTGAACAATCAGGCGTATCAGAAAGTGATATTACAATTTTATCCACGCCGGAATTTAAATCTTATTGGGATGAAAACTCAGATTTAAAGGTGAATGCTGTAGCCCATAAACCCGAAGACGAGCAGGAAAGAGCTTATCTGGCAAGCACATCTGATGAAACGCGAATCTATTTGAATCGTAATCTGCTCGATCACGACATCGTTATTCCATTGATGGTGACAGAGCCAAATTGCAAAGGTGCATCGTTGGGATATCTCTCACAGATATGGCCGTTTTTCAGCGACAGTCAATCAATTTCATCGATTCAGACGAAACACCGTAAGGCTCGGCAATCAGTCAGGCGGACCATTCGAGAGGCAATATGGCTTTCAGGATTGCATCTGGTAATAGCCGCAATTCCTTCGGCTACGGGTATTGCATCAATTAAAATTTATCAGCCCGAATTTATGCAGCATGAGTTAAATCAAGTAATCAACCAGAAATGGCGGTTTTTATTAAAGAATGAAATCCAACAGGTTATATTGCTTGCCGGCCTTAATGATGAAATGCCTATGGAAGAAGCTGATTTCGAACAATTTGCAAGAACCGTGGCGAGGGTTTCAAGGTATACTGATAAACTGGCAATTGTCGCAGAATTATCACCCAGAATGATTGAAAAGGTTGAGTCGCTCAGCCCCACTGAATTAAAATTGCAGCCGTGGTATCAATCACTTTCAATTGCTGCCTCCAGGTGCAAAACATATATACTCTCGAACCTTTCGGATGAGACAAGTGATGATATTGAATTGATTTCACTTGAGAGTGCAATCGAACTGGAAAGACTTGTGAGATCGGGCCCTGCGTGGGCCATGGTTGAATGTGCCAACAGGGTAAGAATTGTCTTTGATTAACAATGAAATAAGGTGCCACTTCCATGGAAACAGGTATTTGCGCATTAACCGGTTCTAGGGATATTCTTGTTTTCAAGGGTAAAGATCGGGCCAAGACTCTGCATAATCTATGTACTCAAGACATACTAAAAGCTAATCCGGGTGATTGCCTGGAAGCATTTATCACAAGCCTTCAGGGTAAAATTCTGGCGTTCATTGAAATAATGATATTGGAAGATTTTATCATTGTTTTATCAAACAGCAAAGGTCTTGAAGAGAGTCGAGAACACATAAGAAAATACAGTATATTTGATGATACTCAATTGATAGAACCAGCGAGTGAATTTCACGGTCTTTTTATTGCCGGAAGTCCAGCGATTGATCAATTTTCATTAATGATGGGTGTCGATCTCTCTGTTATTGAAAATAAATGCAAACTGATAAAATATAAAGAACAGGACCTGATGATCAAATCATCTATTTTAAGCAATTCAATTGAAATAATATCAGATAAGGTCATGCTTGATGATATTAAAATGAAGCTGGATAATGCTCAGGTTAGTTTCAATGATTTTAATCTCATTCGTATCAGATCAGCGTGGCCGTATTCGGGAATTGATACCAAATCTGATAATCTACCTCAGGAGATTGATCGCGATAGTACTGCCATCAGTTTTCGAAAGGGGTGTTATCTTGGGCAGGAAACAGTTGCCCGACTGGATGCCCTTGGTCATGTCAACAAAAAACTCATGGGTTTATCTTTCAACGCAGATAATGAGAGGCTTGCCGAAGAAATTGATTTACCGTGTCCGATTCTGAATCGTGAAAATCAGCCTGTTGGAGATGTTCGTTCCCTGGCATTTGATCCAAAAAGTAAATTATATTATGGACTTGCAATGATAAGATTGAAATCTCTGGAATCGGAAATAAATATGGCTTCATTTCCTGGAATTGCCCTGACGTTCAATTCTCTTGACGAGTTTCGTACTATCTGATTTGGTTTTTGATCAGATTATGATAAATCGAATTTTCAAGATAACCGGTTTCAGTAAGCGATCTAACCTGATAATAAGATGATTTGAGTTTCTGAAATCTTTGAGTAGTTAGTGAACCTGTTTCATGCTCGCCCTGTTTAAAAATTGAATCCGGTAGATTATCTTCCTGGGGTTGCCAACCTTCCCGCTGGTTAAATGCCCGTCTCAAAAGAACGATTCTCTCGCCCGCGGATTTCAGTTCGGCTGAATTAAAGGGAATTCCAGTGACAGCCTGAAGCATCTGCGATGCTTCAGAATAGAAATCATGAAAAATTCCTCTTAGGAATTTGCAGAGAATCAGGCTGTCCATCACAGCAGAATAATCTTCTTTTGCCGCCACAGCTGATGCAATTTCTCTCTCTTCCAATGAGTGATTGCTGAAATCGACTTCGTATGCACCGGACCTGTTATGATCTGCACCCCTTGTTCCGACAGCCATGCCGAGGGCCATGGCATGCAGGCGGGCTGGGTGATAGCCCGGAATTTCAAGGCCTTTTATCTGATTGGCAAATGAAATGCTGTTATGACCAATTAATTTAGCTGCCCTGCGTGATCCAATTCTTAACAACGAAGCGAGGGTGCCTGGTGTATCTTCATGCATCTCATGGATGAGTCGAATAACAGCCTCAGCATTACCGAAATGTAATTCGTTGATATTATTATTAAGCCTGGCATCGAGGAATCCTTTATCGATGCATTCCATCAGAAATGCAATAGTACCACCTGTTGAAATGGTATCAATTCCATATTCATCGCAAAGTTTCGCTGAATTCAGGACTTGCTCAGGGTCGTGAATGCCACAGAGAGGCCCAAGCGCAAATAGCGATTCGTATTCAAGCCTGACTCCAGAGTTTGCTTCAGGTAAATTTTCGTCTGATTTATTCTGAAAGATATGTTCACAGCCGATAGTGCATGAGGCACAGGAATTTCTTGCAATTTTTCGGGCTGGGGCCAGGTCTTCAGGAACAAGGCGACTTGCCTCGTCACTGTTTGTCAATTGAAAATTTCGAGTCGGCAGCACGCCAAGTCGATTAAAAACAAGAAGGTTGGAGACAGTGCCAAGTTCACGGTATTTTGCTGTGTCAGGACCTAATGATCTTTGAGACAGGCTTTTGGCAATTTCTGTTGTTTTGTGATGATCAAATACCTTAAAAGGAATTTCACCATACAGTGCCAGGGCTTTAATCAGCTTAGAGCCCAGAACAGCACCCAGCCCACCTCGACCAGCATGCCTGCCATCGTGCGATATGGTAGCGAATGGAATCTGTTTTTCACCTGACAGACCCGTCGATGCAATCTGCCATTTTGAGCCGAAGTTATCGTGAATTTTCTTTTCTGTCATCTTCGCAGATTGAGACATAAAATCAAATGATGGAATGAAATTCAGCTTGAGCCCGTATTCATCTGTTGCTTCAAGAAATACAATCGAGTGAAATTCTGCCCTGCCCTTCAGGCAAATAGCATCGGTACCAAGTCTTTTGGCCATGATGGCAAATCGTGATGATGACATGGCATCGCAGATTCGGCCAGTAAGTGGACTTTTGGCAATAATGGCAAACTTCGCACTTGTTGTCAGCGGGGTACCAACCAGAGGGCTTGTGACAAATACAATTGGGGCTTCAGGGCTCAGCGGATTGTAACCAGCCGTGCTTTCCTGCATGAGGATGTAACTGCCAAGCCCGACTCCGCCAATATAACTTCGAAGAATATTTAAATGCAGTGTTTTTCTCTCGATCCTGCGAGTTGATAAATCAATCAAAATGTAATTACCATGATAGCCGAAAATCATCCGCCCACATCCGCACTGATCAGCATTATTTTATCACCATGATCTGGCGATGATTGGAATTTATCTATAAACTCTGACCCGTTTCGAACGAGACGGAAAGCCTTATGTAGTTTGCCCTCAAAAATAACCTGATTTTTTAAAGCCGGGAACTTCGTTTCCAGGCTTTGAATGAGATCTTCATAAAAATCGCACTGTAAGGAGCAATCTGACATACCACATATCAGTCTAGGAGTACCATAAAATTCAACTGAAACGGTTTTCAAATGAAATCTTGTATCCAGTTCAAGATTCATTCGGCTTATAATCGAACGATACTGGTCTCGCGTATTGATATTCTGGAAAGAAAGAAGCTCGGGATCGGCGGCTCTCAAATCATCAATCGGAAGTTTCATTCCATTGAGAGAATCCATGAGATAAACCGGGCGTAATTTCTTATTTACCAGTAATTTCTGAATTTCGGATCGTACAGGATTGACTTGATAAATAGCAGAAAGTGGATAAAGATGATATTCGTCAAAAGGCATGATCAGATCATGCTGGGTCGTTTGTATCTGAGAAGATAAACAGCGAATAACTTCTGGGTTGAGCAATGGAGTGTCAACTGCGGTGACGAATGCCAGATTTGTTTTTGGTTTAATGGCTTCCATGCCGTGAGCCATGCCTGCAAGAGGGCCCTGAAAAGGAGTCGTGTCTTCAATAATGACAATCTCGGAAGGTAGTTGCGGTAAGATCTGACCAGGGGATTTAACCAAAATAACTTTTTCGGATACTTCGGCGACGAGCCTGCAAACACGTTCAACCAATAATTCATTACCAATGGGTAAAAGTGCTTTGGGAAAGCCCATACGGCGGCTCTCACCGCCGCAGAGAACAATTGTGGCGAGGCTTTCTATCTTGCCCATTGGCCAGTCTCCGGCGAGGTGATAAAACCCATTTGTTGTAATTTTTCTTGAAATGAAACCGATGTAAGAAGTCTTTGAAATTCAACGATTTCTTGTTTATCGGTTTTTGAGACTGGAATGACAAAATCAAATTCTTCAAGTCGAATGGGAATAAAGCCCAGGCCATAAAGCCGGGCCACCGGTTCAATAGTGACCCCCCAATCGGCCCTCTGCTGACTGACAGCCGCAGCAACAGCATGGTGCGATCGCATTTCAACAGTGTAGCCAGTTGGTCGGGCATCACGCAGGAGCTTATCTATGAGGACTCTTGTGCCACTGCCACGATTACGTGATACCATTCTTGCCTGTGAACAGCCAATTGAAATGGCCTTCTCCAGATCAAGGCCTGAGAAACGGAGGTCGTCGGGCCTGAATACCATTCCCTGCATCCGTCCATAGCCTTTAAGCAATTTCAATTCTGGCGATAAAAATGATAAGTTGTAAACATCACGGAGAGGATCGAGCAGATGTGTTCCGGCAATATCGCATTCGCCACGAACTGCAGCATCGATGCCTCCCTGTGAGCCCACCGACATCATCTTAAGGCTTATTCCGCTGGCAGAAAGACGTCGTCCAATTTCATCAAGTCCTATACAGTGTGATCCTATAATAACAAGGTCGGCGGGTTGTATGTTGGGGCTGTAGGTCGTGACCTGAACTGACTCGTTATGCGCGAGAAATTCCTGGTGCTTGTCGATTGTGATGAAACCGTCAGCTCTACTGAATGTAGTAACTGAGCCGGAACCCTTCCCCATGGGATATGCCACAAGCCCATCATGAGTCGGGATAAGATTTACAAGCAGAAATTCCGTACGGCCTCGTTCGCTGTTGACCCTGGTTGCAATTTTTGCCTGGACTGCGTTTCGAGTGATTTGACCATGCCCTGTCAGGTGACGAATGACAGGTTCGACCAGTTCGTGAAATGTGAAGATGGCCGAAGTCGGAAATCCCGGCAGAATCGCAACCGGGACTTGATCTGCTGCACCCAGGCAAACTGGCTTGCCGGGCTTAAGCGCCACTCCGTGGACAAGTATTCCGGGAGCGAGTGATTCAAGGGCCCTGAATGAAATATCGCCGGATCCCTTGCTGGTCCCACCAGTGATGATGACCAGATCTGATATGGATATTGCACGATTCAGAGCCAGTTGCATGGTTGCCAGTTCATCAGGAACTATCCCGAGAATCTCAGATAATCCGCCGGCTTCTCTCACAGAATCGGCAATAATTCGGGCGTTGGAGTCAAAAATTTTGCCGGTTGGGCATTGGTCTCCAGGAGAAACGATTTCATTGCCTGACGAGAGAATGGCGACTCGGGGAAGTTTAATGACAGTTATGGAATGCCGACCTGTAGCTGCCAGCAGGCCTGTTTCGCGTGGTGTCAGGTGCGTTCCACTTGTCAGAATCAATTCGCCCCGGGCAATGTCGGAACCGGCATGGCTGATATGACTGCCTGGTGCAACTGGTTTAAGGACTTCAATTTCATTATTTCGCAGAATTGTCTGTTCCAGCATAATTACTGAATCAGCACCACGTGGAATAATAGAACCCGTTGCGATGGGTGTGGCAAAGCCGGATTGTATTTCCAAGATTGGCATGTCGCCGGGTTGAATAATTTCAGATGTTAATTTCAGGCGACTGCGAATAAATTCGTCAGCCGAGAATGTATCGGATGCGATAACAGCATAGCCATCAACGTTGGAGCGGTCGAATCCCGGTACATCTACATCGGAGAAAATGTCTTCAGCAAGTGTTCTGCCGAGAGCTTCTTCAAGACTGACTTTTTCCGATTTTATTTCTATTGATGAGATGATTTTCCACCATCTCCTGATCGCTTCATCAAGATCCACAACGTCGAGAAATTGCTGCTGTTCTCTGGTCATGGTAATTCTATTGAAGGCATCTGGAATGTGTCGTAGCAGTGAACATTGACCAGAGTTTCTGCCGGATAGCCTTCAAGATCTGCCGGCACGATCAGGAATCCAGTTGCGCGGGTGGTTCCCGAAAGGATTGAGGCCCCACTGGTTGCAATTACTTCAATTTCATTTGTTTCATTAATAATTTGGACACGGACATAATCAACCCGACCAAGCGAGCTTGACAATTTATGAGCCAGCTTTCTCCTGATCACTGGATAGGGTGATGTGCTGGATAGACCAGCTAGTTTTCGAACGATCAAACGACCAAAAAAGTCGTAGGCGCACAGGCAGCTCACAGGATTTCCGGGCGTAAGCAGCACGGGCTTGCCTCCGACGAGGCCAAATCCTGTAGGGCTTGCAGGCCTAAGAGCCACACCATGGGCCAGTAGCCTGCCAAGGTTGGCAATCACCCCGGGAGCATGGTCTTCAGGCCCGGCCGAACTACCGCCGTTGATCATGATTCCATGGATGTCATTACACGCAGATAATTCATGCAGAGTCGATGCAAGTATGGCTGGATCATCGGCCAATGGGCCAATCTGAATGGGTTCGCCACCATCTCGGCAAATCAGAGCTGAAAGCATCGGCGAATTCATATTATTTATTTTATATTGTGAGTCATGATCGCGTTCATTATCCGATCGAATCTCGTCGCCGGTAGCAATGACTGCAATTCCTGGCTTTTTCAGCACTTTGATTTTCTGAATACCCAGACCAGCAAGCAGCCCAATCTCCTGGGGGCGCAAGACCCGGCCCTGATCCATGACTGGTGAACCTTTCCAGACATCCTCCCCAGTCTTCCCAACGTGACGGCCAGGTGTTACGGAAGATCTGACAAAAAGAAGTGTGTCTTTTACTTCTGTAAATTCGACCGGCACAACGCAGTTGGCACCCGGTGGGATGGGGGCACCGGTTGCGATTGCGACTGCCTGCCCTGCTGAAACTTGGCCGTTGTAACCAGTTCCTGGGCGACTACGGCCTATCAAAGTGAATTGAGCCGGGGTGTAAAGATCGGCTCCAAATGTTTCTTCGGCTTTCAGGGCGAATCCGTCCATAGCAGCACGGTCGAAGGAGGGAATATTCACCTGCGATATGACAGATTCAGCCAAAACCCTTCCCAGTGCAGAATTTCCTGAGATGAGTTCGGCATCTACCGGCCTTGTCGTTGAATCGATTAAAGCCAACATGGCTTCAACCGTGGTTCGACTGCGAAAGCCGCAACCACGCGGATCGTTTGGAGTGTCAGATGATTCATGATTACCAGCCATAATGATTTATTTTCAACAATCAAGATCGCTGGTCAACCGCAAAGAGAGATTCGGTTCTCCCTGGAAAGTGCGTCAATGATCTTTGAATCAAACTTAGCCAGGTTTCAGCTGAAATAATCATTTCAGGAGTTCTGAGGTTTTCCATATCAGCCGATTGCAGCTGTTGTCCGGGTGAGGTTTACGACAACGTTCCCGCCGGGCGTAAAGTTGCTGTCGCCATCAACGGCTTTCAACGAGGAGTCAAGAAGCCCCTTTATCTGCAGCTGGAAAGTTAAACCAGATGCGATATTCACCGCGACTCTTGGAGTCAAGGTGATTGTTCGACGAGCGACATCATATACGGCAGATCTTAATGCGACCCTGAGATCGTCTCTGGTTCCCAGTTTTCTGTCTCTGCCGGGGTTTAGCAACACAAAGTTCGAAAGAAGCCTGGCTGGGGCGGCACTAAGGTCCCCGTCGAAGCTAATCTGAATTGAAGAAATCAAACCTGTTCTGGTTCTTACTGCAACGACCGACACTGGCCTGACAGGTGGTGTTATCACTGTCAAGTTTATTGCTTTTTCAGCGAAAAGGCCTTGTGAATCAACCGCCTTGATTTTCACGACATAATTGCCGGGTGAAGTATAGGTGTTGCTAAGATTGAAACTGCCATCATTGCTGATGCTAAATGGCTGGGGCCCGGAACCTGAGCCAAAATCAACTGTGGCAGAAGCGAAGGGAGCGAAGTCGGTGTCTATTATTTTTCCCGTGAGCGAATAAGCTGCTGATCTGAATACGGATGTGGACGGTTCGGTGGTGAAGCTGATGACCGGTGCATGATTTACTGCATTTACCAAAAGTTTACAACTGACGGTGGCTGATTTTGATGGCGTGCCGTTGTCGGATACCACTAAACTGAGAATATATGAGCCCGGCGCCACTTTGTCGGATACAGAAACTATACCTGTCGAACCATTGACTGTTATTCCGGCAGGCGAGCCTTCCGCAATTTGATATGTGAGCTTTTGCCAGCTATCAGGATCTGATGCCAGAATGGCAAAGCTGATGGGTGTGCCTTCGTTTGTTGATTTGTCAGAAATTTGCTGTACCACGGGTGCTGCATTATTCACAGTGATCTGCCCGGTGGCCTGAGCTGTGGAACCATGTTTGCTTGTTATAGTTACTGTGACAAAAAACGTACCGTCGGCAGTATAGGCGTGGGCACCTTTCACGGCGAAATTATTTGTGGCTGGTTCGATGGTTCCAGTCGAGGAACTGCCATCACCCCAATTTATTACAGCCGTCAAATCTGCGATTTTACCCAATGGATTAGAGTCAATAACACTGGCTATAACCGAGTTGATCAGACCTGAGCCTATTTGGCGATCAGGAGTGACAAATGTCGCGGTGAGTGGAGCATCAGTAACGACCAAGCTGACTGGTGTTGTTGTTGATTGTGAGGGAACACCGTTATCGATGGCTTTAACACTGAAATTGTAGTTGCCTGGCGTGAGGCCGGAAGGAATGCTGATCTGCCCGGTAGCGGCGTTAATTGAAATGCCAGACGGTGGGTTTGCGATCAGCGAGTATGCCAGTGTCTGCCAGGAATCAGCATCATTAGCGATAACAGTGAAGTTCAGCGAGTCTTTCTCACTGAGATTTTTGGTGGGGACCGGGGGAAATACCGGTGCCGAGTTGGCAACAACGATGGAGCCAAGGGCAGAAGCTGTCTTTCCGCCGGTGCTGGTCACCTGAACCGAGATATTATAGCTTCCAAAGGCTGTGTATGTGCGCGAACCGACAACCACCAGCGAGCCATCCTGAAGCTGACAAATTCCGTTATTTATGGTTCCGTCGCCCCAGTTGATCACAGCGGTGAAGTCGGCAGGAAGACTTGTCGGATTTGCGTCGGTAATTGTTGCAATCACTGAATTTATCTGGCCTGAACCTGACTGTCTCAGCGGAGCAACGAAAGAAGCAGAGATGGGTGCATCGTTGACAGTTGCCGAAGAATTGATGACAGTTGAAACATTGTCAATTTTATCGGTGACTGTGATTTTTAGGTTATAGCTGCCGAATCGTGTGATATATTCGGGGCTGGTTATTTCAAATGCCCCCTGAGAGGTGACATTGAGGGTAGCATTCAGAGTCTGCCCGTTACCAATCTCGATTTTGACGTCGTAGTCTGTAATCGACTTGGGAATAAGTGGAACAAACAAGCCCAGAACGGTGCCTGTCAGCTTCTGCCCCTCTACTACTGTTATTGCTTTTGAAGTAGTCTGAAATGGGTCGTCAATCCGGATATTAATGTCCTGGATATCCCATGGGTCTGCGGTGCTGCCTCTATTAAATGCATTAGTTTGACGAACACCGGTGCGAAATAGGAAGTTGCCTTTATAGTTGGCCGTGGGGGTTATGGTGACCAAGCCATTTTTGATTTCGAAAGTGCCAGGATTTGGATTCACTCCAAAGGCTGCACCATAAGTCACATCGTCGTTTTCATAATCAAATGAAGAGAGCTGAATATTGATTGGCTTATTGGTATAGCTCGTGACATTATAAACAGAGCCGAGAATTGGCGGATCATTGGTAGTGTCAGCAAATGGAGTGACGACGAATGACTTGGTATCGGTATTTCCTGTCGGATCTTTGGCGGTGATATTGATCTGGGAGGGGCTTAACCCAGACGATTTCAGATAGAGCACAGTGTCAGTAGTGTTCGTGACCATGCTCATGGAACTTATTGTGACGGGAGCCGACGCGCCATTCAGGGCGGCCAAGACATCGAAACCCCTGACAAGCTGGCCCCAGATCGGATGATTAAAGTCGAGAAATCTCTGTGGGCCGCTGGTAATGAAAAATTGGGATCCGTTAGTGTCCTTGCCTGAATTGGCCATCGCCAGTTGACCGGTTCCTGAAAAAATGGCGTGAGGTGAGAATTCATCAGCAAATTTGAATCCCGGGCCACCTGTGCCATCGCCTTTCGGGTCACCGCCCTGTATCATAAAATCCTTTATCATACGGTGAAAAGTCAGATTATTGTAAAAACCCTGATTAATCAATGTTGATATTGTACTGACAGTATTGGGAGTAATGTCGTCAAAGAGTTGAAAAACCATGTCTCCATAGTTTGCCACCGAGATTTTCATGAAGGGGTGGCCAGAACGAACCATAACGACAGAATTTGGGTCACCGCCCGATGAAGTGACCGTGTATGTCAGCGGGTCGCCGTCGGCATCTGTCGCACTGACAGGAACCATCAGGGTTTTGCCCGAAGGAATCTGCACGTTAGCCACCGGGTTGATCACCGGGGCGGCAAGCAGAGAACGCTCTTCCAGCAGGTTCCATTCGAATTGAACACGACGCTGACGATTTTTCCTGCCAATCATTTTCCACTCCGTCCGGATTATTGAGCCCTGATGCGGCCTCTTGGCAATGAATCTCTCAATTATCCACAATATGCATGCAATCATGCAAGGATTTGTTCACATTTGGAATCATCCTGCACGAGTGATACGATTGAAGGTGATGGAATGTTCGTTCATCGTAATCATTTATCATAGATTTGGGCATCATGGGTTGAACAAGAAAATGTTTGATGATCATTAAAAAAAGGAACGGACTGCCTGACAGGCATGCGTGTTAAAATCAAAAACTTTTGTGTATTCAGCCAAGCTGGATGTTGATTCTTTGTGAGGAATTTAGAAATGGGCAGTGGAAGTTCACTCTGGCTTTTACTAAATTGTTCTTTAATCAGAATTTTCGATGGTTCTTGCCATTCGAAAGTTCGGCCCTGATTCCCATGGGATAGATCAATCAAGCGGAGGCCTGTTGCGGCCTCTGAACTGCGTCATTTGCACTGGAGCCAACAAGATGGGTGCTTTATCCGGACATCCACGCGGCCTATACATGCTTTTCTTTGCTGAAATGTGGGAGAGATTCTCCTATTATGGCATGAGGGCATTGCTTGTTTTGTATATGACTCAGGGTTTTCTAAAATTTCCGGATAAAAACGCTTTTGCGGTATACGGGGCTTATACCAGTCTGGTGTATGCATCCCCCATCATTGGTGGATTACTGGCAGATCAGATTCTGGGTTATCGCAGGGCTATCATTCTGGGCGGTAGCCTGATGGCGGCCGGCCACCTGCTGATGACTCAGGAAAACTCCTACATGTTTTTTACTGCATTAGCCCTTATTATCTGCGGTAACGGCTTTTTCAAGCCAAATATTTCTTCACTGGTGGGAAAGCTATATGGTGAAGGTGACCCCAAACGCGATGCGGGTTTTACCATTTTCTATATGGGTATTAACCTCGGAGCCGGGCTGGCCCCAATCCTGTGCGGAATTGCGGCCGATTACTTTGGCAGGAAAACGATGGTTGACGGTAAGGAAGTGATCGAAAAAGCATTCCATTATGGATTTGGTCTGGCCACGATTGGCATGATTATGGGGCTGATTGTTTTTACGCTTGGGCAGAATGTGCTTGGAGATAAAGGTCTGCCGCCCAATCGCGAAAAATTGGCTAAATGGGGTATACCCATTTATATCAGCAGCATAGTTGTTGCTCCCATGATTGCCATATTGCTTCAATACGGTAGTTTTGTTGGCTATCTTCTGATTGGCTTTGGGGTATTGACACTCAGTTCGCTCATTGGACTGGCCTTAAAAGAGGAACGCGTACCCCGGCAGCGAATGTTCGTGATTTTCAGTCTGATGTTCTTTCACATGATTTTCTGGGCCTTCTTTGAGCAGGCTGGTAGTTCGCTGACTTTATTTGCCGAACGAAACGTCAACCGCACATTCATGGGGAGTGAAATTCCCACAGCCACACTGCAGGCTGTGAATCCAGTTTTTATCTGGGTTTTTGGTCCGCTTCTTGCAAGTCTCTGGGTTTCACTGGCTAATAAAAAGAAGGATCCGGCAGCTCCATATAAATTTGCTTTGGGCATTTTTCAGCTTGGTCTGGGCTTTGGCTTGATCTGGCTGAGCACGCTGATGGCTGACAGTTCGGGCAAAACGATGCTGCTTTTCCTGATTCTTGGATACCTGGGCCACACCACTGGCGAGTTGTGCATCTCTCCGGTCGGCTTGTCAACTGTCACTAAAATGGCACCCGTGCGAATTGTGGGTCTGATGATGGGGGCGTGGTTCCTTTCGAATGCATTTGCCAATTATCTGGCAGGAATGATAGCTGCTTTGACAGGCGTGGAAGAAGGTGGCGGCAAACAGGCGGAAACGGCCACGGCTGTTGAATCTCTTGCGGTTTATGGCGATGTATTTGGCAAAATTGCAATTTCAGCAGTGGTTGTATCGCTGTTGTGTCTGGTTCTGGCACCATTTTTGACAAAGATGATGCACCTTGACAAACTTGCCAAAGGTCTTGACGAACACCTCACGGATGTTCACGAAGAACTGGCCTGATTGATTGGGTGTATTCGAGTTCGGACTGATTGGGGCTTATCCTTCAGTCATTCATTACAGCCAAGGTGACTCGACAAAATATGACAGAATCATCATGATTTGATTCAGGTCTAGCAACTCACTGGTAGGGACTTGGATCCATGCGAAGAATTTTGGCAGGTTTTGCTCTTGTTGCTTTAGGGCTCTTGACCATGACTGATGAAGCACAGGCTCAGGTCGGAAGCCGACGAATGACGGTTGAAGACCTGCTGGCCGTCAGAAGCGTGAGTTGGCTGAAGCTCTCTCCCGATGGCAAGCTGGCTGTTTATTCCGTATCAGCACTGAATAAGGAGACCGGCAAATCAATCAGCGACCTCTGGGTAGCGATTGTTAACCGGGAAGGTATGCCGCGTCAGTTGACAACCTCACCTTCCAGCGAATCAGAACCCGCTTGGCTGCCTGATAATCGCAACGTTATTTTTCTATCGAACCGTTCAGGTTCTATGCAACTCTGGAAGATCGCGATTGACGGTGGCGAAGCCCAGCAAGTGACCAGGTTGCCGGTGGATGTCGCTGGTGGACCAGTCATTTCAGCAGATGGCAAACTGGCGGCCATTGCTGTGCGTGTTTACCCGGGCATGAACCTGCAGCAGACGGCTGACGAGGATAAAAAACGCGAATCGGCCAAGAGTAAGGTCAAAACCTTTGACAGCTTGATGATACGCCACTGGGACACTTACGATGATGGCAAAAGGTCGCACATTTTTGTTGTAAATCTAGATACAGGCGAGGCAATAGACCTGATTCCCGGGCTGACATCCAACGCCCCGCCGGGACCATTTGGCGGATCAGGTGAATATGCCTTCAGCCCCGACTCAAAATCAATCGTTTTTACTGCCGAACCGTTGAAAGATCATGCCTGGAGCACCAATAACGACATCTGGCAGGTGCCTGTCGCTGGTGGCAAACCGAAAAATCTGACTGCGTCGAACCCAGGTTCCGATAATCAGCCGGCATTTTCACCTGATGGCAGGCACTTGGCTTATCTTCGACAAGTCAATGCAAAATTTGAGGCTGATCAGACCGTACTTACGGTTCTCGAAATTGCATCGGGCAAGATCACCGAACTGACACGGAACCTTGACCGCCCCGTGCATGATTTCAGTTGGGTGGGTGATGGTTCCGGCTTGCTCGCTTCTATCGAAAACATGGGGAATCAGGATATTTATCTGGTCGACCCAACCGGCAAAAAAGCTCCCGAAGCTGTGACAAGCCAGAAAGGCGTGCACAGTGTGCCGCAGCAGGTTAACAAAAATGGGCTGATTGCATATTTGCGCACGGATAGCGTAGCCCCGAACGAGATATTTTACATGCGACGTGCTGGTGATGGATCGACAACGACCAAGCGGCTCTCCAGCCATAATGATGAATTAGTGGCACAACTTGATCTGACCCCGTCCGAACCATTTCAATTTAAAGGGGCTGATGATACGACCGTGCATGGCTGGATTACCAAGCCACCCGGCTTTGACCCTTTGAAAAAATATCCTGTGCTGTTTCTGATTCATGGCGGGCCACAGTCGGCTTGGCTGAATGTCTGGCATGCCCGCTGGAATTCGACTCTGTTTGCTGCACCCGGATATGTTGTAGTGGCTATTAATCCAAGGGGATCAACAGGCTATGGGCAGAAATTCACAAACGAAATCAGCCGTGACTGGAATGGTCGGGTTTATATCGACCTGATGAAAGGGCTGGATTATGCCCTGAAGACTTATTCTTATATGGATTCAAGCCGAGTGGGTGCGGCCGGCGGATCGTATGGTGGCTATATGGTTAACTGGATCGCCGGTCAGACAGATCGCTTTAAATGTCTGATCAGCCATGCAGGTGTGTGGGATTTACCCAGCATGTATGGCACAACCGAGGAACTTTGGTTCGCGGAGTGGGAATTTGGTGGGCCACCCTGGGAAAAAGAGTTTTGGGATGGTTATGTGAAACAGTCGCCCAGCACTTTTGCCGGGAAAATCAAGACGCCCGTGCTGATCACTCATGGCGCTCTTGATTATCGTGTTCCTGAAACGCAGGGCTTTGGTTTGTTCACAGCCTTGCAGAGGCAGGGTGTGCCTAGTCGTCTGGTCATGTTTCCTGACGAAAATCACTGGATTCTTAAGCCTGATAATCGTCGTGTGTGGTGGAACGAGATGCACGCCTGGCTTAAGAAATATCTCAATCCCTGAGACAACTGTTCTTAAAAATTTGCCAGGAACTGAGTGAACTTTATTGTGTAAAGGTACAAGATGGCAGCAGGAAGCGGCGGGCAAAGCAACGGAGTGAAGCGAGGCCGATTTTCGGCAATTGCCACTTTGCGTTGCCCGCTGTGTCATGAAGGCAAAGTTTTTGGCAATCTGATACTGCGGATGAACCAGAATTGCCCGGACTGCGGCTTGAAGTTCGAGCGAGAACCCGGATATTTTCTGGGTGCGATGTATTTCAGCTATGCCATGGCCATTCCACCGTTGACGGTTCTGACGCTGCTCTTCAAGCTCTTGCTTCCGACATGGCCCATGCATTTTTGCATTGTCGCTGGAACGGCGGTGTTTCTACCGATGGTTGTGCCCATTGTGCGATATTCTCGCGTGATGTGGCTGCATTTCGACCGGTTTTTTGATCCGCAGGAAACTGGCGGATAATCTGTTGCTATCTGCGTTCTGATATTCAGCTCAGGGAATGAATCATGACAGACACATTCGCAATGAAACCAATAGACCAGGTGGCTGAGGAACTCCGTATCAGTCCTGACCATTTGGAGCAATATGGACGAGATAAAGCGAAGATTCGACTAGAGGCTATCAGTTCTGCGAATAAGAGGCGAGATTCGGGTAAGTTGATTCTGGTATCTGCGATTACACCAACACCGGCAGGTGAGGGTAAAACAACAACATCGATTGGTCTGGCTCAGGGCATGCGTCGTATCGGTGAAAACGCAGTGCTTGCTCTTCGACAACCTTCGATGGGCCCGGTTTTTGGTCGAAAAGGCGGGGCAACGGGAGGTGGGGCCTGCAGGCTGGAACCATCCAATTCAATTAATCTTCAGTTCACTGGCGATTTTCACGCCATCACCGCCGCTAATAATTTGCTTTCGGCCGTGATAGACAATCGGCTGTATTTTGCTGATACAAGGCTTGATGCTCTTCGTGTTTTGTGGAAGCGTGCCCTTGACATGAATGACCGGGCCTTGCGCCAGATGGTCATTGGTTTGGGCGGGCGGTCTTCAGGCGGCACTCCGCGTGAGGCAGGCTTTGACATCACGGCTGCCAGCGAGATCATGGCAATTTTGTGTCTTGCTCAATCGCGAGAAGATTTGCGAGCCCGACTGAATCGTATCCTCATCGGCTACGACCGTTCCGGGGCGCCCGTCAACGCTGAAGAGATGCAGATTACCGGATCGCTTATGGCGATTCTGAACGAAGCACTTATGCCGAATCTGGTTCAGTCACGCGAGGGTACACCTGCGTTTGTGCACGGTGGCCCATTTGCAAATATTGCTCATGGCTGCAATTCCATTCTGGCGACGAGAATGGCGTTGGCTCACGGCGACTGGGCCGTCACCGAAGCTGGCTTTGCCTTTGATCTGGGCGGAGAAAAGTTTCTGGACATCAAGTGTCGATATGGTGACTTTGATCCTGCCGCGATTGTCATCGTCGCCACCGTTCGCGCTTTAAAAATGCACGGCGGAGTGACTCTTGATGAGTTGACGAGACCCGATGCAGGTGCTGTCGAGCGAGGCATTGAGAACCTTGCCGCCCACATTGCAGCCGCGAGAAACTACCAGAAGCCTATACTGGTGGCCATTAACCAGAGGGGCGAAGATACGGTCGATGAGCTGGACGTGATTCACAAATTTTGTGATGCAGAAGGCGTGACGTGTTCTACGGCCAATGTGTTTGCACATGGTGGTGCAGGCGCTGAAGAACTGGCCCGAAAGGTGGTTGATGTGGTGTCATCATCTAAGGCCGACAGGCTTCAACCGCTTTATCCTCTGGAAATGGCCCTTGAACAAAAGATTGAAACAATTGCCCGAAAGATTTACGGTGCCAACGGCGTGAGCTTCACTGCCGAGGCTTCGGCGAAGTTCAAGAAGGCTGCGAAACTTGGCTATGGCAACCTGCCTGTTTGCATGGCGAAAACACAGAATTCGCTATCTGATAACCCGAAGTTGCTGGGTCGGCCAAAAGATTTCACGATCACTGTGCGTGATATGGAAATCTCAGCAGGTGCTGGCTTTGTGGTGGCCCTGACTGGTGACATTGTACGCATGCCTGGCCTGCCCCAGCGTCCAGCAGCCGAACGGATTGACGTCTCTGAAAATGGAGAAATTGTCAATCTTTTCTAACCTGCGATTTAAAAACAGAATGCCGCGCGAAAGCGTCTTTCGACATCTCGCGCGGCATCTGCTCTCAAGGCATTCAGGTGGCTATTCAAACAGATTTAATAACTGTCGGCCGATATTACTTCTCGGCCCTGTCTCGTGCAGAGTGCCTGAAAAACACCCGGAGTTGAATTGCCATAAGTGAATTCGCCACAGGTGCCAAAACTTAAGCCCTGGGGATTACCATAATCATCATCGATCTGCCACGTGCTGATCGAGTCTTTGATAAATCTTACAGAACCATCAGCAAAGGCAAAATTCGCACCACCTGGGTGATTGCTTGAAGCCGATTGAACAAGAGCCCACCAAAGACTGCTCTCAATGCGTTGTCGCATCTTGAGGTGTGAATTTATGGGGTAACTCGTGTCAAAAAACGAGTCGCACCACCAGCCTGACTGATGCCAGTGTATGTACTTCTGATCCTCATCAGAGAGAATCCCGTGAAGTTGCTCACTCAGGAGGAATGTATTCGACATCCCATCGGTGATCGAAGCCGGCTTCACAGCACTATGTTCATACAGGATACCTGCATTTGCACCCTGAAGTTTATTGAAGCAGTATATGTCGCTGATGTTTGTGAATGTTGGAGAATACCATAATCCCCTGTTCCCGACATAACTACGGTAAGCCTGTTTAACATTTGGGGGTTTGGTAAGATAATAATCGTCCAGATCGTGAGTAACGCTAACAGCGGGGTCGCTTGGGCACATGAAGGCATTGTTGCCAAAGCCGGCGACTGTGGCATTAGAACCATCACCCAATGCAAGGCTGAAGTTATAAACGTTGTACGCATTATTACCTTCAATGTAGGGCAGAATCAGCGAGGACCAATTGGTGCCCAGTGTCATGGTTCTTGGGTTTTTTTCGCTTCGCTGACCAATGTGACCTGAAGGAAATGAATTGAAGGCATCGCAGTAGTTACTTGCGGCCAGTGCGATCTGCTTCAGGTTATTCACACACTGAACGCGTCGGGCTGCCTCGCGTGCCGATTGCACGGCTGGCAGGAGCAGACTGATCAGAACTGCAATGATCGAGATGACCACCAGAAGTTCAATCAGGGTAAATCCTTTTTTTCGCTGAGTATAGGTTGGTCTCATAGAGATTCCTCCGGGCCAGAAATGATTCAGAAGCAATTTATTTTCCGCCACTTCGAGTCACCGTCACTGGAGCTGCTGGGTTCTTGGAATTTGGCAATCGCTGGCCTTTCTTGGCCGGTGCAATTTTAGTCGTTAATAATTCGCGACTATTTACCTTGCTTGTCACCGATATTTTTTGGAACTGATGACTCTCGCCACAGCCTGAAATTGCCAGACAACCAACAGGTGCAAGCAGAAGCAGACCCATCAGACTTTGCCTGAATGAGTATCTCATACCAGCAATTTGATTCAGAGACATTGATCCAACTCCTGAAAACCTTCGAAATATGCGTTTCGAAGGGAAATGCAGTCCATTACGCCTTAAGTTTTCCTCTAGTTGACCTAGCACAATAGCTGCTGAGAAAACGCAAAATAATTAAGTTGTTGATTATTATTATCTTGAGATTCATGAATTCCACATTGAAAATTACGTTAGTTTACAATAAGGAACGATAAGGTATGGTAATGGCAGACTATGAAAGACTAATTACGAAAGCAAGGCGGCCGATGAAGCTGGCTTTGATTACGGAGACTTTTCCTCCACAGATTAACGGGGTCTCGTTAACTCTTGGCAAATTGACTGATTTCATGGCAGGACGAGGTCATAAAATACTAGTGATTCATCCTGAATATGACTCATCTGCTTCAGCGAAAGTTACAGAGGCTCATCATTTTGAAATTTTGCAATTACCTGCGTTATCGCTACCATTTTATCAGGAAATCAAGGTTCCCAGGCCACCTTTTACCGGCATGAAAAAGAGACTGGGTGACTTTCAACCGGATCTTGTTCACATTGCAACTGAGGCGCCACTGGGGTTATCGGCTCTCAGATATTGCTCTCAGAGGAAGTGGCCTGTTGTTTCAAGTTTTCATACCAATTTCGACTCCTATGCAAGTCATTATGGTATTTCGTGGATGGTGCCCGCAGTGGCCCGATATTTAAGATGGTTTCACAATCGAACACTAGCGACATTTGTCCCTTCGAAACCAATAATCGATCGCCTTGAATATCTGGGTTTTGAGAGATTGAAGCTCTGGCCCAGAGGTGTAGATACAGACTTGTACAGCGTCAATCGCCCAGGTGCAACTCACATCAGGTCGTGCTTAGGTATTGCACTTGATTCCTTTGTCGTTGGCCATTGCGGGCGTCTGGCTCCTGAGAAGAATATTGATTTTCTGGAGAAGACTTTTCAGTGCTTTCTTCGCGATTGTCAGGGTGACCACCTTATTGTTGTTGGAGATGGTCCCAGCCGAAAATCATTCGAGAAGGCTCTTAAATCAGACTCATCGGTGGGTGAACGAGTCCATTTTACAGGTTATAAACGAGGAGAAGAGCTTGCTGACTACTACTCGGCCATGAACGCATTTGCATTTGCAAGCCGAACTGAAACTTTTGGGAATGTGATCTTAGAGGCTATGTCCAGCGGTCTGCCAGTTGTAGCTATTGCAGAGGGTGGGCCCATCGATGTCATTCAGCATAGTGTTACTGGTGAATTGCTTCAACCAGACGCAGAACCTGCAGCGATGGCTAAAATTCTTTCCAGCTGGTCTACCAATCGCCAATCAGCAGAAATCATGGGATTTTCTGCCAGAGAATATGCTTCAAAACAGACATGGAATACCATTATGGGTAGACTGGAGAGCGATTATCTTCAGATATTGCAAAAATCAGAAAGTAATAAAAAACGGGCAATGGAAATTCAATTTCCATCGCCCGAAGAATGACTTTCAACAATGGAAAATTATTTGCTGAAAAGCAGGCCAGGATCGCCTGGTCCGGCAGCAGTGAGTTGAAACAGGAACTGGTTACCAGCCTTCTGTTCCAGCTTGCCGACCATTACCTGACCATTCTGGTTTGAGACCAAGGTCAGAATTCCGTCGGCGTAAGTGTAAGTGCCCGTGAAGGTATTATTCTGGCCGCCCGACTGTGAAAAACTCCATTTGAATTTTGATTCAGGTTCAAAACTCAGAGAGATTGATCGACTGTCGTCGGGTCTGGCTGACCATGTGCCTACCAAAGAAGTTGCTGGCATGGGGTTTGCCGGTTTCACAGATGAGTTAGCCCGGCTGCTGTTTCCACCCTCCGGAGAAGGTGCTGCGGCAGATTCGTCGGCCACTTTCTCTGCCCCACCGCCAGTTGTCTCACTTTGTTTGATTGCTTTTATCAGGCCAGACGAAAGTGTGTCGTTCGGCTGCAGTTTCACTACCTGGGCAAGCTCGGCAAGGGCTTGGTCCTTGTAGCCCATCGACTGGTAAAGGTAGCCAAGCAGGAAGTGGTCTGCAGGGTTATTCGGGTTATTGTCCCGATCTGATTCCAGGGCCCTGAGTTGTGTTGTGTACTTATTAACGTCACCATACAGGCTGGAAAGAGTGGTCCAGTCCATGCCTGGTTGTATTGAAAGCACCGGATAAATCGTCGCTGCAGAATCAGCGTAACGACCGAGTGCAAAAAGGCAAAGAGCACGAAATTCGTGAAGTACTGCGTCGTTGGGCAATTGACCAATGGCCTTTTCAACTCCGCTGAGGGCCTGGTTGTAATCCCCTGAAATAAAGTTCTGCCGGGCCACATCAAAAGTGTTCATGGCCTGGTCGGTCACATTCTGGTCAGGTGTTGGTGCCTCGGTATTTAGAGGTTGACTGTAGTTGTAATTTCCAGGCGTGTAAGTCGGATCCGAAGCACCGTTCTGATAAACCGGCTGTGATACAACAACTGTATTTGAAGGAACGTAGTAGGGATTGCTGTAAGGCATGTATCCCCAGTTCCACATGCTGGAGCCAAGAGCCCAGCCACCCAGTCCGCCGAAAAGCAGACCGGTGCCAAATCCCCATCCCCAGCCACCACCACCCCAACCACCATAAAAATTGTTAATCATGGGCCTGTGCCAACCCCAGTAACCGTTATACCAGTTGCCATGATTACCCCAATAACCGGGGCGGTAGCCGCTTCCAGGGTGGTAACCCCAGTTACCGGGCCGATTATTGAAATTATAATTATTGAAATTACGGTTGTTGAAGTTGTTGAAGTTTGTGCGGTTACCGATATTGTTAATATTCCGATTGCCTATGTTGTTAATATTGCCACGATTGGTGACATTATTAATGGAATCACGCGAGACGTTGTTAATATTACGTCCGGCTCCACCAGATTCCCAAGGAGGTTTCTGACCAAAATCCGGGTGGAAATTACTACTGTGATTAAGGCCACCCTGACCGCCAATCATCCCGCGATTCATCTCACCGCTGCGGCCAAATTCTCCGCCCCGGTTGGCTAGCCCTGCTCCGCCCGACGATGGTCGAAAGCTGGAAGAACCTGATGAAGGGCGGAATCCGCTGCCTCCTCCGAAGCTGGGGCGTGAGAAACTGCCACCACCGCCTCGAAAGCTGCCGCCACCGCCTCGAAAGCCACCAGCCCCACGAAACGCGAAGCTGAACGGAGCCGCGAATTGGAGAACCAATACCGAAACCAGCGAAATAATGATTGTCTTTTTCATGTCAATCTTTCAGTTTTCAGTTGTAGATATGGGGTGGATCAGTTAGCGGATTTGAGGGCAGAAGGGGCTGGAGCTTTTTTGGTAAGCCTGATGACTGGCATATCAGGTAACGCTTTGCCCTCGGCTGTTCGGTCATATTTTAAAATTTCGATCTGATTATTGGCCGTGAGCTTCAAACGGGTACTTGCGCTGAGTTCCTGACCATTATTCAGCACGGCTTCACTTTTGATCAGCCATGATTTGCCATCCTCAGACCGAACCCACAACGCTGTTCCATGGCCACCATCTTCCTCAAAAAGCCATGATCGAATAGATTTATTCTTCGCATCCCAACCAACTCTCTGGGTAGCAAAAGTTGTCAGCTTTTTGTCTGTTTCAACCAAATAATCAATCAAAATATAATTATGGTTTGCCGACCAGCGGGCTCGATGGTGAACCTGGTCCGATTCCGCATCCTCCTGCCAGTCGCCAATCAGGAAGTCGAGTTCAGCCAGCTTTTCGGCGTGATCCAGGGGCTGGCTTTCCTTTGCGGGTTCGGCTTCAATCACTTCAAAGATCTTCCATTCTCCATTGCGTTTCACGTGAATGATATGATAAGCAACAGTGTCGGGCCGTTTGTCGATTCTGGTTGTAGTTGAGGAAAAACCACTTTCCAAAGCCACTGAATCACCGATCAGCCGAATTGATCGCAAGTCGTTGGTCATTGTCAGACCTGGATTTGAATCAAAGCCAGCTTGAAATAGGCCCTGTATCTCCATAATGCCCTGAAAAACATCGCCATCGACTGTAATCAGTCTGGCTTCAGGTGCAAAAAAACTCATCAGTTTTTGGATATCGCCTTTGTTATAAGCCGCTCGATAATTTTCCGCAGATTTAACCACGCTTTGTTGTTCGGCTGTGAATCCATCAGCCTGCGTCACTTTTTTTTCTTGCGCCTGTATGGCTGGTTCCGCTACTCTTAGGCCAAGTGTGACAACAAGCAGGCCCGTGAAAACTTGAATTGTTCGATTCATCAAACGCATTCCTGGTGAATTGAATACATTGTCCGGCACAAATGTCTGGCCGGAAGCATCTTTCATTGATGAAAACATTATAACTGAAAAGTCAAATCAAAGTCGCCATACTGTCAGAACTCTGACAATCTGGCAACTTTGATTAATCATCCACTTAAAATTAGTCCAGCTGTAATTTTATTGCAGTTTTGCCCTGGCTATTTTCCTTTTTCCGACTCTGACAATCAACCCATCCGTCAGGGTGATTTTGCCGTTAATATCGTTGACAGCTTCACGATCCGGACCAAAATTTACGCCACCTTGCGCAATGACCCGGCGAGCGTTCGAGGTGCTCGACTCAAGCCCCAGAGCTACGATCAACCGAGTCCACAAGGCCTGGCCATTTTCATCCACAACATCCGCAGCGACAGTAACATCCTGAATTTCTTCAGGATCTGCACCGGAAGATCGTCTCCGAAACTCGGCTGCGGCATGGTCAGCCGCCGCATCGCCGTGATATTCCCTGACAATGGCCTTGCCAAGGGCTTCTTTAGCATCTCGCGGATTAAACTGGTCTGAAAGCCATGTGTCAATCTGTGACTTTGGAAGATCCGTCAGCAGAGTGAAATATTGCAGCATGGGCTCATCAGGTATGCTCATCACCTTCGCGAACTGTGTCACAGCATCTTCGGCAACTCCAATATAATTTCCAAGGCTCTTACCCATACGACGAGTGCCATCAGTGCCAACAAGAATCGGCATGGTCATGGCAACCTGGCCTTCCTGTCCTTGTGCACGCTGCAAGTCGCGGCCGCACATGAGGCTGAAGAGTTGTTCTGTCCCGCCCAACTCCACATCCGCCTTGATCTCAACCGAGTCCCAGCCCTGCATCAGCGGATAGAGACATTCATGAAGATATACAGGTTTTTCGGCTGCAAGTCTTTTCGCAAAGTCTTCACGAGTAGTTAGTTGAGAAACCGTCATCTTGCGACAGAGGTCGAGAACGTCGAGAAATGACCATCTGCCGAACCACTCACCATTGCGAAATACTTCGGCTGACGAGAGATCGATAATCTTGCCGACCTGCACCAGATAATCGCGGGCGTTATGTTCAACCGCCTCTTCTGTCAGTTTAGTTCGGCTCTCATCGCGACCGGAAGGGTCGCCTACAAGAGCAGTATAGTTACCGATAATAATTATGGCTTTGTGGCCTAATTCCTGAAATTGTCTTAGCTTGCGCAGAGGAACGGTGTGCCCGAGGTGCACATCGATTCCTGTGGGGTCGATACCATATTTGACTCGCAGAGGCTTGCCGTTATCTATGGAATGCTTGAGCTTTCTCTTGAAGGCATCTTCGGGTACGATACCTTCAACGCCACGTGTGAGAATTTCCCACTGCTGATCGAATGATTTCATGACAGCTCTTTTGATCGATAGCCGATGGACAGAACGCATTTGCAGTGCGAGATTGATTGCCGATATTGCGGCGAATACAACTTGCAGTAGTTCGCATTTTAGGGCAGATACCGCAAGATCTTCAATGCTGATTATCGGCGAGTTGATTGCCTGACATCATTGGGTTAAAGAAGAAGTCCTTGAAAGAACAAAACCCCTGGCTGGTTACCATTGGTCTGATACTTTTTCTTCAGCTTGGCGGTATGTTTATCGCCAATGTTTTTTCATTGCTTGATCGCTGGTATGGTATTAAGTGGTTATATCCTGTGGGTGTTCGGCCAAGGGTGAATTGGTCATTGCCATTTTTCTTTCTGGCCTGGATGATTCTCATCGCTTTTCAACAGATTTTCTTGTACACCGCTCTTGAGCTGATTCCTCACTTTAAGGAAGTCCAAAACCAGGGCGTCTTCATGATGCTTTCGGTTGTATTGGCAAATCTTGGCTTTTTTTTGGTTTATCTCTTTCTGGCCGGTCCTGGTGTCATTAAAGGCATGAATCGACTTGGCCTGTCAGGACCTGATTTTTCTGGACAAACAATTATGGGGTTGCGAGCCTCTCTGCTTGTCGCACCATGGGTTTATGCCGTGAATGTCTGTGCTAATCTGGTTTTTCAAAACAATGACCATGCAGTGAAGAAAATGCTCGATGAGGGGCTTTCATCCGAAACGGTGGTGCTTGCAGCAATTTCAGCTGTGATCATGGCACCACTGGCGGAAGAAGTTCTCTTTCGTGGAATACTTTTGGGGGCACTCATTCGGAAAACTCAGATTATCGAAGCTGGCCGACGGCGACTTCCCGTGCAACTTGCAAATTTTGTCACATCGCTATTTTTTGCAATGCTCCATGCTGATGCCTGGCCTGCCCCAATTGGAATCTTTTTTCTTTCTCTCATGCTGGGAAAAATTTATATAACAACAGGGCGGCTCTGGCCATGTATTGCTGCTCACGCAATGTTTAATTCAACTGGTATTTTGGGAATGATTCTGGCTGTATTAATCAAGAAATCAGGTGGTGCCATAAACCAATCAGCCTATATTTCCTTCTGGATTTATTGAAAAAGCACCCGCCAGAATCGACGGATGCTCTCTAAGAACCAGCGGGCAATAATAGTCAGGCTTTTTTCTTGGCCGGGGCAGGACGCTTGGGTACAACATCGTATCCTGGCAGAACATCCTTGATGTCAGCCTTTGTTGAACCTTCTGCCTGGCCAAGGATAAACTTCAGGCCGCCAGCCAGCAATCCTTTATAATTTTCGTTGGCCCAGACGTCCTCTCTGTGGCCCATGGATGTATAGAAAACCCTGCCTTTTCCATGCTGACGCGACCATGTCTGAGGAAAGTTCGGTCGAACATATTCCCAGCCATTCATGCCTTCTGTGTGCTGGGCATAAATGACGTGAATATCGTCAGCCAAGTTGATCAACGAATACCACTCGTCGTTGATCTTGAATTCGTTCTGTCCGAATCCGCTTGCTCCAGGAAATTTCGAGTCTTTGATGATCAGTTTCGAAACCTGTTGCGGTCCGTGTGAAATAAATTCACCGCCAATCATCTGAATGTATGGGTCATCCTTGCCTTTACCTCGGTGATGGCCAAAGGTGTCGGTAGCGCAGTGCATACCCATAAACCCTTTGCCACCTGAAATCGCTGCATACAGGGCATCTTCACCTTTGGCAGACATTGCTGGTTGCTTGTCTGTTCCGGTTTTGGTGAGGTCGCCGGTCGTTTCAAACGCGAAAGCATCCCATTCGCCAATCTGGTCTGGCTCAAATAGTCGCCCGTCTTTGCTGCAGGTGACTTCAATGCCGAGATTTTTACCGATTTCTGTGAAAATCTTGTCGGCGTGTGAGGCTTCTCCTCCGGGCCCCCGCCTGATTACCGAATGCTCAAACCCAGAGCTCTTTGTGAAAAAGAGGACTTTCTTGCCAGCTAAAGCGGCCAGACCCGGGCTTGCTGAGAAACCCAGGCCCGTCAGGCCTAAAGCTGTGCCCTGCAAAAACGATCGACGATCCATAGACATGCTGCTTGTACTCCCTGGTTTGATGATTGCCGGCGACCCGTAGAAGAGATCGAAGTTCTTTCAGACATACTCTGACGCAACCGGCTTGATTGTTCAATAACTCAACCATCTAAAATTCGATATTTCCTATAAACGCACCGACAACACTCACGAATACTCAATTTTAACTACTTATGTTTGCATATAAACAAAAAAATGATATATCCCTTTATCGGGATTCTGATTGGTTCTGCTTGTCACTTCTCACCTTGGCAGTTAGCCTGAAGGTAACGCTCCGTGGAGATCACTCGTATGGCTTTACTGAAAATTGGGGGCGTTCAGCGTGAGAGGCCGATGATGTTTAACAGGGAACCGCTAACGTCAAAACAGAGCGGGCTATCGTCAGGTGCCTCGTTGATAATTACTGCGGTGGGGGTTTTGTGTGCCCTTTATTTTTTTCGACCCATACTCGTTCCATTGACGTTGGCATTAATGCTCTCGTGCACTTTGATGCCCGCAACAATATTCATAAAAAATACTTTAAAGGTATCGCAATTCATGGCGGCACTTTTGCTTGTGATGATTCTTGGTAGTACAGGAGCCTACCTGGGATTTCTTATTATTGATCACCTGGCGGAGTTCACTCTGAATGTGCCGATCGATCTATCGAGATTAAGTTCAAAGATCACTCAAAATCTCACGGAAATCGTCAGAGACAATCCGCGGCTGGACCGGGTGATTCCCGAACCCGGATTGATTTCATCATTCCTCGAAAGAAATGCGTTTCAGGTTTTTCAGGGTATCGCCGACCCTGCTTCAAATATCACCACACTTGCCAGTCAAGGATTTCTGACCTTGGTTCTGGCGATTTTTTTTACGGTGGAACAGCCAATTCTTGAGCCAAGGCTGGCTGCTGCACTGAGTCGATCGACTGTAGAAAAAGAGTTCTTCGAAAACCTTTTTAGACATCTCTCACGTCGTATGCGTCAGTATCTGATAGTCAGGGCAGCAATCAACGCTTTTTTTGGCGTTAGCGTCTCAATCTCTCTGTCAGTGCTAGGTGTTCAATATGCAGGTTTATTGGGATTATTTGCGGGGCTGGCAAATTTTGTGCCTTACATAGGTCAGGCAGGTGCCGGTGTATTCCTGGGGTTAGTGGCGATGGCCCAGACCGGGTCGATTGTGGATTTAATGATAGTGATCTCCGCGTTTGCCGGTTTGAGCATCGCAGAGGGGTACCTGCTGACACCAATTGTGATGGGAAGGACAATGGATCTTAACGGCACAACGGTGCTGGTAAGCTGTCTTTTCTGGGGTTTTATGTGGGGAGTTGTTGGATTGATTATTGCCACACCCGTGGCAGCACTGGCGAGGTTGACAATGGAAAGATTTCCCGAGGGACGTCGCTGGGCTATGCTCATGAGCCAGGTACCAGAAGAATCAGGCACCTGAGTAGTAAAAAATATCTTGATCAGCCGCAGACGTAATTGAGTATTTGTGCTACTTGTGCACGCAATTCTCGGCGATGAACAATGCGGTCTATGAAGCCATGTTCAAGCAAAAATTCGCTTGTCTGGAATCCTTCAGGCAGCTTGACACGCACTGTCTGCTGAATAACTTTCGGTCCGGCAAATCCAATCAGCGCTTTGGGTTCGGCGATGATAATATCGCCAAGGCTGGCGAAACTGGCTGCAACACCGCCCATAGTTGGGTGAGTTAAAATGGAGAGAAAAAAACCACCCGATGCACTGTGTCTGCCAAGGGCGGCTGAAACTTTCGCCATTTGCATGAGCGAAAAAATACCCTCGTGCATGCGGGCACCACCACCCGAGCCTGAAAGAATGATCACTGGCAGTTTCGATTCTGTGGCCTTTTCAATGGCTCTTGTCAGTTTTTCACCAACGACGGAGCCCATAGAGCCCATGATGAAGCCTGAGTCGGTCATGCAAACCACAGCACGAAGACCACGTACAAAACCTTGTCCCACAATGGCTGCCTCGTTCATGCCAGTGCGTTTCTGCTCAGCGGCTATGCGTTCCGGGTAAGGCCTGCGATCATTGAATCCCAGCGGGTCGCCGGGCTTCATTGATGAATACCACTCTTCAAATGTGCCTTCATCCAGAATCTGGGCAATCCGCTCACGGGCATTGATGAGAAAGTGATAATCGCATTGGGGGCAGACACTCAGCTTTCGCTCAAGTTCTTTGCGGTAAAGTACTGCCTGGCACTGTGGGCATTTTGTCCAAAGCCCTTCAGGTACTTTTTTACCTTCCGGGTTGGTATTCCAGACAGAAGATTTTGATTCAGGCGCGATCGACATTCTTATTGGCCAATTCCATAGAGACTGTGTGTCATATCCCACTTCAGGTCCAGGCTTTGCGGGATCCTGATGCGGCCCGTCCAGATAGCCATCATCCTTTGCCCCATCGCGACCTGTGATCCATGTCGATGACTTCTATTGTTCCGCCTTCTGGCAACTTGGTCAACCGCGGTTTTGCAATCCCACGCATGAAACCTGAAAGTATGGCCGAAATTGGGAACGGGGCAATTACGCAAACAGATTCATTTCCGTATCGTCTGACGAGCTCTTCCAGAAACGTCTCTGCCCGCTCAAGCAGTGCTGCAACAGTTTCGCCACTGGGTAGAGTAACTTCCGTCGGGTCGTCAACCCACTGTCGCCATACTTTTGGGAATCGTTCTCTGATCTCTTCCCAGCACATGCCCTGCCAAATCCCGAAGTCAAGGTTTCGAAGATCAGAAGAACACTTAGCCCGAATTTTGAGGGTCGGCTCGATGGCAAGTGCAGTGAGTTCTGCCGAAAGGCTGGGTGAGTGATAGAGAGCCGTAACGGCAACTTCGGTAATCTCATTTCTGAGTACCCTTACTTGTTCAAGACCTTTTTCACTCAATGGCAGATCAAGATTGCCAGCAATTCTGCCTTGGTCGTCAAAACAGGTTGCTCCCGGTTCCACGAGATAGACTCTCAGATAATTTTGCTGTGACGTTTCGGAAGATACCTGGTTAATGTCTTGCCGAATCATATTATTTTAATGCCGGTCTGATGACATGTTTCACAGATGCTTCCAGCCCGGCAACAGCTTCACCAGGTGAGATGCCACTCTGAAAAACCGCTGAACCAGCCACCAGGAGGTCGCAACCGGCCTCAACGGCAAGCGGGGCTGTAACCGATTTGATTCCGCCATCAATACAGATTCTCAACGAAGGTTTCAGAGATTTCAGTCGCCGGACTTTATCAAGCACTTCAGGCTTGAACGACTGCCCTCCAAAACCAGGCTGAACAGACATAACCAGCAGGCAGTCGAGCTCATCAAGAAAAGGTTCTACACTTGAAACTGGCGTAGCTGGGTTAAGAGACAGTCCGGCTTCGACTCCGGATTGGCGGATATGCCGCAAAAGGTCTACAGGATTAGGAAGCACTTCAATATGAAAAATGAGAGTGTCGCAACCAGCGTTGATAAAGTCGTTAATAAATTGACCAGGATTTTGCATCATAAGATGAGTATCAAAAGGCAGGTCGGTCACTTTCCGCCAATCGGCAATCAGCGGTGCACCATAAGTGAAATTAGGTACAAAATGACCATCCATCACATCAAGGTGAACAGCCTTGATACCTTCAGATTCAAGTGAACCCAGAACATCAGCCATTCGGGCGAAATCGCATGCAAGAAGACTTGGCGCAAAAACAGGTAACTGGGCAGATTGAAGTTTTGCCAGCCGGGCAGAGCGATCCGAATTTGGAGCCAGTTCCTTATATTTCATCAGATTATTTATAACGCAAGATTGAAAAAACGGCCAGATCAAGAGCCTTTCGGATATTAATCTGGCCAGTCAGAACGATTAATAACGATTCTCAGGTTTTCTCTGGAATTACTCGCAGGGAATTAAAGATTTTGCCTTCAAGTGATTCAAGAAATGCCCCTCCACCGGTTGAAACGTGGCTGACTTTTTCTGCCACGTTGAAAAGCTCTGCAGCTTCTGCGGTTTCGCCACCACCAACGACTGTTACGCCGTTGGATTCAGCCATTGCCGCTGCAACTCCCGCAGTTCCTTTACGAAATGGCTCGTCTTCGAATTTGCCCATCGGGCCATTCCAGATGACTGTGCCAGCGTTGCGAACGGCGTCGCCAAAAAGCGCAATCGTTTTCGGACCAATATCGATTCCAATCCACCCATCAGGAATGTCTGAGCCTTCAACAATCATGGTTTCGCTGGAAGGATCAAGACTTCTTGAAACCAGATGATCAACAGGCAACTTTAATTTCGAACCCGCAGCTGCGAGGATTTGTTGGGCAAGATCCAGCTTGTCGGCTTCCACCCGCGAACCGCCGGTGTTGTGCCCCTGTGCTTTGAGGAAAGTATATGTCATGGCCCCACCAACCAGCAACGAATCAATCTTGGGTAAGAGGTTGGTGATTACTCCAATCTTGTCGGAAACTTTTGCCCCGCCCATCACGGCGATCATAGGCTTGGATGGGTGGCCAAGCAGTTTTTCTAAAATCTCGACTTCTTTCGCGACCAGATAGCCAATCGCACGGTCTTTTTCATGAAATTGCTCAGGCACAGCCACCATTGAGGCTTCATCTCGATGACAGGTACCGAATGCATCGTTAACATAACAATCGGCCAGCGAGGCCAGGGCTTTTGCAAAAGCCGCATCGCCTTTTTTCTCGCCTTTGTTAAAGCGAACATTTTCCAGAACCAGCACATCGCCCTGCTTTAATTCAGCAGCTTTGGCCTGAGCATCAGGGCCTACCGTGTCATCAGCCTTGGCCACTGGCTTGCTCAGCAATTCAGCAAGGCGTGAGGCCACCGGGTCAAGTTTATACGGGCCATCGGTAGCCGGGTCGCCCGTTGGCCGCCCCAGATGCGAGACTAATATGACTGCTGCACCACTTTCAAGGGCGTGGTTAACTGTTGGGAGTGCAGCCCGGATCCGCCTGTCATCGGAAATCGAGCCATCCTTGCCCTGTGGTACGTTAAAATCAACTCGAATAAGGCACTTACGCCCTGCCAGACTGAGGTCTTTAATTGTCTGCTTTGCCATATGAAAAATCACCTCGAAAAAAACGGCTTAATATCGGCGAAAGCCGTATCAAGCCGTGTTGTCTGTGTCTAATTGAGTTTAGATATTGATTGCTGCTTGGTCTCTCTCGCTGTAGCAGAGAGACCAAGCTGAAAGAGCCAGGCAATCAGCCCAGCTTGGCCAGCTTGCGGGCCAGCTCAACAACGCGGTTTGAATAGCCCCATTCGTTATCGTACCAGCTGAGAATCTTGACCATGTTTCCTTCGATCACTTGCGTCCATTCACCCATAAAAATGCTTGAGTGAGGGTTACCGATGATGTCTGACGAGACCAGAGGATCCATTGTGTACTGAAGGATCCCCTTCATAGGACCTTCAGCGGCAGCTTTGATGGCGGCGTTGATCTCTTCTTTGGTCACGGTCTTTTTCAGGACAGCGGTAAGGTCAGTGATCGACCCATCGGCTACCGGGACGCGAAGCGAAATCCCCGTCAGCTTGCCCTTAACGGCCGGCAGCACCTCGCCCACGGCTTTGGCTGCTCCTGTGGTAGAGGGAATAATATTGATAGCTGCAGCTCGAGCGCGATAAGCGTCAGCATGAATCTGGTCGTTGACACGCTGGTCGTTGGTGTAAGCATGACAGGTGGTCATCAGACCTTTTTCAATACCGAAAGTTTCATGAAGCACCTTCACAATTGGGGCCAGACAGTTGGTTGTGCAACTTGCATTAGAAACGATTCGCATGCTGTTATTCAGCTGGTCGTCGTTCACGCCCAGAACGATCGTTCCGTCAAGCTCGTCTTTGGCAGGAGCTGTCAGGATGACGCGATCAGCACCGGCATCAATGTGCTTTTGAAGAGAAGCCTTGTTCGTAAAAAAACCAGTCGATTCAATGGCGATCTGGCAGCCAAGAGCTTTCCATGGCAGGTTAGAAGGGTCTTTTTCTTTTGTGATCTGAATTCGCTTGCCATTGACAATCAGAGCATCGGCTTCAGATTCAACCGTACCGTTGAACTGCCGATGAACACTGTCGTATTTCAGCAAGAGAGCCAGGCTTTTGGCGTCAGATAGGTCGTTAATGGCAACGACTTCGAAATCGTTGGGAAACTGGGCAAGGACTCGGAAAACCAGCCTACCGATACGTCCAAACCCGTTAATGCCAACCTTAACGCCCATTGTAGATTCTCTCCGAATTCTCGAAACATGATCAGAGCCGATCCAAACCCGATGCCACATGCACCTGATTTCAGCTTGAAACAGAGTATAGTACCTTCAGTCTTCCTGAGTCAATTACCTGAATCTATAATTGGAAAACCATTCAGCAATCATGTATTTTCATTTATCGGACTTTGCCAAATGGGCCGAGCAAACTCAGGAGCAAATTGTCCTGTGGGTAGGCATGCCCCCGATATTGCCAGAAACCCTCAGCATGTTCGATGCCAATTTCTTTGCCTCTCTCTTTTGAAGCATGCTCCTGGCCTAAAAGATATTCGTCAATCCCATGATGTTTTAGAAGCCATTCCCTCTGGCTGCCATGGCAGGCAAGCATTTCACGCTTTAACGGGAAAACACTGGTGACATCGGCATAAAAATCGACCGATTGACGTTTTCCGGAGCGATCCATGCCCTCCAGAGCGTCCATAGTGTACAGGTGGGGAATGTGTCCAGTTGGCAGGGCCGGTTCCCACTGACGAGTTTTATAGTTTGGAATTGGGGCCGCAAAACATGCGTCTCGCACTAGCCGGTGAGTGATTTCGTGGTCACAGAGATAGTCAACTGGAGGGGCAGTCAGAACCAGGTCAGGATTTACCCTCCGCAGAAATTCAGTCACCCGCCGTCTTGATTCATCATCTTCAAAAATAGACAGATCCCGAAATTCCAGACAAGAATATTCTCCACCTAACATATCAGCAGCCGCCTTAGCTTCAGAACGTCTGACAGCGGCAATTTCCTCAGCAGGCAATGTTGCCGACCCGCAGTCGCCAGGGGTCATGGTGGCGATGTGTATGCGATGCCCTGCTTTTGCCAGTAAGGCAAGGGTTCCAGCACACTGAAATTCAATGTCATCCGGGTGTGCATGAATTGCAAGAATCGTCTTGTGCATGATTTTGCTCGGCATTCTGGTGTGAATGGTGTTCTGATACTCACCAGACTAAACAAATTTAGGGAGACCCGCAATCGAGTTTTTTAATGAGATAAAGCCTTATTTGGGATTTTTGTGGAAAGTGGTTGATATAATTCTGTTCAGATGATAATTTGAACATCAGGTGGATTTGTTCAAGTGTATATCCGATACCTGTGAACAAGTTTCTATCAACTAACACTGGAAAGTAAATGATCATGGCGAGACCGAACACCGGTTCACTGACCCCGCGTCAAAAAGATATTTATCAGTTCATACGTGAAAAAATTCAAACCAGAGGCTATGGGCCTACGGTTCGGGAGATAGGTTTGGAATTTGAGATTAACAGCCCCAATGGAGTGATGTGTCATCTCAAGGCACTCCAGAAAAAAGGGCTGATTCATCGAGAGCCGAACATGTCAAGGGCCATTCAGATTTTTGAATCCCCCAAGCCCAAGACACGCAATAACTTGCGAATTCTCGGTACAATAGCCGCAGGGACACCTATTGAAGCGGTTGAAGACGCGGAAATACTTGATTTTGAAGACTGGCAACAGGGCGGTGACATTTTTGCCCTTCGAGTCAAGGGTGACTCGATGATTGAAGCTCATATAGATGACGGCGACATTGTGATCATCAAACGCCAGCAGAATGCTACGAATGGTGAAATTGTGGCTGTGCTTGATGATCAAAATGAAGCAACACTTAAAAAGTTTTATAAAGAGAAAGGTAAGTTCCGGCTGGAACCCTGCAATCAGAACCTCAGTCCGATCATTCGGACCAAGGTTGATGTCATGGGGGTTCTGGTTGGTGTGGTAAGACGGATCTGACCTCATTTAACTTGCAGTCATCTTGACACGGCGGCGAGATTATCGGATTTTGATCTTCCTGACGATAGTTCTCGTCGTTTATCCAGACGATGTCTATTCGCGTCACGGGTTACTATGCAGTTGAGATGATTTCTTCACAGGTCTGGCTTATCGGCAATCTGTGATCTCGATGGAGTGAAAACGTTGCAACAGCCAGCCCAGGAAGATCTTGTCAGAATTTTTTCGGATGGTGCCTGTAGTGGCAATCCGGGGCCGGGTGGCTGGGCTTTCATTATGGAGCATCCGGCAAGCGGCAAGCGGATAGAGCGGTTTGGCGCTGAGCCAATGACGACAAACAACCGAATGGAAATTATCAGTGCCCTGCAGGGCCTGACCATGCTCAAAAGACCATGTCGGGTTGAGTTGGTGACAGATAGTCAATATTTGGCAAAAGGCATCTCAGAGTGGCTGGCGGGCTGGCGCTCAAACGGTTATAAACGCCGAGAGGCTGGCAAACTCAAACCACTTCAGAATGAAGACCTGTGGCGACTGGTTGACGAACAGGTAAGTCGTCACCAGATTCATGTCATTCATGTAAAAGGGCATTCTGGTCACCCAGAAAACGAGCGATGTGACCAACTTGCCGTTGCTGCCTATAAAAAACTGATGCTTGAAGCGTCACGTGCTGGGACTTCAGGTTCATGGGCTTCTTCACAGCCGGCTTCTGTGAAATCTGATAGACCGAGAGTCATTGATCCTGCACCTTCTCTCGAGGTTCCCGAAGAAGATTATTACTCGGGCTATGTTTCACCTAAAGAAACAAGCATCACCGAACCAGTTCATGCCTCAGTAAAGAACCTATCAGAAACTGCTGATGAGAATATTTCGGTGCCGATTGAGCCAGTGACTGTTGAAAAAGTCAGAAAATCCAGGAAAACGCCGCTAAAATCGGTGTCCCCTGTAACTGTATCAGCTGAAAATATCGAAGCATCACTGGAGCCACCAGAGCGTAAGCCACGTAAACGTAAGGCGGCACCACTCAATCAAGTGGAAGCTACAGAAGAATTATCTAATCCGTCTGAAGCGGAAGTAACTCCTAAAAAACGAGGTCGCAAACCTAAAGCGTCCGAATAGTCATTAAAAGCCCTGTGTATTACCAGACAGGGCTTCGAAGATGGTGTGTTAGTCCACATACTTCATAGACGGCATATTGGACTTGGTTACCTGCTTGCCTTTGACTTTTTCCGGAGCATTCGCCTTTTTTGCGTCAGGTGAAACTACAGGTACATCATTTGTTTTGCTGGAATCTGAGCCACACCCCTGGCTAACTGTTCCCAGCAGAAATGCATATATTGCAAATCGTGATTTCATCGTTATCCTCATCATGATCAGAGTACTTCTGGCATTACACCGCCTGCCAGGTTTTTTGAATTGAATCAATAAGAATCGGCAGAAATGACTTCGCCAAAACTTCTCGTTCCAAGCGAACGGTAAGTTGACTTGGAAATTGTTTCCTTGAGAAATTTTACTGATCCATCCCCAAAGAGAAAGTTAGCACCGCCGGCATGATTCGACCTGAATCCAAACTGCCCGAGATTTTCAGCGGCCGCGTTGTTTTGCCAGTTAAAAGGGCCAACTGATGTAAGCGATGTCGGGCCGCCAGTTCGTACCGGCTGAGCGTTGATCTTTGGAACGACATAGGCCATCGAAGTAACTCGAATATCACCCGGCCATTTCGCCCCGGCAGCCCAATCTGGGCCGGAAAACGCTCCACCGACATTTATAAAATTAAATGCAGAATTAGCCGGTTCATCACGAAAGCGAGATGTCTCACCTACCATGAGTGTGTTAGAAGTTCCATCTGTGACAGTGTTTATCCCATAAGAAATATTACTGCCAAAGATTCCCTCCATATCGATAACACCACAACGACTCGCATTTGTAGCAGAAACGGTTGTGCCCCAGGAATAGTAAATACCCTCTGAGATTCCGGCAACTCCTGCATAAGAAGTCTGCAAAGTGCCAATATATCCCGAAGATGTGAGGTCGATATTTGGTGAATCTTCGGGGCACAAGTAAGCCGAGACTTTCAATCTGACGGATGTGAATTGAAAGGTTGAATTATAAGGCCGCATGAAGTTTACGGCATTGAATTGATTACTACCTTCCATGAAAGGCAGGATGTACATTCCCCAGGTATGCCCCCACATGGTCAAACAATTGTCATATTCGCGACTTCGATGAAGTCGGCCCATGGGAAAACTGCCGGCCGTGCTTTCATAATTATGAATTGCCAGGCCAATTTGCTTAAGGTTATTTACGCACTGAGTCCGTCGGGCTGCTGCTCGCGCCGACTGTACCGCAGGAAGCAAGAGTGATATGAGTACTGCAATGATTGCGATGACAACCAAAAGCTCAATTAATGTAAACGCCAGATTGCGTTTTCTGAGAGAGATAAGCAAAAGAGTTCTCCTGTCTAAGAGCCAGTGGGAGTAGCAGCCGATTGTTGTAAAACCATAATTCGTCTCCGGATTTACAACACTTAAATGATCGTTAATTTGCGAACCCGGTCAAGCAGATGAGGCCTTTTCTCAACCTTTGATAACAAAAAAATTGGTTTCCAACACGCCATCATAAAATTAAGGCTTATTCTGGGAATTTTGATAAGACACAGAATCTCTTCATATCAATCAGAAAAAAGATCCAAGCTAAGTGAAACAATGGATTTAAGAAATGTTAGCCTTCGCTGTTTTCAAAATGTTGATTTCCAGAACATCAACAATATGATTAGTTGGAAATTAAATCGAGCCTTGGTGACCAATGTTAATTGAAAAACATCATTGTTCATAAAAGTCATCGCCTAAAATTTTTGGATTTAAAAAATAAAAAGAGCCCATGTACTAAATGGGCTCTTCAGCAAAACAAGTTTATGAATTATCTTTCGGCAGGGGTACTGGCACCGCCACCCTTGATCGATACCCCGCCTCTTCTTCCTGGAGCTTTCAAAACTCCAGGTGCATTCTTAGGTGCAGATCCATCTCCCTTAGGAACGGAAGAAGCATCGGGTGCCGATGGTGCATCAGGATTGGAGCCACAGCCGGGAACAAAGGTCAACAACACCAATCCAAGAATTGTTTTACGCATTTTCAGTCGTCCTGTCTTTCAAAATTGGTCAGCACTGACAGTTTCACCGCCAGCTCTTGTGCTGATCGAACGGTAAACCCCGTATCGCAGTGGAGGAGTGGCTGTTGCTGCACCCATGTCGATGGTGTTCTTCACGAATCGTACAGATCCGTCTCCGAACACAAAGTTGCCACCGCCCGGGTGTTGGCTCACAAAACCAAACTGGCCAAGATTGCGTTGTTGTGGATCATACAGCCAGCCGTCAACCCAGCCGGTTGCACCCAGAGTACCACCAGGTTCTGGAACCAATAGACCAGCATTCAATTTTGGTCCGGTTGAGGCCATTCCCTGAAGCCGAGTGGTGGCATTACCATTTACTGTGGCCGAACCAAACCATGATGACCGATTCCACCAGTGATTAGTTTCAGGGTCATTGATGAAACGAGACTTCTCGCCAATGAAAATGGTGTTGCTCGTACCATCGGTAATATTGCTGATAGAGTAAGCAGCGTTTTTACCAAATGCTCCATCAGACGGGATTTCGATCGGACTACCTGCACCGCAACCGTACCAATAGCGAAAAATATCAAGCGTTCCCATATTCATGGCATAGCTGGATGGCGAATATGCGTTGAGAGACGCAGTAAGAAGTGGCTGGTACTGCTGGTCGGAAGGACATACAAAAGCAGTTAATTTCAGATTGAACGCTGTTGAATTAGCTGGCCCACCACCAACACCCAGCAAAGCTCCACCCGGAGGCAATGCATAATTGATCGAATTAGCCAGCGTAGTCTGTTCTAGTTGAGGCAACATCATCGAGAAGCCGGTGTGCAGTCTCGACCCCCAATAACCAGCACATGCATTGGCATTCGCTCCATCGGGATATGTTAGAACGGCGGGAGGAAATACGCCCTGGGAACTTTCGTAATTCGCAAGACCAAGACCAAGTTGTTTCAGGTTGTTAACGCACTGGGCACGTCGTGCTGCTTCGCGAGCTGACTGAACC
>JBEITT010000034.1:0-48198 GCA_040374745.1 Planctomycetaceae bacterium | reverse complement strand
CACAACCGGCTGACCTGATCTAAACCCCGCAGTTTAAGCCTCTCAAAAAGGTTCTGCGGAGAAGGTCTGTCAGGAGCTTTTCGCTGATCATTACAACTGTTAGATTTTAATGCAATTCTTTTGAGTTTTATTAAAGTTTTATTCCTTCACGTCGCTTTCCTGCACTGATGTTCGATTTCTTGCCTCTTTCGCCCCAACCGGGCCTGCCCGGCGACCTCAAAACACATTTCAAGTCATAATATTACATGAGTTTACATACTATTTCGAAACAAGCCACTATTACACTATGGCATGCTCATAAACCCTGAATCTTTCGCCACTTCGTTATTGACTCGCCCGGCAATTCATCCGATAATCTGAGTGACCTGCCAACCAAATAATCCGGATTGATCCTGACGAGGTTCAGCCATGAGCTTCTCTTCACGCATTCGCCCGCTCATGTTTTCTGCCTGCTGGCTCTGCTTTGCTGGATGGTGCATGACTGCACCGATTCCGGCAGCCGAGGTCAGGGTCGAAGTTTTTGAAGGCATTCCCGCCGCGTGGGATGGATCATTGCCTGCACGCCAGGCCGATGAACACTGGACGGCACCTTCTCTGGCATTTGTCAATTTGCCTGACAAATTCGCACCCAAAGGGGCATTGCTCGACCGCAAGGTACCGTTTTTGGTGCGATCAGGGCTTGATCATGCCTATCCTGCAGGCAGTTACGAGATCGTTATCCGCAGTCGTGCCCGGTCAATCCTGAAGATCGACGGGATCCGCGTGGCTGAGACAATCACCATTTCGCCCAATGCAAGTGGTCACGAAGATGTGCCGCCGTTGGCCATTCCTGAAGACCCCCGGTGGAAACCGCTGGAAACCAATTCGCAGGAGCGGCGGATTGTGTGGACGAGCGACGGCCGGCCACACCACTTTGAGCTTTTGAGTGTCATTGGCGACCGGAACACCCGGCCTGAAACCGGCGAACTGCTGGTGGCGATCATGCCCCGCTCAGGCGGCGACGGCTTGCCCCGGCTGATTGCAACTGAGCCCGTGCAGGCCATTGAGCTGACCGACGCAGCCCTGAATCGTTTTCGGCAGGCGGCCGAGGATCGTACGACAGAGATCAACCGTCAGAGGCGGCAGGTTGCTTATGGTGTCGAAGATAATTACTGGAAAAGCCGCCACGATTTTGCCCGCCGCCATGTCAGCCAGAACCTCAAAGACCTGACTGAGCTTTCCGCTGCCCGGCTGGATCGGCTGATCGCCGCCGCAGTGCCTGATCGAAAGCCGGCCCCGCCGATTAACGATTATCAGTTCCTGCGGCGGATTTATCTTGACACGTTGGGCGTGCCTCCGACACCTGAAGAGCAACAGGCGTTCCTGAACGATCCTGCGGAAAACCGGCGGGCCAGACTGATCGACCGGCTGCTGGACGACCCTCGGCGGGCCGACAACTGGGTGGGCTACTGGCAGGACGTGCTGGCCGAAAACCCGGGCATTCTCAAGCCGACGCTTAACAACACCGGTCCGTTCCGCTATTTCCTGCATGATTCGCTGCGGGACAATCTGCCGATGGACAGGCTTGTGACTCAATTGATCCGGATGGATGGCTCGGTGCTGGGCGGGGCGGCAGGCGGCTTTTCAATGGCCAGCCAGAACGATTCGCCAATGGCAGCGAAAGCTCATATCCTGGCCAAAGCCTTCATGGCCAGTGAAATGAAGTGTGCCCGCTGCCATGATGCCCCCAAACACCCTTATGAGCAGGCAGACCTTTTTGAACTGGCGGCACTGCTGGCGGGCAAGGCTCTGGCCGTGCCGAAATCAAGCGCGGTCGTGGTTGCACCGGGGGCGCGTGTGCCGGCGATCTCGATCAGCCTTGAAGCCGGCGACGAGATTGCCCCACGGTGGAGCCTGGGCACGATCGGCCCTGATGCCCTGCCTGCGGAAATCATGCCGAAAGATGCGACCAGCCGCGACCGTCTGGCGGCCCTGATCACATGGCCTGGCAATAACCGCTTTGCCCGGGTGCTGGTGAATCGGGTGTGGGCGGTCCGGACAGGTCGGGCGTTTGTCGAACCGATCGACGACTGGGACGTAAAAACGGCCAGACGCTTCCCCGAGGCGATGGAGGCTCTGGCCCTTGATTTCATGCGTAATGGTTATGACCTGAAGCGGCTTGAGCGGTTGATCTTTAACAGTGCATATTATCAGGCGGCGGTGGTGCCGGATGATTCAGACAAAGCCCTGCTTGGGCCGGCCCGCCGAGGTCTTTCGGCCGAACAACTGGTTGACAGCCTTTTCGCCACAGCCGGCAAGAACTTTGACTGCGAGGAACTGAGCCTTGACCCGGAAGGGCGGCGACCAGCGAAGGAATTTCTGAACATGGGCCACCCCCGGCGGGCCTGGGAGATGGTATCCCCCTCCAATGAACGCGACCGCCCGGCATTGGGGCTGCCGGCTGCCACTGAAATCACCGACCTGATGCAGGCCTTCGGTTGGCGACCGACCCGGCAGGACCCGATCACGCAGCGGGAAAGTGCAGTCACCCCGCTGCAACCCGGCCTATTGGCATCGGGGCTGGTGCACACACGCATCGCCCGGATGTCAGACGACAACCATCTGACAGACATTGCCCTGGCAAGCGATTCAATCGATGACCTGACAGACCTGACCATCAGGCGAGTGCTCAGCCGACCTGCCACAAAGCAGGAACTGGCCGATGCCCGCAATCTGTTCGGGCCCGTCTTTGACACCCGCAGGGTGGCGGGTGCGAAGATCGTTACCAAGCCATCGCGCAGCCAGAGGCAGAGAGTAAGCTGGTCAAACCACCTCTCGCCCCGCGCCACTGAAATTCAGCTTGAGGAAGAGGCTCTGGTGCGATCAGGCGATCCGCCGACTCAGCGGCTGACACCCGAATTTCGTGAGACCTATGAAGACTGGGTCTGGGCCATTCTCAACAGCACCGATTTTCTCTTTATCCCCTGACATGTGATATACTGGTACAGATGCGGTTTCAGGAGCCAGGCCATGGATCAATCAGCAGAGCGGCAGATAGAACGACGCAAATTTATCCAGGCAGGCCTTGGCGTGGCATCTTCCAGCCTGATTCTGCCGGGTGCCGGTTTGGCCGCTGACAAAACCCCATCAAAAGAGGTGCTGGGCAAGGCAAAATCGTGCATTTTTCTCTGGCTTGGCGGCGGTGCGGCCCAGATTGACACCTTCGACCCAAAGCGGCAGGGCGACCTGAAGAAAAAAGCCGGTTCGGCCTACAAGTCGATCGACACAGCCATTCCCGGCGTGCAGTTGTGTGAATATCTACCGCGAACTGCGAAACTGCTCGAACGCTGCGTGCTGGTGCGCACGCTCAACCATCGCGTGATTGACGAACATGCCGCCGCAACGAATATCGTACATACCGGCCGAGTCACCAGCGAAACGGTGGTTTATCCCTCCATCGGCTCAACGGTGGCCCACCGCCTGGGTGCCGGTTCAGAGGACGTACCAGCCTACATCCTCATTGGCTATCCGAACATCAGCCGAGGCCCCGGTTTTCTTGGCTCAAAGGCAGGCTATGTCTATCTGACAGACACCAAAGCCGGCCCGGCCGGGCTGAGTGCGCCGAAGGGCTTGGGCTCAGATCGCCGCCGCCGCCGCGAAATGCTGCTGGACCGTATGCAGACGACAGGCCTGGCCGGTGCCAGGGGCGACATCACCCTGGCAGACTATGTGAGTGTGAGCCGCGAAACGCAACGTCTTGCCGGCGATACGTTTGGCAAAATCTTTCATCTTGAGACCGAGCCCGATGCCCTGCGTGCCTCGTATGGTGGGGAATTCGGCCAGCGTTGCCTGCTGGCACGGCGGCTCGTTGAGTCCGGCGTGCGATTCGTCGAAGTTTCACATAACCTGAACTTTATTAACGGCACCGGCTGGGACACGCACAACGACGGCCAAAAGAAGCAGCATGTGCTGATTCAGGAGCTTGATAACGCCATTGCAGGCCTGATTGACGACCTTGAAAAACGTGGCCGGCTTGACGACACCCTCATCGCCCTGGGCACCGAATTTGGTCGCCCTGCCGAGTTTGACGCCGGTGGCGGGCGCGGGCACCAATCGACCGCCTTCAGTGTGATCATGGCTGGCGGCGGCCTGAAGACCGGGCAAATCGTGGGCACCACCGACGAACTGGCCAAAAAGATTGTCGATGAGCCCGTCAGCGTGCCCGATTACCACGCCACCATTCTGGCCGCTATGGGCATTTCGCCCCGCATTGAGCTGAAAGCCGGCGAACGCCCCGTGCCAATCACCGAAGGCGGCGTGCCAATCCGGAAACTATTTTCCTGATTATTCGACTGCCGCTGTAAATATTACGACCACCCTGATTCCTGTCGGTCTCAAGATGATCAAGGGAGGGCAAAATGCCCTCCCCGAGAAGACTTATATTATGCCGTAAGCCCAATCATCCCAGTGGGTTATGAGGGGCACCCAAGAGCTTCCACCAGCCGTCAAGCCCGGCCAGTTCTTTCTTAGCCCGGTCAGACGGTGCAGCAAATGTCAATTTTGCCGGGGCGGCCATGGCAGCAATCTGGCGGATGTCAAAGGCTTCCAGAAGCCCGAAGCTGAAGAGCTCAGGTGCGTCCAGATAGCTCATTTTCTCTTCGATAACCTGCTTCAGGCTGCCCAGCGATTCATGCAGCACGACTTCCGTCAACTGCCCTTCACTGGCCAGGGCGGCAGCCACCAGGGCCACCAGGCTTGCCCTTCGCCCCTTGGCCACCAGCCGCACCGGCTGGCCCAGGCGGCTTCTGTCCATGGCAATGGCCGCACCAAGCTGGGCCGCCTCAAGCCCCAGCGGCCGATCGCCCACGGTGCTTAACATCAGCGAAAAGAGATAGTTATGATGCGAGGGCTTCAGCTCGCCGAAATAGTAGGGCGAGCAGGCCACCACGCGGTTGCCCGCGGCCAGAACGGGGGCCATTTCACTGGCCAGTTCGGCTGTGCCCTTATCGGCCAGGACAAACGTGGTTGATTTCGGCTGCCCCTTCTCGGGGAATATCTCCACAAAGGGCACGCTCCATGTGTCGGCCACCCGCACCAGGTTTGCCTGGCGAATAAATCCGCCGGCCACTTCGCGGTCGCCAATCGGGGTAAAGGTGTCATAAAGCGGGGCCGGGGCTTCTGGCAGTCGCAGCACTTCCCGCAGCTTCTTGCGGCCTTCCAGCACCCAAATCTCTGCCGCGTTCTTCTCGGTGGGCAGGGCAGGGTTCTTCGGCAGACTGGTAGCCAGCTCGGTGGCCAGCGTGTGCAGGCTCTTCTGCCCGGCTGGAATCGGCTGCTTCAGCTCGGCCTCGGTCTTCACCTCTTTGGCCGTCTCCTTTTCGGTGACAAAGGCATCAAGCTCGGCCCCCGATTTACCCATCAGTTGCTGACCCATGAAGCGGTAAAGGGCCTTACGGTTGTCCTCAAGAAAGTTATGGTCGCCTGGCACCTGGTTCACATGTGTGCCCAGCTTGTCGCCGGCCTTCAGCAGATCATAAACCGGCTTGGCGGCGGCCACCAGCGGGGGCAGTGCATGGTCGGCCCTGAAGCAGCAGTTATCCTTGGCATTGAAGCTCAGAAGGGTCGGCTGCGGGGCTCTGATGGCTGTCATAATGGCATAGTCGGTCACCGTGGCAAGGTCGGTCGGCGTCTGCTCGCTGTCGCCCAGGTCCATGTCATGCTGAAGCCTTGTCAGGAAGCTGGAATAGCCCGCCACGGGGTTTGCCAGCGTCACGCGGGTGTCAAGGCTTGAAATGAAGATCGTCTGCCAGCCACCGCCTGATAGCCCTGAGACCACCACCTTCGCCGGGTCGGCATTGGCCAGCCCCTGCAGCACATCAATACCCCGCTTCATGGCCAGAAAATGGGTGGCTATGCCGGAAGTGCCCGTCAGGTCGATCGTGTTAATCATCGGGTGCAGATATTCCGGCGTGCGGAACTGCCCCATGCCATACCACTCCAGCGAAAGGCTGATCACACCATTGCGGGCCAGGTGCACGCACCTTTCCTGCTTGTAAGGGGCGGCATAGCCCTTGGCATCATGCCCGTTCACGGCCAGATGCACCGGCACTTTCCTGTCGCCCAGGCCCGCCGGCTCATAAAGCAGGGCCGGAATCCACTGGCCGGGCAGGGCTTCAAAGCGAACCTGGGTGAGCAGATAGCCGCCGCCGGTGGAAAGCGTGCCGACCCTTTCAAACTTCAGCCCCCTGGCATCGCGCCAGCCAGCCGCCGCACCCCTGAACAGCACCTGATCGTGCACCTTCTTGCGATGCTCGGCGGCGAATTTGGTCCAGTCTTCCGGCTTGCCAAGGGCGGGCATGCGGGGAATCTTCCTGGCGCAGTAAGCCCGCACTTCTTCGATGGCGATGTCTTTATCCAGAACGGGCGTGGTCAGCCACTTGCTGATCTGGGCCGCGTCGGGCGCAGCGACCACTCGCCGAGCCCCAAATCGCCCGGCGAGAAGGCCACCCAGAAGCGACAGGCCAAAAGTGCGACGTTTCATGGCTTTTTCTCCATAAACATGCGTGAAGATTGATTGAGCGATAGTCAGTGTCAGGCAGGTTCTCTGCTGGCAGGTTTCTCTACAGAATAATTGGAACGCCCGGCCGCGGCAAGACCCCGGTGGGTTATCACAGCACTCACTGGAAAAGAATTCCATCAAAATTGGCCGGTTGGCACACGGTTGAATGAATTTGACTCAGAATCACATTCGTTTCATAAAATCAAGGTTTGTTATTTGACATTAAGCAGAGCCGGGTTATATTTCTTTTAACATATGAAAGCAATAGTTTATTAATCATTAACGCCAGAACTGATCCTGATAGATAAGGGGCTTCATCTCTTATTATCTTCAAAAGATGGAAAACTGCTCATTTTAAATGAAATAATTTCACTTCCTCGAAATCACAATCAACCCGGAAATGATCAGCCACGCTCCGGCGAGCATGCGGGGCGTAATCTGCTCTCGCAAGAGCAGCCAGGCCAGCAGCATGGCAATTAAAATACTACCTTTGTCAATCAGGGCCACACTCGCCACATCGCCCTGTTTTAATGCCCGGTAATAAAAATACCATGAAAGTGATGTCGTCAGCCCCGAAAGCCCAAACCAGAAGAGATTCCCGACCCGAAGCTGGCTAAACTCCCCGCCTGATATGGTGATCAGAGAAATTATCGAAATGAAAATGAAAACAAAAACCGTTCGAATGAAAATTGCCAGCTCGCCCGATACATCCCTCATGCCATGCCTGGCAATGACCGACGTAAAACCGGCGAAAAACATCGAAATAAAGGCGAATTTCATCCACTGGGGCATGGCTCACACTCAATTGGGTCGATCAATGAAAAAGCCGCCCGAAACAACTTCGGCGCGGCTCTGTGTGCCACTTACTCCCGAACTGAAATACCTGAATCAGATGTATTCATTGATCAGGTTTTCCAGCATTTCCTGTCGGCCGCTGGGTGTCGGGGCCGAATTGCCTTTTTCAAGCATCAGCTTTTCAAGGTCGGCAAAACCGGCCTTGCCGGACTCAATCTTCTGTCCCAGGTCGCCATCCCACGAGGCATATCGCTCTTTCACAAAGCCGCCCAGCCGATTTTCGGTCAGAATGGCATGGGCGATTTTCAGGCCACGGGCGAAGGAGTCCATACCGCCAATGTGGGCATGGAAAAGGTCAACCGGCTCATAACTTTCGCGACGAACCTTGGCGTCGAAATTCACGCCGCCCGTGGTAAACCCGCCCATTTCCAGTATTTTACGCATGCAGTGGGTGGTCAGATAAATGTCGGTGGGGAACTGGTCCGTATCCCAGCCCAGCAGTGGGTCGCCGGTGTTGGCGTCAATCGAGCCCAGGGCGCCGGCATCCACAGCCACCGTCAGCTCGTGCAGCATGTCGTGGCCAGCCAGGGTGGCGTGGTTCGTCTCAAGGTTCAGCTTGAAATGATCCATCAGGTCATAAGTCCGCAGGAAATTCAGGCAGGCTGCGGCGTCAGAATCATATTGGTGCTTGGTCGGCTCCTTGGGCTTCGGCTCAATGTAAAACTGGCCGGTAAAGCCGATAGACTTCTTGAAATCAACGGCCATGTGCAGGAAGCGGGCCAGGTGGTCAAGTTCCCGCTTCATGTTGGTGTTCAGCATGGTCTGGTAGCCTTCGCGGCCGCCCCAGAAGGTATAGCCCTCGCCGCCCAGCTCGTGCGTCACTTCCATCGCCTTTTTGACCTGTGCCGCCGCCATGGCGAAGACTTCAACATTCGGGCTGGTCGATGCACCCTGGCTGAAGCGTGGGTGCGAAAAGAGATTGGCCGTGCCCCAGAGAAGTTTGACACCTGTGCGGGCCTGCTCTTCCTTCAGCACTTTGGCCACGGCGTCAAGGTTTTTGTGGCTTTCAGCCAGCGACTTGCCCTCAGGGGCCACGTCGCGGTCGTGGAAGGCATAATAGGGGGCACCCAGCTTTTCAATGAACTCAAAGGCCATGCGGGCACGCCTCTGGGCGTTTTCTACCGAGCCCGAACCGTCTTCCCAGGGGCGAATGGCCGTGCCCACGCCGAAGGGGTCTCCCAGCGGGTTGGCGAAGGTGTGCCAGTAAACCACCGAGAATCGCAGATGGTCGCGCATCGACTTGCCACCGACCAGTTCGTCGGCGTTATAGTGCTTGAATTCCAGCGGATTACGCGATTTGGGGCCGCCATAAGCGATCTTGGAAATACCGGGGAAGAATTCCTGGGCCATTATGCTTGCATCTCACGAATTTTGAGGGTTTTGTACATTCCGCCTGCCTGCGAAAGGGCGGGCAGGGGCGGTCGGGTGATCCGCTGGCCGATGTGGGGGCAATCCGCCGGCGATTTCTACGCATCATCAGCAAGTCTAGCGGCACGGCTGCCGCTGTGCAATCAGATTTAGCATGAGAAGCGGCCGGAAGGCAGATTACACATTGGCAGCAGCTTATCAGGCCCCGGCGGGAACGGACCAGTGACCGTCGCGGTATTTGCGGCGGATCATGCTGTTGGCCTGAGCGTCGGTGAATTGCTCGGTGGCGGGGTTAAAGTCGAGGCTCCGGCCCAGTCGCACGGCGATGTTGCCCATGTGGCAGAGCGAAGCGGAAATATGGCCAATTTCAATGGGCGCGGTGAGTTTGGCCTCGCCCCGGATGGCCTGAATCAGGTTCATCTGGTGCGACGGATGATCTTTAGGCTTGCCGGGCAGGGGCATGGGTTTGCCCCTGGCGTCATAAACCTTTGCAATGCCCCGCTTGGAAAGGAGCATCCAGCCTTCGGTCCCATAGAAGGCCACGCCGTTATCCACGCCGTCGTCGGGCGAATAGGGCGACCATATACGCATGTCAAACATAAGCTGCCGCTTTTCGCCCACCTTGCCGCCGCTGTTATATTCAAAAAGCACGTTCTGCATGTCAGGAAACTGCTGGTCGTCGTCGAAATAGTATTTGCCGCCAAGAGCGGCAACCTTGTCAGGATGGGTGGTTAAGCCCAGGCCCCAGCGGGCGATGTCAAGCTCGTGCACGCCGTCGTTGCCCATGTCGCCCGTGCCAAAGTCATACCACCAGTGCCAGGTGTAATGGTGCCTGTTCGATTGAAAGGGAACCATGGGGGCAGGGCCCGTCCACATGTCATAGTCAAAGCCCTCAGGCGGCTGCGAGGGCGTGGCGTGGCCGATATTGGCACGCTTCTGAATGTTAATCGCCCGGGCATGAAGCACCTTGCCTATCAGGCCGGAATGCAGGTGGCTGATGGCGTGCTGCAGCAGGGGCATGCTGCGAGACTGTGTGCCATGCTGCACCAGCTTGCCGCTTCTGGCGGCGGCGGCAACCAGCAATTGCCCTTCGCGAATATTGTGGCTGCAGGGCTTTTCCACATAGACATGCTTGCCGGCCTGGCAGGCCAGAATGGCGGCAGGGGCGTGCCAGTGGTCGGGTGTGGCCACAACCACGGCATTAATCTTCGGGTCGTCAAGCACTTGTCGCAGGTCTGACACCTGCTTCGGTGCTGGTTTGCCTGCTTTAACCAGCTTTTCGGCGGCAGCAGCGGCCCTTTTGGTATCAGGGTCGCACACATAATCAAAAACCACGCCTTCAATACCGGCGAAGTTCATCAACAGCCCGGTGCCCTGGCCACCGCAACCAATCAGGGCCATGTGCACAGGGGCGGGAGCAGCGGCAGAAGCAACCCCTGCGACACTTGCAAGGGCTGCGGAAGATTTCAGAAACCGGCGTCGGGGTGTCATGGCGGTGGCGTCTCCCGGTCGGGTGTTGGGGGCTCAATCAATCTGGGATCTGGATGAGCACCAGATTGACGCATCCGACAGGCCGTGTCAATCAGCCACCGCCTGAACCGCCGACGGCATTACCACTGAACGGTACGAACAACGACATTTTCAATCATGACCGTGCCATCAGGCACCACCGTGCCATCAGCCAGGTTACATTTGTCAAGATAGACCTTATTGCCAATTTTCACATTGTTGCCGACAATCGACCGAAAGACCACGCTGTAGTTGCCCACCTGCGCATTATCGCCAATCACGGTTATGTCGTCGGGGTCGGCATTGGGTATATCGGCACCGCCGTGAATCACGTTCCTGAAGCCCACACGCAGGTTTTTGCCTGTTGTGATTCCTGTTTCTTCAAGGGCGTGCATGGTGACACGGTTACCAAACCTGCGGATCGGGCCCAGGTTGAAGGGGAAGCCTTCGTCGGCCCGCACTGAATTTCCAAGCCCCAGCACTTTGCTTAACCGGGCCACGGTATTGGCAAGCGATACCTGACCAATAATACGATTCCGAAATCGCGGCACGGCCCGCGGCTTGCCATTGACCTCGGGCAGCACGGAATCAGGGTTATATTCTGTCACCGGGTTCGGCCCGATGCCACGCACCGACAAGGGGTTTTCGTAATAGAGCTTTGCATACCCTTCCGCCAGATTTTGATTCACATAAAGCACGCCGTTAATGAAATCAATATCGGCCTGGCTCATCGCCACAACCTTGCCCAGAGCCGGGTCGTCGGCCTCGGCCTGAGTCGTAAGATAAACGCCGGGCAAGGCCTTCATGCCTGTGTGCAGCACGATGCCGGGGCCGATTCTTGCCATGGCCGAAAGATAAGCACCAGGCTCGATCGTGGCACCGTCAATAACTGCATTAAACCCGATAAATGAAGGGCGATTCGGGTCGCCACCCATGGTGGCAGGGCCAATGATGCTTGAGCCATGGGCCACCACATCACGTGCACCTATGACAACCGAACCACGACGCGCGTCGATAAACACGTTATCCTGAACGTCAGAGCCATCGCCGATCAGCACCGTGTTACGACCCGCCACTATATTCACAAAGGGCCCGATATAAGTTTCACGACCCAGGCCCACCCGCTTCGGAAAATCTATTTTGGTCGTCGGGTCAACAAACCCGGCAATTTCAGGCTCGGCACCAACCGGCACCACCGGATAATTACGCCCAGCCGGCGAATAATAGCCCGCCGGAAGCAAACTGGCTCGGGGCACTGGTGAAGCCGAGAGCAAAACCCGCTCTTCCACTGAATCAATCAAAGGCATAAAGGCTTTGCTGACACGCTGACCGCGATTTCGAATCATGACACACCCTAATGCGAAGTTTAGGCAAGACAGGTAGAATAGGTTATCATGATTGCATGACTCTCCTTCCAAGTCAAGAGTTTGGGCAACATGAAGTTAGGATCTGAAGAACTGCGAATGTAATTGTCGCCATTTTGGGCAACAGTTTTGTTTTCGGGGGTCTGTTTTCACAACCGCTGATGGTATAATATACTTGAAGTCACACATGCGATTCGTGCGCGTATGAGAACCAGACGTCTGATAATTTCTGACAATCGCTGGGGTCGGAAGATGCTCCCTGATCACGGCCTGCGCTGGCACCTTCTCCAATCATTTCTGCTTGGCATCTGGCTTTGCCTGGCGGTATCGCCATCTGGCAGCCTTTTCGGCCAGGCGGCACGATCAGGCCGGGGCAACGCGCCTGGCCCGGCTGAAAAAAAGCAGGAAGATCGCTTTATTGAAGGACTGTGGGAACGCGGCTATTACGATCTGGCCGGCGATTACATCGCTGAACTGAAACGCCAGAACCGGCTTGATGCCAGCCAGATTGCCTGGCTGGATGCCCGTTCAGCTTATGAAGAAGCCACGGCACAGCCTGATCTTGCACGTCGCAGGACCCTTCTGGAACAGTCAATCGCCAAAATGGAAACGGCGATCCGGACAATCAAGGATGCCGCCCGGGCCGACGACGCCCGACTGGTGCAGGTGCGGGCCGTTATTGAGCTGGCACACCTGCTGTGGGTCGATTCGCAGGACCAGCCGACCACCGGCCAGAAGGACGTTCTGCTGAAGCAGTCGCGGGCCCGCCAGGCCGAGGCTCGAAAAGTGAACAACACCCTGCTGGCAAGCCTTGGTACACGAGAAAAATCGTTCAAGCTGCCGGTTCTGCCGGATGATCCCCGCCGGCCCGACTACGAACGCACCCAGCTCGACCGCCTGAATGCCGAGCTTCAGGCCGCACTGATCGATTATGAAGAAGCCCAGTCGTGGCCTGAAAAAAGCCCTGAACGTACCAGACTTCTGACAAGTGCAATGCAGACGCTGAAAAAGCTGCACGAGGCCAACCGTGGCCAGGTCGCTGGCCAGAACGCTCGGCTGTGGCAGGCCAAATGCCTTCAGGAACTGGGAAACCTGCCCGAGGCCTCAGGCATTTACGGCGAATTGATTGACCAGGCTGACCCCGCCCTGCGAGAACTTCGCCGCCGGGCCATGTATTTTCGCATCATTGCCTATCGCGATCGCAGCGATTTTGCCCTGGCTGCTGACGAATGTCGTCGGTGGCTCGACTCCTTCCCTGACCAGGCCCGCACCGAGGACGGCATTGGCGTGCAGCTTGAACTGGCAAAAAACATTCTATTACAATTACCAAAGGCTACACCGAACGAAAAAGCCGCCGGCGAACGCGTAGCCCGCGAAAGGCTGGGGGCCGTGCTTCGCGTCTATTCACGCCACCAGGCCGAAGCCCGCCGGCTGCTGGCCCAGCTTCGCAAAACCACGCCTGATCTGAATCCCGAAAAGCTCGACTATGCCGCCGCGCTGGCTGCCGGCCAGGAAGCCATGGAGCTGAAAGACTTCACGCGGGCCCGGAAATGCTTTGATGCCGCCGCCAACAAGGCCGCCAGGACCAAAGAGACGGCCAGCTATGTGAAAGCCCGCTATTTTGAAGCTGTCTGCCTCTTCCGTTCAGAAAACTATTACGAGTCATATGTGCTTGGCTCGCACCTGGCCCGCCGCTACCCCAGCGACACGCTCTCGCCCAACGCTGCCGAAATTGCCCTGGCAGCCATGACATATGCCTATAATGCCTACAAAAGTTCCGATGCCGTTTCTGATCTTAATCGCCTGATTGAAACAGCCCAATACACCGCGAAAACCTGGCCCCAGTCGGCCCAGGCCGATACGGCACGGGTGACTCTGGGTGAAGTTTATCGGGGGCAGGGCAAGTTCGACGAAGCCGTGGCGGTTCTCTCAGCCGTCGGCAAAAATTCCGAGCAATATGCCGAAGCCCAGGCCAGGCAGGGGCTGGTGCTGTGGCGTAAAAGCCAGTCGCAATCGGGCCCGGCAGCCACCACGGCTGCAAATGAGGCGGTAACATCTTTCCGGAATTCCATTTCCAGCCAGCTTGCCAAAGGTGTGCCGGCCGACGACCCGCGTATTATCACAACCCGTCTTGATCTGGCCGATGTGTTGAGCCTTTCGGGCAAGGCGGCTGAGGCCGTCAAAATCGTGGCTGAGGCAGAATCGGCGGCCGCCAAGGCTCCGCCCGAACTGAAGGCCCGCGTGCAGCGGCTGAAAGTTCGTTCGCTGATTGCCACCGACCAGCTTGATCAGGCACTGGCCGACCTGGCCACCGCAGAGAAAAACGGCCTTGATGCGGCAGATTTATCGTCGCTTTATTTTCAGCTGGGGCAGTCACTGCAGGATGAAATGGCTTCTCTCAAGGCAGCCGGCGATGGCCGGTATGTGCGGGTTCGACAATCATATCAGGCCTTCCTGAAGGCCCTGGCTGCCAGCAAGGCGGGTGGCACCTGGCAGTCCCTGCAGTGGGTCGCGGAAGCCCAGCTTGACGACAACCAGCCGGCAGCCTCACTTCAGACATTCGTCAGAATCAGGTTAGAATTTCTTGATCAGGAGAGCTTCAAAGCTGATCCGGCCAACGCCCAGCGCATCAGCCGAAGCCTGATTAAAACCGTAGAAGCGGCCCGAAAGGCCGGCCAACTGCCCCTGGCGGCCACCACCCTGCGTGAGCTGGAAACAAAGTCACCCAACTTATTGCCGGTGATCATGGAAAAAGGCCGCCTGCTTGAAGCCCAGGGCAAGCTCAACGACGCTTTTGCCCACTGGCGCGGCCTGACAACCCGACTTGCCGCCGCCAAGCCCCGACCTGACGAGTATTACCAGGCCTGGATTGAACTGGCCCATGTGCTTGAAAAACAGGGTAAATCACCCACTGCCCGGCAGACTCTCGCCGGTGTTCTGCGGCTGGGCGGCACAGGCTTCCCGGCCCAGTGGAAGCAGGCCTTCGACGCCGAAATCAAACGACTTTCAGCCACCCCGACCCCAAAATCAGGAGCGACCCGATAATGCGACCTGAGCCATTCATGCGACTTTTGTTTCTGGTCATATTTATCGGATTATCTCGCGCTGGCGAAGCCCGTGCACAGACCGATGAACTGCGAATGCGGCCCACTGCCGGGCAAACAGCCGGTCGAATCATTCGCGGCACAATCAGCTCCGAATCACCTGCCGAAATTCGTATCCAGGCTGGCGGTAAGGTCGAATCGGTCAAGACCGACGATGTTGATTCAGTGAATTACGGCGGCATCCCGCCTGCCTATCTGGAAGCTGAAATTCGTGAGAAGAATGGCGAATTCCCGGCGGCGATTGATGGCTTTCGCCGGGCTTCGACAACGGCTGGACTCCGACCGATTGTTGCCCAGCAGGTCAAATATCGCTATGCCGAGGCCCTGGCCAACGCCGCCGGGCAAGACCCCGCACGCACCACAGAAGCCATAACGGCACTTCAGGAGTTCGTAAGATCCTTTCCCAATGGGCGCAATGTGCCGGCCGCTCTTGAGGTGCTGCTGAATCTGGTTCGATCGGGCGACGACCCGGCCCGCATTGATTCAGTGATCGCCGACATGGCCAGGATTCCAGGTTCTCAGGGTCGGGCCAACCTGCTGAAGGCTGATTTGCTGGTTGACCGGGGTCAGCCCGACGAAGCCCTGAAACTGCTTGACACTGCCCGCACCCAGATTGCCAAAGGTTCGCCGCTGGAGCAGACAGCCCAGTCCATACGCATCAAGAGCCTTGTCGGCAAAAAGAGCTTTGCCGATGCTGAAAAACTCGCTCGCGACCTGATCGCCGCAACAGATCCGAACGACGCTGACGCACTGGCTCCGGCCTACAACGCCCTGGGCGATTGCCTGAGGGCAGCCGGCAAGCCAAAAGATGCCATGATCGCCTACCTCCACACTGATATTCTCTATGACCGGGCCAGCGGCGAACACGCCCGGGCACTGGCTTCAATTACCGAACTCTGGCGGGTTCTTGAAAAGCCCGACCGGGCCGAGCAGGCCCTGAACAAGCTGGCATCAAGCTATCCCCGAAGCCCCTGGCTGAAAAAAGCCCAGGGCAGCGGCAAGAAATGACAATTATAAAAAACTCAACTCTGATCGCGGAGCAATCGACGCATGTCCCGTAAAATTGTGCAATCAGGCCTGTTTTTACTGCTGATCCTGATCTCTTCAGCGACACTCAGGGCACAGGAACCGGCCAAAACCGAACAGCCCGCGACCAAGGCCGCTGAACCGGCCAAAGAAGCTGCTCCAGCCGAAGCACCAAAAGCTGCCGATGCAGCGGCACCGGCAGCACCCGCAGCCGCACCCGAAAATGCTGGTGGCCAGGCCCCGGCCCCGGCTCCGGCCAGTGCGGCAAAAGACGAAAGCCTTCTCCTCTGGATTTATAAGGCTGAAGGTATTTTCTTCTTTCCGCAGCTCCTCATGTCGATTGCCCTGGTGGCAATGATTGTGCTTTATTTCATGCAGGTGGGCCGCAAGGAATTTTTGCCGCTCGACCTTGTTGACCAGATGGATTCACTCACCAAGGAAAAGAAATTCCAGGAAGCCTACGACACGGTAAAAAACAATAATTCTCTGGCCGCCCGGCTTGTCACGGCCGGAATTGTAAGGCTTCAGACTTCCGGTGGCCAGTATGACCAGGCCATGGAAGCCATGCAGGAAATCGGCGAAGACGAGGGCATGAAGTTCGACCATCGTCTGAGCTATCTGGCCATGCTGGCCAACATCGCCACCATGGTTGGCCTTCTGGGCACGGTGTGGGGCATGGTTGCGGCCTTCATGGTTATCGCCCAGAGCGACACCAGCCCCAAGCCCAGCGAGCTGGCCACCGGCGTGAGCCAGGCACTTGTTACAACCGTCTGGGGCCTTCTGCAGGCCATTCCGGCGATCGTGGCCCACACGGTGATGAAAAATCGCGTCTCGCGAATGATGCTGGAGACCGGCATAGCTGCCGAACGCATGCTGGGCCGGTTCCAGAGCCAGTCAAAGTCGTCTAAATCAGGCGGTGGCACCACCACAACTGCCGCACCGGCATCGCAGCAGGCCCCGGTTGATTCTGCCAGGGTAGATCAGAAAAAATCCCCATCTGCCGGAGAACCAGGCGCATGAAGCTGCGAAAAGCCAATCCGGTCAGCGAGGATGCCGCCCTTGACATGACGCCGATGATCGACATGACATTCCAGCTCATCGCGTTCTTCATGTTTACGCTGAACTTTTCCAACGACCTTCTCGACGAACGCGTGGTGCTGCCCGTGGCCGACTCGGCCTCGCCCACCACGCAGGCACCGCAGTCACCCATTTATATCAACATGAGCCGCGAGGGCTTGGTTTACATGCTTGGTGGCCAGGCAGCCGACCCCGTGGCCGATGCCGCCACCATTCGCCGCCAGCTTGCCGTCGAAGCCCAGATGGCCAAGGTGAATATGAAAGTGGCCGGTGTAGATGCCACCAGCGGCGTGTGGACAACTGTCGTTATCAGGGCCGACGAACGTGCCCCCTATGGCTCGGTGCAGCGGGTAATTCAAATTGCCCAGCAAACCGGATTCACCAAATTCTGGCTGCGGGCCACCAAGGCAAATTAAATAAAATCCGGGAATTGAAATCCTATGAAAATTCGCAAGACCGGAGCCGGTGAATCAAAAGTCAGCCTGGAAATGACACCCATGATCGACGTCGTCTTCCAGCTCCTGATCTTCTTCATGTTCACTTTTAAAATTGTCACCGTCGAGGGCGAATTTGCCATCACCATGCCCGCCGCCGAGCAGGGCTCGGCCGCACCCACCAGTGAAAATATCACAGCTCTGCCTGATATTCAGGTGCAGCTTCTCGCAGGTGAAAATGGCGATCTGGCCGGTATCCAGGTGGGTGATACCAACGTAAAATCCATGGACGAACTGGCCGCCACTCTCAAGGCCATTGTGGGCGACGACCCGCAGATGGCCGGCGATGTGGAAATGAAAATTATTGCACCCGACAATTTGAAATATGGCAATGTGGTGGCCACCATCAACGCAGCTGCCCGTGTAAAAATCCAGAAAATTAAATTCACACCGCCCGGTGGTTAATTGCATTAATGTCAAGTTACGGCAAAACTCGCATCCAGCTCGACCCCGAAAAAATTCAGGCCACCGCCGCCACACTCGCCCTGCGGGTGGATGAACGCTTTCCGGAATCGGGGCTGGCCAAGCTGGCCAGTGAACTGGCCGAAATCGCCCGCGGCACCGTGCAAAATATCGAACGATCTGGCCGAAGAATTCCCATTCTCAGGCTCGGAGCCTGGTTCTTTATTCTGATCAGTTTTTTCCTGATTTCATTAATGACACGATATGTACACCTGAACTGGGATAATCTGACTAATGTCGATGACCCGGGCGACCTGATCCAGGCCATTCAGGCAACGATTGAAACTGCCGTATTCATTGCCGCCTCGATTGCATTTTTCCTGGGCTGGGAAAATCGTATCCGCCGCCGCCGCGCCATGATTGCCCTGCACGAACTTCGCACTCTGGCACATCTGGTTGATATTCACCAGCTGAATAAAACACCTGACAGTATCCGATTCACGGGCAGTATGACCAAACACTCGCCCATTCGCCGCATGAGCCCGTTTGAGCTGGCCCGCTATTTCAGTTATTGCACCGAGATGCTGTCTCTGGTCGGCAAGCTGGCCATGCTATATGTGCAGGACTTTCCCGATCCGGTGGTTCTTCAGACCGTTGACCAGATTGAAGATCTGACAACCGGTTTATCATCAAAAATCTGGGAAAAAAGCATGCTGCTCACGCCCGATGCCGACCGGCTTACGACCCCTGTCGGAGGCATGAAGCGAATCACTGAAAACGACCCGGATCATACTGATCAGGCCGGCGGCTGATTACAATTCAATTTCATTTTTTCGTTGCAGGTTTGGGCTGCGGTTTTGTCTGAGCCTTGGTGGCCGCCCCCGCCGCTGCATATTCCAGCACCTGGCCATCCGCCAATAGCCTTTCCCGCAGCTTTTCATAGGCCACATCCTGCACAGAGATTTTCTCATCCAGCGCCATGCAGGCGGCTGTTGCCGCACTTTGCCCGAGAATGATAAAAACAGGTTCCATGCGAATGGAGCCATACGACATGTGTGAGCTTGACAGACAGACAGGCACCAGCAGGTTCGTGCATTCGTCCCGGCTTGGTACAATTGCCCGATAGCTGATTTTATAGGGTCCGCCGGGGCTCACCTGCACATCGCCTTCGTTCTGCACATAGCCTTCCGGCGTGATATACCGCGTACAGTTATGAGAATCCATATTGTAAGAGCCCATTCCAATCGATTCGGGCGTCTGCCGGGTGCGGCGGCAGTCGTTCTCGGTCATGACATAATCACTGACCATGCGCCGGGCTTCTCTGACATATATCTGATGCGGCCAGTTGCCATTATCGGTAAATTCATCACTGGCCAGGCCCCAGACTTTCATTTTCTCGCGAATTTCAGCCGGCACCCGCGGGTGGTTCGCCAGCGACCACATCAGCCCTTTCTGATAACTTTCGTGCCGCTTGATCATCGCTTCACGTTCAGCATAACTGGCATCAGGATAATTGTAATTCTGGCCAATGAAATCAGTTGATACAGCATAATTATTGTTGGTATCGGTTTTGCCGTTGGGCACCATGTCAATTTTCAGCGGTAATCGCATGTCTCCCGCTTCATAATTACGGAATAAAAGTTCATACAGTTTTTCGTCATAATCTGCCGGCTTCGGAAAAGGCACGCGATTGGCTTCGACATTCGACATACACATACGAAAGCAATAAGCCTGCAGCCGACGATCGCCGGCACCATCAGCCGCATAAGGCCCCGGCTCAACGCCAAATAGCAAGCCGCTTGATTTATCGCCGGGAATGACATAGGGGTCCACATTCACCTTGAACCGGTGCGTTTTGGTATTCAGTTTCGGCACCCAGCCCGCCAACACTTCGCCATATTTCTCAGCCGGTTCCCGGCCTGTGGTGTAACTAACCCCCGCCGCGGCCATCAGGTCGCCTTCATAGGTGGCGTCCATGAAAATGTGGCCCGAATAAATTTCACCCGATTCCATTTGAATCGATTCAATGCGTGTGCCGGTTTTCTTCACGCCCCGGCCAGGCCTGCGGTCAAGCCTCTGACCGAAATAAAATGCAATTCGGTCAGATTTTGACATCTGCCTGAGATATTTCTCAGCAACCGACGGCTCAAAAACCCAGATCGCATCTTCCTCAGGGCGATAATTCTTCAGCGATTTCGGGCTGTCATATTTCCAATTCGCCGGGTCGTCATAATGTTTTTTCAAAAGTCTGTAAAATTCGCGGGCAATGCCGCCCACCACCGCCTTGTTACCTGAATCGGTATAGCCCAGCCCGCCCGATGTCAGGCCACCAAGGTGCGTGCCGGGTTCAATCACAATAACATTTTTGCCCATTCGAGCTGCCTGAATCGCCGCAGCCACGCCTGCCGATGTGCCACCATAAACAACCAGATCCGCTTTCAATTCAGCCGCACCAGCCGATTGCATTTCAAGGCCTGCACTAACCGCCACGCCTGTGCTCATTGCTGCCAGAAAATCACGACGATTCATGGTATTTGAAACACCTTTTCAGCCAGTTGGTGAATTGAAACCGGATGATCCGGGATATAGTCCAGATCAGAAACGATCAGGAATCAAGGGCGGCCAGAATGCCCTGCATGAATTGGGGCAGGTCGGCGGGTGTTCGGCTTGTGACGAGATTGCCATCGGCCACGCACGCTGCATCTTCCCAGATCATTCCTGCGTTTTCAACATCATCACGCACGGCAAAAAAGCCAGTCGCCCGCTTGCCCTTCAGGGCACCTCTGGTCGAGCAGAGCATCCATGGGCCGTGACAGATAGCCGCCAGCATTTTCCCGGCCCTGGCCGCATCGGTCACCATTTGAACCATAGGCGGGCAACGACGCATATGATCTGGCGAATAACCGCCGGGAATGACGATACCATCAAAATCAGCCGCTGAAACATCGGCTGCTGCCACTTCGGCCTTGCAGGGGTAGCCATGCTTTGAATTGTAAGTCTCGCCCGCCTTCGGGCCCACCAGCGTAACAATACAGCCGGCTTCTTTTAGGCGATAGTATGGATACCAAAGTTCCAGATCTTCGTAAAATTTTTCAACCAGAATGGCAACGCGCTTTCCGAAAATGGCCATTAATGCTGTTCCTGAAATATGTGTTAGGGATTCAGTGAAACAATTCACACCTCACCCATAAGATACATCGTCCCTCTCTTAATTGAAATAGACCTGGCTGGCAGAATCACTTGCAGTTTTAAATTTTTTTCAGGTCATCAGATCCTGTCTCCATCTGGATGATTTCTGGTTGACGGGACTAAACCCGCCCGTTAATTTATTGTATTATCTCAAATCAAACTCCATTTTGCTGAATAGTCGATGGAAAGGATGTTTTTTTGATTTTCAACTGGTTTCAAGATCGATATTTCACCAGGAATTCAGGCTATGTTGCGGACTTCTGCAAAATCTGCAGAAAAACCAGCCGATTTCAATTGATTCAACTTAATCATCAAATACTGTTTTATCACCTTCCCGTTTTTGGCACCAGGATCACTGATTATTTTAAATGCTGCATGAAATGCAAAACGACTTATGCAGCCGAACCACGCATTTATCCTGTTCTTTTCGAGAAGCTGGAACCACTTGAGGAAATGCTGAGGAGTCTCCCAAAACACTCAGGAGAAATCGAAGAACGAATGATGATCGAGAATCTCATCTTGCAATCGCCTGATACAATTTCGCAAGATCTGCGAATGAAATTACTGCGAGAGCCTTTTTTCATTTTAAGCCCGGAAGTGAACACCCGCTTGAATTATTTCAGCCTCGATTCCTACGGGTTTTATTCTTTTACATTCTTCATATTTCTTGTGTTCATGACTTTATCACAAGGCTGGTTAACAAATTTCAGCAACGACATATTAATACAATTAATTTTCGCCTGTGCAGCCGGTTTTCTCTTTATTGTATTATATAAATTATCTCAACGAATTCGATTTATCATGAATTTCCTGATTCCAAACCTGGCCACTGCTCTTCGTCCACTGAAATCGGCTGAAGAAGAAATTCAAATTGTGATCAGTCAAATGAAAGCAAAAAATTTAAAAATCGGCCGCCTATTTTCAAATAAAAATTTAATTCGACTTTCTCAGGCCTTAAAAAAGAACCAACCATAATAATGCAATCAGCCTGAGATTTTCAGGCCAATTACATTATTAACCAGACTTCATTTCATGATGGAAATTATTTTCCAAGTACCCTTGGTGCCACTTCACGCACCGCACGTTCAAGCCCATTACGCCAATCATAGGGCGGCTTGTAACCCAGCACCCGGCGGGCTTTTTCAATTGAATAATCCAGATTCAGCCCAAGGAATTTAAATCGGGCCTTGTTGATAATTGGTGCGGTTTTTCGGCCACGCAGCCTGGCAATCTTCTCAACCACCAGTGCCAGCACCCAGGCCAGTTTCAGGGGCACATGCCGTGTCGGCTCCTTCAAGCCGGCCAGGCGTGCCGTGGTGCCGATAAAGTCTTTTTTTGTCACCCGCTCGCCGTCAGTAATATTAAAGACTTCGCCCACGGCTTCCGGCTTTTCCGAAGCCAGAAAAATTGCAGCAACCAGATTTTTCACATACACGCAATTAAGTGCCTGTTCGCCCGTGCCAAAATAGCGCAAAATACCGCGTTTCATGTTCACAAGCATCTTCGGCAGCACAGTTCGGTCACGCTCGCCATAGATAAAGCCGGGCCGAACCACCGCCGCCTTTAAGCCCTTTTCCTGATGATACTTCAGCACCAGAGCTTCAGCTTCGCACTTGGAACGAGTGTAGGCATCCAGCGAGTTCGCAGCCGGCGGTGTGGTTTCATCGGAGCCGAAATGGTCGCGGCCTTCATAAACGCCAAGACTTGAAACATGCACAAATCGCGGCGTCTTTGCGGCAACCATGGCATCAAGCAGCTTTTCCAGAGCCACCACATTCAGCTCGCGAAATTCAGCCAGAGTGCCCCAATCACCCACCTTCGCAGCACAATTAATTACCAGGTCGCAGTCTGCCACGCCTTTTGCCAGGGCGGCAGGGTCAGCAAGATCACCCTTAACAAGCTCTACGCCAAGAGATTGCAGAAAGGCGACTTCTGATCCTTCGCGTGCCAGTGCCTTCACTTTCATGCCTCTGGCCACGGCCTCTTCGGCCACATGACTTCCGACCAGACCCGTCCCGCCTGTGATGAAAACCGTCATATTTTCGACCTTCTGCCTGATTCCGTTGCATGGGCCCATTCTGCCGACTGACCGGTCTCGCCCTGTGATTTCAATAGATCACCGGGAAAATTCCGTCAATCAGATAGAATCTATGCAATCATAACACACGGCAGTGGGGGCGATTGAAATTTGACAAAATAATTAAAGTATCAGTGACAGACTCTTGACATATCCGTAAAATAATAGCAGTTGAGGCATGCCTGTAACGGTAGGCGATGGATGTTCATCCCGCTCAGGTGTGTCGTTTTTGACCAGGAAAGCGAGTTTCCGAATATGCTTCGCATTGCTTTTGCCGCTGTGGTTCTAACCTGCCTTTCTGCCCTCTCAGGCAACGCCCAGGTGATCTACACCTCAGTGCCAACCACCACGACATACATCAGCGAGTCGGTCGTTGTTCCCACCACAACCACCGTCATTCCGACGACCACAACCACTGTCATTCCGACGACCACTACAACGATCATTCCCGCACGCACCACAATCGTGCCGACAACAACTGTACGTTACCTGCCCACAACGACTTATCGCACGGTTGACACCGTCGTTCTGCCGACATCAACCTTCGTGCCCACCACGACAACCACTGTCATTCCTGCCTCTGCGACTGTCGTACCGACAACCACAACAACCATCGTGCCCACCACGACAACCATTGTGCCAACTTCGGTTTATGTGCCCACCAACGTTCAGACAATCTACACTCGCGGCCTGTTTGGTCGCCTTCGCCCCACCGGCGCTATTGTCTATTGACTGACACTTGCAGAACTTGTTGAAAACGAGAAACCGGCGGCTTGGCTGCCGGTTTTTTATTTGATTTGCCAGTCAGCAAAATTTTTTATCGAAACTCGTGATGGGTTCCTGTATATTGACTAATTACACCAAAGGCGATGGCATGGACATCCTCTCTCCCGCTTCGCCTTAAATGCTTCACCCACCGACTCAAATCAGATTCCCGGAGATTTGCTCCTCATGCGCAGAATGAAGAGTTGGCCCATGCTGGCCGTGCTCGCAATTTTCGGCCTTTCCAGTCTCGTTTCAGCCGATTCGCTGGAAGTCAAAAAAGGTGATCACATCGCGATCGTCGGCAATACGCTGGCCGACCTGATGCAACATGACGGATGGCTGGAAGCCCGCCTGCAAGCCCGCTTTGCGAAAGACGAACTGGTCATTCGCAACCTCGGTTACTCGGGCGACGAGCTTTCGCTGCGACTTCGTTCGGCCAACTTCGGCACGCCCGATGAATGGCTGGACCGCGTAAAGGCCAGCGTGGTTTTCGCATTCTTCGGCTACAACGAATCTTACGCGGGTGAAGCCGGGCTGAAAAAATTCAAGGCCGACCTCGAAAAAGAAATCAAGGGCTGGCAAAGCAAGCAATACGACGGCAAAGCCGCCCCACGCGTTGTCATTTTTTCGCCCATCGCCTTCGAAAACACCAAAAATCCCAATCTGCCCGACGGCTCAATGCATAACCCCCGGCTTAAGCTCTATACTGAAGCCATGAAAGAAGTTGCTGCCGCCAACAAGGCCCACTTTGTCGACCTCTTTACGCCAACTTCAGAACTCTTCGCAAAGTCTGCCAAGCCATTGACATACAACGGCTGCCACCTTTCGCCGGAAGGCAATCGCGAACTGGCCGAGATCATCGAAAAAGGCCTTTTCGGATCGTTAAACGAACCAGGTGCCGACAAGCTGGAAGCGATTCGCAAGGCAGTGCTAGACAAAAACCACTTCTGGTATAATCGTTACCGAACCACTGACGGCTACTCAATTTACGGTGGCCGTGCCGACCTCAAGTTTGTCAATGGCCAGACCAATCGCGTCGTCATGCAGCGTGAGATGGAGATTCTGGACGTGATGACCGCCAATCGCGACAAACGCGTCTGGGCGGTTTCCAACGGCGGCGACATGAAGGTTGACGACTCGAACACACCCGACTTCGTTCCGGTTATCACCAATAAGCCAGGCTCATTGCCTGGCGGGGCTCATCCGTATCTGAACGGTCAGGACGCCATCGCCAAGATGAAGGTGCCGGCCGACTTCCAGGTGAGTCTCTTCGCCGACGAAACCATGTTCCCCGAACTGGCTAACCCCGTGCAGATGGCCTTTGATACAAAAGGGCGACTCTTTATTGCCGCTTGGCCAAGCTACCCGCACTGGAAGCCCAAGGATGAGATGAACGACAAACTGCTCATTCTTGAAGACACTAACAACGACGGCAAGGCCGACAAACTGAAGGTTTTCGCCGATAAACTGCACAACCCCACAGGCTTTGAGTTCTGGAACGGTGGCGTGCTGGTGGCCCAGGCACCGAATCTTGTCTTCCTGAAGGACACCAATGGCGACGACGTGGCCGATGTGCGGCAAATCGTTATGACCGGCGTAGATACAGCCGACACCCACCACACCATCAACAGCTTTGTGATTGATCCGGGTGGTTCGCTTTACATGCAGGAAGGCACGTTCCACCACACCCAGGTGGAATCGCCCTGGAAGGGCACTGAACGCACAGCCAATGGCGCCGTGTTCCGCTTCGAGCCCCGCACTTCGAAGTTCGAAGCCTATACAAGCTATGGTTTTGCGAATCCTCACGGGCACGTTGTCGATGCCTGGGGCCAGGACTTCGTGACCGATGGCACCGGTGCTGTAACCTATTGGGGCACAGGCTTCAGCGGTTCGCTTGACTTCCCTCGCAAGCACCCTCGATTCAAGCAGGTCTATCAGCAGCGCACACGTCCGTGTCCAGCAACTGAAATTCTCTCCAGCAAACACTTTCCGGATGAATTTCAGGGCGACCTGCTGGTTGAGAATGTGATCGGCGTGCTGGGTATCCTGCGATACAAGTTCAAAGACGCCGGCTCGGGCTTCACGGCGGTTGAGCAGGAGCCTCTGCTGCTTTCCGACGACCCGAATTTCCGACCGGTTGACCTGGAAATCGCACCCGATGGATCGGTCTATTTTGTTGACTGGCACAACACGATTATCGGCCACATGCAGCATAACCTGCGCGACCCGAATCGCGACCACGTTCACGGCCGTGTTTATCGCATCACACACAAGAATCGCCCGCTGGTTCAGCCGGCGAAAATTGCCGCCGAACCGGTGGCGAACCTTCTCGATCTGCTCAAGAGCAAGGAAGATCGCGTTCGCTATCGTGCCCGTGCCGAGCTGGGCAGCCGCGACCCGCAGACTGTTCTGGCCGAACTCAAAACCTGGATGGGCAGCCTGAGCAAGAGCGAAGCCGAATACGAGCACCATATTCTGGAAGGCCTCTGGCTGCATCAGAATCTGAACGTGGTCAATGAATCACTCCTGGCTGACGTCCTCAAGAGCAAAGACGCCAGGGCCCGTGCCGCCGCCACCCGCGTGCTTGTTCTGTGGCGTGACCGTGTGAAGGAACCGCTGAAGCACCTGCAAAAGCTGGTCAACGACACCAACCCCCGCGTTCGGCTCGAAGCCGTTCGTGGCCTCTCGTTCTTCACGGGTGCCGATGCCGAAAAGGCTCAGGAAATTGCCCTGGAAGTGCTTGCCCACGAGCAGGACGACTATCTTGAATATGTCTTCAACGAAACCAACAAAACGCTTGAAGCGCGTATCAAGGCGGCAAAATAAACACGATTGAAACATCCTTACGATGTTTCAATAAATCATTGAAATCCCGGTGAATTGCATTTCACCGGGATTTTTTTATTTACAGTTGTATTTTATTCTGAAAAAATCGCTCAGCTTTAAAAGAGCCCGAATTTTTTACGTACGTAAAAGGGCTTTGAACTGTTGAGAAAAAATTCCTCGACACCGCCATTACCCTTGATCTGAAGAATGTCCAGTGGTGGTTCCGGAATGTCAATTCCATCCACCACCACGCCAATATCTGCCATCACCGCTTCATAATCTTTAGTCACTTCAATAGCCAGCAAAGTGTGCTGCTTTTCGTCCAGCCGGGGGTCAAGAAATCTGGCAATCCAGGCCTTTTTTACCCGTTTATCCCTTGCAAACAATTTTTTAAGAGTGGCCAACAGCTCGGTGGGTTGATTCTCAAGCTCGCCAATTTCCACTTTAATTTCGGTGTCAGCCTCACGCCGATCCAGCGGCTTGCCAATCGTGCCATCAATCATCTCGCTGATTTCAGCGACACTGAGCTCCTTACAGAACTCAGACCCGGGATTCAACAGCAGGTCGGCACCCCGCGTCAATGTAAACAGCTCCATCGCATTCATCCCCAGATAAGCCACTTCACCACTGATCACCGGCTGCATCCTGATCAGATCAGTAAAAACCGGAATGTAATATTTGCCGTTGGCTTCCAGTTGCATGATCTGAATCTGCTCGCCGGGCTGCATTTCACGACGATCGTGACCCTGGGGAACGGTCACGCCATGATGAATGATAAAAAGTGTTCCAGCAACTAGATCGCGATAAAACTGCGGCCGATGCTCCGGCTCGTTCACTGCCTTCCAAAGGGATTCTTCAAGTTCATTCTGAGGCACAAAATTCATGATCGAAATCTCGCAAAATTCTTCATGTTCCTGATGGCTGGTTATTATACCATCCATGCAAACTGACACTCTGTATGACTTTGAAATTCAATTGCAATCACACAGCCGAACTATATCCTCCATCCACCGCAACCACCACGCCTGTCACATAATCACTGCCCCGCGATGCCAGCCATACGGCCGTGCCTGCCAGGTCATCAGGCCGGCCCCAACGCCCCGCTGCAATCCGCCCGGCCACCTTGTCATAAACCTCTGGCACTTCCTGCCGTGCTTTGTCCGTCAAATCGGTTTCAATAAAACCCGGCAGAATGCAATTCACCTGAATTCCATCCGTTGCCCACGCCTGGGCCAGGCTTTTTGTCAGCTGCACCACTCCTGATTTCGATGCCGCATAGGCCGGCGCAAATGCAGCCCCAAAAATCGATGTCATGCTGCCAATATTTATGACCTTGCCTGATTTCTGCTTTTTCATGGCCGGATAAACTGCCTTCGACATAATATAAGATCCTGTTAAATTCACCCGGATCACTTCATTCCACTCGTCAATCGTCATGGCATCAGGCCTCTTGCGAATATTTATTCCGGCATTATTCACCAGAATATCTATTCGACCAAACTGCGAAATAATGCCTTCCACCACACAACCCACCTGCTCGGGCTCGCCGACATCAGCCACAAATCCCACACAACTTATTTCATTTTCAATCGCAATCTGTGCAGCGGCATCAAGTGTTTTCTGCCTGTTGCGTCCAATAATTGCAATTGATGCACCAGCTGCCGCCAGCCCATGTGCCATGCCAAGGCCAATCCCGCCATTACCGCCCGTCACCACGGCAACTCGCCCTTTTAAATCAAACAGATTGTTCATTTCATCAATTCCTGAAATAATAGGTCCAGTGAAATCACATTGAACGGCCCAGCGGATGATTCCTCATGGTATCGCGAATTGCATCTTTTTTAAATCGATTTTCTTTCAATCTCCCTGCCAGACGCCCTCTCTCCATCGCCATGGCATTTCTGTGCCACCCGCTGTTTACCCCAATTACCTCAGCACAGAATACTTACGACCCATGGCTCATCTACAGGTCGCTCGCCCTCGACGACCTCAAAATGGCTCTCTCCCAGATCGATCAGCGACTGGAAATGCTCACCGTTGAAGTCTCCCGCAGTGAAAAACTCGTAAGATCAGGCGCATCACCTCAATCAGAACTCATGGAACTCAGCGGCGAGCAGCAAATCCGTTCGGCTGAACGGGCCGACCTTCAGGGCCTCATCGGCTGGATGGAGTATCTTCAGCGGGTGTCAATACTTAACACCGTTCCTGATGAAACCGAATACTTTGAAAAACTCACCGGCCTCTTGAAGCCACGCGTCGCCCATGCCAGTGCCATAACATCCCTGTCAGAAAAACGTTATGCCATGCTGACAAAACTTCGCGAGCGTCGCGCCATTTCTGCCGAAGAATTTGAGCGGGCGGCCGACGATCTGGGCGAGGCCAAACTTCGACAATTGCTCTATCAGTCTCAGTATCTCTCAGCACAGTATGCACTTGAAGTGCGTAACAGCAAACGCGCTTACGACGAATCTGCCGCGCTGGCACTCGCTCAATCGGTCAGAGATTCGCGAATCCGGCTTTGGGAACGAGTTCTTGAAACAACCTCGCATCGAATCAGCCGGCTCTCGGCCATGAAAGAGCGGGGCATTGCACCCCAGGCCGAGCTTGACGCGGCCACAGCTTCGCAAAATACAATCAGAAAAGCACTTGAGGATGCAAAAAAAGCCCGGATCGACCCCCATCCCGCCCCGGGACACCTTAAACGCCCGCCTAATCAGAACATCTGACAATTTTTCACACGGCCCGGCCCATGGGTCTTGAAATACTGAACATAGTTACATATACTTGAGACCGAAGGAGGCGTTGGACCTCTGGCTTGCGGCTTTTTTTCGAGGGCTCGGATGATACGCTTTATTCACGCGGCCGATATTCATCTGGACAGCCCCATGCGTGGCATTGATTCGTCAGTGGCGAAGATCGACCCGGTTGTCTATCGCGAGAGCACAAGAATTGCATTTCGAAATCTGATTGATTACGCATCTGACAATAACATCGATTTTCTGACACTTGGCGGAGACAATTACGACGGCAACTGGGACAATTACGAAACAGGTCTTTATTTTCAGGGTCAGATTGCCCGGCTCGGTAAAATCCCGGTTGTTTCAATTTCAGGCAATCATGATGCGGCAAGTAAAATCACCCTGCGACTGCACATGCCCGGCAATTTTACCATGCTTGATAATGAAAAGCCCCAGGTAATTGAAATTATTCCCGGCGTGCGAATTGCAGGGCAGGGCTTTCGAGATCAGATGGAATCGAGAAATCTGGCAGAAAAATATCCGACTCTTGATGGCGGTGGAATTAAAATTGGCCTTCTACACACGTCGCTTGACGGTCGTGAAGGGCACGCCAGATATGCACCCTGTCAGTTAGATGATCTAAGGCTCAGACACTATCATTTCTGGGGCCTGGGGCATATTCACAAGCACTCGTGGGAAGAGCGTCCGGGCGACCCGCCCATTTTATTTCCGGGCAACCTGCAGGGGCGGCACATCAGAGAAACCGGTCCGAAGGGAGCATGGCTTATCACCATGGATGATGAAGGCCAGTGCGTGAATAAAGAGTTTCTTGAATTTGATGTGACCCGGTGGGAACTTATTGAAATCAGCATCAATCAACTGGAAAATCTCGACGATTTCTTTAAATCATGTGAAAAAGCATTTACACGTCGCAATCTTGAACTGCCAAATAAAATCATGGCGGTCCGCGTGCGGGTAACAGGCCGGTCTGAATTGCATCATTCGCTGCTGGTCATGCGGGAAATGCGCGACAACGCCCTGTTGGCAAACGTGCAATCAGCGGCAACAAATGCCGCACCCGGGCGGATCTGGGTGGAGAAAGTCGAGCTTGCCAGTGGCCTTCCTGAAACTGCCCAGCGAATTAAACCGGCCGCCCTGACATTTCTGCAGGATTTCATTCATAATTCGGTGCTTGAAACCGGCTGGGTTGAGAAATACCTCGGCAGCGATGAAATCACCAGGCTGAGGCAGAATATCGGCTACTTCGCTGAACCGGAATCAGTAAGTGAACTTTCACAGAACTTATCTCCGGAAATGATTCGCGAATTAATCGCAGAAATTCCCGAAATACTCGAAATGAAGCTGGGCCGCAGCCAGGCTGATGAAAGCCAGGAAGAAGAGAAATAATCATGCGTTTTTTAGAATTAAAATTGAAACCATTTGGCCGGTTTGAAGACGAATCGATCCGGTTTTCAGCCGATGTGCAACCAACAGGTGGTTTATTCATGATTATCGGTCCGAACGAGGCCGGCAAATCAACCACTCTTGCCGCATTTGAGCGATTCCTCTTTGGATTCCCGAAAAAAGACAATTACAATATTCTGAAAAGAAAAAATCTCTGGGTCGGCGCTGATCTTCAATTAGATTCAGGCGAGAAGTTGGGGCTCTGGCGGAAAAATTCGCAGGTCAATTCAATTCTGGGTGAAAACCAGATTGAAGAACGGCCCCAGAATCTGCTGGATAATTATTTAAATCCTATCGATTCCAAAACCTATATGAAACTTTTCGGTTTAAATCAGGACAAACTCAGGGAAGGTGGTAGAAAACTGGTCAGTGGCGAAGGCGAGTTTGCCGATATTCTTTTCGGTGAATCGCTGGGCGATCTACAGTTATTCAACAATATTCGCAAATCGCTCAAAAAAGATGCTGACGAACTCTTTAAGCTCGACGGCAGGGCACGTACTCCGCTGAACACACTGAAATCAAAGATCGACGAATTAAATAAAAAGTTGCAGGATTCAGCCACACGCACTGCCGTCTGGGCCGAGCTTGAATCAGGCCGGAACAGCGTGAAGCAGGAACTTGACCGGGTGGAAGATGAAATTGCGGAACTGAAACAGGAATTGCAATTCATTAGAAATCGTCTTGCCTCAGTTAATCATGTTGCGGAATTGAAACAGCATCAGGAAGAATTGAAACCACTTGCCGATTTGCCTCGCGCCGATTATTCTCTGCGGCAGCAACTGACTGAAGCCGAAAAACGTATTTCTGCTGTTGGTGGCGAAATAAATGCCTCAAATGCGAAGATAAAAGAAAACGAAGATCACCTGGCAAAAATCATCATCCGCCAGAAGTTTCTCGATTGCAGCAAGAAAATAAACCACCTTGCCAACAGTGTTTCAGCAATTGAACAGCATCGCAGACGCCTTGACGAGATTAACCCGGCTATTGAAAAAAACAAATTAAATTTACGCAACAGGGCGAATGAACTTGGGTTTGATATGAGTCAGACAGAGCAAATCCCAAGAATTGATGCAGCGACTAAAAAGCGTTTTGAAAAACTGGCACAGAATATCAATGAACTGAAGGAATCATATCATGATGCCAATAAAGACGTGATTCGGCTGACCCGTGAACTTGAATCGCTGGGCAACGAGAATCAGCAGGCCAGTTTTCCCGAAAATACAGTCGCATTGATCCGGTCATCAATCAGGGAAATTAAAAAGATCCAGGAAAAGGAGAGCATTCTATCAGATCTGAGATTGAAGCTGAAACGCACACGATCTGAATTAATCATGAAGCTGAATGCTCTGCCACTTTGGTCGGGTAATCCCGAGACTTTCTCGCAAATCCAGATACCTGCAAAAGAATCAATTGAAATAGTCGAACAGGAACTGCGTGAAGCCGACAATTCATTGAAATCGGCAAAAGAGAAACACGAGGAATTGAAACTTCAGACGGAAGGCAAGGAAAAATCAATTGCAACCCGACGACAGCAATTACGACTGCCGTCGCTGGAAGAACTCCTCAACGTCAGGCAGGAACGCGACCAGGCCTGGGCAGATATTGATGCCCGCTGGAAACAGGGTGCGGAATCTTCCATCCAGGATAAATCGATCCGTTCCGACACTTTTTCGCGGCTCATCAAGCAAACCGACCAGATGGCCGACCAGTTGCGGGATCATGCCGAACTGGTGACGGAAATGCTTCAGCTGGAGGACCTTCGAGCCACTCGCGATACGGCGGGGCAAAGGCTTTTACTGGCTGAAGCAAAACAGGCCTCGGCCCTTCAGAATTGGCAATCTTACTGGAGCTTCCTCGATAAACAACCGGAAAATCCTGCTGAAGTCAAAACGTGGCTGAACATTCGGCCGGAATTCGACAGATTAAGTCTTGAGATTGCAAATGACGAAAATCAGCTTGAAGAAATTCAATCGGCATGGCCTCAATTCAGAAATGCAATTGCTCCCGGACTTATTGCCGATCTGGTGCATGACTGCCCGAATGCAGAGATGGCAATTACTATCCTGACCGACAAACTAGTGGCACTTGAGTCGAAAAAAGCGCTGCAGACAAGCCACGAGAAAAATATCAGATCCAAAACCGACTCGCTGAACGAACGACAGAGCGAAAAATCCGACAAATTTAAATTACTTGAAGAGGCAAAAGAGGCATGGCGGGCTCTGCTGCAGGAAACCAATATTTCAGAAAATATTTCGCCTGAATATTTTCCGGAATACGTTGCTGATTTAAATAGTTTCTGTAAGGATCTGGCCAAATATGAAGATGATATTCAGACAGGTGAAAGATTGACCGGCCAACTGATTGCATTTGATGATCAGGTGCACGGCACAGCTGAAGAGCTTGAATACCCGGAAGACCCCGGCTCAACCTGCCTGACAATCGAGAAAATCAAGCAGGAAGTCGATCTGGAACGATCAAAGTCGCAGGAATCAGAACGGCTTAAGGCGGAAATCAGTCAGGCCGGCGAACGCATTATCAAATTAACCGAAGATGCAGCAAATGATAGAAAAACCGTTGAAAAGATCTGCCATGACATTGGTGTCGCTGATGCCAGCCTGGCCGAAGAGCGATTTACCCAGATTCACAGGCGAAATGAAATTGAAAAGAATATCAGGCTGAAATGCGAACTGTTGCTGCCACTTCAATGCGGCCACGAGCTTGACCAATGGATTACAGTTGTCGAATCTGATTCGCCTGATAAAGCCCAGACGGCAGAAGCCGAACTTCAGGATCAGATAAAATTAAAAGAAACACGCCGGGACGAACTTTTTAAGGAACTCGGTGCCTGGAACAGCCGACAGAACGAAATACAAAAGCGTGTCGGCGAGGCAAGATCTTTTGATGCACGTAACGACCAGAGCCTGCTCATTGAATCAACAAATCAACATATCAGGAATTATCTGAAGAATGCGATCACTAACAAAATTCTGGAGGAAGCCACGCAGGATTATCGCAAACGCATGGGCGACGACGTTCTGAACCGGGCCTGCCTGAATTTTCGCACGCTCTCGCTGGGCAGTTTTGAAGGGATTCGGGCGGTGCCCAACGAAACCGGGGGCAACAAGCTGGTGGCCGTCAGAGAGATGAATAATCCCTATTCCGACGAACTTGAACTGAATGATCTGAGCGAAGGCACACGCGACCAGCTCTTCCTGGCGTTAAAACTGGCAATGATTCAAAACAGGCTTGAGGAACGGGCCAGGAACAACCAGTGCCCGCTGCCGGTCATTTTCGATGATATTCTCGTTCAGTTTGACGACGAACGGGCCAAAGCCGCATTTAAGCTCTTTCAGGAGCTTGCCCGGAAGACTCAGGTGATCTTTCTCACGCACCATGATCACCTTGAAAGCGTGGCCAGTGAAGCCCTCGGCCCAGGTCGATTCGGGGTCTGCCGGCTTGGCAAAGCAGCCCCCCAGCCCGAGTATCAACTGAAAACCGAACCAAAACGACGCCGCAAGGGTGACAAGCAGGCGGATGACTGACTACAATCTGGTGAAGTTGCCTCGCCGCCTCCAGGAAAATGAAAATGTCTCAACGAAGCCCCGAATATCCCATTGAAAAACTGTTCGTCAATCGCTGGTCGGCTCGATCAATGACGGGTGAAACCGTGCCGCATGCCGTGTTAATGTCGCTCTTTGAAGCAGCCCGTTGGGCCCCCTCAGCCTATAACAACCAACCCTGGCGATTCCTTTACGCCCACCGCGACAGCGTACACTGGCCGCTGTTTTTCGATCTTCTGGTTGAATTCAACCAGTCATGGTGCAAAAATGCCGGTGCCCTTGTGCTGCTGGCCTCAAAAACAACGTTCGATCATAATGGCCAGGCAGCCCGGCTTCATGCCTTCGACACCGGTGCCGCATGGGAAAATCTTGCCCTGGAAGCATCGCACCGTGGCCTCGTCGCCCATGCCATGGAGGGTTTTAATCACATTGGTGCCAGATCGGCCCTGAATTTGCCCGAAGAATTCGACCCGATGATCATGATCGCCATCGGGCATCGTGGCCCCGTCGAACAACTGCCTGATGCCCTGCAGCAGCGTGAAAAACCGACTCCACGCAAGTCGCTGAACGAACTGGTTTTTGCCGGTCCTTACCCAGGTTGATTTTCCGCCTCTCACCCAATCTTTACAAGAGTAAGACATATGCCAACCCCCGATCAACTTTACGACGAAGCCATCACCAGGCGTGATGCCGGCGACAAACCTGCCGCCATCGAAATCTTGAAAACAGCTCTTGAGCAGGATCCGAACTTCACCATCGGGCACGGGCTCATTGCCAAACTCTACGTTGACCTGGGCGAAGCGGACAAGGCAATTGAGCACGCCAAAAAAGTGGTTGAGCTCGAGCCCGACGACACCTTCAGCTACACCGCTCTCTCCGTAATCTATGTCAAATGCGGGCGAATTCCCGAAGCGGAAGCCGCCAAGGCCATGGCCTTTCAGAAGGAACACGGGTTATGAAAGCGATCGGGGTTTTCTCGGCACTTACACTTGTCGCACTGTCGCTTCAGGCACGGGCAATCGCTGACGACCAGGCCTGGCTTGGACAGAAATTGCCTGAATTGATGGTGTTTTACAAAGATCTGCACCGAAACCCCGAACTTTCACTTCAGGAAAAACGGACTTCAGCCGTGCTGGCCAGGGCTCTGGCCGAAACCGGAGCCAAAGTCACGACAAATGTCGGCGGCTATGGAGTGGTGGCTGTTTTAGAGAACGGCGAAGGGCCGGTGGTGCTGGTTCGCAGCGATATGGACGCCCTGCCTGTCACTGAATCGACCAAAGCCGAATATGCCAGCCAGAGCACATCAACCGACGCCGAGGGCCGAAAAACCGGCGTTATGCATGCCTGCGGGCATGACATTCACATGAGTTGCCTGCTGGGCACAGCACAGTGGCTCTCCGGGCATCGCCAGAAGTGGTCAGGAACGGTGGTTCTGATCGGTCAACCGGCGGAAGAGAGGGTGGAAGGTGCCCGGGCCATGCTCAAAGACGGCCTTTACACGAAATTCCCCAAGCCTTCTGCCGCTCTGGCCCTGCACGTGGCGCACGATCTGCCGGTCGGCTCGGTCGGATACATCGCCGGGCCTTCATTTGCGTCAAGCACATCTGTTGATATAACCGTGAAAGGGCGGGGCGGGCATGGTGCCATGCCGCATAATGCCAACGACCCCATCGTGCAGGCCGCCATGCTGGTTGTCGATCTCCAGACGATTGTCAGTCGTCAGGTCAGCCCGATCGATGCCGGTGTCGTCACCGTCGGTTCGATTCACGGCGGCACGAAGCACAACATCATTCCCAACGATGTAAAACTACAGCTCACCATTCGTGCCTTTAAGGATGAAACCCGGGAAATGATCCTGGGTTCCATTCGTCGCAAGGCTGAAGGGCTGGCCCATGCCCACAATGCGCCGAAGCCGGAAGTCGAAATTCGTGAAGGAATATCGCCCACGGTGAACGACCCGGCCCTTGTGGCCCGCACAGTGCCGGCGTTTGAAGCGGTTCTGGGCAAAGAGAAGGTTGTCAGTGTGGAACCGACGACCGGGGCCGAAGATTTCGGGCTTTACAGCGAGGGCGGCGTGCCGGCATTCATGTTTCGGCTGGGCACGGTGAAGCCTGAACGGATCAAGACGGCCGAAACAGGCGGTGCACCATTGCCCTCGCTGCACTCGGCGGAATTTCTGCCTGAAGCCGAAGGTGCAATTCGAACGGGAATCACGGCCATGTCGGCCGCCGTGGTCAATCTGTTGCCGCCAGCAAAGAAGTAAGCAAACCTCAAAGCATCACTCACAGGATTTTCATCATGGATTTTGCACCACCGCCACTGGAAGGAATTGACGAACTTCTCAGCCCTTCGCTTGTGATATTTCGCGACAGGGTCATTGCAAATATTGATCATATGATCAAATCAGCAGGTGGTGCACACCGGCTGCGACCACACGTAAAAACACACAAAATGGCCGAGATCATTCGCCTTTGCGAGTCGGCCGGTATTCACAAGCACAAGTGTGCCACCATTGCCGAGGCCGAAATGACGGCCAGTGCAGGGGGGCGGGATGTGCTGCTTTCCTACCCGATTGTCGGGCCGAATATCTGGCGGTTTATCAAGTTGCAGCAGCTTTACGGGGCCACAAAATTTGCCGCCCTGGTTGACGACCCGGGCATGGTCGGCGTCATTAACGAAGCAGCGCGGCGGCATCACACCAAAATCAGGCTGTTTCTCGATGTCGATCTGGGCATGAACCGCACAGGCATTGCCCCTGGCGACAAGGCTTTTGAAATCTACCGGGCCATCGCCGGTTCATCGAATCTGGAGGCTGGTGGCCTGCATGGCTACGATGGCCATGTGCGAGATTTGAAGCTCAATGATCGCGTCGCCACTGCCAGGCCCGGGCAGGAAGAAATTTTTGCCCTGCGGGACAGGCTCATCAAGGCTGGTCTGCCGGTGCCGGCCGTGGTGCTGGGTGGCTCGCCCAGCTTCCCGACCCATGCCGTGCTCACCGATGGTGCTGTGGAATGTTCGCCGGGCACTCTGGTTTTAAACGACACCGGCTATGGCCTGAAATTTGAGGATCTTGATTTCCCGCCGGCGGCTTATCTGCTCACGCGGGTTGTCAGTCGTCCGGCTGAGAACCGCCTTTGCCTCGACCTGGGGCACAAGGCTGTGGCAGCCGACCCCACTCCGCCCCGGGCCCGTATTCTGGCCCTGCCGGATGCCGAGCATCTGGGCCAAAGTGAAGAGCATCTGGTTATCAGTTGCCCTGACACGTCCAAGTTTCCCGTGGGCACGCCCCTGTGGGCTGTCCCCGCACACATCTGCCCGACGGTGGCCCTGCATAACTGGGCCTATGTAGCCGAAGGCGGCAAGATTGTCGGTCGCTGGGATGTGACCGCTCGTGCCCGCGTAATCTCAGTTTAAAACGGCCGGCAATTGCCGCTGAAAACATAAAAACTTAACGCCAAAAGCCCCACAATCAGATTGTGGAGCTTCCGGCGTCTGGCGATGAAATTCGCTGAGGATCTGAGCGGATCAGATCAGTTTCCCAAGGCCCACCTTGTCGGCGATCGACTGAAGGGTGCTGCGGGTTTTGACCGTACGAACCGGCTGGTTCAGGATATTCAGCTGGGGCGTTGCTGAAGATGGTGCCACCACCTTCCTGTTCAGGTTCGAAGCACCCTGAAGACTGCCAGTGCCGGTGTTCGATGTCACCGGGCCGGACGTTGTGCCGGTCGGAGTCACCTTGCCACCACTGGCCAGGGCCTGAATGGCGGCCATAAGTGCAGCCTGGTTGCCGCCGTTGTTCGATCCTGATGCAGCACCAGTTCCGGTTCCCGTTCCAGCGCCAGTTCCGGTGCCGGTTGAAGTGCCGGTCGAACCACCTGTGCCGGCGGCCACGCCTGCCGAGCCCGTGCCCGAGCCCGATCCACCGGTCACGGCTGAACCGCTTCTACCGCTGGACCTTGTCGTAATGGTTGGCGGGCCATCATAAAGAGCATAGACCGGGTTGCTGCGGTCGTTCTGGCCCTTGTTCACACCCCACTGGGCGGGTGAGAAGTTACGATACTTCTTGAGATTTGCCGCGGTGGCATAAACCCATGAGTAATTTAACTTCGTAATTTCGTTATAGTTACGCAGGGCTTCAGGGTCCAGCAGGTAAGTGTTGGCTGAAGAACGCGTGCGGTCGATGATCGAGAAACTGTCGGGCCGTGGCAGGAGCGATTGCGACAGAGCCTTAATCTGGTCAAGCGTCAGGAATCCGTTGATCTGGCCATCGGCAGCAAAATCGAAGTAATTGAAGCGGCGGGCGAGAACACCGGCCGGATCAGGCACGTCTTCAAGCTGCGTGACAGTCAGCACGCTTGGCGATGACAGGTTCGACCTCTGAACGAACTCGGTGGCACCGGCATCATAGGTGGCCGTGCCGCCTAACAGGCGGGCCATGGCTCCAGCCTCAGGCATGCCCATGGCCTGTGCATTATTCACAAAGTTCTGCAGTTCACCGGCGGTCATCATGCCGTTCTTGTTACTGTCGATTACCGGGAAGGTGCCCTGCTGAATCATATACTGCATGGCCACCTGGCCTTCGATGGAGGCAATCGCATTGCCCACATCAATTCGGCTGTACGACAGATTGGTCTGCGGCTGAACCACATTGCCCGTGGTGGTATTATTCGTACCACCGCCAATGTCGTTGAACAGGTTATAGTTCACCGGCACGGCTGTCCACTGCAGGATAGAGTTCACGCCGTCAGGGCTGGCATAAAGGCTCAGGTCCTTCAGGGCGTTCTTGCCGAAGTTCAGGGTGGTTGAACCGACAGGCTGGGCAAGATAAGCGTCGGATGTTGCTCCGGCCCGAGCCAGGTTGGTCCAGTAATTCACCGCCGAAGTCACCAGGGCGAACGAACCGGCTGTGACACCTGCCGACATCGATGTTCCGGCAATGTCAAACCGCAGCGGGTCAGTGTTCGTACCTGTGGTCTGGCTGAAGGTGGGCACATCCACACCAGGGGCGACATAATCGGTCGTGATGCTGGCATTGCTTGAATAAAGCATGTCGTCAGCATAAAGGAACGGCTGACCATTGGTCATGGTGGCCACCTGGCCATAGCCAACGCCGGTTGTCGTTCCACCACCGGTGGTGGTTGTGCGGAACTGAATCGGCAGGAACGATCGCGGTGCCGGGCCCACATTGGGGTCCGTCGGGTCGCTGTTGGGTGTCAGGTAGAATGGCATCGGCGATGTCATGCCCACCGAAACCACCTCGTTCAGCACAGCCGGCATGGCCATTCCGTTGAAGTCGCCCGATGTCACAGTTGTCGTTCCACCGGTCGTGCCCGTGCCGCCCTGTGGCACACCGAACTGACCAGCTGCTGCCACTGTCGAAATTCCCAGCTTGCGAATTCTGGCCAGTTGCTGCTTGAAGCTGGCAACCACCTGCGGGAAGGCCTGGAAGGCCTGGCCCTCAGTGGGGAAGCTCGTCTGAGTACCCCACGCCAGTGTCGAAGCCACAATCCGGTCCTTCTGGCCCGGTCGAATCGGGTCATTCACATAGGGGTTCCGGCTGAGGAACTGCAATGCCTTGAAAATGGCCTGATTTGATGTCACGCCAAGTGTTGAGGTGGTCGTGCCAGTTGTTCCGCCACCGGCTGTTGCACCCACCACAAAGAGATTGATTGGCTGAATGGTTGCCTCGGGCACCATCTGGGCCACCACGCCGGCCACATGCGTGCCGTGGCCACCCGAAGCCGTGTCAATATTGCCGGCGCCTCGCCTTTTGTTAATATCCACACCCCGGGCCACCCGGCCGCGGAATGAGGTGTTCGTGGCATCCACACCAGTGTCAAGCACAGCCACCGCACTGTTCTGGCCTTCATAAGGCACACCCAGCGAACGCAGGTCGTTCAGGCCAATCTGGTTACCGGTGGTCGAACCGGCCAGGCTCAAAGTGCTTGAGAACTGCCAGATGCCGTCGTTGTCAGAGACCCACATCTTCGTGCCGTCAGCGGCGAAGGTAATGCTGAACGAGCTGTTCACGAACGACGATGAATCCCAGTTTGACGAAACATTAAAGTTCTCGGCAAAACTTCTCATCGTGCCATCCGGGGCAACTCGCATCACTCGACCGCCGGTGAAGTTTGATCCCTGATTCACAAAGCTGTTGGTCGCCGTGTTATAGGCCAGGATCGACTGCCCGGATGATGGGTTGAAGCTGACCGGTGCATAGAAATTCTGGGCAAGACTATTGACGGTCACAGATCCGCTCACGGCCAGGCCGTTGCCCATATCCGTCACGAACATGCTGCCGACATAGGTCGGAATCGTCGTCGTGCCAGTCGCTGGCGTCACCGTACTTCCGTAAGAGAAATAGCCAAACTGGTCGAAGGCTATATCCTGAAAGCGGCGGAATGCCGTCTGGGCCGTTGAATACTGATCCACATCGGTGCTTGAAGGCACAGTGGCATTCACACCATAAATCTGGGCAGGCTGCAGGGCTGATGGGTTCGGGCTGATGAACAGACCATTTGTCACGCCATCAATACCGCTGAAGCCAGCATTGCCAGGCAGACCACCCGATGAGCCCACACCAAAATTGGTGAAAGCCGAAAAGATCTGCGAGCCATAATTACCCAGATTATTTGAAGCCGTCAGGCCCACCTGCGGGCCATAATTCAGATTTGAATCAAACACGCCGGGCGGCAGCACCGAACTGTTGAGATTCTGGCCCGGTCGATAGGTGTTTGAATCAAAAAACAGGGCCGTATATGTGGCCGGTGTGGTCGATGTGTCCTGCGTGCCCGTGCCGACAAACAGGCCACGAATCCGGGACTGATACTGAGCCGGCGGCACCAGCACCGACGATGGTGTCACGGCAAAATTCTGGCTGCTGCCCTGTGCGCTGAACTGCACCAGTGCACCAATCAGTGAACCGTCCGAGCCAATTGCGTAAACGGCATTCTTGGTGGGGTCGTTATTGCTTACCGTGCTGACAAGCATCGCCGACCGGCCAAAGAAATAGCCTTCAGGGTCGAACGTAATGTCATACCAGTTTACCAGGCCGCTGGAATTCGACACTCCATTTGAGGCATTGGCCGTCGAGTCGCTCTGCAACTTCTGAACCATGCTGGCCATGTCGAAAAAGACCGATGCCTTGCCAGTTGCCGTGTCAACACGATAAATCGTGCCCGGGCGATTCACCGCCGTCTGATTCGATCCGGCTCCGCGTGAAATCGCATAGATGCCTTTGCCGAAATCGCCGCCAGGGCCAGCCTGAATTCGAACAATGTCGCCGCCAAATTCCTTCAGCGAATTCAGCTGGGTCACTGATGTGAAGCCCGCTGCCGACTCCGTCTTGGCCGTCTGGGTAATTGAAATCGTGCCCAGATTGGCCTCAGTTGGTGCAGCAGCCGCCGTGAAGGTTGCTGCGTAATTGTTCGTCGAAACGAACGGAGCCAGAACCTCACGCTTTTCGAGATTCTCAAGAGAGGCGTTAAGTGCCCGCTTCTGACGCAGTTTCTCCGAAGAGATTCGAGATTTGTGAGACATTCCGTTCACTCCTTGTACTTTTTCGGTCCATCCTGAACCGAGGCTTTCCAGCCCGGTTGCCCGTGTTTGCCTGAAATCGCCAGATTTCAAATTCCGGGCTGAAAAAAGCATGGGTACCAGTCGGCAATCCGCGCCGAATGTCCTTCTTTCTTCTTAATTCGGCCAATCGAACCGAAAACAATCAAAAAAATCGATAAAATCTCTCAAATCATGAAAAAAACGAAAAACCCTCCAAACCGGAACCCGGCTTGAAGGGTTTTGTATCCGCTCTTCCTGATTTTATCAGGACTGCGAGTGGCTCGAAGCACGACGCTGAACGTCAAGCTCAATGCCGCCGAAGGTGCCTTCGTGACGCTGAACCGTCATGCCCAGAGCCGTCAGCAGACGCTTGGCTGTGTAGAAGTTCATCACGATCCGCTGGTTGGCCTTCACATCCTGCCGGCCCATGGCGAACGGCTGGGGATTCAGGCCGAAGTCAAGAATGACTTCTTCCGGTGTGGCCGTCACGCGGCAGAAATTTGAGTAGCTCGGCAGAACGCCAGCATCGTCAACCACAACTTCAACGCGATTTGGGTTTTCCTGTTCTTCGCTCATCTCATTCTCTTTCTATTCATTATCAGCCGGCACTGCGATGCCTCACCCTGAGGAACACTCAAAGTACCAGTCAACTCCCGAGAGAGTTGTCAAATCCTATACAACCATCTGAAGACAGACAAGTCTTCTTTTATCTTCTTAGCACAAAATAATACCCAAGCGACGGCTTTTTTATTCAACTCTATGATTTTTTACAGCAAAATAAGACACTTGACAATAATAGGCAATCTGGGATAAAAAGCACAAAAAGGTAAATTATAGCGGTCAGTTAAAATATATCAGCACAAGACCCCCACAAAACCATTGTGTCCATCTCAAGCATTCACTGATACCACCGCCTCGCCAGATTCAGGTCTGATCAATGCCGCCATTCCATTCAGGCTGTTGATCAAACCTTCATCATCATCTGCATGTCAATACCCAAACCAAGTGCTGACAACACTTTCAGCACCCGATCGCAATTCGCCTCTGCCCCGGTGGGGCCAGATCAACCTTTCCAGAACTTCCAGCCGGTTGAACCCAGCCGCTCAAGCCGAAGCTCTTTCACAAGTTCTTCTGGCTTAAGCCGATAGCCAAAATAAAAATCGCCAAACAGGCCGAATTTGGCCGAGCTTTCGTCAAATCTCATCGTGTAAACAATGTCTTTCAGATAGCTCGGGTTCTTGCCCCAAAGTGTCACCCCCCACTCCCAGTCGTCAAGCCCGGTTGACGATGTCACCACCTGAATCACCTTGCCCGCAAACTTCATGCCGCTCTTGCCATGCTGCGACATCATATCTGACCTTCGGCTGAACGGCTCGCTATACCAGTTGGCGTCAGGCACGCGAGTTTTCGACATCGGATAAAAACAAAGGCACGGCCAGTCCGGAAACTCGGGCAGGAGCCGCTGCTTGTTCATCGGCACCAGCCGCTGTTCATAAGTTCGCACCTTGGTCCGATACATATCTGAATCCGGGTCAACACCCTCTCTCACAAGAGTTTGACCATATTGTTCAACCGTTGGCACATATTCCGAAATTTCGGTGATCGAATAAAAGGAATATGTCGGCACCAGGGCTGGCCCCAGCGGCCCCGACTCAATATCCATCTGCACGCCATTCAGGGCCCGAATATCAGGCCCGCTCGCCACAAAACCAAAATCAGCCTTGTGCCCGGCCACCGCAAAGCTGTGCATCTGCGTAATCGGCTTCTCTTCGCCTGTCGTCGGGCTCATCGCAGCCGCCAGCTGGGCCATGGCATCGGCCCGGCCTGCCATTGGCAGACGGCTCAGGCCATCGCGGTCAATTCGATAAAACACATGCAGAAAGTGCCAGCCGCCAACGGGTATCAGCGTGGCCGGAATCTGGTCGGATGCTGCAGGACGATGGCCGTGCTGCATTGGCTGAGTGCCTTCCGGGCGGCCTTGTGAATGGCTCTGTGCGGCTGTACTGTGGTCGGACATCGAAAACGTCACCTCTAATTGCCGGGCGGTCTGCCGCCTCGCGGGCTGCGGGCTTCAATCTGCTTCATATCATAGCGAAAAATGTTTCGGAATCTCAACCTTTATGGAAATTAGGCCGCACAAAGGAGTTGAAGAAATACAAGAAAAATCTTACATTTGAATGGATCACTTCGGCCGGGGCCGGATTTCGATCTGAAGTGACGACAGCCGGGCACTGCGCCGACCTGTCGCCGCAAATGCAATCACCAGTGGAGATTTTTTCGGAATGCAACGAACGCTCATCATTCTCAAGCCCGACTGTGTCCAGCGCCGACTGGCCGGCACCATTCTCGCCCGGTTCGAAGCCAAAGGCCTTAAAATCGTCGGCCTTAAACTCATCCAGGTTGACAAGGCACTGGCCGAAAAGCACTACGCCGAACACAATGGCAAGCCATTTTTCGGCGGTCTGATCGACTTCATCACGGGCGGGCCGGTGATCGCTGGCGTTCTGGAAGGCAACGAAGCCATCAGCGTCGTCCGAAACCTTCTGGGTGCCACCAATGGCGCCGCTGCCGCCCCTGGCACCGTTCGCGGCGATTTCTCCATCAGCAAGCAGAATAACCTGGTGCACGGCAGCGATTCGCCCGAATCAGCCGCCCGCGAAATCGCCCTCTGGTTCCCTGAAGGTGTCGTCAGCTACGACCTGGCAGGCTACAGCTGGGTCTTCGACGGCGCCTGATCACTTCTGCTAATCTACCTGACCATTGCTTAAGGAAGATGGGGGCAGCCTGCCCCCATCGCTCAAATTTTGCCAAAATTGACTTGCCACCATGCCCCCAAGCCTGCGTAACGTCAAACCTCCAAACATCCTGTATGTTGTCATGCTGGTCACAAGCACGCTTTTTGTCATGACAATTCTGTCGTGGCTCATGGTGCCGGCCCTCAAGACCATCCAGGCTCAGGACAAAGCCAAAGGCCAGGCGGCCCGGGTCGATAATCGCTCTCTTGAATTTGCCGACTGGGTTGACCGCAACGCCACAAGTCTCCTTACATATGAGTTTATCGTTATGCTTGTCTCAGGCAGCGTGGCCATGGGCCTTGATGTTCTTAACGAGAAGAAATCAGAGAAATAAATCCTCTGGCTTAAGAATTGGCATAATGATAAATACAAACTCTCGCAGATTTTTCACTGCATTTCTCACATTTATATTATTACACAGTCACCTGCCTTTGAAGACGCAAGCCCAAACGAGATCTGCAAAAACCGGCAGACTTGTTCTTGTTGAGCTTTTCACATCGCAGGGCTGTGATATGTGCCCAACAGCAGAGAAAATACTTGGTGAACTTAGCTCGGTCAATAAATCAATCGTACCGGTTTCACTACATGTCGATTATTTTAATAAACCGTGGAAAGACCCATACTCTGATGAGCTTTACAGCGAACGACAGATGTCATATCACAAAACTTACAAGGGCATCAAAGACCCTGACCTGGGCCTTTACTACACGCCGATGATCATGGTGGATGGAATTACGACAGTCAACGGTCGCAACTCCGCAGGCTTAAAATCGGCTGTTGCATCAGCCAGGCAGAAAAAACCGGGCGTGTCGATTCAAGCCACCCTCAATCACGATAATAAAGCAGGCAAGATCAAACTTGAAGTGAGTATCAAACCACTGACAACCACTCTCAATGCAAAAGAGCAGCTTGTTTGTGCTGTTCTTCGCCTGAGAAAATCAACGACAATGGTAAACTCTGGAGAAAATTCTGGTAAAACCCTGGAAAATTACTATCCCTCACTGAAATTTCTTTTTGAAAAAATGAAATTCGAAAACAAAGCCACCCGTGTCACAAACTTTGAATTTACCACTGACAAAACCTACGACACCTCAGACCTCGACTTTATTATTTTCGTGCAGGATGTTACCACAGGAGAAGTCCATCAGACAGCGGTCATCCCACTTGCCAGAAATTCCTGATCTTCACCGGCACAGTGGTCATCGCAAGTCAAATAAGGCATAAACTTACAGGATATAAAATTTACATCATGCGGCATGATTTGACACAATCTTAAGCTAAACCACAGCGCCAGCATGTATTGGTTCACCGTGAAATGGAGAAACTGCCCTTTTGGTTAAGCTACTCTTGACTGTTTTGAAATTGTTGGATTTTTCGCATACGGGTCTGAAACCAGGAGGTCATACAGGGTGGCTTCCTGCCACCCCTCTGGTTCCAGAATCCTGGCAGACGCTCGGGTTGTGTCCCCACATTGCCCTGTCCTTCGGCCAGAACATCAAAGGTCAAAATGGGGTCATTCCTGATTTATTTCACTTAAATTATTAGGTCAAAATGGGGTCATTCCTGATTTATTTCACTTAAATCATTATATAACATAGGTCAAAATGGGGTCATTCCTGATTTATTTCACTTAGATCATTATATCACATGTATTTAAGTTAGATTTTTTCATTTTTTTATGTCTTCCATTATTGCGATGGTTTAAACAAAAAGACTGCGGCACGCCTTAGCTCAAGACATTAACAGATAGAAAATGTAGAATGACCCCTTTTTTACTGACCCCTTTTTTACATGCCCCTTTTTTACAGAAAACACCAGCCAGCATGGCCATTTTCAATTTTCAGCAATCAGGCAGCGACTCAATCCTCACCGCCCGAAATTCCACCTGGCTGCCCCAATGGCTTTGCAGCTTCACTGGCCCCGACACCAGAAATTCTTCGGCTCTGGCCCGGCTGCCAGTGCCCTTCAATGCCCCGGCCAAGTCGCTGATCCACGCCCCATCAAGCACCACCTCGCCATTAAGCCGCACGCTGATCCGGGCCGGCGTCACGGCAACTTTGGCATCCTTACCCTTCGATGGGTCTTTCGGGTCAATTTCCTTCAGCACGGCCGGCTTAAATTCCAGTTCCAGGCGGTTCCACTCGCCAGTCGGCAGTGCCCGGTTCCAGTATTTCTGATCAGGAGATGCAATGGGAACCCCATAAAGCCCGCCAGGCACATAAAAACTGACATGATTGGAATTGGCATCGTTCACAATTTCGTCGGTCAACTCGGCCCCCGTGGCCAGACCCGTTTCTCCTGAACTTAGCCTGAATTGCGATGGATCAACAATCTGCACTTCATACCGGTCATAAATATAAATTCCAGTATTCGAAAAATGCTGGTTCGACTCCTCTAATCGCTTCCCGCCCGGCGCAGGTGCAATCGCCGTGGTATCAAGCGGCCTGTAATCAACGGTCATCCTGAACGCTTCAAAAGTCTCCACCGTTTCAAATCTCGGCCCCTCCTGCACAAGCGAGCCTTTCAGCACAGGGTCGTTCAGGTCGCCCTGCGGCGTTCGCAAAATGTCGCCTGATCTCCTCCAGTGTGCTTCCGGAATCGCTGCCTGACCCGGCCTTGGCGTAGCCTGCGGCCCCTCTCGAAAGGCATCCCAGCCTTCCACCAGTTTCATTTGGGTCGCACTCACCCTCCAGAAACTGTCGTTAAAATCCCAGTCTGATCGTCGCGGAAATTTGGCCAGATCCTCAAGCCAGATCACGCCGTCAGTCACGTAAAAAGCCTTTCTCTCGGCCCTGGCGGCTTCTTTGGTGCTGCGACTTGTTGACTCGCCAAAATGAAAAATCGAATTCGGCACCCCGAATTTGCCTGTATTAATCATCACCCGGCCAATCACGGCCTTGCGAATGGCTTCGTCCGCTGAATCGGCCACCACTTCGGCACAGCCATCGCCGTCGGGGTCGAGAGCCGGCCTGACCCTGAGCCTTCCGGCAATCACCCGGCAATCCGAATCGCCCTGCACGCCCACCGGCGCGTCTATCAACGAAACGGTGAATGTGGCAGGAACTTCGCGGTTTTCCAGCAGTTCCCATTGTAGATTTCTTTGCCTGGCCACGCTCTTTCCCCTGCTTGCCAATCGCCCACACGCTTTTGCCCACCAGGGCTTTTAAGCCCGGCATCTCAAACGCTTGCCCCAACTGCACAATTCCCAAACTTTTTCGAGATCGCCTTTGAATCGTTCTGGCACAGGCGTTTACCTATCTATTTTTTCCTGACTGCTCACTTTGTGCAAGTACTGTGCATAAGCCAATCAAATTGGGGTCATTCCTGATTTGTTTTACTTATATCATTATATTACTTGTATTTAAGTCAGATTTTTTCATTTTCTTATGTGTTCCATTATTGCGATGGTTTAAACAAAAAGTCAGAGGCACGCTTTAGCTCAAGCCATTAACACATATAAAAAGTAGAATGACCCCTTTTTTTCTGTTTG
>JBEITT010000124.1:0-13516 GCA_040374745.1 Planctomycetaceae bacterium | reverse complement strand
ATTCTTGTTTGTTCGTGCATTAACTTGGATTTAAGTTGGATTTTCTCGTTAAATTGATTTCTTCAAATAAGACAAATCGATTTTAAACTATTGTCTATTAACATTTTACAAGATTTAATGTAGAATGACCCCTTTTTCTTTGTTTCTTTGGATCCTGATTAATTATTGATTGCACAAATAGAATCTGATATAAATTTTCTCTCCTCTGACAAAACACTCATAGACAACTCAAAAATCCCGGGATTTTCCGAAATGAGTGAAAAGCACCCCCAATTTGTTGCCAAAACGCCGGAACAGCGACGGCAGTTTAACGAACTGGCTGATGCGGAAGCGCGTGAGGCTGCACTGATTGAAGAAAAGTTGCGGCGTGAGGATCTGCCCTTTCGCCAGTATCCCTTTCAGGGGCCGATTGAACACCAGGATATCGTGGTCGAGCGCGTGATGGTGCCGATGCGCGACTGTGTCGCCCTGCGCACACATGTTTACCGCCCCGCCAGGGAAGGCAAATATCCGGTAGTTATGCTGCGTGGGCCTTACGACATGAACAGCACCCTCGATTCAGCCCCTGCATTGCTGCGCAACCTGGCCCGTCGCGGTTATGTGGGCGTGGCTCAGGATGTTCGTGGGCGATTTGGTTCCGAAGGCGTATTTAATGCCCTGGTGCATGAACATGAAGACACCTTCGATGCCGTGGAATGGGCAGCCGTTCAAAACTGGTCGAACGGCCGGGTCGGAATCACGGGCATCTCTTACCTTGGTTTCACCAGTTATTGTGCCGGAATCATGAGACCAAGGGGCCTGGCAGCAATCATGCCAAGCTGCACAAAATATGGTGGCGAACATCTGGTGGATGCACCAGCCCTCAGTGCCATGTGCACCTGGTTTGTCTGGGCCGGTCAGCCAACACAGGTCTTGCAGAACTTCCGACGCATTGACTGGCTGCATTTACCGCTGAACCAGATTGATGACGAAGCGGGCCTGAGCCACAAGAATTTCAAAATCCAGGTGCAACAGGAATCGGGTGTACCTGGCTATCTGGGCGTGGATGAAACTGAAAAAAGGCTCGCCAAAATTGAGGTGCCGACTTATGTCGTCGCCGGATGGTACGACGAATTTATTACCGAGAGCCTGATTAATTTTGAGCGACAGGCCAGAACCTCTTCCGATGTGCGACTGATTGTCGGGCCATGGCATCATAACCTTGAAGATATTCAGGTGGCGAGCATTGGGCTGGTGCCGACGCCTGATAAATTTGTCGATCGTTATTATCATGAAATGGAGCGGTTTTTTGACCATTACCTCAAGCATTCGTCAAACGAGGCCATGAATGCACCAGGCCGCGTTCTGCTTTATGTGATGGGTACAAACCAGTGGCGATATGAAAACGAGTGGCCCCTGGCCCGGGCCGTGAAAAAGCCCATTTATCTGGGCAGCGGCGGCAAGGCGAACACCGACAGTGGCGATGGTCAGTTGAGTTGGTCAGCACCGGCCGGCGATCAGCCAACCGACACCTACGACTATAACCCGCTCGACCCGGTGCGTTCCGTTGAAGGACTAGGTGCCTGGAATTTGCTGACCGTCGGCAGGATGAGCGACCGTTCAGCGATTGAAAGCAGGGCTGATGTGCTGGTTTACACCTCGCCCGTGCTTGATGAGGATGTGGAAGTGACAGGCACTGTTCGGGCGACTCTTTATGCCACAACCAGTGCCCCTGACACCGACTTTGTCATTAATCTGGTCGATGTTTACCCCAACGGCCACACGCAATATCTGTGCAATGGGCTCGTTCGTGTCTCATATCACGATGGTTCGGGAGATCGCAAGCTGGTCGAGCCTGGCACGGTCTATGAATATCAGTTTGACTTGCGTCCGACATGCAACTGTTTTCAGAAGGGGCACCGCATTCGCATTGAAGTCACTTCAAGCGATATGGACCGCTATGCCCGCAACCAGAACGTGGCCGATGCACCCGGCACAACGGCTAATGTGGCCATCGCCCGGCAGACGATCTATCACAGCGGCAATTACGCCTCGCGCCTCGACCTGCCCGTCATCCCGAAAAAATGATCGGACAGGCCGAAATTTCAGCCATATTTCCGGGGGATCAGTCCGCTTTGGCAGGTCCCTTTGGTTTCGGGCCGGAAAGTTATTCCAGAACAGTGCGGGTGATCTTTTCAACAAACCAGTTGCGTCGCTGAAGGACGACGACCCAGTCGGTCGCTCCGGCCACAAACTCCGTGCCAGAGCAGAAAAGGGGTCAAGAGCAGAAAAGCAAAAAGGGGTCATTCTTGTTTTTTCATGCATTAACTTGGATTTAAGCTGGATTTTCTCTTTAAATTGATTTCTTCAAATAAGACAAATCGATTCTAAACCAATATATTTTAATACTTTACAATATTTAATGTAGAACGACCCCTTTTTCTCTTTGGGTAAGATTCATTAATCGAATGGCACGATAACTCGTGCCCTACATAATGGCATTTTAAATCGTGGGTGATCAATGGAATGGCACAATAGCTTATGCCTGCAATGCAGGTTTAGCTTAATTCCAGCACATCCTTTGACAATCCGCTGAACTGGTTGCCTTCGACAAGAATATCTTTCGTTTCTTTGCCGATACGCACGCCGATGTGGCCGGCGGGGCTGCGTGATTCAACGATTGTATTTTTGATGATTCGCACTTTTTCGGTGCCGCCCTGAACATCAATCGCCACGCCGTTTTCCGGGCCTGAATTTTCAATGCGATTGTTTTCAATCAAGTTGCGGTGCCCGGCAAATGATGCGCCTCGCTCGGGCCTGAATAAAATGCCGGTCTGGCCACTGTTTTTTACGCTGTTGTGGCGAACAATGTTGTCGGTGTCGCGATGCCCGATGGAAATGCCCTGGCCGCGAATTCCTTCAATTTCATTATGCTCGGCCAGGCCAAATTTTACGCCCCAGCAGAAAAACAGGCCGATCTGGCATCGCTCAATTTTATTATGCCGAATCAGCGGCCGCTGCGAGCCCGAGCCCGGATGCAGGCCGAGGTCGCGATTGTCGTGGCTGTGGCAGTTTTCCACGGTCACGTCATGGCAGATCTGCCAACTGATGCCGTCGCCATTGTAATTGCGGGCAATCACATTTTTAATGTGGACATGATTGACATCCTGCATGAAAATGCAACCGCCATAATTGCCATTGAAATTCTCGGTGTTTTTTAAATTGCCATCAAGGGCGAGATTTTCAATCACGAGATTCTCGGCCTCTTCGCTGGTGACCAGCGGATAAAGCGTGGCACAGCTTGCCTCGCCCATCTGCCAGAGGTTTTCACGCAGGGGCCGGTCGAGCTTGAAGCGATTGCCTGAGCGGGCCACCAGCACGCGTTTTAACACGGTTTGCCCGCCGCTGTCGGTGTTTTTCGCCATCAGGCAGACACTGTCGCCGACCTGAAAGCCCTTGGCATCGGCTAATGTAATTTCCTGGTCGTACCAGTCGGAATCAATGGCGAGCCTGGTGCGAATGGAGCCTGGCCGGGTTAAAATGGTGTCGGGCCCGCTGCCGGCCAGACGAATGCCCGAGGCGAGCCGCACGGCGGCGCGAAGTTCATAATTTCCCGGTTGCAATTGCACGGTGCCGCCGCCCAGCCGGGCGACATAATCAACCGCTGCCTGGATGGCACGCGAGGAAGTGCCTGAAATATCGGCGTTTTTCGGTCCGACGGTGATCGTCAGCTTTTCATCCCATTTGGGTTCAATGCGTTTGTCGCCTGAGGTGGCACGCGGATACGTCACGGGGGGCCGGCCATCGCCCTGGGGTGACTGGGCATAAAGCTGTTGAGCTGTGAATAATGCGCCTGACGAAGCGAGCCATTGCCGCCGATTCAGGATTGATTGCATTTCAGTTTCCTCGCCGGGAAGGTTATCGGGCCTGTCGGTTTAATTCAATTAATCTAAAGCATTTCAGGGCTGAACGGAATTGAATTATTCAACAACTGGAAAATAAAAAAGCCCTCATCAGATGGCAGATGAGGGCGATGGTTGCAGCGAGTGTGATTGGCGGCTTGCTCAGGGAGCCGAGGGCACGGGCGGAGGCGAAACCGGCACGGAAGGGGCAGGTGCCGGGGGAGTGGGCACAGGTTTGGCGATTTCAACCGGGGCTGGTGCAGCAGCGTTGGCCGGAGCGGGTTCAGCGGCGGGTGCGGCTGGTTCCGGGGCGATGACCTGCATGGTTTCAAGCACGGGGGCGGTGACGACATTGCCGGTGGCCGTGCGAAGGGCGGTATCGACCACGAGCTTGAGCAGGCCGTTGGTCTCGGCGTTGAGCAGTTCGGTGACGTGGTCGTCGCAGGGAATGATGTATGACTCAAGCGGCTGGCAGATTGCCGCATTGGCATGGAGGAAATGATTTGACTGGCGTTTGACAACGTCGTAATCATTCTCGGCCCAGATCACCTTCATGGGCAGGTTGATAAACCGCTTGGTTTTGATCGGGCTGGCGTGCCAGCCTTGCAGGGGGCCCCAGTTGCGCCAGCGGTTGCCGAATTTCACGAGGAAATTGATGTCGTAAAGGCCGCTGATGAGGGTGAGGCTGTGGAAATCGGTTTCGCTCAGGCTCGAGCGATGATCGGTCAGCGACATATAGGCCAAATGAGCACCGGCGGAATGACCGACCAGGTGGAACTGGGTTGAGCTGATGCCATAGGCGGGCAGATTGGCCTGCGACCACTTGACGGCTTCGACAACGTCGATGAGGTTGTCGGGATATTTCTGTTCGGCACCATATTGAGGAACAATGAGATTGATACCGTAGCCGGCGAGTGCCACACCCAGGCGGGTGTAGAGATTTTTGTCGTGTTTGTACCAGTTGCCGCCGGGCACATAGAAGACGGTGGGGCCGGCGGGGTTGGCCCGATAAATATCAAGCGTGTGGCCTTCGGCGTCGAAAGGCTGATCTTTGTAAATATCCTGAGCCGATGCAGTGAAGCACACGGCGAAGAGCAGAATACCGAGCAGCGAGGCCCGGCGGGTCAGGTTGCGGAACATGATCAGGTGCGGCTCCCCGGAAGATTGACCGCCACAGGCGGAACAAAATTCATTCCAGATCTTTTTTATCAGCAGGGTCTGATGAAACAGATTCTTACTTCTCTAGTTAATATACATCCTGACGTGATATTTCAAAAAGAATGAGGCGAAAACAAATCTTTCAGGCCGGTTCTGTCAGGATAATGTCTTATTGGGTGAGGAATTCGTATGACGGGTGAACTTAATACGACAAGATTGTAATATTATGGAAAATGCAGAGCAGGCAAAGAGTTCAGGGGTGTGATGGTGGCTAAAAAAATCAGGCCGGGGAGAAGCCGGCCCGAGAGGTGAAGGTGCAACGGCAGGGGGTGGTCGGGATTAATCCTGCAGGTCGAAATCGATTTGATTTGCCTTGTTGGCGACATCGGCGGAGAGGCCGGAAGTCTGAGTGGAGAAATATTTGCGGGGGATGAGCGGATCGCCTGACCCCTGCATATCTTCCTCCATCATGCGGCCCTTCATTTTGGGAGGGACAGGCTTATCGGGCCCCTGTGCGATGATGTTCACCTTATGCTTGCCGACATAGGCACCGTCGCCTGAATCATAGGTGGAGAGGGTGTAGTTTCCGCTGGAATCAATGATTCCGCGGGCGCCGCGTTTGCCGGGTTCTTCGGGGGTGAAAAAGACTTCACCCTTTTCCAGCGGCTTGCCTTTATAGGAGATGCGACCACTGACCCGTGCCAGGCCAGGTTCGCCGCCGCAACCGGCGATGAGCAGAGCGAAGCAGGAGCCGACTGCGAGGGCAAAACCGGTTTTCATGTAGCCGGCCGGGGCAATGGCAAGGCGTGTTGAAAGATCAATAAGCATCGGCGCTGATGATCTCCCCACCACGGCGGCTACCCAGGGCATTGTATGTGCGCAGGTTGATGGATTGCTTGATGAAGCGGATGGAGCCGTCGGCCATGCCGAAATTGCAGCCGCCAGGATGGAAGCTGGAGAAGCCACGGCCCGACCATGAATTTCGGATGGCGTAAGTCGGGTCGCCCAGGCAGGTTCGAAGAGTCCAGTTCATGGGCAGGCAGGTGCCGTTGGTCACGCCGGTGTTGGTGTACCAGACGGCACTTTGTGAGCGTACGACCGAGGCGACTTCACCCAGGGCGAAGGTATTGCTGAGACCGTCGGTGACAGAGCCGAAGGTGACGGCGCCTGAGCGACTTTGATAGTCAAACAGGCCGCGGTGATTGGGCCCCGAGCCATAGGGGCCGGTGGGCGAAGGGCAGTCGGCCGCTGCGACTTCGTTCGCGCTGCCCGAGGCATTGCACCCGCCGCAACCGTATTGTGCGTTTGAACCGGCGGTGTCGTAGGGGTTGCCGGGCCGGTTGTTATAGCCATCGCCATAGCTGCCGGAATAGTTGCACATCATGCCGTTTTGCAGATTTGTTGACGGGTTATCTCGAGTCATGGGGCCGCCGATGCAGGGCGACAGGGGTGTGGTGCGGTCTCGAAGGAGGATGTTGGAATTGGGGTCTGAGGGGCAGAAGAACGAAGCGATGACGACGCTGCGAACGGTTGTCATGAACTGGCAGTCGCAACTGTCGAGAAAATTAATGGCATTATAGATGGCCCGCTGTTCAAGCTGGGGCAGAACCATGGGCACCCAGCCCCAGCCCATGTGGCCATTGGCAGTGAAGCCGCCTGAGTAGGGAAAACTGCCGAAGGCGTCGTTGTAATTGTGTAAAGCCAGATTCATCTGCTTGAGATTATTGACGCACTGAATACGCCTGGCCGCTTCACGGGCCGACTGGACGGCTGGCAGAAGCAGAGAAATGAGCACTGCGATAATGGCAATGACGACAAGCAGTTCGATCAGTGTGAACGCCTTGCGTTTCATCAGATGGCGATCCTCTCAGGTGACGGACCAGTGGAATGGAAGAATAACCAGACTGGTGGCGTGTATCACATCAGTGAATGATCAGGCCTTGGCTTGCCGGCAACCGGGCAGGGCCGGGGGCTGACATTATCACAGGGGCCGGGGCGCTTGGGGCTGACGATGATGCAGAAGCCAGTTGCCGGAATAAGCAACTTCAGTGCCTGAAAAATATTGAAAATATGCATGTTTCGTCAAGCCGTATCTGCCAGCTTGAGCAGAAAATCAATGGAGGTGAGGCCTCAGGGGTGGGCCGGCTTTATTGAGAGACAAACCGGGTTCAGAAGGAAGCGGGTATGAGTAATTTGGAAGTCGATCATCGACAACCGGATCAAAAAAAGCCACAATTGAGGTAAGGCTTGACGGATTTAACGAAAAGGTAATCTGAATAAAAGATCAGAGCTCATCTGGCCGTGAAGTCTTAACCTCAACAAATACGAAAACGGAATGTGAGGCACTGTCTGAAGATCGCCAGTACTCATGCCATGGCATGGGGTGGTGGGATCGAAAAAATCCAGCGTCAGGGATTCTGTTGGAGACTGTGCAAGGGCCTGATAACAGGGACGCCTGCCGGTGAGCGTGGACGATCGATTTCTGGAAATGTTTTTTGAAGAGGCTCGCGAGCTTCTGATGGTCCTGGAAGAGGGCCTGATGGAGCTGGAGAGTCGCCAGGGCGATCGTGCGTTTGTTGATAAAGTCTTTCGCTCAGCCCATTCCATCAAGGGCGCGGCGGCCATGGTCGGCCTTTCCAATGTGGCCGGCTTTACGGACAAGATCGAGACGGTTCTCGACCGCATTCGATCGCAGATGATACCGGCAGATTCCGACTGTATCAGCACGCTGCTGGAATCGCGTGACCAGCTGAATTTACTGATTGAATCGGCTGTTGCAGGCGAGATGCAAAACCCGCCCGAGCAACTGGTTAACCGCCTTGAGCAGCTTTCAAGGCCACCTTCCGAACGAGTGCAGGTGTTAAAGGCCGGAGCCCAGGCAGGCCCAGAAACACTTTCCGCAGAACCGGCAAAACCCGCCGAACCGTTACGGCCGAAGGCAGAAACGGATGACGATGAGCCCGTGCCAAAGCCGTCCAGGCCCAAGAAAAAAAGTTCGAAAGGCAAGTCTAAAAAGCAGACTGAAGCGGCGTCGATCAAGCCGGCTGATAAAACTCAGGGTGAACCGGGTCTGGCCAGAACGCCGGCCGGACCTGCTGGGCCAGGTCGAGGTGATAACACCGCCGAAGATTATCTGCCAAGAGGTTATCGCATCCGGTTTGCACCCGGCAGGGATGTATTCAAGCGGGGCATGAATCCGCTGGGTGTGCTGGACGAGCTTTCAGAGATTGGCGAAGCGTTTCTGCGGGTTGATCCATCTGATGTGCCGACGCTGGATGCCATAGACCCGCAACTGAACTATCTGGCCTGGGAAATTGAGCTTCACACCGATGAGCCGATCTCTCGTATTCAGGACGTATTCCTGTTTGTCGGCGACGATTGCCGGATCGAAATCAGCGAGCTGGTTCCAGACAATTCCCTGAGCGATTTCGAAAAAGTCAGTTTGATTCATAAGAAGCCGGAGATTGCTCCCGAATCTGGTACATCAATCCTTCCGGAAGAAGCGATTGTGCGGGTCGAGCCTGCTGAGACGATGGATGAACCGGCGACCGGGAACGCAGCTGTGCCGATCAACCTCTCTGACCAGCCTGACAGCGAGCAGCCGACGCGTACCACTGCCGAGATTGAGCGGTCGATCAAGGCCACCGGTGCGGCAGCAGGCACAAAGCCGGGCATGGCTCCATCGGGTGGAACTTCACCGACGATGCTGCACCCCGCCGGGGCCGAGGCGTTGTCAAAAGTTGTGCGATCGGCATCATCGCGAGCGGCCGTTTCCGGGCCGGGTGCGGTGGGCAAGAGTGCATCGACACCGCGAATTCGAGTCGATGCTGCCCAGCTTGATGACCTGGTTGGGCTTGCGGGTGAACTGGCAGTGTTGGCCGATAACCTTCAGGGCCTGCGTGATATTAACGGTGCCGAGCCGTATCGAATTGCGCTGGAGAGCCTTGAGCGAGTTTGCCGGCAGGTGCGTGACCAATCGCTTGAGTTGCGGATGGTGCCGGTTGAGGAGCTTTTCAGCCGCTTCCCCCGGCTGGTGCGTGACTTGGCGGATAAGTCGGGCAAAGAGATACAGTTACGCATTGAAGGGCAGGAAACGAGACTGGACCGGACGATTGTCGAACGCCTGGCCGAGCCGATGATTCACCTGATTCGCAATTCGGTTGACCATGGCCTTGAGACGCCGGATGAGCGAGTGGCGGCGGGCAAGCCGCGGCAAGGCCAGGTGGTGTTGTGGGCCGGCCATGAAGGCGACCGCGTTGCCCTGAAAATTGAGGACGACGGCCGGGGCCTGAACCGGGCGAGAATCTTGGAAAAGGGTATTGCCAGGGGGCTTATTGCTCCTAACACAAGCCCTGAAGACCCCCGCGTGATCAGCCTGATTTTCGAGCCAGGTTTTTCAACACGGGATACTGTCAACGAATTGTCAGGCCGTGGTGTGGGGCTTGATGTGGTGCGCGATGCCGTGCGGGCCCTTCGTGGCAGTGTTTCGGTGCAGTCGGAACCGGGGCGAGGCACGTGCTTCACCTTCAGGCTGCCGCTGACTCTGGCCCTGATTGATGGCCTGCTTGTGGAAGTGGCCCACGAACGCTATGTTGTTCCTCTATCGCAGGTTGAGGAGTGCGTGGCACTGGGCGGCACGAAGCCGGCACTTTCCAGTGGCCGCATGTGTGTTTCAGTGCGTGACGAACTGGTGCCGCTGGTCAGCCTGAGAAAAATGTTTGAAACGATCTCGCCCACGCCCAAGCGGCAGGAAATACTGCTGACGCGACACGGTGGCCAGCGGGTGGGTGTGGCGGTTGACAAGCTGTTGGGCCGGGTTCAGGCGGTGATTCAATCGCTTGGCGAGGGTCTGAGTCATTTGCGACGGTTCTCGGGAGCGACCATACTTGGCGATGGCGAAGTCTCCCTGATTCTTGATCTTTCATCCATCGTGGGTGAAAGCCGTGCTGCGGAAGTCCGAGCGGATCTGGCGCGGGCAATGTCCCAGCCCGAGGTGATTTCATGAGCATGAAGCTGCGTACAAAAATATCGGCCGCCCTGGTTGCCTTCGGAATCATTCCCTCGGTAATCGTAGCAGGCGTAACATTTTACACGGCATGGACGCTGAAACGGAATCAGGCATTTCTGATTACGGAGACGGCGCGGGCCGGTGCCCATTCGATCGAACGGTCGACGCGCCAGACAAATACTGCCAAGCCGGTGGCCGGGCTGGCCAAGCCGGCCGATTCGCCACCCGCGCCCTCTAATGTGGCTCGTTCTTCAGTCAGCCAGGTGGGGGCTGCTTTTTCGGAAGTCTCCCAGCAACTTGGAGACTATGGTATCAAGCGACCCCAGGTCCTTCTGGTGGAAGGCTCTTCCACCGTCTCGGGATCGACATGGACGGTGATCGACCGGCAGGGCGACAGCCTTACCGAACTCGCCCAATCCGATTACAAAGACTTCTTAAAGGATGCCTTCAAAGGCGGAACAGTTTTGCGAGCACAGGAAATATCAGAGGAGGCCGACCGGATTCTTGTTGGCTACTGGCCGGTCGAGACGGACGACCCTCTGGGTGATTCCAAGAAACAGCTCGTGGTGGTGGCGGTTCGTCTCAGTGAAGCCTATGCAACGATTTATTCAATTCAGTATGTGACAGCTCTGGTTTTGCTGCTCTGCCTGATTTTAACGGTTACGCTGGGTGTATTGCTGGGGCGTCAATTCGTGAGCCCCCTGCGCACGATTATGGACGTTACCCGGCAATTGCAGGATGGCGATTTGAATGTCGACATCAAGGTGGACAGTCGCGATGAGCTTGGCCTGCTGGCTGACCAGCTTAACAGCGTGATACACAAGCTGGGCCAGGTTGTGGGCGAAATTCGACAGGCCACAAGTTCTGTATCTACAGCAAGTAACGAACTTAACAGCTCGGCTCAGCAGCTATCCACCGGTGCCACTGAACAGGCCGGCACATTACAGGAAATTGCCTCAAGCCTGCACTCAGTGAATAATTCGGTGGAACGCAACGCCCAGCACGCCCAACAGACGGCCAAAACGGCCAATCAGGCTTCAAGCCAGGCCGAACGAGGTGGTTCAGCCGTGCTGGAAACCGTTGAGGCAATGCGGCAAATTGCCAAAAAGATTACCGTGGTTGAGGAAATTGCTTATCAGACGAACTTGCTGGCACTGAATGCGGCCATTGAGGCCGCCCGTGCCGGTGTGCACGGCAAGGGCTTTGCGGTGGTGGCCGGCGAAGTGCGCAAGCTGGCTGAATCAAGCCAGACGGCCGCCCAGCAGATTGGCGAACTGGCGTCAAAATCAGTAAAAGTGGCAGAAAACGCAGGCCAGTTGCTGGAACGTATTGTGCCGATGATTCGTGAAACATCGGGGCTTGTTCAGGAAATTGCCGCCGCCAGCCAGGAGCAGCGAAACGCCATTCAGGAGATTAATCTGGGTGTCAGCCAGCTTGACGAGGTAGTTCAGCAGAATGCGGCGGCAAGTCATGAACTGGCAGCCACTTCCGGCGACCTGGCCGGCCAGGCGGCCACCTTGCAGAGGCTGGTAAGCTTCTTCCGGCTTGAGGGTGGTTTTGAGTCGTTGGCCCTGCCCACACCTTATGGTGGCGGGGGTTCGCCCAGGTCGCACTTCCGCCCGGCGACCCGACGCTTTCATTCGAGCGTAGGTCGAACTGCAAGTTCTTCCGGTGGATCATCTTCCGGATCGCACGATAGCGATTGGGGCACACCATCGAAGCAGTCAGGCGGTGGGTCTGGAGGCGGCTCGCAGGGGGGGAATTCAGGCGGGCAGGCAACCGGCGGAATTGTTGTGAACCTTGACGACGACAGTGATTTTGAACGATTCTGACACGGCTGCAGAACACACACGAACGACATTGTTTTGGAAGGTGTGCCGCCCATGATGCTTGAAAATGTCACCCAGATGACGTCCGGACGTATCACTGGCTCGGTCATATCGCCTGAGAAACAGACCGAGTTGGAAAAGTCGCAGTCGTATGTGATTTTTCAGCTCGGCGGCGAGCATTACGCGTTGGAAGTGCTTCGTGTGCAGGAAGTTCTGGACATGGGTGCTCTCACTTATGTGCCAGGTGCACCGACGAGTCTGCGGGGAGTTTTGAATCTTCGCGGTCATGTTGTACCGGTCTGGGACTTGCGAATTCCATTTGGTTTGCCAGTTGATTCAAGTATTTCTCGTGCTCCTTGCGTTCTCATGGTAGAATCAAATGTAGGTGATCAAGTTCGAGTGACTGGTCTCCTGGTTGACCGGGTATCGGACGTTCTCGAATTTCCCAATGATTCTATTCAGCCTTCTCCACCCATGGGTTTAGGTAAAGCTTCATCTTATGTTCGCGGCCTGATTCGCTGGCAGGAGAGCTTCCTTCTCGTTCTGGATGTGGATCGAGTCTTCATATCACTCATGAATCTATCACAGCCGGGAGGCAACTTCTAAATTGCCTCCTGGAGACCCGAAATCGCAGTCTGGTCAAAGTGGCGGATTACCGCAACCGTCCTCTGGTTCACAACCCGAACCATGGTCAGTGGAGGACTTTGCGCCTGTTGTAGCATTCCTTCGTCAGAAGATAGGTATCACCCTTGAATCGCACCGCATGGGCCTGCTTCAGGCCCGATTGCGAGCACGTTTGCAGCAGCGGGGTTTTTCGAGTTTTTACTCTTTTGTTGACAAAGTCTTGCGTGTTGACCCAACTGGCCCGGGCATGCAACTTCTGGTTGACCTGAGCACGGTCAACCATACATCGTTTTTCCGTGAGCCCGCCCACTTCACGTTCCTGGCAGACCAGCTTCAGCAGGCAATCCGTGAAGCAGCCGGCACGCCAGTACGTATCTGGTCAGCCGGATGTTCTTCTGGTCAGGAGCCTTACAGCCTGGCGATGATTCTGGTTGACAAAATACCGAACCTGACGCCGCAAAAAGTCGAAATCTGGGCTTCAGACCTTTCTCTTGAAGTTGTAAAGAATGCAGCCAGAGCAATTTATAACACACGCGACGTGGCGGGTGTGCCACCCGAACTACTTCGCCGCTATTTTATGAGGGGCACGGGCCCAAAGGATGGCACCTACCGGATTGTGCCTGAAGTGCGTGATCTGGTGAAATATCGGCACCTTGATCTGCGGTCACCTAACTGGGGTGTGCCTAACGACTTCCACGCCGTGTTGTGTCGCAACGTCTCGATTTATTTTGCTGATGAGGAGCGAATCAAGCTGCTTGATCGACTTGCCGGGTGTGTGCGAACTGGCGGCTGGCTGATCATGGGTAATGGCGAAATTCTGCCAACAATTCCCGTTGCCCTGCGTAAAGTTCTGCCTTCTGTATACAGGAAGGAGAGCTAAGGCAAAATGTCTGGTAAAGGTCAGGCCAGTCAGGCTTTATCAAGGCCGGCACCTTCCCGGCTGGACGTTCTGATTGTTGACGACAGTGCGGTGGTTCGCCAGACGTTGCGGTCGATAGTGGAATCTGACCCACGAT
>JBEITT010000012.1:0-77338 GCA_040374745.1 Planctomycetaceae bacterium | reverse complement strand
ATGGGAATTAACAAATCGCATTTTCAATTCATGGCCAGAGTTGGCAGTTCTGGGTTCGGATGATGGCCGGAGGCCATGGCTATGCATAGGTGTCGCCGCTGGCGACCGATTGGAATTAACAAATCGCATTCTCAATTCATGGCCAGAGGCCATAACTATGCATAGGTGTCGCCTCTGGCGACCGATGCATGTAATTAAAGTAGAATGACCCCTTTTCTTCTTAACTAAGCACAGGTGTCGCCGCTGGCGACCGATACATGTAATTAAAGTAGAATGACCCCTTCTCTTCTGCGGTTGATGGCCAGAGGCCATAACTATGCATTGGTGTCGCCGCTGGCGACCGATACATGTAATTAAAGTAGAATGACCCCTTTTCTTCTTTCGACCATTGGGGAAAATAAATTGCGATTGTAATTAAAGGCCGCAGGCCATATCTATGCATAGATTTCCCGGCTTCATCATGGCATCAGCCCCTGCGGTGTCTGAGCATCAAGAGCGAACCCGCGGCGATGACGATCCAGGTGGAAGGCTCGGGGACCGGTATGGGCGCGATGGGATAAATACGGATCGACTCCAGTTTATTGTTGCCGTACTGGAGATTGTCCACCCTACCGATGATCATGCCGAAATCGTCGATATCGTTCACCGTCAAAGATCGGAGGAATTGGGAATCACGCATGAGCGGCAAAAGCAATTCCGGCTTCGAGTCGAACGATTGCATGATGGCTGCTTTTCCTTCGAACTGACCGACGATGACCCCATTCCTGTTGATCGACGAAGGCGAGAAGTCATTAGGGAAGTAGGATTTTTTGCCTGTGAAAGGGTCGTAGAGGAACGGAGAATTCGTTCCGCTTCCATTGATTCCATAATAATCCCATCCGAGCATTTTGCCGGCGGACGAGAACTCGAAAAGCCTCATGCTCTGAGAATCGAAATTTTCCAGAAGGTTTCGATCATCGCCTTTGGCTTTCAGGGCATAGCTCGGCTTGGCGTTCGATTCGACGGACGCTTGAGAGGATGGCTGACGAATTTCGAGAGTGAAATCGCCTTTCCTTATCGTTGCGCTGGCATTCATGTCCCTTTCGCCGGCGGTATAGTATTTTTGGGTCACATCATCCAACTTGATATTTCCGGGAGCGAACGCAAGCGTGTGGAAATAGTATCGAGGCGCGATGGCATCAGCCAGCGCTTTCGAATTCACGCTGAGTGATGTTGCCAAAACCAACGAAATCTTGAGGACGCTGATTTGAAATCGACGGTACGAAATGAGCATGACAAAAGATATCCAGAAGTTGAGCAAGTGAGCATCACTTTATATTCATGGCTGTTGAATCCAACGATACGAAATCATGATCGATATTTCCGCAAAACCGTCAATCCGACTTCAACAATTCATGTAGAATGACCTCTTTTCTTCTTCAACAACTAATATAGATCGACCCTTTTCTTCTGACATGGTCATCAAAACATTTTTCCATCAATACCAATCGGTCCTCTCCGAAGCTTGCCCGGGTAGCCTGGTTTTGGCATAATGCGGAACACTGTTTAATGGCTGGAATTTAGAGGGTATCAGGGCCATGGCCGAATCGAATGTGATTGCAGCGGGTGCGGGTCGGGGTGTGTTGCCGAGCCGGGTGGCCGAGCCCTGCACCATTGTGCTTTTTGGTGCGACAGGCGACCTGACACACCGCAAACTGCTGCCTGCCCTTTGTAATCTGGCCAGTTCAGGGCAACTTGCGTCTCAATATGCCGTCGTGGGGTTTGCCCGCCGCGAGTGGACCGACGAGAAATTTCGCGAGGAGATGGCATCGTCGATTGCCAGCCATTCCGTTATTTCGGGACACTGGCCGGAATTTGCCAGGCATCTGTTTATCAGTGAAGGCAAATTTGACGATCTGGCGAGTTATGAGAAGCTGAAGGCCCGGCTTGACCAGATTGACGCTGAATGTGGCACGAAGGGGAACCGCCTGTTTTATCTGGCAACAGCGCCAGAGTTTTTCAGCCAGATTGTGGAAAATCTGGGCAAGTCGGGGCTGATCTATGCACCGTCGAATGTCGGACCCTGGTCGCGAGTGGTGGTGGAAAAGCCGTTCGGGCACGACACCGAGTCGGCTATCAAGCTGCATGAGGATTTGTCGAAGTGGCTGACCGAGCAGCAGACATATCGAATTGACCATTATCTGGGCAAGGAGACGGTGCAGAACATTCTGGCCCTGAGGTTCGGCAACACGGTTTTTGAGTCGATCTGGAACAGGGCGCACGTGGCATCGATTCAGTTTCTGGTGGCTGAAACGGTGGGCATGTCAGGCGGCCGGGGGGCTTTTTACGACCAGGCCGGTGGTATTCGCGACATGGTGCAGAACCACATGATGCAGCTTCTGGGGATGATCTGCCTGGAGCCGCCGGGCGATCTTTCGGCCGATTCGCTGCGAAACGAGATGGTGAAGGTGCTTCAGGCCCTGCCAAAATGGAGCCCTGACGATGTGCTTAAGAATGTTGTCAGAGGGCAGTATTCTGCAGGTGTCGTGAACGGTGAGGAGGTGCCGGGCTACACTTCAGAACGCAATGTACCGGCCGATTCATCAACAGAGACTTATGTGGCGATGCGTCTGACACTTGAAAACTGGCGATGGGCCGGCGTGCCGATTTATCTTCGCACAGGCAAGCGGCTGCCGAAACGCACCACGGAAATTGCCATTCAGTTTCGCCGGCCACCGGCTGCCCTTTATGAGGCCCAGAATATTCATGGCGACCAGGGGGCGAACCACCTGATCCTGCGAATTCAGCCTGATGAGGGGGCCAGTCTCTTCTTTCAGGCCAAGGTGCCTGGCAGTCGCCGGCGATTGCAGGAGGTGCACATGGATTTTGGCTATTCGGGCACCTTCGCCGCCCCGCCGCCTGAAGCTTATGAAAGGCTGTTGCTGGATGTGATTCTGGGCGATCAGTCGTTATTTACGCGAATTGATTTTGTGCTTAATTCGTGGAAGTTCGTGACAAATATCATGGAGACCTGGCGCGACCAGAAAATTCAGCCTCTGCATCATGCGGCGGGCACATGGGGGCCGGCTGACGCTGAACAGTTACTGATTCGCGACGGCTTTCGCTGGCGTAAACCTATCTGACAGCTGACAATTATCAAAGAGATTCGGTTTCGGCCCACATGGGCACAAACCGGTTGAAATGGCTGGCCCAGTCGTCGACCAGGCGGCCGATCTCGGGCAGGTCGCGGGGCAGCCCGTCGGCCAGGACTGATGCCATGGCCTGTTGGCCAAGGTTGATGCGGATGATGCCGGCGGGGACAACTCGCGAGCCTGTCCACTGGCCCAGCACGGGCTTGAAACGATCTTCGTCTTCGCCACGGATCGGTTCGGGCGTGAGCTGAACGGCGATGAGCAGAATGGCTCCGGGGCGAAGTTTTTTCCAAGGTGGGAACTGGCCATTGACGGCATGGGCGAGGCGATCGACCCAGGCCTTGAGGCCGGGGGTGTCGGATCGGAGGTCAGTGGGGTGTCGGGAAATGGCCACAGCGGCCATACCTCGGCCAAAGAGAGGCAGGCGGCTGAGGCGAATGGGCCGGGCGGCATAGGTGAGAACGTCAAGCGGGGGACTGGTGAATTCTTCACCTTCAAGCGGATGCCATTCGCAGGATTTGACCCAGATCTTGAAGGCGTCGAGAAAGTCGTCCTCTTGCATTAGGATATGATCGTGTCTGGATGTGAAGAATTCAGAGTGTTAAAGATCGGCGAGTTTTTCAGCGGAATCGCCGAAGAAATCAAGGCTGATACCATATTTTTCCATCAGCGAAAGATACATGCTGCACATCCTGCGATTTTCTTTGCCGAGGTAATTGTGCACGCGACCACCCTTGAGCCTGCCACCGGCACCGCCGACAAGGACGACGGGCAGCTTGGTGGCGTCGTGACCGCCGGTGAGCATGCTTGAGCAATAGAGCAGGACGGAGTTAGCAAGGGCGGTTCGCTCGCCTTCCTGAATGGCATCGAGTCGGCCGGCGATGTAGGCCATCTGCTCGATAAAGAACTGATTGACCTTGAGCCAGTCGTCGTTGTCGGTGTGGGAAAGCAGGTGGTGGATCATGTAGTCCACGCCAAGGTTGGGGAAGCGGAGCGAGGAGTGGTCGTTATTGAGCTTCAGCGTGCAGAAGCGGGTCGTGTCTGTCTGGAAGCCGAGCACGAGAATGTCGCACATCAGTCGCATGTGCTCGCCTATATCCTGCGGAACACCATCTTTGGGCCGGGGGCGATTGGGTTTGTCAAGAGTCGGACGCCAGCCCTGAAGTTCCTGCCGCTTGCCGGCTTTTTCAATACGTTGCTCGACTTCACGAACGGAATTGAGATATTCATCAAGTTTGATTTGATCATTGCGGCTGACCTTACCGCGCAGGCTGTTGGCGTCGGCCAGCACCGAGTCAAGCACGCTGGCGTCGGTGGCCGATGCGTCGTCGCGGAAGAGGCGGTCAAAGGCAAGAGCCGGATAGATTTCAAGGGGCGTGGGCGTGGTGGGCGAGCTCCACGAAATGTGAGAGCTGTAAATCATCGAATAATTCTTGTGGACGGAGGCCATGGAAGGCTCGCAGCCAAGAACAAGACTTGGTACTTTTGTCAATTGTCCGTATTTTTGGGCGAGCATCTGATCGATGCTGGTGCCCGAGCGAATGGCTCCACCCGGTGCCAGCGGAGCCCCTGAGAGTAGATTGCCGGTTTGTGAGCTGTGAATATTACCCTTCAGGGCTTCGGCGTTATAAAGCCCCTGAATGAAATTCAACTTGCTTTTGTAAGGGCCAAGCGATTCAAGCACGCGGCCAAGTTGCATCTGGCTGCCTTCGCCTTTGGCCCACCATTCGCGGCTGTGAAAGCCGTTGCCCGAGAAGAGGCAGGCGAAGCGCACGGGCGGCTGATTGCGGGCCGAGTCGGGAGCGGCGTCGTCGGCCTTGATTTTCACTGATTCAAGCCATGGCAGGCTGACAGTGACACCAACGCCCTTGAGAAAGGCCCGTCGCCCAAGATGACCATATTTTGCTGACATTGCACCTGTCTCCGATTATTCGTTCGATTCGATAGTTGTATTATCGTACGATTGACACGACATGCAACTGTTTTTTAGTTCGAAGTGACTTCAGCCGAAATGCCTCGCTGGTTGCGAAACTGGGGGCTGGCCACGATCTGCTGAATGGTGTTGTGAATGCCGGTGCCGGGCCTGGAGGCCAGGCGTGAAAGCTCTTCCAGAAGCGGGTCGTCAGAGACTATCACGGCCCGCCCCAGGGCATAGCCCAGCAACTTGCGGTCGAATTGTCGCTGAAAATCGGCCTGGCGACGGTTGACAAGATATTCGCGAAGCCCCGTCAAACCACTGAATTTGGTGCCGTCGGGAAGAGTCACTGATGTATCGATGGGGCGGCCGCCGAGGTCGGCTTTTCGCAGGCGGCCGATCGGGTCGAAGGCTTCAAGAGCCATGCCGAAGGGGTCGATACGGTCATGACATTTGGAACAGGCCGGGTCGGCACGATGTTTTTCAGTGATCTGGCGCATCGTCAGGCCGTTGGTATCAAGCTCGCTTTCGGGAAGCTGGGGCACATTTTTGGGCGGTTTTGGCAGTTTTTCGCCCAGAAGCGTTTCCAGAAGCCAGTTGCCACGCAGAATCGGGCTGGTTCGCGAGGCACCAGCCTGCCGGGCTGTGAGGGCCGCGAAGCCCAGGAGCCCGCCCCTGCCGTTTTGCTTTATACCATCAACCGGTACAAAGGCCGGGCCGGTGACGCCGGCGGTTTCATAAAATCGGGCCAGATTTTCATTGAGAAATGTTCGGTCACTTGTCAGAATCTCGCTGATCGGACGATTCCGACGGAAGAAGTCGGTGAAAAACTGCACGACTTCCTCATACATATCGCCTTTCAGGTCAGCGAATTCCGGAAAGATTTTTTCGCTTTTCTCGTTGAGTGTGTTGAAATCCTTCATATGCAGCCACTGGGCGGCAAATTCGGTCGCCAGGGCCCGTGCTTTGGGGTCGGCAAGCATACGGCTCACTTCCGCAGAAAGGACTTTGGCGTCGCCGAGTCGGCCGGCGTCGGCATGGCTGCGTAACTGGTCATCGGGGAGGCTTGACCAGAGAAAATAGCTAAGCCGCGAGGCGAGTTCCCAGTTATCCAGCGGGCGCGATTTCGCAGCCTCGTTGCCGGGCTCAAGGCGGTAGAGAAAGGCGGGAGCGACAAGCCCACGCACCAGAACGAGCCGGAGGGCTTCGGCATGCGGCACGGCCTGTTTACGCAGTTTCTTATACAAGTTCTCAAGTGTGATTCTGTCTTGATTTTGCAGGGGCCGTCGCCAGGCTTTGTCGATGATTTTCAACACCGATTGATACTGCAGAGGTTCGGCCGCGGCAAGTTCGGTGCGAAATTTGGCGGCTCGGTCGCGGATAGGTTGTCGAAGAGGCTCGAAAATCCGGACATCGCCATCCTGCGTCACATATTCCATAAACTGTTTGTAGCCGACTTCCACCTTGAGTGGTTCCTGGCTGACGAACCAGAGTTCATCCCAGAGACGATTTAAATAAGCGATTTCATTTTCGCTGAGCATCAGTCTGGCCAGATTATCGTCTTCGCGATGAAAGAGAGCCAGAGTGACGACTTCATCGACCGGCACGATCTGCGGATAGCAAAGGGCGCCAGGGAACAGCGAGCGGAAGGAATTGAAAGCCTTTATCCATGCAGTTCGGGCCTGATCGCCGGCAATGACAAGCGGTTGATCAAATGAATAGGCGGAAGGGAAGTTGCCAATCTGGCTGATGCGTGGCTGAATGCCTGACGATGCTGGAAAATCAGGGCCCGGGCGGACATTGGCGACGAATGTAAGACCATCGGCAATCTCCGCGGGAATTGCAATCGCCTTGTTTTCGCCGAATTTCAATTCAAGCTGATTTGGCTTGCCGCTGGTGGCGATCCGGGAAAAATCGATGGCGGAAAAGATTGGTCCCTGAAGCGAATTTATGCGAGTAAGGAGTTGGGCGTCGGGCGATGCGGCGGCCGGTTTTTGCGAGCCATTTAACAGCGATTGAATTTCCGATGCGATTTTCTGACGACTGTCGCGGTTGGTCTCGGCAAGCCACTGCTCGAGTTTTGAGCCTCGCGGAATGACCGCCATTTCATTCATCTGGGTGCCGGCGACCGGCTCAACGGCAAAGGCCCAGACCCCGGCATTACCGTGGCTGTCGGCATGCGGGTTGCCGGCATGAAGGCCTGGCGAAACATCGCCGGCAAGCGACCAGGCTTTTTTCGCCGACGTTTTTTCGGTGAGATTTAAATTGACTTCTGTCAGGTCGCACGAATGTTCCCGGTCACGCGGGCCGATCACAAGAGCGACGACCAAGCCTTTTTCAATGCGGACATCCTTCTGCGGTGCTATCACGTTGGGCTTTGATGTATCAGCCACGCCGGCGGCCAGCACCTGCCGAACCCTGCCCCGCCGCAGTTCCAGCGACCATGTCACGCCGTTGCCGCAATCGCCATGGGCGTCATTAACCTTTGTATCAATATCAAAAGTGCCGGCCACCGGGCTTGTCCAGACAATGGCCACCGCCAGCGACGGTGAAGGATGCACCGCAATAGAGTGCCCCTTCAAGATTCCGGGGATTCGGACGATCTGGTCGGAGGAATTGGCAGCCACGTTCGGCGTTTCCGGCTTACCCCAACCTTTGACAAATTGATAACCGCCAATATTTTCCTGCTTTTCGGTCATTAAATTCAGGCTGACGGGTGCGGGCGATTCACCAATGCCGGTGGCCACCGACCATGCCTGCAGGAGTTCGACCCGCAGGCCTTTGTCTCTGGCTAAACGATTAAAATCTGATTTACCACCACCATTCTGAATTTCATCAAGTGCGGCGAGGTATTTTTCAGGCTGTTTCAATTCGTCGCGAACGGCAAGAATATTTTTTTGAACGTCATCAAGTTGATTGAGGGGAATCGGGGGCTGGCCTGGCTTTTCAAGGCGTGGATTATCCCAGACGATGGTCCCTGCATCGATTGCATTTTCGGAAATGATAATGGAACCGAGTTCCAATTTCAATTTATCAGAATCAGCCGCCGGTTTGAGTGCTTCGCGCAATATTTGAGTGGTGACGAGCGGGTCGTTTGTGCCCAGCCATTTCTTGAAATGGCCGACGCTGCCGAATTTGGTCAGAGCCCGCTGCCAGTTCTGAATTTCAAGAGCCAGCGGGCCAATTGCATTAAGATCCGTCTTTTGCCACTTGGTTTGAATGGAGGCCAGCAGAGGTGTCGGATTTTTGTCGTTGAGCGACTGCCAGAGTGTTTTCAAATATTTGGGACTGAGTTTTTCCCGGGCGGCCAGTTGTTCGATGGCCGCTTCGGTTGCATTTCCCGAGTCTCGCAACTGAATTGTGGCGTGCAGATAAGCCGCTATTGGGATGCGGCCGCCGGCGTTGGTGTCCCACTGAAGGCCCTGAAGGTTAACCCGGGTGTGGCCTTCAGGGTCTGTACGAAGTTTGTAAAACGAACGAATTTCATCAAGCAGTTCGTTGGTCCAGTCGGCGGGCGTGGCAGCCTTTGAGAATTTCGTGCCGGTGGGCGTCAGGACGAGGTGCGAGGCCACTTCGCGGGCGGCGGTCATGTATTTTTCAAGCAGGGCCGGCGACATGACAAGCGCCTCGCCGACATTTGAGAAACCTTCACCTGCTGCGCCATCGCTCGGGAATTCGCGGGTTGGTTTCAGGTCAAAGCCGGTGAGGTCGCGAATGGTGTTGTCATATTCGACATTCGTCAGTCGGCGAACCAGCACGGGGCCGGGGTCGCCGGCATTGGCCAGGGCTTCGGCACGCAGGTAGTCGCTGATCCAGCCGGTGAGGGTGGCGATCTCGCCGGAAGTCGGGCGTTTGCGATTTTTGGGCGGCATTTCGCCGGCGGTGACCTGCTCGCGTGCGTGTCGCCAGGTTTCGGGCAGTTTTCTGACTTCTGTCAGGTTGGTGAAATGCTCAAGATCAAGGTCGCCTTCCATTTTTTCGGTGCTGTGGCAACCCAGGCAGTGGCGGCTGAGGATCGGCCGAATTTGCTGGTCAAACCGGCTGGAAAGCGTTTCAAATGAAATATCCTGGCCACTGGCGGGTGCGATTGCCAGGTAGATTAGGGAGATGATCAGGCCGGTTGATTTCAGCGGAATTTGCATAGTTCCGAACTCGGAGATAAGGAAGGCGGGCCGGGCGATTTTCCTGGTCGATATATTCATTTATACAGTACCGGGAATCGGAATGGAAGAGCTTCCAGCGATGCCACGGAATTTTCTTTTTTCTGCGAATTTATTGACTTGCCAAGTTTGTCGGCTGATAATCTTGGAAACTCGCGGCCTCAGTTCATATTCACTGCAACTCACAAAACGGGTCCAAGGGAATTCAACTGGCCAACCCCTCTGCCTTGCACTCAATGATCCGTCTATCAAAAGCACAGCCATGAAATGCAATCGACCACTGAAATGGTATTTCTTTGCCCTGATATTGCATTTGCTCTTTCTGGCAAATGGCATGGGTGCGGACGAGCCTGTGATTTACGACAGTGAAACTTCGCAGGAAAAACCGGTGAGTGGGGCTGAAGCCACGGCGAAAATCCAGTTGCCCGAAGGGTTTCGGGCGAAACTGTTTGCATCGGAGCCGATGGTCAGAAACCCGATTGCGATGCAATATGACAGTCGTGGCAGGCTCTGGATCGCTGAGAATTACAGTTATGCCGAACGTGGCCTGAGAGTTGACCCGAACCTGCGAGACCGGATTATCATTCTGGAAGACACTGATGGCGATGACAAAGCCGATAAAACGCGGGTTTTTACCGACCGGCTGAACAATTTGACCGGCTTTGCGATTGGCCGGGGCGGCGTCTGGGCGATCTGTCCGCCCCAACTGCTGTTTCTGCCCGATGCGGATACCAACGAGCAGGCTGATGATGCTTTGAAAGTTGCCCTGGACGGATTTTATGTACCGACAGAGAACCATCATAATTTTGCCAATGGCCTGAAGTTCGGGCCTGATGGCTGGCTTTATGGTCGGGCCGGCGGCTCTTCACCCAGCGAAGTCGGACCGCCCGGTACACCCCTGGCCCAGCGCATTCCGCTGAGGGGTGGCATCTGGCGGTATCATCCCGGTTTGGGGCGGTTTGAGTTGCTGACGCATGGCACGACAAACCCGTGGGGGATGGACTGGGACGAGAAGGGCGAATTGTTTTTCGTGAATACGGTGAACGGACATCTGTGGCACCTGATGCCGGGGGCCCATCTTGAGCGGCTGCACACGATTGACCCGAACCCGGTAGTTTACCGGATGATTGACACCATTGCCGATCATTACCATTTTGACACAGGTAAGGGGTGGGCGGCATCACGCGATGGTGTGGCCAATAGTCTGGGTGGCGGGCATGCCCACCAGGGCGCGATAATTTATCAGGGTGGTCGATGGCCGAAAGCCTATGACGGACGACTTATGACGGTGAATTTTCATGGCCGGCGGCTCAATACCGAGCGTCTGGAACGGGCCGGGAATGGCTACCGGGCATTTCATGAAAAAGATTTCGCACTCTTTGGCGATACGTGGTTTCGAGGGATTGACATGGCCCACAGCCCCGACGGGAATATGGCGGTGATTGACTGGAGCGACACCGGCGAATGCCATGAAAACACTGGCGTGCACCGGTCGAGCGGCCGGATTTATCTGTTACAGTCGGCGGATGACAGGGAAATGGCATTTCAGGCGTTTCAGAAAAGTAATATTATATCGGAATTGCAATCGGATAAAATTTTTTATGCACGCCGGTCGCTTGAGCGATTTCAATTTGAGCCAGAAAAATATCTTGCGATGGCCGGCCAATTGAAGGCCCTGATGAGTAAAGCAGGAAATCTCAGAAACCGATTGAGGGCAATGTGGGCACTGAACGCACTGGGGCGATTGTCAGAGGCCGAATTAATATCACTGACAGGTGACAGTGATGAGCATTTGCGAGGCTGGGCGGTGCGGCTGCTGGTCGATTTAAATGAAATTGATACGGTGCTGGGCGACCGGCGGGGCTTGAAAATTGAGGAAATGAAAGAATCAACGCAGCAGCGGCTTCTGAGCATGGCGAAGGATGAAAAATCGGGACTTGTTCGTAGTATTCTGGCTTCAGCCCTTCAACGAATGCCGGTGGGTGAGGGGCGGATCAGGCTGGCCGCGTTACTGGCCGGCCATTCGCAGGATGCCGGCGATATTTCTCAGCCTTTACTTGTGTGGTATGGGGTGGCGCCGGTAGCGGAGAAGCAGCCGCATTTGCTCGTCTCATTATTGAAATCAAGTCATTGGCCGGTTTTGAATGAGATGATAGCCCGCAGGCTGTCGACGGAAATGCAGGCGGAGAATGCAACGGCGGCTGTTGATGAGATGATTCGACAGGCAGCGGATGGACCGGAAGCCGGCCGGGAAGCCATTTTGAGAGGCATGGTGGCGGGGCTGGCGGGGCGAGACTCGGTGAAAAAGCCGGCAGGGTGGGACGATTTCGTGAGGGAAATGAAGCCTGAGCAGGTGGCTGAACTGAACGAGATTTTCGGGTCGGGGGCACCTGAGGCGAAGATTCGGGCGATTCTGGCCGATTCAAAGGCTGATATGAGAAGCCGTGTTATCGCACTGAGAACCTTGATCAGGCGGCGACCGAAGGACCTGGTGGCAGTTTGTAATGAGCTGTTGGGGACGCGGTTTTTGAATGTAGAGGCGATGAATGGTCTTTCGACATATGATGATCTGACGATTGGAGAGGCACTGATCAGGAATTATCGGTCGTTTGCGTTGCTGGATCGACCGAAGGTGCTGGATGTGCTGGTGTCGCGGCCGGGCTGGGCGAAGCAGTTATTGTTGGCTTTTGGGGCCCCTGAGCGGATTTCTGGCGGGGAATTAAGCGTGGTGCAGGCCCGGCAGATTCAGGCACTGAACCAGCCTGAACTGACAGCATTGCTGGAGAAAAACTGGGGGCGACTGGGCACGCCGGCGGCGGAAAAGCAAGCCTTCAGGCAGAAAATTGAAGCAGAAATGAAATCAGCGGGGGGTGAAGTCGATCTGGCGATGGGGCGACAGGTTTATCTGAAAAACTGTGGCCAATGTCATTTGCTTTATGGCGAGGGCGGGCGGATCGGGCCTGATATTACCGGTGGCCAGCGGCAGGATCTGGGTTATCTGCTGGAAAATGTGCTTGAGCCAAACGCGGTGGTTTCGCCCGATTTTCGTGTTACGAATTTACAAATGAAGGATGGCCGTGTGCTTAGCGGGCTGGTGCGGGCCAGAGATAAACAGGCCATTACGCTTGTAGGTACCAATGAAACACGGATTCTGCCAATATCAGAGATCGAAGCACAGAAGCAGACAACGCAGTCGATCATGCCTGAGGGGCAACTTGAGGCGATGGCAACGGCCGAGAGGGTAGCCCTTCTGAAATATCTGATGAGCAGCCAAGCGCCGGAAGTGGCGCGGGGTAAGTGACTGACGACCAGGGTCGATTTTTTGATGTGGGATTCATGATTCAACCAGGAGAAATTCAAATGAAGCTGAATATGAAATTGATTTTCATGATGGCAGCGTGTGTGCTGGCGGCAGGCCCGCTGGTGGCCCAGGATGCCAAAACAGCGACAAAGAAAGACGCGGTGAAAAAGGCTCCGCCGTGGCCTCATACCAAGGCGACCGAGGCGGATGTGCCTTATGGCAAGCACGAACGGCAGAAGGTGGACTTTTTTCAGGCGAAGTCGGATAAGCCGACACCTGTCGTGCTTTTTATTCATGGTGGCGGCTGGGTGAATGGCGACAAGGCGGGTGTGCAGAATGCAATAAATATCGGGAAATTAAATGCCAGTGGCATTTCGGTGGTATCGGTGCAATACCGGATGGTGCCGGACGCTGCAAAAAACGGCGTGCAGCCCCCGGTGAAATGGCCATTGGAGGATGCGGCGAGGGCCCTTCAACTGGTGCGATCGAAGGCGAAAGAATGGAACATTGACAAGGAGCGGATTGCCGCCTGTGGCAGCTCGGCCGGGGCTTGTTCATCGCTGTGGCTGGCGATGCACGACGACATGGCTGATGCCAAAAGCGACGACCTGCTGAAGCGGGAAAGCACGCGGCTGTGGGGTGTGGTGGTTTCAGGGGCTCAGACATCGCTTGACCCGAAGGTTAACCGCGAGTGGATGCCGAACATGTCGTATGGCGGCCATGCCTTTGGCTTTACGGGTGGTGGGAACCAGCGGGATTCACAGTATCAGCAATTCTATGACAATAGTGAGAAAGTGTTACCATGGATCAGGGAATATTCGCCGATAGAGCATATTTCCAAAGATGATCCGCCGATGATTCTGCTGTTTTCAGGAGACAGTAAGGTTGTCAAGGGCACAGAGCAGAAAGACCCGACACATTCGCCGCTGTTGGGCAAGATGCTGCAGGAAAAAGCTGTGCCTTTGGGCGTGAAGTGCGTGGTGGCTTATCCGGCCGAACCTGATGCGAATTACAGGACACCGACGGAGTCGCTGATCAGCCTGCTGAAAGAGGCTCGCTGAAACGAATGGCGATGCATGCCATTATTGTCTGAACCTAGATATGGAATAAAAGGAACCTGAAATGCGACAGTTGACAAAAATAGGTGTTGTGGCGTTGTTCGGATTAACGGTGGTTTCGCTGAAACTGCCTGCTCAGGAGGCCAAAACCAAACAGGCGACCGCGAAGAAAACAGCAGCCAAGAAGGCGACACCGAAATGGGCGTCGACAAAGGCGACCGAGGCTGATGTGCCTTATGGGCCGCACGAGAGGCAGAAGGTGGATTTTTACAGGGCAAAGTCGGATAAGCCGACACCTGTCGTGCTATTTATTCATGGTGGTGGATGGGTGAATGGCGACAAGGCGGGAGTGCAGAATTCGCTGAATATCGGCAAATTAAACGAGAATGGAATTTCGGTTGTTTCGGTTCAATACCGCTTGATTCCGGATGCGATTAATAACAGGGTGGAACCGCCGGTGAAGTGGCCGCTGGAGGATGCGGCGCGGGCCCTGCAATTTGTGCGGTCGAAGGCGAAAGAGTGGAACATTGACAAGGAGAGGATTGCGGCCTGTGGCGGCTCTGCAGGTGCATGTTCATCGCTTTGGCTGGCCATGCACGACGACATGGCCGACGCCAGGAACGATGACCCGGTGAAGCGGGAAAGCACGCGGTTGTGGGGTGTGGTGGTCTCAGGCGCACAGACTTCACTAGACCCGAAGTATACGCGGGAGTGGATGCCGAATATGGTGTATGGTGGGCATGCGTTCGGGTTCCGCGACACGACAAAGCCGAGAGACGTTGAATTTCAGCGATTCTATGACAACCGTGAGAAGGTGCTGCCCTGGATCAGGGAATATTCGCCGATCGAGCATGTTTCAAAGGATGACCCGCCGCTGATCCTGCTTTATTCAGGCAATAAAAAGGCTGTGAAGGGCGAGCCGCAGCAGGACCCGACACATTCGCCGCTGTTGGGCAAAATGCTGCAGGAAAAGGCAGTGCCGCTGGGTGTGAAATGTGTGGTGTCGTATCCGGCCGAATCTGATTCGAATTACAAAACACCTACGGAATCGCTGATCAGCCTGTTGAAAGAAAATCGCTGAACATTTTTTCATGAATTAAATCATCAGCGAACGGCGGGTTGATTCGATCACGCCCGCCAGTTCTTCAGGTTTTTGCGAGCCTACCAGCATCACCGAGCCATCGTGGCGGGTGATGCGGACAGCACGGTTGCCCCGGGTAGAAAGAACCGTTTCACCCTTCCAGCTTCGACGGATGCCCCAGCCAAGGGTGTCGATTAAAGGGCGGTAGGTGCAAGGTTCAAGCGATTTGATTTCGTGAAGTTTCAGGTGTGTACGATAGATTGGAAGCCAGCCGAATGTGATAGTCAGGCCATCGGGGCCGACTTCGGTGGTCATTTTCATCGTGCATGCCGTGATCAGGGCGATCACGCTGATGACGATGTAAGAGGCAGGATCCTGGCTGGGGCGAATATCGCTGATGTTTTGCAGGGGTGGAACATCAGGAAAGAGCAGGTTCAGAGCGATCATGCCCAGGAGCAGATAAACCCAGGGGGCGAAGAGCTGGTCTTCACGATAGATCGTCATGGCGGGTTTCATCACCGAGTCAATCATGGTGATTCCTGAAATCCTGTTCCCGAAGGCTGTAGCTGCTTTTCGAGATATGACAGTGGTAAGGAACGCCAGAGGGCCTGGAAGGCTATATCAGCCACGCGGTCGGCAGGAATCTGCCAGAGCAGAGGGTTGGGTACATCGACACTTGCCGGGCCGGTGAAGCCCTGTTCATAAAGCAGGGTGAGCATGCCACGAATGTCGAAATCGCCCTCGCCGGGCAGAATGCGATCGGTGTCGCGGGCAATTTCTCGGGGAGTGGCAATGAGGTCGGAAACATGGGTCGAGCGAATGTGGCGAATGAGAAGGCGTGTGAGTTCTTGAATCTTGCTGGGGCCGGTCATGAAATGGAAAAGATCAAGACAAATGCCGATTTGTGGGGCAGCAAGCTGGTCCATCAGGGCGGCGGCAGTCTCAAGTGTCGTAAGCCAGCGGGAATCGCTGCGAAATTCCATGGCAAGTATGATATTTGTCGATGATATTATTGATTTCAATTCGACCAGCCGCTCAAGGGCAATTTCGTAAAGGCCGGCGTGCGGCGATTCATGCGCCATTCCCGGCGTAAAATTAACGATGGGAATGGCCAGCGGTGCCGTGGCCTGAAGAAAGTCGGCGAAATTGGCTAACGACTCCTGCCAAAGCTGGACTGAACTCGGCAATTCCAGGGCCAGGCCTGAGATCGATGCGATTGAAACCTGCTTTTCGGCAAGCGTGTCAAGAATGGCCTGGGGGCCGTCTTGTCGCAAGTGCTGACGCAAGGCGGGCCACCATAGATCGATATTTGTAAAACCGGCCTGGGCCGCTGCACCAATGGCCGCGGGAATGGGTGTCTCGCAGATGGTGACGAGGCTCAGGCAGGGTATCATACGATCAGTAGTCCTTATCTTTCAGTTCAGGCCTGTGGCGGCGTGATTTTGCCAGAGATCAGGTCGGCAACAATCTGGTCGATGTTGGCGGCGGGCACACGCCACTGCTTCAGGCTGTCGCGGTCGCGGATGGTTACCGTGTCGTCGGCCACAGTCTGGCCGTCAACTGTTATGCAATAAGGCGTGCCGGCTTCGTCCTGGCGGCGATAGCGGCGGCCGATCGCGCCTTTTTCGTCGTAGAACGAGGCAAATCGCTCGCGCAACTGCCTGTGCACGGCTTCAGCCTTTTCGGGCATGCCGTCGCGTTTGACCAGCGGGAAAACAGCCGTTTTGATGGGTGCCAGGCGCGGATGAAACTTCAGCACGGTGCGAGTTTCATTTTCCACTACGTCTTCCTGGTAGGCTTCGCACAGGAAGGCGAGCGTGGCCCGGTCAGCGCCGGCGGAAGGCTCGATCACGTGCGGCGTGAAGCGAGATTTCGACTCTTCGTCGAAATAAGTCAGGTCTTTGCCGCTGAATTTCATGTGCTGTGTCAGGTCATAATCGCCGCGGTGGGCAATGCCTTCCAGCTCGCTCACGCCGAACGGGAACGAATATTCAATATCGGCGGTGGCTGTTGAATAGAAGGCAAGTTCGTCGGGGTCGTGGTCGCGCAGGCGAAGTTTTTCAGAACGAAGGCCAAGGCCCACATACCAGTCGAAGCGGGTTTTACGCCAGTAGGCGTACCACTCTTTGGCCTCTTCCGGCTTGCAGAAAAATTCAATTTCCATCTGCTCAAATTCACGCGAGCGGAATGTGAAATTGCGGGGGTTAATTTCATTTCGGAAGCTCTTGCCCACCTGGGCAATGCCGAACGGAATCTTCACTCGGCCCGTGTCGCACACATTCTTGAAGTTCGCAAAAATGCCCTGGGCCGTCTCTGGCCGAAGATAGGCCACGGCCGATTCGCTCTCAAGTGCCCCGACATATGTCTTGAACATCAGGTTAAATGATCGTGGCTCGGTCAGCGTGCCAGGCTCGTCAACCGAGGGGCCAATGACCTTTGAACGGTCGTCGGGGGCAATCTGCATATAGCCGGTAACAGAGCTATCCACAGGCTGGCCCAGCTTTTTGGCCACTTTGGCGGCCTTGGCCTCGGCGGCTTCGCGGGCTTCGTCGGGGCCACCGCCCAGACAGCCCCACCAGAATTCAAGAAACGAGCCGGGGGCATCTTTGGCGTTGAATTTATAGGCGAAGACCCAAAGCTGGTCGGCCCGATAGCGTTCCTTGGTTTTTTTGCAGTCAACCAGGGGGTCGGAAAAGCCGCCGACGTGGCCCGAGGCTTCCCACACACGCGGGTTCATGATGATCGAGCAATCAAGGCCCACCATGTCGTCGCGGGTGCGCACCATGTCGTGCCACCAGGCGTCCTTGATATTTTTCTTCAGCTCCGAGCCCAGCGGGCCGTAATCCCAGAAACCACCAATGCCACCATAGATTTCGCTTGATGGGAAGATGAAGCCTCGTCGCTTGCAAAGCGACACAAGTTTGTCCATATCCAGCGAACTCATGGCGAATCTAAGTCCTTCTGAGCAATTGATTTATATGGCGATTTGCTATGGCCTGGTCTGAGTCAGGCATGGCCACTCAGCCGCGAACGATTCGCAGCGGATTTTTGAGAACCTGACATAGTATAGCAAAGTCGTTGAATCGGGCGACCTCAACAATGTCCTTTTCCAGCCCGATTTCGCACACACGCCTGCCGCCACGCCCTTTTTTCAGCACGTCCACAAGTTCTGGCTGGGGCCCGACGGTGTCAGGCGTCAGCCAGCCGATTTCGGATTGGGCGGCGGTAATGGCGATCCGGGCAGAGTCGTTGCCCGGAGGGCGGCCCCCGTTTTCAAGCCAGCCGGCCAGAACGCCGCAGGCGAGCGTGTCTTCCCAACTGATCTGGCCATCGGTGCCCGAGCCGACCAGATGTATGGGCCCTGGCCAGGGGGCGATCGCCTGAAAAGTGTGGGCGATGTTGCTGAAAGAAAAGGTGTAAATCATTCCTGCACTTGATGATGCGATGAGGGCGCGGGTGCCGTTGGTGGTGGTCATAACCATTTTTCGGCCATGACACAGCATCGGGGTGTAATCGCCGGGCGAGTTGCCCAGGTCAAAACTGTCGGGCTTCAGCCCCTGACGTTCGCCGCAAAGCAGGGCGCCGGGGGTGTTTCGGGCGAGGTTCGCGGCTTCTTCAACTTCAAGGCAGGGAAGGATTTCAGTGATACCTGAAGCGAGTGCCCGGGTGATGACCGACGTGGCGCGAAGAATATCGGCAACCACGACGAGGTCGGTTGTGGTGAACGAGTCGGCCGGCGGGGGCAGAAAGTGGCAGAAAAACGTCGACATGCTTCGATTCTCAATTGACCCGGTTTTATTGTCTGCTTAAGTGTAACCTATGCCTGTTAATTAAATATTTGCAAGGTGAATGCAACCCGACTTTCGCACTTTTAGTTCCCATCGGGCTTCGAATTTTGTCATGTCTTTCAATGGCGAGTTGGCTCTTGCTCTTTGCCTGTAATTTTTTTTCGATTTTCGCCTTTCTGGAAAATGCTGACCTTGAGCATGGTGACAGGTGTTCAAGCCAATGTCTCATGCCAGGGACGGACCAATAAATCGCGTACCCTCTTTTCGTGATCTTCTGCAAGTTTTTAATGCAAAATTAACGAAATAATCCTTCCTTTATCTTCACTCCGTTCGCTTTCGGATGGCTCTTTATCTCACCTCACTCGGTCGTCTCGGCTGTTCAGGCTTCAGGCAACGACCGAACCCGTCACCATTCCGCCAACTATCGCACCTTTGCCAACGCCTGGTGGGAAGTTGATCAGATCGGCTGGAACTTCGGCATTCCGGTTGAAATCGTCATCGATGTTACCAACGCCGCAAAATTGGGCTGCAGGATCTTGGGACCGGCTGGCATGACGACCCTCTCGCCGATTCACCAGACAACAAACGCACCACATGGGTCCACAATTGGGTCACGCTGGCCATATTGGCCGAACCGCTGCGAGACCAGAAAAAAAGCGTGGTCATGGCTGTGCAGGCCAGGTTTTATGTGCCTCTGCAAACGGCCGAAAAGCGCAATTTGCCGTGTCGTACCAAACTCGACCATTCAGCCGACATGCTCTGCACGCTGTGCGAAGCCTATCCCAACCGGTCATTTCGCCTTCTGGCCGATGCGGCTTATGGCGTGGGTGAAATGATCACGCGGCTGCCTTCCAATTTTATGCTTGTAAGCCGGCTGCGAAGTGACGCGAGGTTGTTCCATCCGGTTGAATCGCCGCCGCCGAACACGAAAAAAGGCCGCGACCGACCGCGAATCAGGGGCGGGGAAATGGAGAAAGCGTCGGCGATTATCGAAGCGAGCAAGCAGCGGACAGTTGGCAGGCTGACGTTGTATGGCAAGGAAATGAATGTCGAATGAGTGGCATTTCAGGTCTGTGTTTATCAAGCGTCGTCGCAAGTTGCGGCGAGTGTTCGTGGTTCAATTTCCGGAGGTGAGGTGCAGGAAGCCTTCGCTTGTGACACTTTATGCAACGGACGCGAAGATGAGCCCCGCTGGATTCATCTCGTTGTATTGCCGAAGGTGGGCGATTGAAGAAACGCTTAAGGATGAGAAAGAGCATCTGGCAATGGACCAGCTGCTATGCTGGAGCCGCAAGGCGGTGGAGCGGATAGTGCCGATGATACTGTTTCTACATACAATTTTATGGATATGGGCAGAGCGGGCGAGGCTTGGGCGTCAATCGGCTTTGCGGAAAGCGCCATGGAAAAGGTCGACACAAAATCTGTCGTTGGGGGATATTATTGAAATTGCATGCGATAAACACTTCTTGTAAATAACAAAATTAATTGGGTTTGTCAGAACGAAATGGCGAAAAATAAACCATACACCTGGAAGAATGCATTGAGCCGCTTGAATATGCGAAAGAGCAGTTAATATTGATTTTAAGACACACAATTATCGATAAAATTTAATTTCATCAGGTCGGTCATGAAAGACTTAAAGCGGCGAATGGGAGAAAAACCTTTCATCGAACAATTTGAAAAAACTGGTGATCCATTGCAGATTATGCTTGTGAGGATTAAATTATAAGCCTAATGTCTTGGATGAAAATCAACAGAGAGTCAGAAGATGCATGATCAACACCGGGGAACTGAATTCCAGACAGGGGTTATTGCCTCAAGGGCCCGAATGATCTGCCACGCAATTGCAGTTCTTACGCTGTTACAAATGATATTGGGATTATTGAGAGGCTTCTTTCCCTATGATCTGGACCAGTCAACCCTTGGATTCATGGTGAGTGATTTACTGCTGAACCATCAGAACCCGTGGAGTTTAAAATCTGTCATAAATGAACCTTATTGCATACCGACTTATGGTGTAATTTATCATTTTATTTTTGCCTTTGGGCAAATGCTGTTCAAGCATCAGTATTATTTTATGAGATTGATTTCATTAATTTCAAATATAACAATCTGCCTTATGGTTTATAAATTGGCAAGCCGTGAATTTCAATATCCTTTAAACATACCAGACAGGCATGGGGAGAAATTTAAAAATCTGGGAGGTAAAATTGCTCTGTTCCTGATTCTTTGCTCTTCTGCTTTTATTTCAAATATATCAAATGGCCGGCCTGACAATCTAGGTATAGCAGTATCAATGGCAGGGATTTTTCTTCTGGCCAACTATCGAAAGGGAATTTCACCGCAATGGGTTCCGTGCCTTTCAGGGTTTTTGGCAGGATCCGGCCCATTAATCAAACAGAGTTTTATTTCGGCTTTTTTATTCGGAATGTTACTTGCATGGAAACAGGGTTGCCTTAAAAAATACTGCCTCTTCGCTATTGGATTCCCGGCGATTGTCTGCAGTATTCTGATCTGGATAACAGATGGAGATTTTATCACGATCTGCATATCATTTCCGGGTATGCCCGAAAAAACCATATCAAATATAATCGCAGTCTTCCGGGAAACATTCTTCACGTCAATTACACATTTCTCGATTTTATTTGGCGTGATTGGTTTTAACTTTAAATATTTGTCGAATTACATGTCAAATAAATTAATACGCAAAAACCCATCATTTCAGATGATTCCGTGGATAATTATTTCTGCATTTCTTTCTCTTTTCACATCCAGTCGCACACTTGGCGGAAATCCGATTTACTGGCTTGAGTTTTTGATCATATCTTCAGTATTTGTCGGAGATCACCTGGCAAATACAATACGCATTTCAAGTGTTTCGAAATCTCTGAATGTTGTGGCGATCATACTATTTATGATGATTGCCGGATCTGGTTTGGTTTTTTCGTTAAGGTCATTGCGAGGCGTTTATTTTGAGTGGTCTGCCATACCGTATTATCGGGAATTACAATTGATTGTCAGTGAAAAGACTCCGCCGAATGAACCTGTGGTCGGATATTATTCGAATATCGGTATATCTGCAGGACGTAGAGAGTTATTTAACGATCTTCTGATGTATCAATATACAACATCTGAGAACAGGAACCTGCTGAAATCGGCAATTGCCAGTGGCAAAATATCGTGCCTGTTATTGCAGCCTCAATATACTGCCAATTATCTGACAAGTGATTATATTGAAATTCCGACCAGTAACCCCTTTCCAAATAGAGTATTTGCCGTGAAACTCTTCATGAGAAAAAATCTTTTGCCGGTCGGGACAGATTGACATTATAGCAATGCCATATAACAGCCAGAATCTGCTTGGGGAGATAGCATTGGAGAATAAAAGTTTAACAGCGAAACCAAGCAATAAGCACCTGAGTGAACTCGATTCACTTCGAGGATTACTTGCTATCTGGGTTGCAATCTCTCATATGGTCTGTTTATGCGGTTTCGATACGATCGCACTGCCACGACCTCTGGACAAGATCTGGGCCGAGTTTATCTATTCTTCGTCGGCAGTTTCGGTGTTTATCATCCTGAGCGGTTTTGTCATCTCTTATCAGTTGAATCGTTATCGGATGAGTTATGGGCAATTTATCAGAAATCGGTTTTTTCGAATTTATCCCGTCTATTGCATCTGCCTTTTGATCGGAATCGCTTCAACCTGTTTATTGCCATATATTTTATTTAATGCTTCGTGGAAGGCCAACTCTTATTTCAATATGCTGATACCTGTTTCAAATGAAGAACGTTCAAATATCATTGGGCACACAGTCTCGCATTTATTTCTCATAAATGGCATGACGGATCTGATTTTGCCTTATTCTGCAATTACTATATTGGTGCCAGCATGGAGTATTTCCCTTGAATGGCAATATTATATGGTGGCGCCTTTGATCAACAGGATGCTGCGTTATCCGTTGTTTCTTGTATTATTAGCCGCTGGTGCGATATATGGTGGTTCGTTCGTCCATGATCTGAGTGATCGTAAAACGGCTTATCTCTTGCAGTATCTGCCGTTTTTCCTGTTAGGAATATTCACCTGTCTTATTTTCGAGTTAATCAGCGGAACGGATTCTGAAAATACCGACTTTCGGATCTTACCGACATTTTTATTGATATTCGCACTTTTCTCAAATTGGAATAAAATACCGATCGCGATCTGGTGTATTGTAATAACAGTCAGCATTTACCAATCAAAAACAAATTTGATTTATCGAGTATTAAATTATCAGAAACTGATTTATCTCGGTAAGATTTCCTATCCACTGTATCTCTTGCACTGGCCATTTTTTATCATACAGATTTATTTTCTGGTTTTGCTTTTTCCGGGAATTGCTCAGGGGGCAGTACTTGGTATTTTAATATCGACACTGCCAATCCTGATTTATTTTTCACACCTGATGCATCAACGAATTGAAAAACCGATGATCGCTTTGGGAAAGAAATTCAACCGGGGATGAAGAATCATGACGCTTATGCTTTATTTGAAATCATTTCAGATATTTGAAAGTGAGTTGGAGAGATCTCGGGCGAGATGCTGGTGATTTGAAAATGAATTCAATAACGATTCTAATTACCTGGCTGATGGCAATATTTCATCCATGATGAATCAGAACTTGTGATTTGATTCTGAGGGTGGTGGAAGATTTCATATTGATTAAGACGCAGGATGTTTGAAGCGATTCAATATTCCGACCATTCTTTGCTTATGATGGCGGAATTCGGTTTTTTTGGAGTCGCCTGATTTCGGAATTTTATTAGAATATGGTTGTTGATGTTCAAGTCCATGACTCGGCAGAGCTGGCCAGGACAGGTGAATCGATGGCTATAACCGGAAAAATCGTGATCTCAAGCCACGACTGGCCTGAGAGCCACTGGGACATGTATGTGGACTTTGACGCATTGAGCGAAAAGCTGGCAACGTGGGCTATTGATGCCCCGCCGGGCATGCTGGAAAGCAGTGGACATGCAGCGAAACTGGCGGATCACCGGAGGGTTTATCTCACTTTTGAAGGCGAGGTGAGTGATGGCCGGGGCACGGTTGCCGTGGTATTTGAAGGTGAGTTCACGACAGAGAATACAGCTGCCGACAAAGAATTGACATTACAATTGAAATTAAAGGCCCGGAGCGGTGAAACGCTTGAGGGCGATATGACTCTTTATCCAAAGAAAATTCCGGTTGATCCCAAGACGAAAAAGCCGGTAAGTGCGACACGCAATAACTGGAGCTGGATCTGGCAGCCGAAACGAAATAAAAAATAATTTTATTTCGTGACTTTGCGGGATTTCCCGGAAAGGCGAATTTCATTATCAAGAATAGTGGCTTTTTCAAGCTCGACCAGTCGTTCTTTGTATTTTGGACTGATTTTTAATTTCAATGTCGGAACAGATTCCGATTCGACCCACTGCACCTGCTGGCCGTCGGTGGGAATGGCGTCTTCAATAATCTCTTTAAGCCTTGAAAGGCCGATTGGCAAAACGCCGGCCTGTATTTCGGCGATGCCAATTTGAATTTCATTTGAACCGGTTAATTCAGGCCTGAGAGTGATGGAAACAACCGATTGCAAAGGGCGGCCTCGCCATTGAAATGCAATTCTTACTCGTTCCAGCTCGAATTTCACACGAAGGTCAGAAACTTCCGGCGGAATTTCAGCAGAAAGGCTTTGCAGGGAATTTTCAGCCAGCCAGGCGTTAATGGCGTTGTCGGTCAGGCGAATCGACCATTCCGGGTCGTTGGCCAGGTCATTACGAAGCTGAATGAGATCCTGTTCCAGCGACTGGGCCTTTTCATGCACCTGGGCCGAAGGGGTTGATTCTTCTGTGCTGATAATCTGGCTATAAAATTCAGGCGGTTTCTGCGCCAGATATTTCAGGCCGTAAAGCGTGCCCACAAGCAGGCAGACGAAACATGAAAGCCCGATGATGATGATTTTGACCAGCTTCGGGCTCATGGTGTGCCGTTTCTGAAATTTGCCACTGCAGCAAGATGAGGCCGGGGCTGATTACTTGCCTGGGGCAAGATCGGCCAGGATCTTGGGTGCATCACCTTCATTTGTCGATTGGAAAGTATGGCGGCCCCTGATTTTGCCATCGCGTGTTGTGACAACTGTCACATGGTCGTCGCGATTGATATTCCAGGCAGCGGGGCCGAAGGGGTCGCCGGGCCAGACAGCATAGGTCGTCATGGCCAGTTTCAGCGATTGCTGCACGCGGGGAAGGTGTTCTTTATAGCGATCGACTTCATTATTTGAGAGCCAGATGGCAATGACGCGACCATCAGAAATGTCGTCTTTAACCTTTGTATCAAGCTCACGCAGGAGGCGGGCGATGGGCCTGTCCCACTTATCGCCCTGAATGAACATATAAATTGTGGGTGAAGTGGCTCGCGTTTTAGCCAGATCGGATTTCTGGCCGGCATCGTCGCCGACACAGACAACAGCATTAAGTGTTGGCACGCTGGCTGATTTGGGTTCGTCGGCCGTGGCATGGCCGAAAAAGGAAGTGAATGCAATTGCAATAGAAAATTGCATTATTGGGCTGGTTATTCCATTAAATTTCATTTTCGGGCTCTTTCTTTGAGGACAGGCGTCGGATATTGAGTAGATGCCCGGAGCGTTGGTGAAGTTCGCCCCAGGGTGGCTGATGATCCGAAAGAAAATTGTCGGTGAGATTGGAATCAAAAGCAAGCGGGTGGCTGGCGGAATCAATCTGCACGAATTGCATGAGCGAATCCATCCAAGGCTCGGAGTGGCCGCGCAGAGGCGAGCCGTAGAGGCCTACGACGATCTGGGCCGAGCGGACAAAAAGCACGCGACCGCGAATCTGGACAACTTCACCAATTGGTACCGGACGAAGGCAGCGGAGATCAAGCACTCGTTTTAGCACGAGATTCGCCGAATCGCCGATAGCACGGTAGCCAGTGGAATAGGCGGCTTCAAGAGCCAGGGCGACGAGGCTGCCGGCATAAAGTGTGCCGTGGTGATTGGCCTCGCGTGGCAGAATGAGCCGGTGCGTGAGCGTTTCCAGATTGATTGACGACTGCGGCATCACTGAACCTTCCATGAAATGACAGGGTTCAGGGTCGCCGAATTTTCGTCGGTGGTCAATATCAATCAGCTACGACCACGACTGGAATTCTCCAGTGAGTCAAGCCAGAACCGGTAGTGGCCGTGGCAAAGTGGGGGCCGGGGTGTCGTCGGAGTCGCCGGGGTCTTGGTCTATGTATTCGTAATAGACATTCCGCTGGCGGGGAATATAGCCCATTTCGCGGATTGATCGGCGAATTTCACGCAGAGTAAGATAGTGAACGGTGCCCGCCTGGCTCACGACATTCTCTTCAAGCATCAGAGAGCCCATGTCATTCGCACCAAAGGCCAGGGCAATCTGGCCAATTTTGGCGCCCTGGGTCACCCACGAGCTTTGAATGTTGGGCACGTTGTCGAGATAGATTCGGCTGATGGCCTGCACTCGCAGGTATTCAAAGGCCCCGGCGGGAGGAATGTCGGACATGTCAGTGTGTTCGGGCTGGCATGTCCAGCTGATGAAGGCGGTGAGGCCGCCGGTTTCGTCCTGAAGCTGGCGAATTCGTTCGAAATGTTCAACGCGTTCCTCAAGCGTTTCAATATGCCCGAACATCATGGTGGCCGACGACTTGCCACCCATCCGGTGCCACACCCGATGCACATTCAGCCATTCGTCGGTAAGCACCTTGCCACGAGTGATTGCCTTGCGGACCCGGTCAACCAGAATCTCGCCGCCACCGCCCGGCAGGCTTCCCAGACCGGCTTGTTTGAGTTCGGTCAGAACCTGCTCCAGCGGCATGCGATAGAGCTTGCTGAAGAAGTGAATTTCCGGCGGGCTGAAGGCGTGGATATTGACTTGAGGATAATGCGATTTAATCGTTTGAAGCAGGTCGAGGTACCACTGCCAGGGAAGATCAGGGTGAAGGCCGCCCTGCATAAGGATCTGGTCGCCGCCAACATCGACCGTTTCCTGAATTTTTTTCAAAATGACGTCGGTGTCGAGAACGTAAGCCTCAGAATCGCCAACCTTTCGATAAAATGCGCAGAAGTCGCAGACGGCCGCACAGACGTTCGAATAGTTGATGTTGCGGTCGATATTGTAGGTGCGGTATGGCTCAGGATGAAGGCGGCGGCAGATAGAGTCGGCCGCACGGCCCAGTTCATGCAGGCCACCTGACCGCATGAGCGTGACACCCTCTTCTTGTGTGATTCGCTGGCCATCAACGGCTTTTTGCAGTATCTCTTGAACTGGCAAGGACATAGTGGCATCCTTCGGGCACCAGGCCCATCTGGCCGGCTTTTTCGGCAAACAGGCGCAGGCCGGCAAGCTCGGCCTCGCCAAAATCATAGGATATTTGGTGATTCAGGTAAAAGAGAATTTCATCAACCGAAAGGTTGTAGCGTGGGCTGGCTTCGGTAGCAATTAGGGGCGCGTTTTGCAGGCCCAGGTCGCGACTCTGGCGGAGTTTCTCGCCCAGAAGTTCAGGGTCGAGCCCGGCACGGGGGCGAACGGCCCAGACGGCGAAGACGAAGGGAAGGCCTGTCCACTGGTTCCAGACCTGGCCCATGTCGGCCACGTGGCGGAACTGGTCTTCAGGCAATTGCATGGCGCGGTCGCCGATGACCAGCACGGCGTCGGCTGTTGATTCCTCGGGCGGAACGCCGATAGGTAGTTCCTCAATAAGTTGAGGTTCTACGCCGTGAACGCCCTTGAGCCAGACGCGACAGAGAGCTTGGCTCGTACGCGAGCCTTCGTCCATGGCCAGTCGGCGAATTTCCTTAAAGTCAACGTGAGAAAGAAGTTTCACGCTGCGAACCGGGCCGGCAGCACCAATGGCAACGCCGGGCATGGCCTGATAATTATAAGTTTGGGCTGAGCGGAGAAACTCAACGGAAGGGATCATGGCCAGGTCGAGTTCGCCCGACTCAAGCCGGGTGGCAAGGCGGCTGGGCAAGTCGGTGATAAAGCGTGCTCCTGGAAGGAGTTGATCCAGACCATAATAAAGTGGTTTGGCATTGAGGTAGCGGACCAGGCCGATGCTCAAATTCCAGTTCACGATTCAGCCCTCCATCCAGAATTCCAACTGCGGCAACCTTGCCACTCGTTCCAGAAGTTTCTGAAATTATAGGCTTAATCGAAGAAGGTACAAGGCAGGGAACGATTTGAAGCAGTCAGGCGAATTGTATTTCAGATAGACTCTTGTCTTATTCAACCTGACTTTTGCGGATCTGAACGATCAACGCGCCAAGGGCTATGCCTGATGCAATCCAGACAGGGCCTGAGCCGGTGAGAACAGCGCAAAGGGTGATCAGGCCCACGACCAGCCCGCCCAGCCGCCAGGGCTTGAGCTGGAAGCTCTGAATGCTCATCATTTTAATGATGCGAAGGCCATCACGCAGGGCACGCAGTTTTGAGGCGGTGCCGGCGGCCCGGGGCAGGTAAGAGACAGGTTTTTCAACCACGCGCCAGCCACCGCCAACGGCCTTGCAGGCGATTTCAGTTTCGATCTCGAAGCCGTGCGACTTGAGCCTGACGCCTTTGAGAAATTTCTGCCCGAAAAGGCGATAGCCGGAAAGGAGGTCGCCGGCGGAAAGGCCCATGAGCAGCCAGAAAGCGAAGCGGATGAGGATATTGCCAAGGCCGCGAATGGGGCTCATGGCCTTGAGTTCGGCCACGGGAACGCGGGCACCGACAGTCATGTCGGCCTGGTCGTCGAGGAGGGGCTGAAGGAGGTCGTGCACGGCAGCGGCTGGGTAAGTGCCATCGGCGTCGGCCATGATGACGACGTCGCGATCAGCCAGTTCGGCGAAGATGGCCCTGACGACATAGCCTTTGCCCTGGCGACCGACGGGCACAACCCGGGCCCCGGACGTGCGAGCGATTTCCGCCGAATTGTCGGTGGAATTGTTGTCGAAGACATAGATTTCAGCTTCAGGCAGGGCCTGCTGCCACTGGGCAAGCACCTCGGGCAGGGCTGGCGCTTCGTTAAAGCACGGCAGGGCCACCGCCAGGCGAAATCGTTCGTAAGTCTTTACGCTATCAGCGTTCATCAGATTTTTTGAGGGTTCGCTCCGGTATCATTTTCATTCATATTGCACCACGAAGGCTTGCGAGGTAATCGCGCACCGACGTGACGACGTCTGCCTGGCCTTTGCCGGCCTGGGTGGCGGAATCAACCCGACGCACAATGGCACTGCCGACGATGAGGCCGTCGGCCACGGGCGAAAGCATGCGCACATGTTCGGGTTCAGAAATGCCGAATCCGATGCAGATGGGCAGATCGGTCTGGCTGCGAAGCCATGCGACGTTGTCGGCCAGGTCGGGCGGAAGCTCGCGACGCTCGCCGGTGATGCCGGCCACCGAGACGTAGTAAATGAAGCCTGTGGTTGACTTTGCGATGGCCAGGGCACGATCACGCGGGGTGGTGGGCGTGATGAGCTGGATGAGCTTCAGGCCACGGGAAGTGGCTTTTTCAAAGAGGCCGGCGGCTTCTTCGACAGGGAGGTCGGGCACGATCAGGCCATCAACTCCGGCAGCCACCGCCTGATCGAGATAGGTATCGACGCCGATGCGGTGCACAATGGCGAAGCTGAGCATGGTGACAAACGGAGCGGTGACGGCCTTGGGGCCAGAACGCAAAGCCTTGAGCTGGCTGAGGATCTGGTCAACATGAATACCCTTGACCAGGGCCCGGTTATAGCTGGCTGCGATGACGGGGCCGTCGGCGATGGGGTCGGAATAGGGGATGCCGATTTCAAACATATCGGCCAGGCCGTGGTCGGAAAGATCCTGCACAATGGAGGCGGTGGTGGCCAGGTCGGGGTCGCCGGCGGTGAGGAACGGCATGAGGGCCGTGCGGTTTTCAGACTTGAGACGGGCAAAGAGGGAGTCGATGCGGTTCATGGGGGTAATGGCTTATCCTGAACAGACAGAAAGCTCGTTAATGGGTAGGGTTGGCTCAGATTTCAGATTTGATGCACTTTATCAGTCAGCCACTGGATTAAATCGTCTTTTTTCCACTGGCCGGAAGCAATTTTCAAGATTGCCTTTTCTTCATCATCGACATTCGATTCAAGTTTGTAGCCATTGATTCGCAGAAACAAGTCCATCACATGGTGTCCGGTACGCTTGTTTCCGTCGATGAAAGGATGGTTTGTGACGATTGCAAAGCAGAGAATTGCAGCCTTTTCGATAATTCCGGGATAGAGTTCAACCTGATCGAAAGTCTGTTTGGGTAGAAAAATCGCCGATTCAAGTCGGTTAAAATCACGGATGCCTGAACTGCCTCCGAAGCGTTCGATCATCCGGTCGTGAATATCAAGGACATCCTGCAAAGAGAGATAGATCAACTCACTCACTGGGCCAGTCTTCGATAGAGTTCAGCTTTTTCATCCATAATTTCATTGCTCAGGCGATGAATCTGTTCATTGCGTCGGGAAATCAGCGAGCGAATCATCTCGCTGACTAGTGTACCCGGTGATTTGCCTGATGCCTCGGCTAGCTGATGAAGCCGATCGGTCTCTTCCTGACTCAGTTCAACTTCCAATGAAATCGTCATGTTTTTAGTCTCCGTTTACATCTCTTCGCCGCGCAGGCGGGCGATTTCATAAGCGTCCTTGTCGCCCCGGCCTGAAACGCAGATCACCAGGCGATGGTCAGGCGTGAGCCGGGCGGCCTCGATCATGGCCTGGCCCACGGCATGGCTGGTTTCAAGGGCGGGCAGAATGCCTTCCAGCCGGGCCAACGTGTGATAAGCCTCAAGGGCGGCCTTGTCGGTGATCGACTCATAACGCACCCGGCCGGTGTCCTTCCAGTAGGAATGCTCAGGGCCGACGCCCGGATAATCAAGCCCGGCCGAGATTGAATGCACGTCGCTGGTCTGGCCTTCGTCGTCCTGCAGCACATAGCTCAGGCTGCCGTGAAGCACGCCCGGGCGGCCCTGGGTCAGGCTTGAGGCATGGTCGCCCGCCAGCGGGCCCCTGCCCCCGGCTTCGGCACCCACCAGTTCCACACCCGTGTCAGGCACGAATGCATAAAACATGCCGGCCGCATTTGAGCCGCCGCCCACGCAGGCCACCACGCAGTCAGGCAGGCTGCCGAAGCGGTCAAGGAACTGGGCGCGGGTCTCTTTGCCAATCACCGACTGAAAATCGCGAACGATCATCGGGAACGGGTGCGGGCCGACGACAGAGCCGATGGTGTAATGGGTCCAGGTCGAGCTGCCCATCCAGTCTCGCATGGCTTCATTGGTGGCGTCTCGCAGGGTGCGGCTGCCGCTGGTGACGGGCACGACCTTGGCTCCCATCGTGCGCATGTTAAAGACGTTGAGCTTCTGGCGTCGAATGTCTTCCTCACCCATATAAACCATGCATTCCAGGCCGAAGAGAGCGCAGGCGGTGGCGGTGGCCACGCCGTGCTGGCCGGCGCCGGTTTCGGCGATCACGCGGGTTTTGCCCATGCGTTTGGCCATCAGGCACTGGCCGATGGCGTTATTGATTTTGTGGGCACCGGTGTGGTTCAGGTCTTCGCGCTTGAGATAAATCTGGGCTCCGCCGATTTGTTTGGTCAGCCGCGAGGCGAAGGTCAGGCAGCTTGGGCGGCCGACATAATCACGCAGATAGGTCTCGATCTCGGCCCAGAAGGTCGGGTCGCTTTTGAGCTGGTTGTATTCGGCTTCAAAACGGTTGAGGGCGTCGATCAGCGTTTCGGGCACATAGCGGCCACCAAAGGGGCCGAAGCGGCCGAGGGCATCGGGAAGCTGGGTGCTGGTCTGATCTTTGGGCTCGGCAACGGACATTTTCGTCGATTCCTGGCTTTGGCATTTTTGGGCGAAGCGTGCGGTGCAGCTTTTATACAGACACCCACACGTTCTCTTTATTGTCCTGATGGCAGGCTCGGCGGTCAATGGAATGCCAATCTGATTCGGGCCTTGTGCAGGCTTAAATTCGTTAATTCAAGCAAAGCCAAAGGCAATAAAAAAACGGCCAGATAGCCGCCGGGTGGGGCAATCTGACCGTTTCGGTGATCGTTCAATTCACCCGGGCGAGACTCACTTGCCCTTGTGAACGTCGTGGCAGGCCTTGCAGTTGGCAGCCTTCTTGAGCTGGGCATTGCCGTCAGCCTTGCCGTCAACCACGGCCTGGGCTGCACTGACGAGAGCACCGGCCTTTTCCTTCCAGCTGGCGGCTTCGCCCTTGCCGGGGGTTTCCTTGGCCATGTCGGTAAAGAGAGCCAGCAGCTTCTTCTTGTCGTCGTCAGAACCTTCGCCGGCGGCAACCTTCTTGCAAAGGCCGCCCTTCATGGCTTCTTTCATCGCCTTTTTGGTGGCGGTGTTGTCAGCTGCGAAAGCCAGAGGCAGAAGAGTGGCTGTGGCGAAAAAGCCAAAGGCCAGAATTTTAACAGAACGCATCAGTGTAGACTCCGATTCTCGGGGATTCGGTTTGATTCGATTAGTACTGAGAAGCTGGTGCCTGGGACGGCACCAAGCAACAAATTATCCGATAATGCCCAGATCGCCAAGGGCTCACCCGGCGAATTTGTTGAACTTTCAAAAATATTACTCAGTTGTCCAGTTTAATGCTGGCAACCAGGGCGTCAAAATCTTTCGCGGCAGCCTTCATCGTCGCCTTCGGGCCGACGGCCTTGAAGAAATAAGAAACTTCCGGCGTGATGACAATCAGGCCGACCAGTTCAAAGCCGGGCTTATTGACAGTTTCAGGATTTCCGGGTGCCACGGGGGCGACATAGCGGCCAGAAATTTCAACCTTGGTCACTTCGGTGTTCTGGCCCTTGGCTTTTGAACTTTTCGGAGTGGGAGGCTGGTTGGCGTCGTCGCGAAACTGGCCGGCCCAGCGTTCGATATTGGCCTCGACACCACCGGCACCACCTGGAAAAGCGAAAAGCACCAGTTCGCCGTCTTCCTTGTCGCCTTCGGCTTTGGGAATCGCGATCTGGGCACGCCGCATGCTGCTGGCAGGCTTTGAAGACTTCCATGACGAGGGGATTTCAAACGTGACGCCGCCGCCATTGACAGTTTGTTTTTTGTCCTGTGCCAACAACGACTTAACACGGCCTGCACAAACCACACCGGCAACCAGTTGGAGCAAGTTTCGACGCTTCATGAGTGAATTTCTCTACGAATTTCTCTTGGGAATTGAACGGGCAGAACTCTTGCCTGATCATTACTATCATGATACTTTCCCGTCAATCCATGCGATTTTCAACACTTTTCCGGATCGCGCCGGAAGTCGTTCAGCAGACCAACCGAGGTTCACATGCATCAGTTCAGCCGACGTTTCTTCATGGCCGCCCTGCCACTTGTCGCCTATAGCCTGAGCCAGCCGCAAATGGCCCTGGCCCAGAAAAAGGCCCCGACAGGCGTGAAAATTCTGCTGCTTTCAGGCGGTGCCCGGCAGCACCATGGCTATCGCGACCAGGCCTTGCTGCTTGCCAGATCAATTGAAGACACAGGCCGATATGAGGTGACGATTTGTGAGGACGGCTCGATCCTGACATCGCCCGGAATGGCCAAATATGATGTGCTGATTGTGCATGTGGACAGACGCGACCCTGAATTTAAATTCACCGAAGCACAGCAAAAGGCCCTGCTTGACTTTGTGAAGTCGGGCAAGGGTTATGTCTCGATTCATGGGGCCGACAATGCCGCACCTGACTGGCTGCCCGAATGGCGAGAGATGCTGGGCGGCGTGTTTTCGCACGTTGGCCTGCCCGATTCAAAGACCAAGAAGGGCGAATTCATGGTGAAAATTGCCAAAGCCGATCACCCGGTGACAAAAGGGCTGGCTGATTTCAAGCTGAAGGATGAACTTTATTATCACTTACAGATGAAAAAGCCAATTGAGCCGCTGGCCGTGGTGGAAGTGGATGGCCAGCAGTGGCCGGTGGCCTGGGTGCTTGATTATGGCAAGGGGCGGGTGTTCCACACGGTTTTCGGGCACCGCGATTTTGGCCCCGACAAGCACGAACCGCTGACCACGCCAGAATTTATGAAGCTGGTGCAGCAGGGTATTGATTTTGTTTCCGAGCCGCACCGGAAGAACCCTTGAATGACGGAATCGAGCGGTTGGTGTGGTGAAATAATCTGAAGTGGCGGGTGCTCTTGCAGGAAGGCACCCGCAAATAAACAATGAAATATAAATCGAGCAATTGAGTGGGTCAGATGGACCCTGTTTTTGTGTCTATTACATGAATGCCAGTTTTTCGGCGAGAATTTGGCTGGTTTTTTCGAAAATTCGGAAATTTGAATTTGATCGATCCTGACTTCAATTGATCGAATTCACCCTTGATTTTCAGCATGAATACGATGCGCAGGTATCGATCCATGGCGCGTTGCTGAATTTGCATCCCTGATTCCCATCGGCTCAGGGTTGATTCAGCCACCTGCAATTCATCTGCCAGTTGTTTTTGCGAAAGTTGCAATTGTTCGCGAGTGGAACGGATCATTTCAGGCGACATTAATCCGGCTTTTTTACGCAAAGCGGCTTGCAGAATCTCGTCAGCCGGTTCGGGCAGTTGGATGAGGCCGCATTTTTCACACTGAAAAACATCGAAATTTTTTACTGTAATGCGATAATCGCGTCCGTCGTGCCGCATTGTTGTTTCATACTTTGCGAGACAAACAGGATTTATGGATTTCTGGCTGCATTCAGGGCACTTCCACGGAAAAGGTTTCATTTTGCAGGAATCCAGTTTCAGAAATGAGCATTGACCAGAAGAACCACGGGGAATTCAGGATCGTCGTCGTGAAGAATGGCTTCGACGAAAAGTGATTTTTCGATATCGTTTACAGTCACGAGGATTTTGTACCAAAACGGGTGGATTTGACGATATTCACTTCGTTTTTCTTCGATCTGATAAATATTGCCACCCTGATTGACATGATCGATCGTCATTTTCTTGACGGCCGCTGCCGTAAGCCCGGTGTCGCCTAGTCCTTAGGCTTCCACCCGGCGCATCGTGCGGTCATCTTTCCACATGACACAGTTCGATAGGCCACAGCCAAAGGCTTTTCGAACAAGTGAAAGTTCATCGGAGTCATGAACTTCATCGCGAGGATTATTAGACCGCCGTGCTACAGGTTTATCCTATTGCATAACTTGACGTAAATCAAGTTGAAATGCACCATAAGCAATGAATTGAAATGTTCAAGAATGGATCATGTTAACAGAAAACAATAGAATTTGTACCTGTTTAGAGAAAACCTCTTCGGAAAGGCTTCCATGGTTTCGATCAATTGATAAGCTGAACCAGTGGTGATTGAAATCGTTGATTGGCTCTTTTAATCTGGTGAAAGTTTGACGATTTGGCAGGATCAGCGTAAATTATGCTTCAGTATGGCAAACGAATTGGCCAAAATGGAAATTGACGGATCGACGGCACTGTTTAGGACACGAATGGAATGACTCAGCAAATCTCGGGGCCGGTGGCGGTAATTCTGGCGGCGGGCCAGGGCAAGCGGATGAAATCCGAAAAGCCCAAGGTGCTGCATGAAGTGTGCGGCCAGTCGATGATTCGTCATGTGGTGACCGCAGCCTTTGGTGCGGGTGCCACGGATGTGGTGGTGATTGTGGGCCAGGGTGCTGACGAGGTGAAGGCCAACCTTGCCGGTGTTGATCGCGTGCATTTTGCCCTTCAGGAAAGCCAGCGTGGCACTGGCGATGCCGTGAAAGCCGCCCAGAGTGTGCTTGCCGGATATTCGGGCCCGGTGATGGTGCTGGTGGGCGACGAGCCGTGCCTGCGCAGTGGGCCGCTGGAAGAGCTGCTGTTGAAGCAGAAGGCTGAGAAGCTGGATTGCCTGATGGGCACATCGATCGTGCCTGACCCAAGCGGCTATGGGCGCATTCTGCGAGACACCACGGGGCAATTTATCAGGATTATAGAGCAGAAGGATTGCTCGCCCGAGCAGGCCGCCATTAATGAGGTAAACCCGAGCTGCTATGTTTTTATGGCCCCACTTTTGTGGGAGGCCCTGGATGAAGTTCGCCCCAATAATGCCCAGGGCGAGTATTATCTGACGGATGTGCCAGAGATTATCTCGCGCCGGGGGCTGAAAGTGCATGCCATACCGACGCTGGAACCAGATGATATTATCGGGATTAACACGCGGCAGCATCTGGCCGAAGCGCATGCCATTATGACAAGGCGGATATTGAACCGGCTGATGGATGAAGGCGTGACGATTTTTGACCCTGGCTCGACATATGTCGATTCACGGGCCGTGATTGGTGCCGACACGGTGATTTACCCTTACTCGGTGATTGATGGCGAGGTGAAGGTCGGCAAAAATTGCCGCATTGGGCCTTTTGCCCTGCTGCGGCACGGAACAGTGCTAGAAGACGGCGTGGAAGTCGGGGCTTTTGTTGATGTCGTGCGAAGCACGCTGGGCGAAGGCACACTGGTGCGGCACCTGGCTTATCTGGGCGATTCCACTGTGGGCAAAAAGGTGACAGTGGGTGCGGGGGCGATTACAGCCAACTTTGACGGACGACAAAAGCAGCAGACTAAAATTGGCGATCATGTAACGGTAGGTGCCGGCAGTGTGCTGGTGGCACCGACAAGCATCGGAGACAGGTCAAAGATTGGTGCGGGGGCGGTGGTCACGCCCACACGACCTGTACCGCCTGATACGACAGTCGTCGGCGTTCCCGCCCAGCCCGTGGCAAAGTCGAAGGAAAACGATGGCTTGCCGGTTGATCCACAACAGCCGCCAAGGTGAGATCTTATCGATAACAAATTCAGTCAGACGAAACTGATGAATCGAGGGGTCAGATGATTGGATCAAATTGTTGATCAAATTTCACCGGCAATGATTTCACATGAAGTTTCTGGTTGCTGAATTTCTAAGGAAATTCAGGAATGGCCCGTTTCATAAATTCGTCGAACAGTGGCACGGTAAATGCAATTTCGCCGTAACATGGGCTATATATCATGCCTTTTTTGATTAATTTGGCTCGCACAGGGCTGAGGCTTTCTGCACGTTTGACATTCATCATTTCGGCGATGGCACCTGTTCGATGAGGGCCTTTGCCGAGATTTGCCATAGCCCTGAGAAAGCGTTTTTCTGAGGGTGTGAGGCGATCAAAACGGACGCGGAAGAAGTTCGTGTCGAGGCTCAATTCTACGAATTTGCTTGATTTGGTAACGTCCGTGAGCCGAATCGGGCTTTTTTCAGCAAAATTCCAGACTTTACTGCCCCACTCCTGAACGAAATAGGGGTATCCGTTTGTCAGTCGATGAATTTCAGCGAGTGCAGCAGGATCATAATCGACGCCGATTTCAAGGGCTGGGTCTCGCAGAGCCCTTGCTGATTCCTCTGCGTTAAAAGCACCGATTTCAGGAAATTGAAAGAGCCTTTCGGCGTAAGATTTGGCATCGCCAGCCAGGCTTGGCAGAATTGGTAAGCCCGCACCGATCAGAATGATTGGCAACTGGTTCTGTTGAACTCGATGCATTGCCATGATCAGGGCCCCAAGTTCCTGCTCTCGAAAGCACTGAACCTCGTCAATCAAAATTGCAATAATTGCTTTTCGCTCAATGGCAGCATCACCAAGTGCATCAAACAGATTTGGGAGGTCAATTTCCAGATCGCCGCTATCAGCCGAACCCTTTTCTGGTTCAATGTCGAGATTTATTGAGAAATCACCATATGTTAATTTCAGGCCTGACACAAAACTGCGAAGCACTGCTAATGCCCGCCTGGCCTTTTCGCCGGTGCCTGCGATCCGGTTTAATTCAAAAAGTAAACTCCGGAGATGGTTGGCCAACAGTTGTCCCATCGGTTTCTCTTCACTGGCTTCCATTAACACGGAGCGATAACCGGTTTTTTCAGCCTTCCGTTTGATTTCATTCAACAAAACAGTTTTTCCTACACCTCGCAGACCTGTTAAAAGGATACTTTTCTCTGTCTTTCCTGCTTTCACCCGCTCTAAAAGAATATGAGCCTGTTCAAGTACAGGGTCGCGGCCGACAAGTTCCGGTGGCCGTGTACCCGCGTTCGGTGTATAGGGGTTCTTCAGAAAATCCATATGAGGTCGTCTCTCTGTTTAAGTTACCCATACCAAATTATAATAGGTTATATACGGTTATACAAAAAAATGATAGAACCTGTTATAACTTGATATAACCTGATATTGATGATCATGTTTTTTGGTCTATCTCTATAAAAAATAATGAAAAAGGGCGGGTTACCCCGCCCTGACTGATCACGTTGGAAGGTTACATAACCCCTTACAATGCAAAGTGGAAGGTCTTGGTCAGGCCTCGCCACAGATACCAGGCCAGGGTGGAATGGCCGCCGTCGATCTTGGCGAAGCCACGCTGCCCCACGTGCAGCGAAAGGTCGTCGTTTTCGATCGGCAGAATGATTTCATAGGCGGCAGAAAGCGGCTTGATCTTGCCGGTTTTCTTGTCCTGCTCGGCGGCAATTTCGCCACCGGCCACGTGCGAGAGTTCGGTGGGTATCTCGTCGCGGTTTCGTGAAGCAATTTCTTTTACATTGCTTCGATAGGTTCGTTCGCTCACGCCGTAGACCTTGATCCAGGCCCGGTTGCCGGACTGCAGAAGGTCGATGTCGCCCTGGTCAATAATTACCTGGGCCTGTACCTTCTTGGGGTCGCCAATTTCGCAGAACATCTTGTCGGGGCGAATCCACTGGCCCGTGGTTTCCATCTTTGGCACGCCAATCACCTGGCCATCGCGTTCAGCCACAAGATAAAGGCTGGCGATCTGGTTATTGATGCGTGAAACGACTGGCTCAAGTTCGTCGGCCAGGGTGGCATGCTGCCGGGCCAGGCGACGGCCTTCAAGGTCTTTGGAACGGCTGAAATAAGCAGCCTTAACGCGGTTGATTTCAAGTTCCTGCTGCAGCGAGGATCGTTCACGCAGCTTGTCGGGATTGGAAAGCTGGGCGATCAGGTCGCCTTTTTTGACCATGGCGCCGTCGCGAACGGCCAGTGAAACAAGACGGCCCGGGGTGTGGGCATAAACACGGGCAGGGTCGGCCGGAGCGATGACAAATGTGCCTTTGACTCGCAGAGGCGTTGGGATCATCAGGATCGCCGTGATAATAGCCACGGCTGACGCGAAGAAGGCGGTGGCGCGGACTTTTTTCACTTTTCTAAACCTTCCCGGAGTGCGGCAGAATTTGACAATCTGGTAAACTGGCATCACCACCAGGGGAATCATACCCCACATGGCGAAGAACATGCCGATGGAATAAACCTTGTAGGGCTTGAGCAGGCGATTCAGGAAAAAGAGAATCGACAGCGTGACAAACCAGCGATAGAGAAAGCTGGTGATTGCATAGGTCAGGAAGAGCCAGCGGCGTGTGCGCGGCATGTATGACTGTACCGGCACTTCCAGCCCCAGCACTTTTTCCTGAAAGGCATAGCTGAAGAACTGGTTGGCCTTCACACGCAGGTTGGGGATTTCAAGGAAGTCGGAAAGCACATAATAGCCATCGTAACGCATCAGCGGATTGGCGTTAAACATGACGGTATTGACCGAGCAGAGGAACATGGTGGCCAGCATGAGGCTGTTAAAAAGCCCAGGATTGCTGTAAAACCAGGCGAATGTTGCGAGCGAGGCAAGAAAACATTCGACAAAGATCCCGGCCGCCGATATCCATATCCGGTGCCACTTGTTCGGCAAAAGCCAGCTGTCTGTCACATCGCAATAAAGTGCCGGCGTGAGGCATAATAATAACGCCCCCATCTCGTGCACTTCACCGCCGAAGTGTTTGGCCGTAAGCCCGTGGCCGAATTCGTGAATGATCTTCACTATGGCCAGGCTGCACCAGAAGTAAATGATGGTGCGTGTATTAAAGAACGACTGAAAGGTGGGCAGCCGCTCCATGAACGACGCCCAGTTACTGGCCACCATCAGCCCGGCCGAGCACATCATCAGTAGGCTGAAAGCGACGAAATAAGGCGTGAACATCCAGCGGAAGTAGGGATACATCCACGTGAGCAGGCGTTCCGGGTCGATGATCGGAATCTTGATGTAAAGAATGTTGGCCAGGGCGCCGCGAACTTTCTTCCAGATGCGTTTGCGACGACGCTTGACAAAGACTTCTGTCTGTTCGGGCGTGTCAATCTGGGCCACGCCGGCTTCGTGAAGCTGGGAGCAGAAACGAACCAGGTCATCCACCGTGATTGTCTGTGGACGATACTTGCGTTCGAAGGCTTTTTTCACTTCCAGCAGAGTGGTTCGTCCGTCAAGCTGCTGTAGCAGAAAATATTCTTCCGCCTTGAAGCGATAGTATTTCAGGCCGAGGGGGTCTTTAACGACATAGTGTGTCATACCCTCGTAGAACTGGGGCCGCACAATCAGGTCAGGCCTGAGGCGAACGCGAAGCGTTTCGCCTGCCTGGCCCATTGGTGCCATGGGTGTGATGGTGGGTGCGCTTGACACTGGGAGAAGTCCTTAAGTAGCAGATCCCGAATCGCTGAAGAATCAGACTCACTTGCTTCTTACGGCTTTTTGAATCAGCGGAGGCGGGGCTGCGGAGTCACGGCCGCGGCTTTGGCGTTGCCTTCGGGTGCAGTCAGACGAATGGTCATCTCGGCCTGAAGGCCCGGACGAAGCATGCCATCAACATTTGGAACTTCTACAAAGACGCGTGTGGCAGTTTCAGCGACAGCCTGAATTTCATGATCAACGAAGCTGACCTTACCGCGATAGACATTTTTTTCAACCGGCAGTTCAACCTGGTCAACAAAGGGCCTGATCAGCACTTCCTGCCCGGGCTTCACGCTGTAGGCGTAATCGACGGGAATGAACGAAGTGACACGGTAAATTTCGGGGTTGCCCAGCGTGACCACTGGTTCGTTGGCCCTGACTGATTCCTGCGACCGCTTCATGACATTTATCACAATGCCGTCGAAAGGGGCGGTGATTGTGTGTTCTTCCACCATCCGGTTGGCCATGTCGTATTCGGCCCTGTTCAGCTTGATTTCTTCGTCGGCACGCAGCTTGTCAGCCTCGGCCACCAGCAGTTCTGCCTGATGCTTTTCGACTTCTTCTGTTGGAATGGCATTTTTGCGAACGAGGTTCAGGTCGCGGGCGATGATCGATTCGGCCAGTTTCACGGCGGCCTTCGATCGTTCCAGATTACCCTTGCTTTCGGCGGCAATTTTCGCCTTGGCAGCGGCCAGTTTGGCGGCTTCGGCATGAAGGCTGCCGATCACCCCGCCCTTTTTCACAAACATGCCTTCCTTCAGTTCAAGGTTCTCCAGAACGCCTTCACGAAGGGCAGCGATTTCCGATTTTTGAAGCCAGTCGATATTGCCCAGCACAATCAGCGAATCGCCTTCCAGACGAGCGGATTCCTTGGCCGACCGGCCACGTGTCGGCTGCTGCTGGGCGGTGGCCAGCAGACCCGATGTGACCAGAACCGTTGCCAGGGCCAGGATGCTGAATTTTTTCGCGATCATTTTTCTTTGCTTTCCTCTGAGAATATCTGTCCGGTTGTTTCTTACGTTCGGCATGACTGTTTTGTTTGATTCCGGCTCCCGTCAATTCTTCAGGAATGGCCAGCGGAACATGATGGTTTCATAGAAGACCTGATAGACGTCGCGGAAGAGTACATAAGCCAGGCTGGCGTTGTAGCACTCAATACGGGCCCGCACTTCGGTGCCTGGTCGCATCTCGCGAACACGCCGGAGGAAGTCAGTCTTGACCGATTCAGGAAACGCCACGGTGATCTTGACCACGTGCTGCTGTTCAGCCGTTTCAGCCTTGGCACTGATTCGCAGAACGCTGCCCCGGTAGCGATGCTCGGGGTCGGTCATCGTCACGAAATAGGCACCCAGCTTGGCATCGGCAGGCTTGGCACCGCTGGCGATGTCCTTCTTGAGCCGCTCGTTGGCGTCAAGAATGGGCCCCATGTCGTTGTCAGGCACTTCCACTTCGAGCACCCAGTCGCCGGCCGTTTCAGCCACCTGAATCAATTCCTGGCCAACTTCCACCGGCCGACGCATGAAGTTCTTTTCCACTTCCCATGTCGTCACGATGCCGTTGCAGGGGGCTTTGATGATCAGTGTCTGAAGCTGGTCGTTGATAATATCCATCTGCTCCTGGGCTGACTGATACTTGATCCGGGATTCGCTCAGCTGGCTGTTGATCTGCTCGCGTTCCTGAGGCTTGGTGGTGGCCAGGTCGAACTGGCGACGAAGGTTCAGCATCTGGGTGTTTGAGGCGTTCAGTTCGGCAATCAGCCGCTTGTGTTCCTTGTCAAGGTCGGGGCTGAAAAGCTCCATGAGGGGCTGACCCTTTTGCACCTTGTCGCCATGTTCAACAAGTACCTTTGAGACAACCGCACCCTGGGCCACCGGAGCGAAGGTGCTGAATCGCTCGGCCGGCAGCAGCGAGCCCTTGCCGGGAATCGTGAGCCGCCAGGGGACGAAGGTCAGCACCAGAACAATGGTGAGCAGCACACCCACACCTGCCAGGAGCTTGGCCAGGTTGCGGCCGCGGAACCAGCGTGCCGGGCCACCGATGGCCGTGAGCAGCTTGCGGCCAAAGATGCGATCATGCTCCTGGGCATTCCACAGGGCGGTTGACGCGTGGCGAGCCACCACTTCGGCCCGGGCCTGCGAGTCGGTCATCGGCATTTCGTCGCCGATCTGCTCGGCAATGATACAGCCGAAGGGCACGCGGTCAGGGTCTTTCACGCCTTCTTTATCAAAGGTGGTGATGGGCTTGTGCAGCAGGGTGATGAAAAGGGCCTTGGCTCCCGATTCATCAATGTAAAGTTCAAGTGCGTCGCGAATGTCGGGCGGGAAGTTTTCGGTATTGCCCTGGTAAACGAGATCTTCGCCAGAGGTGACCACGACCTTGGCCAGGCGGCTCATTTCACGCACCAGGTTCGACCTGCGTTCGACCACTTCCTGGCCGCTGATGGCTTCAATCATCGGCCGGCCGCCAATTTTCACGGCGACGCTTACGCGGTCGCAGCCGACCAGACGCTTGCCTTCGTTGGCCACGGCCAGGGCAGTTTCCGTCAGGCCAAGCGAGCCATGAATGGCGTGCGTGAAGCCTTCCAGCTGGTTCCATAGCCGCTGCTGGGAAAGCACCTGCCGCATCTGGCGGTTTTTAAGGTATTGGGTGGCCAGGTCGGCCAGGTCAGAGATGAACCGCAGGGTGCTTTTCTGCTGCACAGCGCGGCGGTTCGGGTCCATCATGATCTCGATCAGGCCGACATTCTGCTTTTCATGAATGACCGGAGCAAGGATCAGGGTGAAGGGCGTGGGGTTGCCGGCATTGGGCATGCCTTCCACCACCGCGCCGGGGGGAATGATCTGCGGTTCGTTGGTCTGCATCATGATTCCCAGCAGGGCATCGTGCGGAGCCGGCTTCACGCGGCCATCCAGCAGTCCTGTCTGGCGGAATTCAATCTGGTGCTGCATTCGCAGGCCGCCACGCTGGTCCAGCATCCACAGGGCTCCGCCTGTGGCAGCCACCGCAGCGATGACTCGGGTCATGAATTCATTGGCAAATTCCTGCGGCTGAATATCGGCCTCCGCCAGTTCAGCAATCTCGCTAACCAGCCTGCGGATTTGATTCTTCGTCTGTTCGATCAGTGATGGATCGAGTGTTTCTTCAGCCATGGCTCACCTGATCGTTCTATGCTAAGTGATCGCGGTTCAATGTCTTATGCCAATCCGGTCTGGTCAGGCAGGGGGCTCTTTCAGCCGAGACGATGCCCACCTGGGTGCCGAACAAATCACTAAGGACAGACCACCTTGCAAAGTTCCCCGATTTTTTGAAAAGAATTCTCAATTTTTTTCGGGAAATGTTCGATCACGAAATCAAGCATTCTGTCTTCGAGTTGTAAGTGTAATTAATGCATATACTTGCAAGTTTCAGGAGGGTTTCCTGCCCGGCCATGTAATGGCGTTATAAACTACCTGACCCGACTTTAAGGATTTTTGGTTCGAGTCGCCGGAATTCCTAGAAATGAAATTTTCCGAGTGATCTTCACTGCTTTAAAAAAAATGCTACGATTCGTTCATAAATAGGTGGAGTAGAAGGAAGCCACCTGACGATCTCTTCCCGTAGAAGAAACCATTCGATCCCAAACCCTGCATGATCCGGCCAAATCCGGAACGGAACGACCATGGTGCGTCCTAGACATCATGGCGCGATGGAAAGCGCCATGAACCGCCGGAGGATCCTTAATAACATTATTGGCCTGGGCATCACGGGAATTGCCATATCAGGCAGGACTGGCCAGATAAAGGCTGATGAACCTGCCACACGGCTGGCGGCCAAGGTAGAGGCTGCAACCACAGCTTCGGTGCCGAAGCCTGGTAAACCGCCTGAACAATTAGCTGAACCGGCCGAAAATTCTTCGGTAAAAGGCTCGAACCTGCAACAGGCAAGGCAGATGATTGCCATTGCCAACGATCGAATGAGCCGTGTTTCTGATTACTCATGCACCTTTATTAAGCAGGAGAGGATCGGCAAAAAACTTTTGCCGCCGCAGACTATCCTGATGAAGGGGAGAACGAATCCCCATTCGATCTATTTCTCATTTCAGACTGTTCACAAAGGCCGTGAAGCAATTTATTATCCAGCGCGCTTTGCCAACAAGCTGGTGGCACACGAAGGCGGCTGGGCTGGCTATCTGGCAGGCACCATGCAGCTTGACCCACTGGGTCGGCTGGCGATGTCGGACAATCGGCACCCGGTTTCAGAGGCCGGAATTAATAAACTTGTTGCCCGGGTCTATGACAGCTGGCACAACCACCTTCAGCCTGAGCACGATATTACAATCGAGCATGGCGTCAGTCTGGCTAATCGGTCGGCCACGATGGTACAGACGCGGCACGAGACCCGATCGCCGCAGTTTCAGTATCATATGGTGCAGATCTATTTCGACGACCAGCTTGGCCTGCCTGTTCGATTTATGGGCTATGACTGGCCTGTCCGGCCGGGTGCCCAGGCCGAACTGCTGGAAGATTACCAATTTGTGAACCTGCGTGTGAACACCGGGCTGACGAACATGGACTTCGACCCGGCAAACCCGGCTTATGCTTACAAGAAGTGATGGCCCAAACGCGAACTTGGCCGTAACTTATAATATGAAGCAGCCAGCCTTTAGACAGGGCTGGCCTTTTTTTTTTCGTATTAATCTTGGCAGAAATTGGAAAGCTCAATAGAATTTCGACGTTCACACCAGGGAAAGGTGTGTAGCTTAAGTGGGCGGGTGCGTGACCGACGTAACCGGCCGAAAGAATCGAATAAGCGTCGACTTATCCAGGGAGGGTAGGATATGGGCATGACCGGACAGAAAAATGCTCAGCTTCAGGTGCATATACGCTGGATGATACGCCGCGATATGGCCGATGTGCTGTCGATTGAATCTGCCCAGAAGCCGTATCCCTGGTCTGAAGATGAATTTCTGAAAGTTCTCAGACGACGCAACTGCATTGGTATGGTGGCCGAAGCCGATGACCGAGTGGTCGGCTATATCATTTATGAACTGAACAAATACAAGCTGAGCATAGTGAATTTCGCGGTTCATCCTGATTTTCAGCGTCGCGGAGTGGCCAGCCAGATGGCGGCCAAGTTGATTGGCAAGCTCTCAAACCAGCGGCGCACGAAAATTCTGACAACCGTCAGGGAAACAAATCTCGACGTTCAACTCTTTTTGCGATCGATCGGCTTCAAGGCCATTGAAATAATTCGGGAACTCTTCGACGACACTGGCGAAGATGGCTATATTATGGTTTACTCGCACGAAGAGGCAAAGCCGCCCCAGCTGATGGCAGGCTGATTGGTCAAAATTGCAATAGATCAAAGGGACACTTGCTTGAATTGGTTATACAAGGGTGCCCCTTTGCTTCGAGCCGACGGCAGATGCTCAGTAATGGGCATTGTGAATGTCACGCCCGATAGTTTTTATGATGGCAGAATCGCGGATACGCCAGATAGTGATGTGTCCAGGGCTGCCAAAATGCTTGCCAACGGCGCGGATATTCTTGATCTCGGTGGCGAATCAACCCGGCCAGGTGCCCAGCCCATAGATGCGGAAGAAGAATGGCGGCGTGTTGGCCCCGTGCTTGAGGCGTTGCGTGCACTACATTCGTCGGCCCTGATTTCCATAGATACATTCAAACCTGCAGTAGCCGGCCGGGCAACGGCATTGGGCGTGCAGATTATCAACGATGTTACTGGCCTTGACCCCGCCGGAAAAATGGGCGAGGTGGTGGCTGAGTCAGGTGCATCGTTAGTAATCATGCACATGCAGGGCACACCGGCCACCATGCAGAACAACCCGCAATATAACGATGTGGTGGGCGAGTTGATGGCTTTTTTTGAGCAAAGACTGAGATTTGCCGAGTCTCTGGGCATTGGCCCGGAGCGAATCGCCCTTGACCCCGGCATTGGCTTCGGCAAAAGGCTTGAGCATAATATCGCCCTGCTTCAGAGCATTGGGCGTATTCGTCAGTTGGGCTGTGTTGTCTTGATCGGCACGAGCCGAAAACGGATGATTGGAGAACTGACAGGCCGGGTGGTGGAAGAACGTCTGGCCGGCAGTGTGGCTTCGGCCCTGCATGCGGCCTGGCAGGGTGCATCGATTGTTCGCGTGCATGATGTAGCCGAAACGGCCGATGCTTTGAATGTGTGGTCGGCACTAAGCGAGATTAATTGAGTCAACTGGCATAAGCAATGTCAAATTCTGCTGAACTTTACAACGAACGACACCCGCTTTGGACAGAATGCCGCATCATGGCCGAAAGGGCCGCCGATGCCGCCCGGCTTATGGCCATTACATCGGGTGCTGCCCGCAATGGTTGGCTGAAAGCTGCTGCGGCTGGCCTGCGGCAGCGATGTGACGAAATACTGGCAGCTAATCAGCACGATGTGGACGCCGCGCCGGGCTTCGGGCTGAATTCGGCTGCAATTGATCGCCTCAGGCTTGACCACAAACGCCTGGATGGCATTGCACGGGCAGTTGAAGAAGTAGCCGCCCTGCCCGACCCCGTCGGTGAAGTCATTCATGGCGGTCGCCGGCCGAATGGACTTCAGGTGAGCCAGATTCGCGTGCCGCTGGGCGTGATCTTCATGATCTACGAAAGTCGGCCGAATGTCACTGTCGATGCTGCAGCTCTATGTGTAAAAAGTGGTAATGCCTGTATCTTACGCGGCGGCAAAGAGGCCATTCACACCAACCGGATTCTGCATCAGGTTTTGTCGGACACCCTGGCCGAAGCTGGCCTGCCGCGTGATGCCGTGGGCCTGGTGCCCACGACCGACCGTGACGCCGTGGGTTTGCTTTTACAGATGGACGACCGCATTGATCTGGCCATTCCAAGAGGTGGCCCGGGGCTGATCAAGCGGGTTTCACACGATGCCCGAATGCCTGTGCTGAAGCACGATGCCGGAATTTGCCACGTTTATGTTGATAAATCAGCCGATATATCAATGGGTGTAAATATTATTGTCAATGCAAAAGCACAGCGGCCGGCCGTGTGCAATGCGGCCGAGACATTGCTTGTGCATCGCGAGATTGCTTCGACGTTTCTGCCGTCGGCTGCCGAAGCCCTTTTTGCTGAAGGTGTTGAGCTGCGTGGCAACGATGAGGCCCGCCAGATTGTCTCGCTGATAGTGCCAGCAAGCCTGGCTGACTGGGACACTGAATATGGCGAGAAAATCTTGAATGTGGCGGTGGTGGCTGACCTTGATGCTGCACTTGAGCACATCAGGGCCCATTCTTCAAAGCATACTGAGGCGATAGTGACAAGCGACACGCGTTCTGCCGAGCGATTTTTGAACGAGGTGGACAGCTCGGCGGTGATGGTCAATGCCTCAACCCGGTTTAATGATGGAGGCGAGCTGGGTCTGGGTGCGGAAATTGGGATCAGCACCAATAAATTTCATGCCAGGGGCCCATGTGGGCTGACCGAACTGACTACAACCAAGTGGTTGGTTTTGGGCCATGGCCAGATCCGACATTAACGATTATCCGACATAAATGCAAAATCGATAATCTGTGTATTTGGTTCATAAAACATTTTGTATGAATAGTTTATGATTAAAGAGTCAAGTCTTTCGGCTAGACTTGCCTCGTGAAGTCTGCACATGGATTTGTTAATATCTTGACGATCAAAACTGGCCTTCTGACGCATAACCCGACATGATACGGAGACAATAAACTATGGCCGCACGCACCCCTGCCCGACTGGTACTGGAAAATGGGCTGATTTTGAGAGGGTTTGGTTTCGGCGCGGTGCGGGAATCTACCGGCGAAGTAGTTTTTAATACAAGTATGACCGGGTACCAGGAGATTTTGACCGACCCGTCCTATCATGGCCAGATTGTGGTGATGACCTATCCTGAAATTGGGAATTATGGCGTTAATTCAGCCGATGTTGAGAGCCATCGCCCCTGGGTCAGGGGTTTCGTGATACGATCGCTTGCCAACCGGCCCAGCAATTTCCGGTCAGAAGAAGACCTCGACAGTTATTTGCGGCGGCTGGACATCCCGGGCATATACGGAATTGATACCCGCAAGCTGGTTCGGGCCACGCGTAGCCTCGGGGCCATGAAGGGGGTTCTCGCCGTAGATTCGCCCCTGACCGACAACGAGTTGCTGACCAGGGCCATCGCTTCGACCGGCCTGGTAGGTATTGATCTGACTAAAGATGTGATGATAAATCAGCCGAAGGCATGGGACGCCCCGATTTATGGCGAAGTGAACCAGAACGCGGCAAATGCGCCGCATGTGGTGGCCATGGATTTTGGCATGAAGTGGAATATTCCACGATTCCTGGTTTCGAAAGGCTGCCGCGTGACGGTGGTGCCTGGCAGTCATTCAGCCGAGTCGATCCGCGAACTGAAGCCTGATGGAATATTTGTTTCTAATGGGCCGGGCGACCCCGAACCGCTGACGGGTGCGGTTTCATGCCTGAAGGCATTGATTCGCGATGCATCGGAAAAAGATGGTGTGCCGATTTTTGGTATTTGTCTGGGGCACCAGCTGTTGGGGCAGGCCTTGGGTGGGCGGACTTATAAGCTGAAATTTGGCCATAGAGGGGCCAATCATCCGGTTATTGACCGTCGGACCCAGAAGGTGGAGATTACTACGCAGAACCATGGGTTCGCCGTGGATCCGGCCTCGATTGGTTCCAGCGTTGAAGTGACACACGTGAACCTGAACGACCAGACCGTGGAAGGCCTGCGGCACACGAAATTGCCAGTCTTCTGCGTGCAGTATCATCCTGAAGCCTCTGCCGGCCCACATGATTCTGCTTATCTTTTTGATGAATTTCGTTCGGCGATTGATGAAAGACTGGGCAGCCGGGCGTGATCTGAAGATTATTGGATGGTGCCAGTTGCCGGAGTCATTAATACTGATTCAGGGCTTGACGAGTCATCGTGTAATTTGATCGGGTTACTGGCCAGTTCAGCCTTGCGGGAAGGCGAGGCATTGACCAGGAAATCAGTAATTCGCTTACGATATTCGTCAGGAAAGAGTTGCTGAGAACGATTGTGCTTAGCCTTGGGAACCATCCACAGTTCCTTGGGCTCTCTACCGATCTGAAACATTTTGCGTGCCACTTCGGGCGTTATGTAATTATCAGAATGCCCGTGAATCGCCAGCCATGGGCGGGGTGATATTCGACCAATCATTGATTCAAGATTCAGGAATTCGCAGCCGTATTTTTTCTGGGCGTATATGAGGCCCCGATATGCCACAAAACGATAAACAAAATGAGGCAGTCTTTTAACGATAAACCCAAGCCTAACATAAAGTTCAGCGAATCGTATCATGTAAGGCATGAGGGTGCCCACGGTAGGGAAGGCACCATCAGTGATGACAGCCCATACATCTGAGCGTTTTGAGGCCATGGCCAGCGAAGTGCTGCCGCCGCGGCTCACGCCCATCAGGGCCACACCCATCGGGTCATAATCAGGCCTGCTTCGAAGGTAATCCAGAGCTGCTTCCAAGTCCATGACTTCGCGGTCAGTCAGCCAGGGAAGGCTGGGGTGGGAAGTGTCGTCCTCGCTGTCGCCATGGTTGCGATAGTCAAAAGCAAAGACGTCGAAACCGGCCTCGCGCACGCCATCGGCGTAAACCTGAAAGCTCCAGCGATTGGCCAGATATTCATGGCTGAAAACGAGAATGCCTAATCGCTTGGAGGCGGTGGTGTGGAAGTAGCTGCCATACAATAGTTTACCGTCGGTCGAGCTGAACTTGATCAGTTCTCCGTCGGGGCACGGTTCAACACGAAGAGCCAGAAACATAGGCTTTTCGGTAATTTTTGGAAGAAGAATTTTTCGGCTGTATTGCTGGTCGCACCAGAGGGCACCAAGAGCGACCAGGATAGCGGAACCGAGCAGAATCTCCAGAATTACCAGCCAGTTCACTCCGGAGCTCTCCGCTTTAAATCTCTGAGCCAAATGATTTTATAGTGCTTTGTGCGACGTTGGCTCAGATAGCTCAGGCTGTGAATTTTCTGAGTATCAGGCTGACATTCTGGCCGCCAAAACCGAAGCTGTTGGAAACGGCAACATTAACTGTACCCTGACGGGGCTTGCCCGGGATATAGTCCAGATCGCAATCTTCAGATGGTTTTTCAAGATTAATTGTGGGAGGCATGATGCCGTCGCGGATAGCAAGAAGGCAAATGATTGCCTCAACAGCACCGGCGGCGGCAATAAGGTGGCCCATCATGCTCTTTGTGCTTGATACCGGCACTTTGTAGGCATGATCACCAAGTGCATGCTTAATGGCCAGGGTTTCGATCTTGTCGTTGACTTCGGTACTGGTGCCATGGGCATTGATATAATTTATTTCCTCAGGGCTGATGCCAGCATCAGCAATGGCTTCCTTCAGGCAGGCAATTGCGCCCCGGCCTTCGTCGTGACTATCGGTAATTCGAAAGGCATCAGCCGTGGAACCATAGCCAATCAATTCGCCATAAATCCGTGCCCCACGCTTCAATGCGTGTTCCAGTTCTTCAAGAACGACCACGCCGGCACCTTCGCCCAGAATGAAGCCGTCGCGATCTTCATCAAATGGGCGGCTGGCATGCTGCGGGTCGTCGTTGCGGGTGGAGAGTGCTGTGAGCAGAATAAACCCTGTGATACCAAAAGGATGTATCATGCTGTGCGTGCCACCCGACAGAATAATGTCGGCATCGCCACGGCGAATTTGTTCCATAGCCTCACCAATGGCCTGGGAACTGGCGGCGCAGGCAGTCAGACAGGTGTAATTCGGGCCCTGGGCATTGGCCATGGCTGCCACGTGGGCAGTGGGAGTGCCAGGATCCTGTTCGGATTCTGCCCACTTGTCCATGATATGAAGACCATTTTTAATAAATTCATTGGTGTGAACCTGACCGGCAGTTACGCCGGAATGAACTGTGGCGCAGAAGTGAGGAAAGTCCTGCTGCCCTTCACCTGCACCAAAATAGACACCCAGGCGGCTTCTGTCGATGCCGGGCGTATTGGCGTCGAGGCCTGCATCGTCCATTGCCATTTTGCCGGCTGCCAGAGCGAAGATGGAGTTTCGTGAAAGGGGTGGCCAGGTATCAACATCGTTGAGATAATTTTTCAGATCGAAGCCGTGAATCTCAGCGGCGATGCGGGTTGGAAAAGTGCGGGCATCAAACAGGGTGATAGGGCCAACACCACTTGCCCCCTGCTGCAGAGCCTGCCAGGTCGAATCAACGTCCTTGCCAATCGGCGTGACCATTCCAATTCCAGTCACAACAACTCTTCGACGCATTGTTTCTTAACCCTGGGCTTTTGAATCTCGGCGAAAAACGTGGACCGGTTTTGATGAAAATCAGGAGGCCCTGGTAATGACACAGGATGACTGGCCATAACGCGTGATGTTCAGGTTCAGGAATGTGTTGCCTTGGGCCGGTATTGCAGCACCACGAACCAGATTCAGGCCCAGTCCGGGCACTGGTTCGTCGCAGTGAATGATGGGAGGAATAAAACCTTCACGAATGGCTAGCAGGCTTGAAATGAGTTCAACACCGCCATTACCCGCACCCATGTTGCCCGTCGCACCCTTGGTGCTGGTGACGGGAATATCCAGTCGGTTGCTGAAGACTTCTCGAATGGCCGATGCTTCGGCTGCATCAAGAGAGGGAACGCCTATACCATGAGCATGAATATGACTGATGCTGGGGTCTTCGGCTGTCAGCCCTGCATCCCTGAGTGCGGCTTTAATGGCGTGAACCATGCCCTGCCCTGTGCAAGGTTCGGTAATTCGCCGGGCGTCACTGCCTGAACCAATACCTATCACTTCGCCGTAAATCTTCGCTGATCTGGCGTTAGCATGGTCAAGGCGTTCCATAATCAGAATGCCTGCACCTTCGCCCAGCACAAGGCCCGAGGCCTGAATGTCGAATGGCCGGGAAGCGAGTTCAGGTGATCCTGTCCAGTGAGTCAGCAGGCCGATCATGCGGGCGCGAATATAGCTGAGGGGGTGAATTTTGGAGTCAGCACCACCACTGATCATCACATCGGCCCGGCTCTTCTGCAGAATCCGGAATGCTTCGCCAATGGCAAGACCAGACGAGGCATCGCCTTCAGTAATTGTGTTTGAGGGACCCTGGCAATCCGAAAGAATGGAAATGTGACAGGCCAGCATGTTGGGAAGGTATTTAAGCAGCCAGATGGGCTGAACCAGCTTGATTCCTTCAGTGCCCCAGGTGGAATAGCTGAATTTGTTGTCGGCTTCGTATGATTTTTCGATGCCGGGAGTGAGTTCCTGAAGGTCGGTAGAGATGATACCGGCACCCAGATCAATTCCGATGCGAGTCGGATCAACGCCGCCTTCCGCCAGGCCCGCATCCTGAAGTGCAACCTGAGCCATGGCCACGGCAAGTTGAATGTCCCGGGCCATATATTTCAGGCTCTTGACAAACGTTTTCTTGAGCCGGGGAATGACGTAATTACGCGGCTCAAAATTGCGAATTTCTCCCACGGCCGACGTCACAGCGTCAGGCACGGGGAAGCTCGAAATCGGGCCGATTCCGTTACGACCTTCACGCAGAGAATCAATCAGATCCGCCTGGCCAGTCGCCATCGGACAACTGACTCCAAGGCCTGTGATCACAACTCGTGACGGGGTCGAACTCATACCGTTACTGATTCCAAAAGGCAGAAGTGAGTGTCCATATCCACAAAAACGGGCCGTAGCCGCGTTTCGCCCGACTCGATCAAGTTTCTGATTTACCGGCATCCGATTCGATTGATGCCTGCTGTGCCCTGGCCAGATTCAAAACGCCCAGCAACTGCTTTGTGAATACAAAATTTTTCGGGCCGAAAATCTGGTTGGCACGCGAATTATCGAGATGGGCAAAGACAATTTCCACGTCGGCAAGTAAGTGATCGGTGCCGTTTAGCCATGCCTTGCACTCGACAACCGAACCTTCGGCACGATGGTCAACCAGTGTCACATCATAAATCAGTTGATCACCGGCACAAGCAGTACCATAAAACTCCGCCTTGGGAATTTTTGCCAGAACTACTTTGTCTTCGAAATTCTTGACCTCGCCGACCAAGATTCCGCCCGTCTGGGCCATTCCCTCAATAATCAGAGAGGCAGGCATGACAGGAAACCCGGGATAGTGATCGTGCAGATGCTCTTCGGCGAGTGAGAGATTCTTGACCGAACGGGCAAACTGTCCGCTGCGAAACTCTACAAACTTGTCGATCCAGATCCAACGCATGCGTTGGGAACTCCAGCGGGATCAACTCCCGTGCATGAAACGGAAAGATCGTGCCGATCCAATGAATCGGCACCATGATATTTGCCTGTGGGCAAACGACTTACTTCGAAGCCAGCTTATCGGCCACATAGCGAACCAGCATGTCAACGGTGTAAAGATCACCGATGCGGTCCACTTCCGGGTTCTTTGCGAACTCGGTCAGGTCGGCATAAGGCATGCGGGTGCGAATCTCTTCGAGGCCCTTGGCCGTGAGCTTGCCGTCGGCAATCATGCTGGCATCGCTGGTGAGGTTTTCGGGGAAGAGTTCACCACGTGGAATGGTGATGCCAAAGTTCCGCTCAAGGCGGAAGACGATGTCGAGGAAGTCGATTGATTCGGCTTCGAGGTCGCCCTGCAGCGTGGCACCGGGAGTAACCTGCTCTTCATCAACGCCTAAAGCATCAACCAGCGTTGTCTGAACCTTCTGGAAAATATCCTCGTGACTGGCCATCTTTCACCTCTTGGTTAGCCTCTATTACCCCAGTTCCCGCAGAACCGGCCGAATTTGCTGGGAAATCCGTTTCCGATACTCCCGGTCGTTAGTGATAGCATAGCATATCACGAGATTACCATCCGGGAGTAAAATCTATCAATCAGACAGAATATGATACTCAAATCGAAATTATGCAAGCTCACCTTTGGGAAATTCCGGAAATTTCCACTTAACCGGTAACGCCAGCATCATCCTTAACTCTTGCTTTTGAAGCTACCGACCCCATCAGCAGGGTGTTGTAAAGATCTTTCAGGTGATTTATTAAATCCTGATCTGTAGCCGCCAGTTGCGGGTCGCGGTCGCTCAGGTTTGTGCAAGTCAGACTGAACCGCCCCTGCACCATCACCTGGCCATCGATCAACCCCTTGCCTTTCATGGGGATATTCAGCGGGTCAGTCATCGGTCCAGCAGGTTCGACGTGAATGTGGAGCTGGCGACCCGGTTCAACAAAGCTACCGTATTTGATCATCTTCACAGATTTGAGAAGAATGGTGCTGTGCTGAAAATTTTCTGTGGCTCGAATTAACCAGGCGGCAGACTGAGTCATCGCTTCCAGCATCAACACACCGGGCATGACCGGAAAGCCGGGGAAATGATCGGCCAGATATTCTTCGGCAAGTGAAAGATTCTTGACAGTCACGATGTTATGGCCAGGGACCAGTTCCGCAATTCTGTCGATCAGCACGTATCTCATTGCAATTACTCAACCTACGGCTATTGCCCGAACGCGACTGCATGCCGGAAAAATTCAGGTTCTTCACTCCAATATACATGAAACCCAATCAAAAGACACATGCCCTGCTGATCGCCGGGTTAGAATTTAATGATTATTGCGATCGGACACTCTACAGTGCCGCTGCAATCTGTTATCTTTATGTTAAGAGGCTTCCATTTTTGCCATCAGGAATTTGCAGGAGACAGGGAAATGTCAGAAGGAATGGGCTGGTCAACCCATGCTGATTTTTCTCGTCAGACTGGTCATAGCATTTTCTGTAAATCCAAATTTCTGATGCTGTTAAGCCTTTTTTTAATATTTAGTAATGCAGGTGTACTTGCGGCGGCCGATGGGTCAGTGAAGTGGTCGCCGGATGGGAAATGGATGGCTTTTCGGCACGAAATCACCAATCGGCCCAGACCGATCGAGCGACCGGGCTGGCTGTTTCGGCCAGAAATTTTTCTGCGGGAACCAGCCATCGACAAGCTGGCGGTGACACAATCTGCCGTCTGGATTGGCAGCGTCGATCTTAAGGTATGGTTTAAAGTTGCAGAGACTGGTGCCCGTTATGAATTTCTCAGTCAGCCCTGCTGGGCTCCTGACGGACTCTCACTTTATTTTGCTGCCGTAGAGAAGCTGGGTGAATCAGGTAAGGTATGGCGAGTCTATCAACTGGGCGATGTGAACGATCTTTCCAACCCACTGGTTGTGTGGGAAAAAAAACTTTCGTCTGGTTGGTCGGTGCCTGAACCGGGTCAGAAAACCAGACTGATTTTATCTCGTATGCAGGCTGGTGCTGAGGGGCAGATGATTTTTGCGGATGCCCTGGCAGGCGAGCTGGTGCTGTTTCGGACAGGGGCGAGTGAGATCGTCAGCCGGTTCCCTGATTGTCACAACGCAAGAATAAGCCCCAACGGAGATTATGTGCTTTGGTTAAAGTCAGGCAAATGGCCGGCGACTGATGCCGAGCTTGGACAGACCCGAATTGCCAATGGTCTGCAATCGATCATAGTCGACAAAGTTTTGCCTGACACAACCCTGCATTTTTCGTCGCAGACGCCTGGCCTGTTTGTAACGCGGCATGTGCCACCACCACGGGGAATGCCTGTGGCTGAAGGAGCCGACTGGCCGGAGATCAGCCGTGTGTCGATTCTGAACAAAACGCACGAACGATTTATCACGTTCGATCCGGTTGATCCAAAATTCCCTTTACGGCATATCACATTTACGATGAATGCCGAGGACGACACCCTGATTTATGCTGTGAATCAGCAGAACAAACCGGTAGAAATAGTTTGGTTTTTGCCTAAAACCAGCGCTACTTACAAGAAATTCCCGCCGCTGGATATGCAAACTCAGATTTCTCGAATTTCCATCTCGCCTGAAAAGCTGCTGGCCATGCGTTTTGGAAAATCGCCCGAAACCTATGAATTTGATACACTTCCGGCAGGAATTGTTGAACTTGGCGAGGTTCCCGCCGTAGTGCCGCTCACGCCCGACGAAAGTTCTGCCAGAGATTGGGCCGAGCTTGTTATAACTCTCATAGCTAAAACTATTTATCAGGACTCTGCATCAACCGGCATGGGTCGTTCCGGACCGTCAGGGGATCATTTTTCGCTGGTTCCCCGCCTGGGAGAATTTCAGGCTGGGACCCCGATTCCGAACCGTCTTGAACGCTTTGCCAAACTAGGTTTCAGGGTGCTGGGGCTTGACCCGATGAAGCCAGATGTAGGAAAAATTCGGGCAATGGAAGGCTGGAAGCAGGAAGCTGGCTTGCTGTTTCTGATGCTAACGAATCATCACCGAGAAGCGTCGGAACTAATTGGCCTGATTAACTTTAATGGGCTTGATCAGCAGGAACGGGGGCGATATTTCGCACTTAAGGCCCAGGAAAAAATAGAAACCGGAGACCTGCTTGAGTCTGTTTCAATCGTTCAATCGCTGCTGGAGACAGAATCGCAAAGCCTCGGATTTATTGAATTTAATGGTCTTGACGGGTGGAAAATGCAGGCTCCGCGGGAGAATCAGTGGGCGAAGTATCTTGAGATATTGAGAACAGCTGCCGAGAATCCCCCGCAATCAGCGCAGGATCGTTCACCGACCAATCCTTTTGGGCATTTTAATCCGGATGATCCGGCAACCGATCCTGATTTGAAATTCGCGCCGGCGGATGACGTCCGAGGCCTCCGTACGTTGCCATCGCGCCCGTTGCCGCTGATGCGAACCGCCCCGCCGAATGGTCTGGAAAAGTAATCAAAATAATGACTTAAGGCGTCTCTGGTCATGTTCTTGCGATTGAATGTATGATGGGTGATTATAAGATTAATGTTCATGTTAATTCGCACGAGGTGATTGAGACTACTGGCGGAATTGTGTAATTTGACGCTAAGAGTAAAGATTCAGGTCAAAGAGCAATTGGGGGACGGATGCCCCGTTAGCCTTGTTTTTGACAAGGTTCTGCAGTGGTTGATTGGCTGGACCAGGTGTAGATCAAAGCAAGACTTAAGCCAAAATGGCATCCGGAGAGTGGCGTCGTGAGTGATTTTTTCGCATCGTCCAACGATTCAAGTGCATCCCGCTTGCTGGTCTTGCATCGCAAACTGCTGCCATTCAAATTGTCATTCCTTTGCAGTCTCTGCATCATGATACTTGAGCTTGAGGCCAGCCGTCTGGTGGCCCGTCACGTTGGTTCAAGCCTGGCAGTGTGGACAAGCGTCATCGGCATCATGCTCATGGGCATTTGCCTTGGTAATGCTCTGGGCGGGCGTCTGGCTGACATGGCCCCGCCTCGCCGCCTGATCGGTCCAATGCTTGCCATCGGTGCGGCCATGACGATCATTTCACTGCTGATTAACGACCTGGCCGGCCCATCTGTCGCTGGTATTGAAGCCTTGCCATTCAACATGCGGGCTGTGTTGCTGATTTCGCTGGATTTTCTAATTCCAACAACACTGCTGGGTATGATCAGCCCAATCGTGGCCAAGATCGCCGTTGAGAACGCAGGGCAAAAGGGCTCGGCCATTGGCATGATCTACTTTCTGGGTGCAGTCGGTTCGATTGTCGGCACATTCATTGCCGGCTATTACCTGATTTTCGTCGCCCCCACATCAACGATTGTTGCGCTTGTGGCTGGAATGCTGGCCATGCTCAGCCTGGTCGTTTCAGTCGGTGAAGCCGCCGGCATGGTTTATCTTGCGGCTGCCACAATTGGTCTTATCGGTGTCGGTTCGACAGCCTCAATTATCAGCCTGCTGGGAACTGAGCGGGCCAACCCCACTCTGCTTTCCGTGTTTGGACCGATCGGCAAAGATGTTGTAACCATCAGCGGGATTGGTATTTCTGCACCAATGCTGGGTGGCTATCTGGCGTGTCTCGTGCTTGGTTTTGTGGGTGCAGCTAAACTTCTTAAAGTAATTTCAGCAGCCAGGGTCGCTAAGGCTGATGTTACTCCAGTGATGCTGAATGCCGGCGATGCGTCCACACTGGCCGAACCGGCTGGTGAGAGATTGTATCTGACGGACCTTGCCGTGATGAGCTTTATGGTAAGCCTGGCCTTCATGGCCTTTGAAATGGTAGCTGGCCGAATGGTCACAAGGCATCTGGGTTCAAGCATTTATGGCTGGACAACGGTGATTGGCGTGCTGCTGGGTGGTTTGAGTGTTGGGAACTTTCTGGGCGGGTGGCTATCAAATTACACCACCAAGAAGGGTTTGGCGGCGTTTTTCTTTATGCTTTGCTCAATGACAATCATTTATGCCCTGTTGCTGGAAAGCCCGGCGAATGCCTTGGTGAACGGCGTGGACTGGTTTCGCGATCATACGCCATATCTTTCAGAGGCGGTCATTATGACTGGCCCATGGTGGAAGCGAGTATTGAAGGTGGTGGCCATTAACTTCCTGCCTGCTTCGATTGCCCTGGGCACCGTCAGCCCGATGCTGGCCAAGATTGCGATTGACCGGGCTACGGCTTCTGGCAAGGTGGGGCAGTCAATCGGTGTGGTTTATGCCTGGGGCATGGTTGGCTCAATTCTGGGCACGTTCCTCACCGGCTTTTATTTAATCGATATTTTCGGCACCAAGGTGATGATGCTGTTGATCGCCGGCCTGATGGCCGCCTGTGCGGCAGTGCTGGGTGGTGTGCTACAGGCCGCCTGGGCCGGTCTGCCGCTGGGGCTCTGCCTGATCGCCCTGATGCCTTTTGCATGGTTCCAGAAGCAGGCGACCGAGCTTGGCCTGACCGAACCAAAGGGCGACCCGAACGACGAAGAGTCGGCCCTGGCATGGATAGACGAAAGCCAGTATTACTACATCAAGGTGAATAACGAGCCAGAGGAAGGTTCGCTGAAGCGGACGATTGTGCTTGATAACCTGATTCACGGCTATTTTCTGCTGAATCACCCCGAGCACATTGAATATGATTATGAATACATCTATGCCCTGGTTTCGCAGCGAGTGGCGGAAGCCAAGGCGAAGACGCAGGGGCTGAGCGACTTCAAGCAGGCCGATCTTTCGACCCTGTTTCTGGGCGGTGGGGCCTATACCTTCCCGCGGTATATGCAGAACCTTTACCCCAAAACCAAGTGCGACGTGGCTGAGATTGACCCCGCCGTGCTGAAGGCTAACCAGATGGCCATGGGGTTGCCGGCCGATACGACCATTCAGACGACAATTGGCGATGCCCGCCAGTTCGTACTGAAAAATCAGGGTCAGAAAAAATACGACCTGATTTATGGCGATGCCTTCAACGACTTCTCGGTTCCATGGCACCTCACGACCAAGGAATTTAACACCAAGCTGGCGAACCTGCTCTCAGACAATGGTGTTTATATGATCAACATCATTGATGTTTACGAGTCAGACAAACTGGCTCGCGAGAAGGCAGAAGATAATAAAACCAGCCCGGAAGTCGAGCTTGAGAGAGCCAAGGGGCTGGGCGGGTTTTTGTCGTCGTGGGTTAAGACGGCCCGCGAGACATTCCCGCATGTTTATGTGTATGGCACTGAGACCGAGCCAGGCCAGGGCGAACGTGAAACTTTTGTGGTGGTTGTATCAAAGCAGCCGGTCGATCTCAAGGAACTGGGCAAGCGGCCGAACGACCCGAAATTCGTGAACAATGGTGCGAAATTCGAGCCTGAGCCGTTCCCTGAGCTGAACATGAAGGAACTTGACGTGCGTGCCCGCGGCATCATCCTGACGGACGACTACGCGCCTGTCGAGAACCTGCTGGCACCGGTGGCGGCGACTCGCGGCGACTGATTTTTCTGAACAAAGGCGGCCGGCATGAATGTTCGCAAGTGGCTCACGATCGCAGCACTTCTGGTGCTGTGGGTGGCTTTTGTCCGGATCTATAACAAGCAGTTGGGCGGGGGCGGCGGTTCGCTGGGTGCCCCTCAGATGGATCGGGTCGCGTTCCCGCGAAAGATGGCGACCGGCTGGGCCCTGAAGGATAGTTCTGACAAACTTTTCGACTGGTCAACAACCAAAGGCAAGTTGGTTCTGGTGAACGTCTGGGCCACCTGGTGCCCGCCCTGCCGGGCGGAGTTGCCGTCGCTGGCCAACCTGGCGAAGAACGCCGAACTTCAGGATAAGCTGGTTGTCATCTGTGCCAGCACTGACGATTCACCGCCGACCCTGGCCTCGTATCAAAAGAAAAATAATCTGGAATTTCCAGCGTATTATGCGCTTGAACTGCCGGGCGACTTTGTGACTCAGGCCATTCCGGCCACATTTCTGATGCATGACGACGGCACACTTGTCGCCTTCGACGTCGGTTCAGCCAGTTGGGATCACCCGGACTTTATCCCCCGCTTGAAGCGGCTTCATGCCGAAAAATACGCGGCGAAGTGAGTCAGGTTGTTTCTGAATCAATCTGTTCGAGAATCAACCGGGCGGCATGGCCCATGTCGTCTGCCACCAGGGCCGAAGCATCGGCAACACACGGGTGGTTTTCATATTCAAGGCCATAGCCAGTGCGCACGAGAACGGCCCGCGTGCCGGCGGCTCGGGCCAGGTTGATGTCGGCCGGTTTGTCGCCGATCATCCACGATTGTGATAGATCGATACTGTGTTCTTGTGCTGCCCGGAAGGCTAATTCAGGTAGGGGTTTACGGCAATTACACTGCTCTGCCGGTGCATGGGGGCAGATGTAAACACCGGCGAAAAACGAGCGATCGAGGCCCAGCAGGGCGAACATGCGTTCGTGCACCTCGGCCACTCGCTCGATGGTGAAATAGCCGCGGCCCACGCCCGACTGGTTGGTCACGATGACCAGCAAAAAGCCGGCTTCCGCGAGTTGTTTCAGGCCTTCGGCAACGCCGGGCAGGATCTCTACCTGATCGGGGCTTGAGAGATAATTTCGCTCGACAATCAGGGTGCCATCGCGGTCGAGGAAAACAGCTTTTTTCAGGCTTGATTCAGTGAAATTCATGCACTGAATTTAGCATGGTTTGTCAATTTAATTCAACGTGGATCTTGTGGATCAAAATGCCGGATGGAACAGATTTGATCGTCTCTTGAACCTTGTGATAGAATGATTTCATATCAATCTGCCAGTGAGCAACAGTGCCATTGGGAAGTTGATTTCAATCTGGCGTGGATGGCTAATACCCCCATTGCCGGAATGAGCAGCGAACCAAGAAAGTCTGATCCATGCAGCCGACGAAGCGGATTTGGGCCTATGACACGACTCTCCGCGATGGGAGTCAGGGCGAGGGCGTTGATTTTTCGTTGATGGACAAGCTGGCAATTGCCCGGCGGCTGGATGAGATTGGCATAGACTATATTGAAGGTGGCTACCCGCTTTCAAACCCCAAAGACGCCGAGTTTTTCAAGGCGGTGCGTGATGTGGGCATTGAGCGTGCCAAAATTTGCGCCTTCGGTATGACCCGCCGCAAGGGTATCGCTGCCTGCGACGACATCGGCATGAAAGCCCTGGTTGGTGCCCGGCCCGATGCCATTACGGTTGTCGGCAAGAGCTGGGATATGCAGGCGACCGAGGTGCTGGGTGTTGATTTGGCTGAAAACCTGGCGATGATTCGCGATTCGGTGGCCTATCTGGCCTCAGAAGTGGGCGAGATTGTCTATGATGCCGAGCATTTTTTCGACGGCTGGAAGGCCAACCCCGAATATGCCCTGAAAACTATTGCTACGGCAGCCGAAGCCGGTGCCCGATGGGTGGTCCTGTGCGACACCAATGGCGGCACCATGCCGGAAGAAGTGAGCCGGGCGGTGGAAGAAGCACGTCGGGCGGTTGGCTGTGCGATCGGGATTCATCCGCACAACGACTGCGAACTGGCCGTTGCCAATGCACTGGCCGCGATTGCCGCCGGGGCTACACAGGTTCAGGGCACCATTAACGGCATCGGCGAACGTTGCGGCAATGTTGACTTGATCAGCGTGTTGGCCAACCTGACCTTTAAATATAAGGGTTACGAGGTTCTGCAGTCGGGTTCAATCGAACGGCTCACCGAACTTTCACGCTTTGTTTATGAAACGGCGAACCTGAACCTTCGTAATGGCCAGCCCTTCGTGGGGCAGAGTGCATTTGCCCATAAGGGTGGAATGCACGTGCACGGCATTCGTAAAACAGCGGCCAGCTATGAACATATCGACCCGGCGTTGGTAGGCAACGAGCGGCGGGTGCTTGTATCGGAGCTTTCCGGCCGTTCAAACCTGACCGACAAGCTGGAAGCCTATGGCATGGAGCACAACCCGAACCTTGTCGCCGCAATCCTTCAGCGCGTGCAGGATCTTGAAAACGAAGGTTATCAGTTTGAAGCGGCTGATGCTTCATTTCTGCTGATGGCCGAGCGTATGAGCGGGCAATATACGCCGGCCTTTGAGCTATTGAACTTTCGAATCAGTGTGCAGGGCGAGGACGACCATGCCCTGCCCGTGACGGAAGCGACTGTGAAGGTTCGCATTGGCGACATTGTGGAACACACGGTGGGCGAAGGCGACGGGCCAGTGAACGCCCTTGATAATGCACTGCGAAAGGCCTTGAGGGGCCATTTTCCGAATCTATCGCGCATGGCTCTGGTTGATTACAAGGTTCGTGTGATCAACGGCCGGGCCGGCACCGCGGCAAAGGTTCGCGTTTTTATCGAAAGCCACGATGGCGGCAAGAGTTGGGGAACGGTGGGCGTTTCAGAAAACGTGATCGAGGCCAGCCGCATTGCGCTGATGGAAGCCATTGAATACAAGTTATTGAAGGATCGACGGTCATCGGATAAACCGTGCAGCGTGGCCTGATTTTGCTGATCTCTCGCATTTTCAGCGAGCTTTGCAAATAATAGCAGCCGGCAAGACGAAGTTGCCTGCCAGTGGTATTTTAACGGAAAAAGGGAATCATGACTGCCGCCGAACAGGAACTCCCCAAACTTTACGACCCGAAGGCCGCCCAGGATCGCTGGTATCCCCACTGGCTGGAAAAAGGTTATTTCACAGCTGATCCCACATCCAATGCCCAGCCTTACTGCATCGTCATTCCTCCACCCAACGTAACTGGTGCCCTGCACCTTGGCCATGCGCTGAATAATACACTTCAGGACATTCTGATTCGCTGGCGGCGAATGAAGGGCGACAGCGTTCTGTGGATGCCCGGAACAGACCACGCCGGCATTGCCACGCAAGCCGTGGTGGAACGGCGGTTGTTGCAGGACGAGAAAAAAACGCGGCATGATCTGGGCCGCGAGGCACTCGTTAAACGCATCTGGGCTTGGAAAGATGAATACGAAGCCAGGATTTTGAGCCAACTTCAGGCGATGGGGGCTTCGTGCGACTGGTCGCGCACCCGGTTTACGCTCGACCCCATCTGCGCCAAGGCCGTGCGGCACACGTTCTTCAAGCTTTTTGCCGATGATAAAGTCTATCGTGGCAAACGGTTGGTGAACTGGGACACGCACCTTCGAACTGCCGTGGCCGACGACGAAATTTATTACGAAGACACCAAAGGCAGCCTCTGGTCGATACGCTACCCCGTGGCCGAAAGCGACGAATTTCTGGTGGTGGCTACTACCCGCCCCGAAACGATGCTGGGCGATACGGCCGTGGCCGTTCACCCGGACGATCCTCGCTATAAACACCTGATCGGGAAGGAAGTTGCGCTGCCGCTGACGGATCGCCGCATACCGATCATTGGCGATGGTATGCTGGTTGATATGGCATTCGGCACTGGGTGCGTGAAAGTCACGCCGGCACACGACCCGAACGATTACCAGACGGGCCTGCGACACAAGCTGGCGATGATTAATCTGCTGAACCCAGACGGCACCTATCACGAAAATGCCCCGGCGGCCTATCGCGGCCTTGCGGTGAAGGAAGTTCGAAAGCGGGTGCTGGCTGACCTTGAGGCGGCCGGGCTGCTGCTGGAAACGAAGCCGCACGACCTTAGGCTGAATTTGTCGCACCGCAGCAATACGGCGATTGAGCCGTATTTGTCGGACCAGTGGTTCGTGCGAATGGATGAATTCGCTGAAAAGGCGATCGGGGCGGTGACATCCGGGCAGGTGACATTCCACCCCGAACGCTATGCAAAGTCTTACATAGATTGGCTCAGCGAAAAACGAGACTGGTGCGTGAGCCGCCAGCTTTGGTGGGGGCACCGGATTCCGATCTGGTATTGCGAAACCATTACCGAGGAAGAACTAAATGTGGCATTTGCTGGTCGATCGGACGTTGTCTGGCGGCAGGCCGAGGCGGGTTCTGATCGACGTGGCTGGCTTTTGTGTGCGCTGGAAGACCTGACGGGTCAAGAACTTGGGCCTAATCACCGGCTTGAGCAGGATGGCGACGTGCTGGACACGTGGTTCAGTTCGGCCCTGTGGCCGCATTCCACGCTGGGCTGGCCGGAAAAAACGCCCGAACTGGCGAAATACTATCCGACTTCGGTGCTTTCAACGGCGCGGGATATTATCACCCTGTGGGTGGCCCGCATGGTGATTATGGGGCAGTATAACTGCGGTGCGGTGCCGTTTACCGATGTCTTTATACACCCGGTCATTCAGGATGGCCAAGGGCGGCGGATGTCGAAGAGCCTAGGCAATGGGATTGACCCTGTCGACATCATCGAAATGTATGGGGCAGATACACTTCGGTTCGGGCTGGCTTCAGCGGCGACCGAGACGCAGGACTTGCGGCTGCCGATCGAGAAAATTCGCCTGGAAGACGGCCGCGAAGTTAATACGTCTGACCGGTTTGAACAGGCGAAGCCTTTTGCAAACAAGCTATGGAACGCGGCCCGGTTTGTGATGTCGAACCTGGGTGATTACATTGGCGAGCCGGTGCGGCCCGAGCAACTTTCGATTGAAGATCGCTGGATTCTGGCGACTTTGCGAGCAACCGTCAGCCAGGCCAACGCCAGCCTCGAAAAATTCCAGTTCGAAAAGCTGGCCAAGACGCTACGAGATTTCACCTGGAACGACTTCTGTGACTGGGCGATTGAATTCGCCAAGCCACGGCTGAAAGATAATGAACAAAGGCCAGTGGCACAGGCGGTTCTGGTTGAAGTGCTTGACACGCTGGTGCGTCTGTTGCACCCGATTGTGCCGTTTGTCACCGAGCAGATCTGGCAGTCGCTGGCGGTTGTAGCACCAATTCGCGGGGTATTTGCCTCCAGAAATTCAGCGGAAAGCATTTGTGTTGCCCCTTGGCCGAAAGTAGAAGATCTGCCTGCGGATGACCATGCCCAAAGCCGTGTGGACCTGTGGAAGGACGGCATATCGGCGATTCGTAACATCAGGGCTGAACGTAACTTGCCCAAGGATGCCCGGCCCGTGCCTGTGATGCGGGTGGCGGCGGGTGAGATGGAATCACTGGCGGCAGGGTTGGCGATGTTTCAGACGATGGCGGGCGTTGGTGACTGGAGGGTTGTGAATTCTGCTGAGGATTTACCCGAGGATATTGAGCAGGCCAGGGCCAGAGGCGAGTTGGCGGCGAAGGTGCTTGATCGATTGGAAATTCTGGTTCCACTGGGTCAGTTTATTGACAAGGAAGCCGAAAAGGTGAAACTGCGCAAAAACCTGGCTGATCTGGAGAAGCAGATTGGGGGCATAGATGCAAAGCTGGGCAATGCATCTTTTGTTGAGCGGGCCCCTGCCGAATTGGTTTTACAGCAGCGGCAGAAGCGAGAGGAATTGCAGGCAAGGCGGGGGGCTGTAGTGGAATTGCTGGCCGCGCTTGAACAAAGCTGAGAAATGATTGGGGGGCGATGTTGACTCAGACGCCCTTTGGGGCCTATTCTAAAAGAGTAAAGCCAGTTCATGCAGAAGGATGGTGTCTGTGCCGGTTGCGATGCAGATTTCGCGCATTATCATCAACGAGAATGCCGACCAGCAGTATGTCTTTCTGCGAGAGCTGAGTGGAGAGCGAACGTTCGCCATTGTGATTGGTCTCTTCGAAGCGACGAGCATCGACCGCCGGGTGAAGGGAAACCGAAGCCCGAGGCCGCTGACACACGACCTGATTGCCCATATGGTTAGCAATCTAGGTGGTGAAATTGTTGAGGTGCATATCACGGAACTGAGAGATGCGACATATTTCGCTACAATTCATATCTCAAAGAACGGCGAAATGATCGAGATTGACAGCCGACCCAGCGATGCTCTGGCCCTGGCGGTGACGGTAAACGCGCCGATCTTCGTGGCTGAGCATGTGCTGGAAGAGCTTGTGGACTAATTCCTGATTCGTGATAATATAGTGGGGTAGCAAATACGTGGAGGGGTGCCCGAGTGGTTGAAGGGACCGGTTTTGAAAACCGGCGATGGTTCATAGCCATCCGTGGGTTCGAATCCCACCTCCTCCGTTTTTTTGACGCATGAGTAATTGCCGCCCGTACTGAATGTCATGCGTTCAAAATCGATCTTTGCCTGATGTCACTTCAAGAGGTTTGCCATGGCCAATTCAACTGCTGACAGTTCCTTTGGTTCGTTCGGGTTAGAAAACGAACTCAGTGGCTATAAGTCGATCAGTGGCGGTGCCATTACCAGCACATTACTGGGTTGCATGTCCGTTCTGATGTTTGTTGACCTGAAATTCTTTTTTATCCCCCTGCTGGGTCTGTTCATCGGAATTCGTGCCCTGATGCGAATTCAACGCTACCCCGATGTTTATTCAGGCCTGAAACTTGCCCAGGCGGGAATTGGTTTATCAGCTCTCTTTTCACTCGTCGCTTTCACAACCTCGTATGCTTTTCAGTTCAATTTAAACCGAGACGCTACCGTTTTTGCTCAGAGTCTTGAAGAAGTGCTGAACACTGGCCGGCCGGAAGACATGATTTTTCTGAAAATCATGCCAAGTCAGCGTGGTGATTTTACTCCTGACAAGGTAGTGGCCGATCGCATGGCCTCCGGTATGGAAGGAAAGATGACTCTTGAAACGGAACTGAAGCCGTTTAAAGATCTGGCAGATATTCGTAAAAATATGAGTTCACCGATCAAAATGGATAGTATAGAGGCCTCAGGTTTTGATAAGCTTACGCCCTATGCCTTTGTCAGATACAGCTTTGAGACCAAGCCGGAAGCCCATGATCACAAGCCGGGCGAAGCTGAGCATGATCATGACCATGGTGCTCATGATTCCGGCGGTACCAAATATGCCATGCTGCAAATGAAGGCCGAAAAATTTGAAGGCAAGACTCGCTGGTATGTTGGTGATTTTGTCTATCCGTACAAGGCCAACACTGCCAAGCTGAAAGAAGCCGGAGCCCACGATGGTCACGGCCATTAACCAATTGTAAAATTAATCAATCAAAGCCGGTTGGTTGAAGATTCAGCCCTCCGGCTTTCTTAATACACGGCCCGGGCCAACTTCAATCGAGTTGATTATAGCGGTGGCCTGTATTACTTCATCGTAATGGGCAAGAAAGGCCCTTCCCACCATATTATCCGGGTCCAGATCTTCCTGTTGAACGAGTAGTTCAAAGGGAATCAGAATTTTACGCGGTTGCCCCTGCCCGACACCCTGAACCCTGGCTAGAAGCATGACTTTGTTCTCGTCAGCTGGGTCTTGCAAGAGATCGGCCGACTGAATGAATCCTTTGATTGTCATGTTTGGCTTTCCTTTCATTTAAAGTTTATCAATTCTGAGGGAAAAAACCTGCAGCTTTAAAATTTATAGAGAAAATCGTGCTAATAAATCTGACAGACTGGACTCAACAATTATATTAATTTATGAAGCTGATAAATCCGGCACGCTGATTGAAACGCAACCTGACGACACCGACCTGCAAGCCGACACCATGAGCCGCAATCCACAATTTCCTGTTGTTTTCTGTCACGGGCTGTTCGGCACCTGTCGCTATGGCATAGGCCCGTTGTCGGCAGGAGACTATTTTCGCGGAATCCGTCTGGAGATTGCCAGACTGGGCGTGAAAATTGTTACACCGCGAGTGCATCCGACGGCAGGCGCATATCGACGAGTGTGGATGCTGGCCCAGCGAATTGAGGCTGAATGTGGCGATTCGCCGATTCACCTGGTCGGTCACAGCATGGGCGGTATTGATATGCGATTACTTGCCAACGACCCTGCCTGGGCTTGTCGAATCATCTCGATGACATCCATTGGCACGCCGCATCTCGGCACATCGCTGGCAGATATTGCGGCCAACCGCCTGGGTCTGTTGTTTCGTGGGATGGAACTGGCAGGCTGGTCTATTGATGGATTTCGCCAGGTTTCGCCCGATCACATGCACGCATTGACCGCAAATTGGGCTGATCCGCCATTGGCAGTCTGTCGAAGTATTGCCGGCAACCCCGATCCTTATCCGGGGTTTGTTGCGCTAAGGCCAATTTATCGAATGGTTTATGAATTTGACGGACCAAATGACGGAATGGTCCCGATGGAGTCGGCGCTTGGTTGGGGGCATCCGTTGCCCCCCTGGCCTTTTGATCATCTGCAGCAGATCAACTGGATGACTTCACGCCAAACAAGTCGGGCCGTTATTCAGCAATATGTAAAACTGATTCGTGATCTGGGTGAGATTGAATTACGGTGGTTCAGGCCCGGTCTTGCGGAATCGGAGGATACCAATTCCGAGCTGGCCTTGGTTTGATACGATCGAATAAATTATTATTGCTGTCAGGAGTCACATTTCAGCCAGTGAGACGTAAGTGAGTAGAAATGCTTGAGATTCAACTACTTGCGAAATTCGCCCGTGGTGTCTCATGAGGAGTGTGCTGCAAAATAGCCACAGAAACCTGGGGTCTGGAAAAATTCTTTCAGGATGTCAGGTTTTTTATGGCGGAGACGGAAAGTGATTGCAGCTTTGAACAATGGAAATCTCCAAATCAGTAAAGATTTAAGTCAGAAAAATCGACCTGATTGCAGTTTTCCGTTGATCTCATTTTGTGTAAGGTAATTGTAAGGGAGATCTCCTTACGAGCCTTCTGCTGATTCGACATAAATCCGTACCGATACTGAAAATCTACGTTCGTGACTGGAGGGGCACATCATGATCAGAAGCAAGTCCGTAAAACGTTCGGAAGTTCTTCGACGCCGGGCAAAGAGCATCGGAACCCAACTGCTGTTGGATCATCTGGAAGATCGCGTGGTACCGACGGTCAACTTGAACACCACCGGAATAGTTCCGGGCCAGATTCTGGTGCAGTATAAAAACACGGCAAATGTTCAGGACAGGGCTCTGAATCGCCTGAATTTTGGTGGCGGGCTTGAACTTGAGATCAGCAGTGGCAGCCGGCTTGATGGTTCGCTGGGTATGATGGAGCTGGTTAAAACGCCTGGTGACATGTCGCCTGACGAAGCGATTGCCTGGTTCAAAAAGCAGCCAAATGTACTTTTCGCCGAGCCGAATTACCGTGTGACGGCCTCTGTCGTCAGTAATGACCAATATTATGTTAACGGCTCGCTTTGGGGAATGTATGGCGATGACTCGCCTTCGGCCGTTGGCCCTGCCGGAACGACAAATACTTTCGGAATTGCTGCAGAAAAGGCATGGAACTCAGGCTATGTAGGTAACGATAACGTCTTTGTTGGCATTATTGACACCGGGATTCAGGTGACCCACCCTGATCTTGTCAATAATATCTGGGTCAATCCCTACGATCCTGTGGACGGTGTTGATAACGACAGCAATGGCTATGTTGATGATGTTAATGGTTGGGATTTCTACAATAACGATAACACGGTCTATGACAGTACGGAGGATGACCACGGCACACACGTGGCTGGTACCATTGGAGGTCAGGGCGGGAATACGATTGGCGTGGCCGGTGTAAACTGGAACGTGACAATGATTTCTGCCAAATTCCTGGGTGCTTTTGGTGGGACAACAGCCGATGCCGTTAGGGCGGTTGACTATCTGACGGATCTCAAGACGCGGCACGGCATGAACCTGGTTGCATCAAACAACTCGTGGGGTGGCGGAGGATATTCATCGGCCCTGCACGCCGCCGTGAATCGTTCTGCCAAGGCAAATATCCTTTTTGTGGCTGCGGCCGGAAATTCAAGCTCAAATAACGATTACACGCTGAATTATCCATCAAGCCTGTCAACACTTCAGAACGCCACCGGAGAGCCTGCCGCAAGCTATGAAGGCGTGGTGGCCGTAGCCTCGCTGGACAGCAATGGTGCCATGAGCTATTTCTCAAGCTATGGCCCAACCACCGTTGACATTGCTGCCCCGGGTGGTGGTGTCTGGTCCAGCGTACCAACAAACGCTTATGCCAATTACAGTGGTACATCAATGGCAACACCGCATGTGACTGGTGCCATTGCCCTTTTCAAATCGGTGTATCCTAATGCCACCGCGCAGCAGATTCGCAACGTTCTGATGCAGACGGCCACTCCCACTGCATCTCAGGCTGGCTACACCGTCAGCGGCGGCCGGCTGAATGTCAATTCCATGATCAATAACGGGCTGGCCCCACCGCCACCGACTATTGCCGTGGGTGACGTGAGCCTGAACGAAGGTAACAGTGGTACGACAAACATGGTCTTCACGGTGACTATGAGTGCTGCCCTGACCAATCCGGTAACTTTCAATTACGCCACATCTAACGGTACGGCCACGGCGGGTAGTGACTATCAGGCAACATCTGGTACGGCCACGATTCCGGCTGGTAGCACTTCGGTGACAGTTTCGGTGCCCGTCAATGGCGATTCAACAGTTGAGACTGATGAGACCCTGACTCTGACTTTGTCGAATCTCTCGACCAATGCTGTCTTCACAGATAATCTGGCGACGGGCACCATCAGGAACGACGATGTGCCTCCACCAACCGTAACTGTTGCCAATGCAACACTGAACGAAGGCAACACCGGCACATCAAACATGGTTTTCACGGTGACACTTTCAGCTGCAACTGCGACTCCGGTCACCTTCGATTATCTCACGGCTGATGGCACAGCCGCAGCCGGTTCTGACTATTCCACCGCCAGTGGCACCGCAACGATTCCGGCCGGTAGTACTTCCGTGACAATCCCCGTGGTTGTCAATGGCGATACCACGGTTGAATCTGATGAAACTTTTACACTGAATCTGAGCAATATTTCGTCGAATGCCACATTTGCCAGGGCATCAGCGACAGGCACCATCAGAAATGACGATTTGCCACCACCGGGTGTCTCTGTCTCTGATGTCTCAAAGACAGAAGGCAACAGCGGCAGCTCGAACATGGTCTTCACCGTGTCTCTTACAGCAGCCACTTCCACTCCGGTCACATTCACCTATGCCACGGCTGATGGTACGGCGACTGCCGGCAGCGACTTTGTTGCTGCCAGCGGCACGGCCACGATTCCGGCCGGCAGTACATCTGTCACAGTGAATGTCGGTGTCAATGGCGATACAGCGATTGAGAATAACGAGACATTCACTCTGAATCTCAGTAATCTCTCGTCGAATGCAACTTTTGTAAGGGCAACAGCCACGGGCACTATCACTAACGACGACTTCCCGCCGTCGGTTTCAGTGGCTGATGTCTCAAAGACAGAAGGCAACAGCGGCACATCAAACATGGTTTTTACGGTGAGTTTATCGGTTGCCCAGGCCTTGCCGGTAACGTTCAACTACGCCACGGCTGATGGCACAGCAACTTCTGCTTCCGACTATGTCGCGGCCAGCGGCACGGCCACGATTCCGGCCGGCAGCACATCGGTAACCATTCCGGTGGTCATCAATGGCGACACATCAATCGAGTCGAACGAAACCCTCTCACTGACGCTTTCCAATATTTCGTCGAATGCTGTCATTAGCCGAGCCACGGCCACGGGCACCATCACCAACGACGACTTCCCACCGCTGGGAGTGAGCGTCGCAGATGTCTCGAGGACCGAAGGCAACAGCGGCTCTTCGAACATGGTCTTTACCGTGCGGCTGAGTGCAGCCACCACCGCGCCAGTGACATTCAACTTTGCGACAAGTAATGTCTCTGCCACGGCAGGGTCTGACTATGCCTCAAGGTCTGGCTCGGCAACGATTGCTGCCGGAAGGACTTCAATCAGCATCAGCGTTCCGGTTTATGGCGATACGACATTTGAACCCGACGAGACATTGAAGTTCTCGCTAAGCAACCTCTCAAGCAATGCTCAGTTCACCAGGTCTGAAGCGATCGGAACCATTCGTAACGACGACGCACCGCCGCCAGTTCAGGTACAAATCAACGACGTTCAGATGACAGAAGGTAACGAAGGCATAGCTGATGCTGTTTTCACGGTCACCCTTGACAAAGCAGCACTTGTGCCTGTTTCAGTTGACTACTACACCTACGGCCTGACGGCATCGCCAGGTTATGACTACGAGGCTCAGTTCGGCACTCTTGTCATTCCAGTCGGGGCCACTTCCGGTACCATCAGCGTTCCGGTTTATGGCGATTTGGATGTCGAATCAGACGAAGTTCTGGAACTCAACATTTATAACGCCTCGGGTGGTGCTGCGATTGCTGATGGCACAGGACTTTGCACAATCTTTAACGATGATGCCTTCTCTACGATCTCGGTTTCCGACATCGAAGTGACAGAAGGCGATAGTGGTATTACTCTGGCCAATTTCACGGTGACACTGGATCAGGCCAATAGTGGCGACGTTTCTTTCTGGTACTATACCTACGACGTCTCGGCTATCGCTTTCTCTGACTACGACCCACCATTTGCCCAGTTTACCATTCCGGCGGGCGAAACATCGGCCACACTTTCCATCCCCATTTATGGTGATACACAGGTTGAGGCTGACGAAGTTTTTGAACTGTTCATGTACAACGCGTCGTCAAACGCGATACTTCAGAGCAATTCAGCATTCTGCACCATTGTTAACGACGATACTCCTCAGGTTCCTTCAATCTCTGTTGCGAATGCCTCAATTTCCGAAGGCAACAGTGGCTGGAAGAATCTCTGGTTCACCCTGACCCGCACAGGAGATCTGTCTCAGAGTTCTTCGGTCATTGCCAGCACCGAAGCCACTGGGCAAACTGCCACCGAAAGTGTTGACTACCAGCGTAAAGTCAGCTATTTCAACTTTTATCCAGGTGAATCTGTCAAGCGATTCAGCGTCAGAATTTATGGCGACACAACCGTTGAGACAGACGAAACCCTTGCTGTCAGGCTGAGTGGCGCGACGAATGCCACGCTGGCTGTTGATCTGGCAATAGGTACGATAGTCAACGACGATAGTGGTTCAATGATGGCCTTTGGCAATGCTGCCGGTGGCGGAACCAATTTCTTCCTGCCGCCAGATGCCATGCTTGAAGGCTCTGACGTGAGCATAGTTCCTAATCCACTTTCCTTGCCTGGCAGCAAAAAACTGAGGACGATGATCTAAACCATCGTCTTTAGCAAACATCAAAAACTTGAGCCCGGCAGTTTCACTGACTGTCGGGTTTTTTTTGATTTTTATAGTGGTCATAGCTTAATCGCGTTGCATACATTTAAATATTGAAGCAGCAAGTTTTCGGATTAGTGAAGAAAAATCAGAAGTGAAATAGTTGGCAAAATCAATTGTAAATTGAGAAATAAAAGCAGTTTGCGTTATCGTTGACTTCGGCTTTCATTACAATCAATAGAATCGCTACATAGGACGGGATTAAAAGAGTTTGCTTATCTGCTGAACCAGATGCATATTAGTTAAACATATTGCCATGGAACTGCTTTATTCGCCAGCACTTGAGGCTGGGCCGGCAACATTTGGTCTATCCGGGTTGCTAAAGGGCAGTGCTCAGGTGGATCTGTAAATCCAGCCATATTGAAACTTCCTGGGAAAATTGAATTTCAGGATTTTTCAAAGGCCTTGTAGACTTGAAATACAATCATGGAAAATCCAGTCAGCACAAATGTAGCAATGGAAGCACAGGCGAGCGGTGCCGAAAAAAAAGCCGGTACTTCGTTGCAGCAATTTGTTGGCTTCAGCCTGGCCGAAGTTGACTACGCCTTTGAAATCAGGCGAATACAGGAAATCATTCTCATGCCGCCGGTCACCCGCATCCCTCAGATGCCAGATTGGATCGATGGTCTGATCAACCTGCGAGGCTCAGTGATTCCAGTAGTTAACATGCGCAAGAGGTTTGAGCTCGAGCCACGGGCATCAGACGAATATACAAGAATAATTGTATTGAACCATAGTGGAAAAACCATTGGAGTTGTCGTCGATTCAGTTTCTCGTGTCATTAAACTGACAAACGACGAAATTCAGCCGCCACCAGTTACCATCAATTCGCAGGAACGAGCCTGCCTACAGGGCGTAGCCAAGGTTGACGATCGACTTGTCGTCATTCTCGATGTCGACCGCCTGCTGATGATGGAAGGATTAAAAAATGCCATGGAAGTGGTGAACCGGCCGGGCTGAGGTGATAAATGTGTCTCAGCCTGAGACATTTTTTGGTCGGCGGAGTGTCACACAACCAATCAGTTTGCCAGGCAACGTCTTTGTCTATGCGACGAACAAATTGACAGGCCATCCGTTTAGAGAGGAAAAATCATGGCTACGAAACGATCAGCAAAAAAAACAGCAACACCTGAATCAATTGGGTCAGGCCAGACCAAAGCCCAATCGGCAAAACTCAGTCGCGTGGCGAAAAAAAACAGTGAAAATGTCAAGAAAACTCCTCTGAAAAAAACTGCGGTGAAAAAAAACTCTACAAACAAAGGAAAACCGAAGCCGGCAATTGTTAAAGTGACCAGAGCCGCAATTGAACCGAAATCCGGCAAGCCCAAGAGATCACGCAAGGCCGTTTCGCAGAATAAGTTGCCTGAAGTTGTTGTGGAAGCTACCGTACCTGTCGCGGAAAAGAAAGCGCTTGAAGCCCGGCACCGCGAACTTGAAATTGAATATACAAAATTTTCGCAGATAACTGAGCTTACACCTGTAAATACAGTCTTTGCTGATAATACGCTTATCATTCGCTATATGAATCAGGCTGCTCGACAGACATTTCATAAGCTGGAGGCACACCTGCCGATCAAAGCTGATGAGATGATCGGCAACTCGATGGATATTTTTCACAAGCATCCGGAACGCCAGCGAACGCTCCTGCTTGACCCCCGGAATTTGCCATACAAGGGCGAGATCCGAATTGGCCAAGAGATTTTTGACATTATGGTCACTGCCATTATGGATAAATCTGGCCGTTATCTTGGGCCCATGCTGACCTGGGAAACCGTGACAGAGAAACGCAAGGCCGCCGCGCGTGAGAAAGAACTGGTTGAAGACAGCCGTGCCACGAGCAACACGCTGATGGCCATTTCTCGGTGCCGCACGATCGACGAAGTTCTGCAATCGTCAATTCACTCGATACGCGAGGCATTTGACTGGAAATATGCTGGTTTCTGGAAGCTCGACAGCACGCGGAAATATCTTGGCTTTGGCGGCGACAGCGGCACCATTGGCGAAGATTTCAGACGGGCAAGCATGGAAGCAACATACCAGGAAGGTCAGGGATTAAGCGGAGTTGCATGGCGTAATCGCGATATTTTTGTCGCGAATGACCTGTCGCAGCTTACAAGTTGTCCGCGGGTGGCACCTGCCGCCAGGCTGGGCATCAAAACAGCCCTCTGTATTCCTATTATCGCACAGGGCAGTTTGGTGGCAACGATTGATTTCCTGTCGGATCGGAACAATCCGCCAAGTGAGAGCCGGATTGACACTTTCCGAAATCTGGGTCGGCTGATTTCCGGAACCATAGAAAAAATTGAGCAGGATAATCGGATCGCCTCAGATAAGCGAGACCTTGAAATTAAGGTAAATCAGCTTATGCAGGTGGCTCGGGCTGCAGCCGAAGGCAACCTTACGGTGCCTGTGGAAGTGACAGGTAATGACGACATGGGTCGTCTGGGCGACGCCTTCAGTAAGATGATTGCCGACCTGAAAAACGTGATTGGCCAGGTGGTCGAATCATCGAGTCAGTTTGCTGAAAGCTCGCGGGTGATTGCAGAAAGTGCAACATACCTGAGCGAATCATCGCAGAATCAGTCGTCAACTGTCGAAGAGATGTCAGCCTCAATCAACGAGCTATCCGTCTCAATTTCTGACATCAATAAAAATGCCGAATCCGCAAGCCGACTTGCTGAAAGCACTGCCGAACTGGCACGCCAGGGAGGTGATTCGGTGAAGAAATCAATCGAAGCCATGGCGGCGATCAAAAAATCGAGCGAAGTGGTATTTGACAACATTCAGGTGATCACCGAAATTGCCAGCCAGACCAACCTGCTTGCACTTAATGCTGCAATTGAAGCGGCACGGGCCGGCGAGCATGGTCTGGGTTTTGCGGTTGTTGCCGATGAAGTGCGCAAGCTGGCCGAACGGTCAAGCCAGGCCGCGAAGGAAATCACCGGCCTGATCAAGGAATCGACCCGCAAGGTTGCCGATGGCTCAGAACTTTCCGAGAAGGCGGGCCAGTCGCTTGCGACAATCGTCAACGGAGTGCGTGAAACTGCCCAGTCTATTGCCAAAATTGCACAGGCCACTCAGGATCAGTCACGGGCTGCCGCTGAGGTGAATAAGGCCATTCAGGATGTTTCAAGTCTGACCGAAACCAATGCGTCCAGTTCCGAGGAGCTTTCGGCCTCAGCCGAGCAACTCGGAGCCCAGGCCACAGTCCTTCGCAGCATTGTCGGCAATTTCCGAATCTGATTCAGGTTCCGGTGGAGTCTCGCACAGCATTCAACCGTTTTCAGGGGTTCTGCCTTGGAATTTCAAACCCTGAACGAGCTGGAATTCGAGCGATTCCGGACGTTGATTTATCAACTTGCCGGAATTCGCGTCGCTCCAACGAAGCAGATTCTGATTTCTAACCGGCTTCGCAAGCGGCTTAAGGAAACCGGCATAACCACTTTTGAGAACTACTATCGCCACCTGACTTCTCCGGCAGGCAAGGCGGAAGTGGCTTTATTTCTCGATGCCATCACGACCAATGAAACCTGTTTTTTCAGAGACATCAGTCAGTTTGAATGGCTGGGTGGCCCCTTTCTGGACGAAATAGCTCAAGCTGTCTCCAAAGGCACGCACACTCGCCGGGTTCGTGTCTGGTCAGCAGCAAGCTCCAGTGGCGAAGAACTTTACACTATTTCCATCGTCCTGCGTGAACACGCTGATCAGTTGGCCGGCTGGCGGCTTGAACTGCTTGGTACCGACCTTTCCCAGCAGGTTTTAGACGCGGCAAGAAATGGCATATATGACGAGCGTGCCATTCGGCTGGTTACTGCTGCCAGACGTTCAGCGTATTTTCAGCAGGATACAGCCACGCCTGGCAAATGGCAGGTAAAGGCCGATATAAGGGCAATGACTCGATGGAAGCGGCATAACCTGATGAATCCGCTGGTCGGCGAGGAACCGTTTGACGTGGTATTCCTGAAAAACGTGCTGATCTATTTTGATAATGATTCAAAAGAAAAAGTTCTCCGGAATGTGGTGTCTTCCATCCGTCCCGGTGGTT